>CAZORL010000006.1:0-64907 GCA_964582375.1 uncultured Lachnospiraceae bacterium
TGGATCCGCACGGCTGACACGCATGCCAAAAAGTGGAGCTGCTGCGGCACCGAGATCATGTCCGAGACAGCGCACGATTTTGACGAAAACGGCGACTGTATCTGCGGAACACGCGAGTTCATCTTCGGCGATGCAAACGGCGATGGCACGATCGATTGCCACGATGTTATACTTGTCAAAAAGTATATTGCCAACTATGACGCGGTGCTGGATATGTCAAGTGTCGAGGTCTACCCCGGTGCCGACATGAACAACGACGGCAAGATCAACTGTCACGATGTTATCATGATGAAAAAATACATCGCGAATATGTCGAATCAGTAACATAACAAAAAACCTCACGGATAAATTTCCGTGAGGTTTTTTTGAGGTGACGCGATTTTTTTGTCAATTTCACTTGACAATTGATCATAAATGCGATATAATGGTCAAAAAAAGGGACGATCTGCCAACCAAAGAAAGGGGCTATCATGAAAAATTTCCCAAAGACATTCACTCGCGTTTTATCGACCGCACTTGCCGTGCTTATTTGCGGCGGCGCGATCACGCCAATGCTCGCCGTTGCCGCCGACGAAAAAAAGGAGGTCACCGTCAACGACAGCGAGACGGGTACGGGCAACTTCCAATTTGATTTCCACGGTCAGTGGGTGCACGAAGGCGGCTATCCCGAGCGTTTTGAGGGTGGCGACGAGCACTGGACCACCACCAATCAGTTCGGCTCGAACTATCCGGGCGTGACATTTCGCTTTATCGGCGAGCGCGTGGCGATCTATGGGCATAAAGTCCCCGAGGGCGGCATGGCAAGCGTCAGTGTTGACGGCGAGATTGTGGGCACTGTCGATTTCTACAATCGGTCGCGAATTGAGAAGGTTCTGCTTTTTGAGAGCGATAAGCTGACCGAGGGCGAGCATTACGTCACGCTTCAGCTTGTGGCAGACAAAAATCCATCAGCAGGCAACACACACGAGGCGAGCATCGATTATGCGGTCGTCACGACATCGTCGGGCATTCCCGCAACCGGGGTTCGGGTCGATACCGAAAAGATCACGTTAGAGACAGGGATGAGCTATCAGGCGTCTTACACCATCCTCCCCGAGTACGCAACCGAGTCTCCCGACATCACATATTCATCGTCCGACGAGTCGGTGGCAAGCGTTGACGAGGCAGGTGTCATCACCGCAAAGGGTGTTGGCGAGGCTGTGATCACTCTTGCCCCTGTTGACAAGTCGTTTTCGGGTACAATTACTGTCAAAGTTCGTGAGTCTGTCGGCGGCGATCTGATCTGCATCGAAGGCGATACCAACGTCCACACAAAGCCCGAGGATTATTATGATCTCTTTGAGGATCTCAGCGGCAAAGAATCGACCAAACTCAGTGTGGTCGCATGGCTTGACGATGTGGCATCGGCGAAATTTGACATGTTCACGACAGGCAAGGCACTCAAAAATGTCAAGTTCACCGCAGGCGAGCTTGTCAATGACCACGGCGACAAGCTTTGCGGCGAGGTAAGCCTTTACTTTATCAAGACCGTCCTTGCCCACGACACGGGCAAATATGTCCCCGATGTTCTGTATTCCAAAGGACCTGTCGATCTCCCTGCATCGTCGGTGTCGTCGGTCTGGGTGCAGATCAAGACGGCAAAGGATGCATTGCCCGGAGATTATACGGGCGAGATATCGATCACCGCCGACGGACTTGACAAACCCGAAACATTGAAGCTTTCGGTAGAGGTTATCGGACTTGAGCGACCCGAGGGCGATGTTCCTTTCGAGGTCTGGCAGTACCCGTATTCTTCAAATCGCTACTATTCGGGCAAGACTACCGCCGAGTATTTCGGGGACGGTCTTGACGGTCTGTGGAACACACACCTTGATCCCGCATATGAGGCCGGACTGCGTTCACAGCTTGAGCTTTACAAGGCGGCGGGCGGAAACAGCGTCACCGTCACCATCGTCGAGGATGCGTGGGGATCTCAAACACCCGATCCTTACCCCTCAATGATCAAGTGGACGCAAAAGAAGGACGGCACATTTGAGTTCGATTACACGGATTTCGACTATTATGTGGAACTTTGCACATCCTGCGGCATTGACGGTCCTATCATGGCGTTCTCCATCGGTGACTGGGTCAGCCGAATCACCTATTACAGTGAGCAACGTGACAAAGTCATGTCCGAAAATCTGACCCCGGGGTCGCTTCGTTATACGAAGGTCTGGATGGAATTTCTCACCGATCTTATGGCACATACCAAGGAAAAGGGCTGGTTTGACCGCATACATATGGCAATGGACGAGCGCGGTCCCGAAGTGGTCGAGGCGGTGCTCGATGTTGTCGAATCTGTCAAGGATGAGAACGGACAGTGCTTCAAGACTGCCCTTGCGGTGTATTCATTCGAGACCGAGTATCTGTTTGATCGCATCACCGATCTCTCGCTTGCCATCACATTGGATGCGGGTCATGTGGACGAAGTCGTCGCCCACCGTAAGAGCAAGGGGCTGACCACCACCATCTACACCTGCGGTCCGCAAAACTCCGCTCTGTCCAACGCGCCGATCGAGAGCCTCTACACATTGTGGTACGCCGCTCAAAGGGGTGCTGACGGCTTCCTTCGTTGGGCACTCGATGCCTTTAATGTCGATCCGCTGAACAGCAGTTACCACCGTATCTATGTCGCAGGCGATATCTATCTTATCTATCCCGATCTCGCGGATGCCAAAGATCCCACCGCTCATTCATCTGCTCGCTTTGAAAAGCTTGCGGAGGGTGTGAGGGATGTTGCAAAACTTGATTGGGTGCTCGAAAATTACCCCGAGTATGAAAAGAGCCTTGGCAGCGCACTGAAAGCCATTGGCGGCGATATGGCAAAAACGATTGCAAATGCTCAGAAAAGGCTCAATTCGGTAGGTCGCGAGATAGCACTGACCGAGCTGATCAAATCCGCCGAGGCGTCCGAATTTGCCGATGATAAGAACCTGACCGCCGCCGTGATTGCCGCACAAGAAGTACTTGAGGGCAGACCCTCGTCAAAAGAGCTGACCGAGGCTGCATACAGCATTGCAAAAATTCTCAAGACCTTGAATGCCTCCCCTGACAAATATGACCCCATCGAGGCACCCGATAACATCGGCGTCGATACAGACGAAAAGAAGGATTTCCCCACGACTGCCGTTATCATTGGTGCGGCTGCCGTAATAATTGCCGCCGCCGCGGTTGCTGTCGTTGTCGTACTTAAAAAGAAGAAAAAGGACAATTAATAACGAAAATGCTGTCTTAAGACCCCGATCATGGGATCTTGAGACAGCATTTTTTTCGTTCAGACCCGTAAACTCATTCCGGATGACACGGTAAACAACTCCGTTTCATTTGGACGTCTCCTTTTCATGAATATGCACAAAGTTTTTGTCAGCATTCCTCGTGTCGCAGACTTATGGCTTTGGTCGTCAAAGCATCACTTTTTCTTTGAAAAAATGAAAAATTTTGCGTCTGGGGCTTGCATTTTTTCCTTTTTTGTTGTATAATAAGAGCATAATGGGGGAAGATGTGAGTTCACATGAAAAATGCCCCCAAGCGGTGACTGCACTCTCGGTGGTTTTGCAGTCGGAAAAGACCGTAAACCGCCGAGAAGGAGTAATATATGGAGTTAAAAAAGAAAAGTCCGCTCGTCCGCACGGGCGGTGCGTACGATGATATTTCGGCGATCCTCGATGAGAATACCTTCTTCGAGATAGGCTCGTACGTCGGCGGAGAGTCGTATGCATCGGTCGTTTGCGGCTACGGTTCGATAGACGGTGCATTGACATTCGTTTTTGCACAGGATCTGACCCGCGACAAGGGCGCACTCGGACAGGCTGAGGTCGAAAAGATCTGCTCGACCTATGACATGGCGATAAAGGGCGGAGCACCGATCATCGGTATTTGGAAGAGCGCAGGTGCACGCATAAACGAGGGTGAGAGAGCGCTTTCGGCATACGGCAAGCTTCTTGCCAAGATCACGAAGGCATCGGGCATCATCCCGCAGATCGCCGTTGTTGACGGAGTTTGCGGAGGTATGTCATCGGCGGCGGTGTCGATGTTCGATATCATCGTCGCATCAAAGGATGCAAGCTTCTATGTAAATCCCCCCTTCGTCCTCAAAAATCTCGGCATGAAGGACGCAGGCAAGATCGAAAGAGTCGCAAAGAGCGGACTTGTCGATATCGTTTGCGAGAGCGGAGCAGATGCTCTTGCCAAGGCTAAAGAGCTTGTCTCGAGCATTCCGCAGAATAATGCACAGGGACTTTTCTATGTCGGCGGCGTCGAGGATGACCCCTCTCGCCCCACTCCCGAGTTTGAGAATGCAAAGGATGCACACGCACTGCTTTCGTCGATCGCCGATTGCGGCAGATATACCGAGCTTAAACCCGATTTCGCTCCCGAGATAGTTACCGCGCTTGCCACTGTCGGTTATGCCACGGTCGGTGTTGTTGCTACCGAGCACGGCAAGACCTTGACCCCTGCGGCATCCCGCAAGGCGGCGACATTCATATCCTTTTGCGACAACTTTATGATCCCTGTCATCACTCTCGTGGATACCGACGGTATCGATCTTTCGGTTGATGCCGAAAATGCGGTTTACGCCCCCGAGCTGTCGCGTCTTGCGGCGGCATATGCCGGATCTACCAATACAAAGATAACCGCCATTGTCGGTAAGGCTTACGGCGCAGCTTATACATTGCTCGGTTCAAAGGCAGTCGGTGCGGATGTCGTGCTTGCACTTGAGGGTGCTGAGATCTCGGTCATGGAACCGGATGCGGCAGTACAATTTTTGTACGGCGATAAGATCAAGACGCCCGCTGACAGAGAGGCGAGAAAGAATGAGTGGACAGAGATCCATGCATCGGCAATCGCGGCGGCATCCACCGGTGATATTGACGATGTTGTTGCTCCTGCCGAGCTTCGTGCTCGCGTGATCGCGGCACTCAACGCATTTTGGGCAAAGGCGTCGGGCACGCCTTACGCAAAGCATTCGAAACTTCCTTTTTAACGATAGTTGGGAGGAGATCAGTTAATGAACCTTTTTTATGTTTTGGCAGATGTAAGTAAGCCGATCGGCGAGCGCACGGTCGAGGCTCTTCAGGACACACTTATCGGAATACTCGTTGTCTTTTTGGCACTCTCCGTGCTTTGGGCGATAATCGAGATCTTCCATGCGGTAGTCAGCAGAGCAACAGGCAAGTCGAAAATGCCCGACAGCACGCCGACAGAGCAGACATCAGCCCCGGCCACGGTGATTCCCGAGGCTCAGCCCGACGAGGACGATGCCGCGATCGTTGCGGCGATCACGGCGGCAATATCGCTCTCGATAGACGCACCCGTCGGATCTTTCCGCGTTGTTTCCTTCAAACGGAGCGGGAACAACGTCCATTGGAATAAAAATTAACCTATAATAACAGCGAAAGCACGAAAGGATATAAAGGATATAACTATGAGAAAATTCAATGTTACCGTAAATGGTGTCTCTTATGATGTCGAGATCGAAGAGGTTGCTCAGGGCTCTGCCGCACCCGCCGCACCCGCCGCACCTGCCGCACCTGTAGCCCCTGCTGCCCCTGCAGCACCTAAAGCTGTACCTGCAGTTCCGAAAGCTGCTCCGAAAGCAGCACCCGCAGGAGCTACCGAGGTAAAGGCTCCGATGCCCGGAACGATACTGAAGGTCAATGTTACCGCAGGACAGGCTGTAAAGAGAGGCGACATCGTCGCGATCCTTGAGGCAATGAAAATGGAAAATGAGATCTTTGCTCCGACCGACGGCACTGTCGCTACCGTGAATGTAAGTAAGGGAGCGGCTGTTCAGACCGACGACCTTATCGTTTCGATAAAGTGATCTTGTATTATTCCAAAAAACGAAAGGAAGGCATAAAATATGCTTGAAACTCTACAGAAATTCCTTGAGTCGATGGGAATCTACAAGCTCTTTAACGGCGACGTCGAGTTTTGGAAATATCTTATCATGTACGCGATCGTCGGTGTGCTCGTCTATCTCGCGATAGTCAAGCAGTTCGAGCCTCTGCTCCTTCTCCCTATTGCCATAGGAATGCTGCTTACCAACCTCCCCGGGGCTGAAATGTTCCATGCGGAATATTTTATAGATCCGGATGTTGAGTTTGATGTCTTGAAGATACTTAACCCAACGGGCGGCGCGGAGGCGGGACTTCTCGATCTGCTCTATCTCGGAGTTAAGCTCGGTATCTATCCGTCACTGATATTTATCGGTATCGGTGCAATGACCGACTTCACTCCCCTTATCTCAAATCCCAAATCGCTCCTCATCGGCGCGGGTGCACAGTTTGGCGTGTTCGTTGCCTTTGCCGGTGCATATATTTCGGGCGTGTTTACTCTCGCAGAGGCGGGAGCTATCGGAATTATCGGCGGTGCTGACGGACCGACGGCAATTCTTGTAACAAAAACGCTCGCATCGCATTTGCTCGGAGCGATCGCTATTGCCGCGTATTCATACATGGCACTGATCCCGATGATACAGCCGCCTATTATGAGACTGCTCACGACCGAAAAGGAAAGAAAGATCAAGATGACCTCACTTCGCCCCGTTTCACAGCTTGAAAAGGTCGTCTTCCCGATACTCGTAACCGCAGTAGTCTGCATGATCGTCCCGACCGCAGGTCCGCTGATCGGCGCACTCATGTTCGGTAACCTGCTGAATGTATGTGGTGTCACCGGCAGACTTTCGAGCGTCGTGCAGAACGGACTTATGAACGCGATCACCGTATTCCTCGGCATCTCCGTCGGTGCGACCGCAACTGCCGACAACTTCCTGTCCCAAAAGACGCTTCTTATAATCGCACTCGGACTTGTCGCATTCGGAATCTCGACTGTCGGCGGTCTGCTTACGGCTAAGATCATGAACGTCCTTTCGGGCGGTAAGATCAATCCGCTTATCGGTTCGGCAGGCGTTTCCGCAGTTCCGATGGCGGCGCGTGTCGCTCAAAAAGAGGGTCAGAAGGAAGACCCCTCAAACTTCCTGCTCATGCACGCAATGGGCCCGAATGTCGCGGGCGTTATCGGCTCTGCCGTTGCCGCGGGATTCCTGCTTGCGCTCATCCCCCATTGATGGCGTGACATGCAAAACATATTTATAACGAAAGAGAGATCATAATATATGGCAAAGGTGAAAATTTGCGAGAGCGTGCTTCGTGACGCTCATCAGTCGCTGATCGCTACCCGTATGACCACCGAGGAGATGCTCCCCATCCTTGAGGAGATGGATAAGATCGGCTATCATTCGCTCGAGGCATGGGGCGGCGCAACATTCGACTCTTGTCTGCGTTTTCTGAACGAAGATCCTTGGGATCGTCTGCGCAAGATCCGCGACAAGGTCAAAAATACCAAGCTTCAAATGCTTTTCAGAGGACAGAACATCCTCGGATACCGCCACTACGCCGACGATGTTGTCGAATACTTCGTGCAGAAATCGATCGCAAACGGTATCGATATCATCAGAATTTTCGATGCACTCAATGATCCGCGCAATCTGAAGACTGCGATCGCCGCAACAAATAAAGAGGGCGGTCACGTTCAGGCGGCAATTTCCTATACTACCGGTCCGTGCTACGATACCGAGTATTTCGTAAAATATACCAAACAGCTCGTTGAGATGGGCGTCGGCTCGATCTGCATAAAGGATATGGCAGGTCTTCTTAAGCCCTACGACGCTGAGGTGCTCGTCAAGGCACTAAAGACCGAGTTCCCCAATCTCCCGGTTGAGCTTCATACACACTATACCGCAGGACTTGCGTCAATGACGCTTCTTAAGGCGGTCGAGGCAGGGTGTGATATCATCGATACCGCCATCTCGCCGCTTGCACTCGGCACATCACAGCCCGCAACCGAGCCGATGGTCGCCGCTCTTCAGGGAACACCTTATGATACGGGACTTGATCTTTCCGCACTCAAGAAGATCAGTGATTACTTCATGCCCCTTCGCGAGAAATATCTTGCTGACGGTCTGCTTGATCCCAAGGTGCTTAAGGTTGACGCATCGACTCTGCTTTATCAGGTTCCGGGCGGAATGCTCTCGAATCTTATATCTCAGCTCAAACAGGCAGGCAAGTCGGATAAGCTGACCGAGGTTCTTGAAGAGGTTCCGCGCGTTCGTGCCGATGCGGGATATCCTCCGCTTGTCACCCCCTCCTCGCAGATCGTCGGTACACAGGCTGTTTTCAATGTCTTGAATGGTGAACGCTACAAGATGACCACCAAAGAGTTCCGCGGACTTATCAGAGGTGAGTACGGTAAGACCCCGATGCCGATCGATCCCGCATTCAAAAAGAAGATCATCGGTGACGAAAAGGAGATCACCTGCCGTCCCGCCGATCTGATCGCCCCCGAGCTTGATAAGATACGCGCCGATGCTGCCGATTATATCGAGCAGGACGAGGACGTTCTTTCCTACGCACTCTTTGAGCAGGTCGCAACCAAATTCTTCGAGAACCGCCGTGCCACAAAGATCGGTCTCGATCTCGAAAATTCGGACAGCGAGAAAAAGATCCATACCATTTGACAGTTTTTTCGGTCGAAAAGAGGACGTCATGTCATCTTTTCGACCGATTTTGTTGTTTTTTGGCAAAAAGCTATTGCAATTCGGATGAAAATGTGATAGAATAGTAGAGAGGATCAAATAAAGTCCCGAAAGGAATTATTAACATGAAGTCGAAATTGCTTGTTGTCGGAAACTGCTATATGGAGACCGTGCTGTGGGTCGATGCCATTCCGTCTGCCGAGCTGACAGTTTCAGAAAATAACAGCTTTACAAGCCGCCCCGGAGGACGTGGCGGATGTGCCGCTATTGCCGCGGCAAGAATGGGACTCGATGTTTCGATATGCGCATCTCTCGGTAAGGACGCAAACGGCTCGCGACTTATCGGATATTATAACGAAAACGGCGTGGATACCTCATTTGTTTCAACCGACCGCAGACCGACGGGCATCTCTACGCATATACATGAGATCTCATTTGATACCGACCGCAAGATACTTTGCTCGGGGGCAAATGTCGCACTTCATGTCGATCATGTGTCGCGTGCGATGGAATCCGCCTTCGATGCCGTCTTTCTTTCCACCGATCTTTCCGCTGAGCTTCTCTGCGATGCCACCCATACGGCGCGCATCAATGGTCTGCCCGTTTTTCTCGATGCCGTCGGCGTAAAATCCTCTCTTCCGCTTGCAAAGCTTGAAAATCTCGAGCTTTTCATCACCGATGTCGCAGGCGTCAGATCGATCACGGGGATCACGATCAATAATGCCGATCGTTGCCTGACAGCCGCCATGGCACTTTCGGGCAGGGTGTTTGCAAAATATTATGTCATAAAGCTCGGCTCGCTCGGGACATTTATTTATGACGGAAAATATCAACAACATGCGATCCCTTGCTCGCTCGATGCAAAGTCGCAGGGCGCGCCGATCGATACCGAGGCAGCAGTCATCTCGGCGGCATATCTTGCCACGGGGAATATCAAAAGCTCTTGCGCCCTTGCCGCCGTCATGGCGAAAATGTCAAAGGAAGACCCGAAGATCAAGATCCCGACCATCGCGCAGGCATTCGATTATTGCAAGTTTAACAATATTCGCTTCAGATAAATCATAAAAAGGATGATGCCTTTATGATAAATAAAACAACCGATAATTTCAGATCGTTTGACGGCATACACGATATCGAGTACACAGTGTGGACACCCGACAGACCGCCGCGTGCGATGGTTCAAATTGTCCACGGCATGAACGAATATGTAGACAGATACGATGAGTTCGCGCACTTTCTCGCCGATCACGGGATGGTTGTCTTCGGAAATGATCACCTGGGGCACGGCAGAACGGCAAAAGATGATGCCGATCTCGGTTATTTCGCTGAAAAAGACGGTGATCGATGTCTTGTTGAGGATGTTTACAGCCTTAATAAGATCATGCGAAAGAAATACAGATCGCTCCCCTGCATTTTGCTCGGGCACAGCATGGGTTCGTTTATCTCGCGCGCCTTCGTCAGCGTCCATCACGATGCCGTCGATGCTTTTGTAGTTTCGGGAACGGCAGGGAAGGGTCGTCCGTTCGGACTCGGAATTACGCTCTGCTCCTTGCTTTCAAAGTTCAAGGGCGATCGACATAGAAGCAGATTGATCAAATATCTTGTTTTTTCCAAATTCAACAAACGATTTGACGGCAATCTCGGCATGGAATGGGTGACGACCGACCTCGAAGGGCAGAAACAGTACGGCGCAGACCCGAAATGCATGTTCGACTTCACACTCGGCGGCTATCGTGATATGTTCAGACTGCTTTCCTATGTCAACTCGGATGAATGGTACGCCAATATGTCGAGAGCACTGCCGACGATCTTTGTGTCCGGCTCGGATGACCCGGTCGGTAATTATTCAAAAGGCGTTTGTCAGGTTGTCGAGCATCTTGCCGAGACTTCGTCTGATGTGACCATGAAGATCTACGAGGGCGAAAGACACGAGCTGCTCACGGGACTTTCGAAATATAAGGTCTTCGATGACCTGCTTTCCTGGATGAATGAGCGTATCGACGGCATAATTGCCGCACGAACGCTTGTCAGTTCGATGTTTTAAGAAAAAAGGATGGTGTATTTATGAAACGAATACTCGGTGTTGACAGCGGCGACGTGCGCACGGGACTTGCTGTCAGCGATACGCTCGGCTTTCTCGCAAACGGAATTGGCACATTCACCGCACCGACCGAGGATGAGCTTGTCGAGCTTGTCGTAAAATACGCAAACGAATATGATGTTGAACGTGTCGTGATCGGCAATCCGATCAATATGGACGGCTCGTCGGGTGAGCGAAGCCAAAAAGTTCGCGCACTCTCGGAGCGGATCGCGGCAAGGCTCTCTGTCCCCGTCATCCTTTTCGATGAAAGGTGTACGACGATGGAGGCACATAAAATAATGAATATAACCAACACTCGCGGAAAAAAGCGCAAAGCCGCAGTCGATACGCTCTCGGCACAGATAATTTTGCAGGATTACCTCGACAGCAGAAGGTGAGATGTGAAGAGATCATATTTTTTGCCGATTTTACTGGTTTTTGCAATGATGTTCTCCTCATGCGAACCAACAGCTGACGCAACGATCACCACAAAAAAGGAAACAACGACAACTCTGACCATAACAACGATCCTGCCTGCAACCACGACATCCTCGACAACAACGACCGAAGCGGCGGTCACAACGGCTCCTATTGTGATACCAAGTGACGGAGATTTTGTAAATGTCGCCGATTATATCGAGAACATAAGGGTCGATCTGAAGTACGCGACCGAGAACAATTTCACAAAAAAGATAATATACCTCTTTGGCGACGCCTATCTTCGCTACGGGACGGTGAAAAAACTCGCCATTGCGGCAAATCTGCTCGAAAAAGAGGGGTACGGTCTGATCATTTGGGACGCCTACCGTCCGTCTGCCGCACAGTTTAGACTTTGGGAGATCTGCCCCGACCCTACATATGTGGCAGATCCGAACAAAAAATTCTCCTCTCATTCGCGAGGCAATACCGTTGATATCTCGTTATATCGCCTCTCGGACGGAGAAGAGGTAGAAATGCCGACAGGCTTTGATGATTTTACCAAAAAGGCGGACAGAGATTATTCGGATGTCGAAAAAGAGCTTGCCGACCGTGCGATAATGCTTGAGGATATCATGAGATCGTGCGGCTTTAAGCCATATTCAGGCGAATGGTGGCATTTTTCTGATAACGACAGCTATGATGTTGATACCGAGTTCCTTTCCGACGCAGTCACCTCGTCCGATAACTGATCAAAAAACGCTTTCACATTACCGTGAAAGCGTTTTTGTTTTATGCTTCGAGAATGATCGGGAGTATCATCGGGCGACGCTTGGTGCGTCCGTAGATGAACTTTGACAGATCGTCCTTGACCTGTGATTTGATCATTGCCCACTCGTTGATGCCCTCGTCGATGCATTCGCTTATCGTGTCACCCGCGATCGTTCTGACCTCGTCCATCAGCTCCTCCGACTCACGGACATAGACAAATCCGCGCGAGACGATGTCGGGACCCGATACAAGACCCATCGTCTGAGAAATGGCACAAACGATTATTATGATGCCGTCCTCGGCAAGATGACGCCTGTCGCGAAGGACGATGTTTCCGACATCGCCGATGCCGTAGCCGTCAACAAGCGTGTTGCCTGCAGGGATCGTGCCGATCCATTTTGCCTCGTCCTGACCGACTTCAAGCACCTTTCCGATCTCGCCGACGAAAATGTTCGTCTCCGGCATACCCATAGACTTCGCAAGTTCGCGATGTGCCGCAAGATGCTTGTATTCGCCGTGTATCGGCATAAAGAACGTTGGTCTCGTCAGCGCATGCATGAGCTTTAACTCTTCGGCACATGCGTGACCCGAAACGTGTACCTCGACCGAATTGTCTCGGAAAACGGATACACCGCGTTTTGTCAGCTCGTTGATTATCTTGTCGATCAGCTTTTCGTTGCCGGGGATCGCCGATGCGGATATTACGACCATGTCGTTGTAGGACAGCTCGACCTTGTCGTGCTCGGCAAATGCCATTCTGTAGAGCGCGGACATAGGCTCACCTTGGCTGCCTGTCGTGATTATTGTCACCTGCTCGGGATTGTATCGCCTAACATCTGCAATGTCTATAAGCGTTCCTTCGGGAACGTGCATATAATCAAGCTCGGTGGCAGCCTTGACGATGTTGATCATGCTTCGACCTGTCACCGCAACCTTGCGGTTGTATGCAACGCTCGTGTTGATGATCTGCTGAACGCGGTGAACATTTGACGAGAATGTTGCGATAACAAGCCTCTTGTCATGGTTGCGCAGGAATATCGAGTCGAGCGAATGCCCGACCTTTTTTTCGGACGGCGTGTACCCGGGACGCTCCGCATTCGTCGATTCGCATAGAAGGAGCATGACGCCCTCTTTTCCAAGCTCGGCAAAACGGTGCAGATCCATGACCTCACCCTCAATGGGGGTCAGATCGAGCTTGAAGTCGCCCGTGTGAACGATCAGTCCTGCGGGAGTGCGGATCGCAAGCGCACATGCGTCGGGGATCGAGTGGTTGACCCTTATAAATTCGACCGACATGTCTCCGACAGTGCAGACGTCTCCCGGGGATACAATGTTAAACCTCGGCTCGATGTCGAGAGTGTGTTCGAGCAGCTTGTTTTGAAGAATGCCGATCGCAAGCTTCGTGCCGTAGATCGGAACATCGACTATCCTGAGCAAATAGGGTATCGAGCCGATGTGATCCTCGTGACCGTGTGTGATGAAAAGTCCGCGGATCTTATCGGAATTTTCCTCAAGATATGTGAAGTCCGGGATGACAAGGTCGATGCCGAACATGTCCTCGTCGGGAAAACCAAGACCGCAGTCAACGATTATGATGTCGTTCTCGCTCTCGATCAGGCACAGATTTTTGCCGATCTCTCCAAGCCCTCCGAGAAACGCGACCTTTACCTTTTCATCTGTTTTTATTTTCTTTTGTATAACTTTTGGCATATTGTATACCTGCGACCCCTGCGCCTTGTTCGAGTGCTTTGTGTTTTGACGCAAAAGTCTTTGCCCGACCACTTGTCGGACATTATCCTTTCCTTACCGTAATTTTTGCTCTCTTTTCTCTTGTTTTCGGCCATTTTCCGATCTGCCGTAATTGACGCCGAGATCAACGACGATCAAAGCCTGCACCTGCAAGCTGTGGGACTATGTAGCATAACCGCTCTCCGTGCCCGTTCGATCCGCGCGGTGCGATCATGCCGATCATTGATACCGTTCACCCGAATGTGGCTTTATTATATCATATTATGGTAAACTTTTTGTTGATACCCTGTTAACTAACAGTGAAAACTACATAAGAAAAAGGAGATAAATTGCAATAGATATCGCAAATGATGCGAGTGCACCGATAATGAACCATCCAACCTTTGTCCCTGCTTTGGGTTCGCAGACTCTGAACGTGCGCGAGTTAAGCAGACGATTTGCTTCGCCCAGCAGATCGACCGACTCGTGCTCTGACTCGCCGACATCCTTCAATATAAGATATGCCTCTTCGAATATCGGGCTGTTCGTGTTTCGCAGTATCACCATTTTTCGCTGACAGTTCGTTCTGATGCTCATCGGTTGCCTCCGCGTTTTCTGAACATCGAGCCAAGCCTCTCTTTGATGCTTGATGCAACCTCGACGATCTTGAATTTGATCACATAATGCACATCCTCGTCCTCGGTGAGCAGTCGAATCTCGCTTTTCGTAAATCCGACCTCGCAAAGCTCCTCGTCGGCTCGCGCGGACGATCTGCAGATGGGAGGGAAGAGAACGCACCAAAAATTCTTGCCCTCGCCCGAACCGATCGTTATCCTCAGCGACAGATAATCGCCCGCAGGCAGACGAAGGTCGTCATACTCGCGTGTCGGATAGAACTCACATGAGAGCGATGAGGAAACAGAATGTGAATACCCTGCCTCGGCTATAGCCTCTCTTGCGACGCTGTTAATCTCGCTCGCCCTCTCGTCAAGTATCCGCCGGGCAGAGTCTCTGTCGGTGCAGTCTGATACCAAAGTCTCGCACAGATCGAGCACTCTGTCCCGAACCTTCATCTTGAGTGCCTGATCGGCGTCCGAGTCCGAGTTCGCGATGACATGGATGCGTATCACCTTCGATGACAGATCGCTCTGCGCACGAACTCCCCAAATGCCGCAGAGTGTACATATAAGAGTAACACCCACCGTAAATAAGATCAAAAATCGCCTGAAAAACTGCCTCACCGCCGCCGACCTCCGACATAAATAATCGCTTGCGCTTATTATTGCCGATGATTTTGGCGTTATTCAATGATCGCGTATTTTATTCTCCCGATCTTTCGATAAGTGCGTCGATCGAACGCTTGTCAAGGCGGTAGAGCGTCCAATCTGACATCGGACGCGCACCGAGCGACAGATAAAAATCAATGCTCGGCTTGTTCCAGTCAAGGCATACCCATTCGACCCTGCCGCAGTCTCTCTCCTTGGCGATCTTTACAACATGCATGAGCAGTGCCTTACCGATGCCTCTGCCGCGATATTCGGGATAGATGAAAATATCCTCGAGATAAAGTCCCGCTCTGCCGACAAATGTCGAAAAATTGTGGAAAAACAGTGCAAATCCGACCTCTTTCCCATCATAAACGGCAAATATCACCTCAGCACGCCCTTTGTCAAAAAGTTCGCTTTCGAGTAGTGCCTCGTCGGCGATCACCTCGTCGGACATTTTTTCGTATTCGGCAATAGCCTTTATAAATTTGAGTACAAGCGCACAGTCGCCTCGACCTGCCGCTCTGAATGTTAAGTTTTCCATGTTCATTTTCTCCTTTGTTTTCGTTATCCCAAATAAAAGATCGAGCGACTCTTTGGAAGTCGCCCGATCGTAATGACTGTCGAATTTTATTCTTCTTCGATCGTTATAATCTTCTTGAACTTCTTCGAGTTGGTTACCCACCAGATGGTTTCATCTTCGCTGGTTGCAAATACATAGCCGTTTAAGCTGTGTTCGAGTTGACCTTCGCTGAGAACCTTTGTGCCCTTCTTGCCATTCGAGGAAGCGTACAGATCGCTGTCTACGCTGTAGAAGACTGTGTCGTTGTTTGAAATGTAGAGCTTGTAGTACTTATAGCCATTGTATGGTGACTCGTAGTCGTAGTCGATCTCGTCATTTGAAATCTTCTTGACATTCTTGCCCTTTTTACCGTTTGCACTGTAAAGCTCTTTGTCGTAAACATAGTACACGAAATCGCGGTCGGAAGTAACAACATATGTTGAAACCTTCTCGTCAACGATCGTTTTTGCCTTTTCGGTTGCCTTTTCACCGTCAGAGATCTTGATCACGCGAAGTTCTTTTTCGTCGTATGTATAATAGAGATAGGATGCGGTCGAATCAAGTTGCAAATCGTACGCCTTGGATGCAAGTTTGACACTCTTGTCGGAGTTCTTTCTGATAAACCATACATCATTGCCCGAGTAGTATACGTGGTCGTAGAAACTGTCAACCGGATAGGTATAGCCAAAGCCAAAGCAGTTTTCGATCGTGAGCAATTCGAGTATCTTGTTTTTGGCACATCCGTCAACCTCTTTGCCCTTTTCGGAGATGTATGTCTTTCCGTCGTAGTAGAAGAGTGCCTGAGTGTGGTCGGCATTGAAGCAGGGCCTGTAGGAGCCAATGCGACCGATCTTTGTTCTATCGCCCTTTTTGTTGTAAGAGTAGAGAGTCACCTCGTCCTCATCGTTGGTCTGAGTAGCATATATGTATTTGCCGTCGTTGCTCATACCACAAAGCTGAAGGTCAGAGCTTGCAACTTTGGTCGATTTCTTTCCGTCAAAGAAATACAAAGGTGCCTTTTCGTTATCATCGTCTGCGAGCATGTACGTCGCGGTCTTGCCGTCCGGGGAGATTGCATAGCCTGTAATGTTGCCGTCAGCGACAGATACGGGTTTTTTGCCGAGTATGTAGTGGAACAACTCGGACTTAACCTCATCATTGTCCTCGTTTACCGTGGTGTAAAGAAGACCCTTTCCGGTCACGGAAAGTTCAACACTGTGAACATCGCTCGCAACCTTCTGAACCTTGTTGCCGTTTATGATATAAAGATCTTTCTCGTCATTTATGATGTAAAAAACCTTTCCGTCAATCGAGGCACCGGAATCTGCCGCGTTGCCCGGAATGGTGCTCTTAAGGAGCTTGTCTTCGGAACTGATATAGATCTTTCCGTCACTTTCGTAATACATAGGTGCTCTATCAAGCTCAATATACCCGTTGTTTGATCCGATGATCGACGAGATGACTGAGATCAGGATGATCACAAGTACGAGTGCCCCTGCGCCGAGCAGAACGAATTTGTTCTTTACGATCGGCAGAACCTTTTCCTTGATCGCGTTAAGGTTAAAGGACGATTTTTTTACGGGCGGATTGTTTTGTTGACCGCTTGCAAGCGGCATTCCGCAGTTTACGCAAAAGGCAACTTCGGGGGAGTTTTGCATTCCGCAATTTTGGCAGGTGTTGACCGTCTCGATCGGGAGCTGACATCCGCATGATACGCAGAAATTAACGCCCGATGCGTTTTCGGTACCGCAATTTGGACATTTCATAGAATAATTCCTTTCTTGTGTTGTTTTTTGTTGTTCGTTTCTCATCGGACAGTCGCCTAATTTTGCGGCACGCCCGACATTCTCTTTAATTATATCACAGAATGACCTTTCTGTCAATACTTTGTAAATATTTTTACAAAAAAGTTAGTTTTCCGTGACTATCAGATAAAACTCGTTCGTTGGTAAAGTGAAGATGGTTTGCCGAGCTTTCTTGACAGGCAGAATACTTTTTTCGATTTTTTATCAATTTTTTGGGCAAAAACTTGACTTATCGATATAAATATGGTATAATAGCATAAATATGGTTGACATGTATCAACAAAGACTTTGATATCAACGAAAAGATAGGGAATTAAGACATAATGGCATCATACAGACAAAGCAGGATCGAGGACGAGATGGCAAAGTCACTGTCCGATATCGTGCGCACGGTCAAGGATTACCGTGTTACAGACAGCTTTATCAGCATAACAAGAGTCTCGGTCGCACCCGATCTCTCGGAAGCGAGAGTCTATTTTTCGGCAATGGGCGGCAAATATGACAAAAAAGATGTTCGCAAAGGGCTCATGAGCGCGGCAGGCTATATGCGTACCGCTCTTGCAAAATCGATGAATCTGCGCCAGACCCCCAAGCTCTCTTTCGTGTATGACGATTCGATGGAGCAGGGCGCGTATATAAACACGCTTCTTAAAAAGGTCGAAAAAGAGCTTGAGGTCGCCGCCGAGCGTGACCGACTGCTCGAAGAAGAAAATAGGACAAGCGATGATGGAGAATAATATCACATTGCAAGGGATCGCCGATATCCTTTCGGCAAGCGAGACGGTCATCCTGCTCTCGCACACATCCCCCGACGGCGACACCGTCGGTTCGGCAACGGCACTTGCCGACAGTCTTATGGCACTTGGCAAGCGTGTCCATCTCCTCTGCGACAGCAGGATCCCCGAGTGGATCGCCTTTATCTGCGGCAAGGAATATGAAGCAGAGACCGATGATCATGGACTGGTCGTCGCACTCGATGTTGCCTCAAAACAAATGCTTGGAAGGCTTGAACCCCTCTACGGCAATGCGACCGATATACGTATCGATCATCACGAGATCAGCGATGGGTTTGCAAAGTATAATTACTGTATCCCGACCGCCGCCGCAACATGCGAGATAATCTATGAGCTTATTTCACTGCTCGGGACGATCACACCGCATGCCGCCGATGCACTCTATACCGGAATATCGACCGACAGCGGCGGATTTCGCTATTCATGCACGACGCCGCACACCCTCCGAATAGCCGCAGATCTGATCGAGGCGGGTGCCAATGCGGAAGATATCAACGAGCGTTTGTATGAAAATATTTCGCTCGATTCACTGCGTGCCGAACGCCTCTTTCTCGATAAAATGGAGATCTATCATAACGGCGAGCTTTTGGTCGTGCCCGTGACGATCGCCGATCGTGTCGCGACAGGGCTGGATGAGGATCGATTTGAGGGATTTTCGTCTCTTGCGAGAAAAATAAGCGGCACACGCCTGGGCATATCACTGCGTGAGAAGGAGAACGGCGTTTATAAGGCATCGCTTCGTTCAAATAAAACGATCGACTCCGCCGCCCTCTGCGCAAAACTCGGCGGCGGCGGACATTCGCGTGCTGCGGGTGCTACCATACACGCCGAGAATATCGAGAGTGCAAAAAAGATACTGCTCGATGCGGTTTTGCCCGAATTTGAAAATGAGGGAAATGTATGACCGATCGCAATATATCGGGCGTGCTTGCCGTCGATAAGGCGGCGGGTATGACCTCGCATGACGTTGTTGCCGCGGTAAGACGGCTCTACGGTACTCGAAAGGTCGGACATACGGGAACGCTCGACCCGATGGCAACAGGCGTTCTCGTTCTGCTCATCGGTAAGGCGGCAAAGCTCTCGGATGTATTGCTCGCCGATAAAAAACGCTACGAGGCAGGTCTGCTTCTCGGCAGATCGACCGATACACAGGATATAACCGGGCAGACGATCTCGACATCGGACGATATCCCGAGTGTCGATACGGTAAGACGCACCGTCTCCGAATTTGTCGGCAAACAGCTGCAAATCCCCCCCATGTATTCGGCAAAAAAAATCGGCGGCGTCAAGCTCTGCGATCTTGCCAGAGAGGGCGTCGAGATCGAGCGCAGACCCTGCGAGATCGAGATTTTTTCGGTCGATCTCACACCGACCGATGACCCCTCAAATTACTCTCTTTCGGTTGCCTGCTCAAAGGGAACATATATCCGCACCCTTTGTCATGATATCGGCGAAAGACTCGGATGCGGCGGCTGTATGTCCTCACTTCGCCGCACACAAAACGGTCGATTTTCGGTCGATCGTGCGGTCACACTCGAAAAACTTCGCGAGATGGATGAGTCGGAGCGTGACGCACTGCTGATGCCTGTCGAGTCGGCACTTGCCGATCGTCCGTCGGTGGATCTTTCGCCGTTTTTCGCAAAGCTTGCAAGATGCGGCTGCGAGATCTATCAAAAGAAGATCGGCACTGCTCATCCGATCGGGACACTCGTTTCGATGTTTGATAAGGGCGAACTGTTTGCACTCGGCGAGGTTCGAGATTTTGCGGACGGCAGTGCGATCAAACCGATAAAGAGCTTTGTTTGACTCGTATATCACATACTATTCGCCCGAATAATAAATAATTCGTCTTTCCCGGTTCGTCGGGTATTGCCGTAAATTAATTTGGCAGGGGAAGCTGCCCGAGGTGATGGCACGAATTGTTTAATAAAATTAGATCAAGGACTCTGATATCATGAAAAAAATCGCAAAAACATCCGAACTTATGTGGGTTTTGGGTGTGATATTCGTTTCGCTCGGGGTGGCGGTCTGCAGTAAGTCGAATCTCGGCGTGTCGATGATCGCCGCGCCGCAGTTTGTTATTTATGACGCGCTTGTGCCGCTTTGGGGCGGATTTTCGGTCGGCATGGTCGGATATCTATTCCAAGGGGCTTTGCTCATTCTGATGTGTGTCGTTCTGCGTCGATTTGACCCTCGGTATCTCCTTTCGTTCGGAGTTGCCGTCGTCTATGGATATATGCTCAATCTGTTTCTTTTCCTGCTCGCAGGATTTTCGGCAGAGGGCATAGCGGCGAGATGGATCACTCTGATCGTCGGCGATATCTTCACCGCACTCGGTGTTGCGTTCTTCTTTCGGACTTATTTGCCTCTCCAGGTCTTCGAGCTTTTTGTCGCCGAAATAGCGGCAAAATTCAAGCTTAACGTCAATAAGACCAAAATGGTGTTCGATCTGACCCTGCTCGCCTTCTCGATAGCCCTCGCCCTCGCACTTTTCGCAGGCGACGGCGGACTCGATATCAAGGCTCTCGCAACATCCGATTTCCACAGCATCGGACTCGGCACGCTCGTGACTACACTAATAAATTCCCCCCTGATCGCCCTGGCGGGTCGCCTGATCGATAGGGTGTTCGACCCCACCCCATGCTTTCCAAAACTGAAAACATGGATAGGTCGGGATAGATAAGATAAAAAGACTTGCACCTGTGTAAAAAGTGCAAGTCTTTTGCTTTTGGTGGCTGAGTGTGATTTTTTGTCCGGAATCTTTCAAAATTTGAACGCATCCCCTCGAAATAAAATTCTTTTTACAAAAACTATTGACAAACATATGTTCTTGTGGTAAAATAGAAAAAACTAAAGGTGAGGGGAACTTCATGAATGCACTTGTTGGACTCAATGACGATCAGAAAAATGCCGTTTGCTCGACCGAGGGTTATGTGCGAGTTGTCGCGGGGGCGGGGACGGGCAAGACCAAGGCACTCACGCACAGATACGCCTATCTTGTTTGCGAGCTGGGCATATCGCCGACAAACATACTTTGCTTGACCTTCACCAACAAAGCGGCAGGCGAAATGAAGCGGCGGATAAAGTCACTGCTGGGTGCGGACACCGATGTATCGCTCGTTTCGACAATTCACGGATTTTGTGCGCGCATTCTGCGAGAGGACATCGAAAAGCTCTTTTATCCGTCTGAATTTCCTATTCTCGACAGCGATGACGGCAAAAAACTGCTTGAGGAGATCTACGAGGAGGAGGGATTGCGCCTCGATTCTGCATCCTTTCAAAGTATGCTTGATCGGATCGAGATCTACAAGACCGATCACACCGAGTACATTTCGTGGATCGCTGACCCTGATTTCGATTTTTCGACTCTGCTCCCCACGACGCTTGAAGAACGGGTCATTATGAAATATATCGAAAAGCAAAAGAAGAGCTACGCCGTCGATTTTCCCGATCTGATCAAGTTCGTCACATATATTTTCGATCATTTCCCCGAGATCGAGCGAAAATGGCAGAAACGACTGTTCTATATCGAAGTGGACGAATTTCAGGATGTGGACATTGAGCAGTACCGATTTGTCACTCGCCTTGCCGCGATCTACCACAATCTTTTTGTTGTCGGCGATCCCGATCAAAACATATACACATGGCGCGGCTCGGGCAATCGGTTTATACTGAATTTCGATAAGGACAATCAGCCCTGTACGAGCCTTATAATGAACCGAAATTATCGCTCGACACCGCAGATCCTGAAGGCGGCCAACAGTCTCGTGTCGGTCAATCACGATCGAATAAAGAAAGATCTTTACACAAGGCTCTCGGACGGCGAGCTGCCCGAGTATTTTCACGGCAAAAACGAGGAGCGCGAGCTTTCGCGGATACTGTCGTTCGTGCGTCAAAGGATAGAAGAAGGCGGCAGATATTCGGATATCGCCCTGCTTTACCGTGCCTCATATCTCTCACGGTCGGTCGAGCAGATCTTCATTGAAAACAAGATCCCCTACACGGTCATCGGCGGCGTCGGATTTTACGAGCGTGCCGAGATCAAAAATATGATCGCCTATATGCGAACCGTTCTTTACGGCGATGATCTGTCATTTCTTCGTGTGGTCAACACCCCGAGACGCGGTGTGGGCAAATTAAGGCTTGAGAGGATCAAAAGTCTTGCAAAAAGGGACAATCTATCGCTCTTTGATGCGGCAAGGGTGCACGCAAGCGATCCCGAGCTCAGCGGATGCCGACTTCGCGATTTTGTTGCGCTTATTGAGAAGATGCGCTCTGTCGCCGATGAGTTGAGTGTGTCCGATCTCTTGCAAAAGCTCTTTTTCGAGAGCGGATATGAGAGCTATATTCGAAAAAGCGGCGACCTTGAAAGGCTCGACAATGTATCCGAGCTTATCAGGAGCATCAATCAGACCGATGCCGAGTTCGGCGAAAAGCTGACACTTTCGACCTTTTTGCAAAATGTCGCACTTTTCAGAGATACCGACGACAACTCGGATGCAGACAGAGTGAAGCTTATGACCGTTCACGCCGCAAAGGGGCTTGAATTTGAAAACGTGATAATAATCGGCATGAGCGAGAATATATTTCCCTCGGCACGTTCGATTGCCGAGCGTTCGGACAAGGCTCTCGAGGAAGAGCGGCGGCTCGCGTTCGTTGCCATGACACGCGCAAAGCGTCGACTTTTGATCACCGACAGCGAGGGAATCGGCGTCAAGGGGGCAGTCAAGCTTCCGTCGCGCTTTGTCATCGAGGATATCGACAGGTCTCTGATCGCTCTGACCGGCGACAAACTGCCCGATGATTGCAAAATGGGCGAGCGTGATCGGGACATGGGAACGAGCGAGGCAAGATTTGCCGCAGGGGACAGACTTCTGCACAAGCATCTTGGGGTGGGCACGGTTGATTCTGTCGATATCGATCTGTCGGTCTATTTCGTGAAATTTTCGGTCGGTCTGCGTCCAATATCATTTGATTTTGACGGGCTGATCAAAATTTGATCTGCAAAAGTAAAATTTCTTTATCTGTCCGCATTTTTTGACATAAATCGCTTGACATTTGCCTCATTTGATAGTAAAATATATGTGTGCAAAAATTTTGGAGGGGATCGTCTTAAAATGTTCAAATCGGGTAAAAAAAGAGTTGTCGTTCTTTTGATCATTCTGTCGGTACTGCTTTTGTCGGGGGTCGCTGTGATCATTATCGCCGATGAGGTCGGGGCAAAGCCTAAGCTTCCGAAAATTTCCGAGGAGAGTTCGGGAATCACGGTAAAGAATGTTTGGGCGTCGGATGTCACAAGAGCATCGGCAACGCTGAACCTTAAGATATCCAAGACATTTGTTTCCGAGTACAAGATCTATCTCGGAGAGTCACCCGACAGTCTCAAAGAGGTCAGCGGCGCATCGATCGGCAAAAGCGTCAGTTCGATTGTCGCTGAGCTTGACGGACTCTCGGAATATACGAGATATTATTACAGTTTCCACCTTTTGACAAAGGACAATGAAGTAGTGCTGGACACATGGTCGTTCGTTACGCCAAACAGCTATTATAACGGTGCGTCGGGCGGCAAAAAGGACGAAAATATCAGCTATGGTATCGATGTGTCATTTTGGTGTAAAAGTTCGGATTTTGAGAAAGCTAAGGCGGACGGCGTCGAATTTGTTATCATTCGTGCAGGCTCGTCGGGTAATAAAGATCCATATTTTGAGGAGAATTACGAGCGAGCCAAGGCGGCGGGACTTCGCGTCGGAGCATATTATTATACATACGCAATGTCGCTTGAAGAAGCGTATGCCGATGTCGATGAATATCTTGAGTTCATTTGCGGCAAGCAGTTCGACATGCCGGTTTATGTTGATATTGAAGAAGAAAAACAGCAGGCTCTGTCTCGACAACTGCTGACCGAGATGATGATATCATTTTGTGACAAGATCGCCGATGCGGGCTACTATCCCGGCGTATACGCAAATCGAAATTGGTTCAATACACTGCTCAATTACGACACCATCGCTCCCGTTTATGAGCTTTGGCTGGCGAAATGGACTTATGACGGTCTGCCAGATGAGGATCACAGCGATATGTACGGAGTGTGGCAATACTACGATCATGGCAAGGTCGATGGAGTGCAGGGAAATGCCGATCTGAATGTCTGTTACAAGGATTATTCATCCATCATAAATAACGATGGCACGGTGCCCTATGATTTCATCGATTGGAACGGGGACGTGGTGTGCAGATATTACATGTACCCCGGAAACAAGATCTACACGCCGTCAAAAATTCCGACACGCGCCCCTGATGATCTCTACAGTTATGAATTTGTCGGTTGGAAGGGACTTGACGAAAACACGGTCGCACTTGAGGGTGGCGGCAGATTTGAGGCGGATTACGATAAGATGGCACATTCGTACGGCGAGTGGGAAGAGCTTTGGGTAATGGAACGCACTCGAGTTTGCGAGGATTGTGGGTATGTTCAACATGAAGTGCTGGGCGATCTCACCTGCGGCGAAAAAGCCACATGGTATTTTGATGAGGGCAAACTCGTAATAAGCGGCAGCGGAGCGATCAGAGATGGAACTCGCTCTTCCGATTTCCCTTGGAGTGTCGTTGCGAGCGAGATAACAAAGCTAACCGTTTCGGATGGGATAACCTCGATTGGAAATCACGCTTTTGCCGATCTCGAAAATCTTTCGTCGGTACAGCTTCCGCTGACCCTTGCATCGATCGGCGAGTACGCTTTCGCAAATTGCGGCTCGCTGTCGAGCATAACGATCCCTTCGGCAACGGCAAAGATCGCCGACAATGCGTTTTACGGCTGCAGGTCGCTGAAGACCGTCTGCGGATATGAGATCGATAAATATCAGACTGCAAAGACGATCGCCGATAAGATTGGTGCAAAGTTCAAAACGGTCAAGGAGCGCGTTGCCTACTACGGTAAGGTTGGAGAGGATATCAGCTGGTTCCTCTATTCGGACGGACATCTCGTGGTGTCGGGTGTCGGTGATCTCTCATCTGATATCGAAACCCATAAGGATGCAATAGTGTTCGTGACATTCGGCGCGGGAGTTTGCTCCCTTCCCGATTATTTCATGATGGATGCGACCGCATTGCGGACGGTCGAGTTTTTGGGAGATAGTCCGATCTCGATCGGTAAAGACGCATTCCGCGGTTGCGTGAATCTCTGCGAGATCAACATCCCGAGAGGTTCACACATATCGGACGGAGCTTTTCTTGATACACCGCTTGTTCAATGATATTTCTCTTTACAAACAAATCCCACCCGATCTTCGTTACGAAGTTGGGTGGGATTTGCTCGAGTCTGACATCTGCCGAACTTTTTGCAAAAGATCGCCCTCCGCTGTTTGCGGAGGGCAGACTTTTAATCGGCGAGCGAACCCATCGGATCCCAAGGATGAAGAACTGTCGGTTCTTCATCGAGGATCGCAACTTTTTCGCCGAGATATTTCTTGTTTACGACTGCCTGGAAGACATAGCTCTCAAACCAATCGTCGGAGGCAATGTGATAACCGCCGTTTGCACCGTCCGAGCCCCAGCTGTTTTCGATCTTCCATCTGTTCGGCTTGCCGTCGTTTATGTTGACACCCGTGATGACCATTGCATGGTTCATCTGCGATACATGATAGTCGAGCATCTCCTCTTTGGTCAGCGAAAGATCAAGACCTGTGAGTAACTCGTAATCGTAGGAATTTGTGTCCCAGACCTTTCTTTCTCTGTCGCCGCATTTGCCGCAGTCTGAGCCGAACCATACGACCTCACCGTCCTCAAGCTGACGCCTTACGATGTCCTTGAACTCGCTCATTTCGAGGTTCAGATATCTGATATTGTCCGAGCCTGAAACATTGCCGAGGTAGGCGACCGTGTAGAGCTTGTTGAAGGGCTTATCCTTTGTTGGTGCGTTGATTATCGAAACATAATCGGAAAGCATGTCGCCGATCATCTCGTCACGGAAGGTGAAGGGTGTGTAGCCCTTTTCGATGTGGTATGTGCCGTCCTTGTCAACATATTCGAAGTCGAAGGTCGTCGGAGGGCAGGTGAAGCACTCGCAGAGGAAAGAGAACGCTTTGTCAAGCGCGGAGCTGCGAAGTGCGGCGATCTCGTCCGCCGATGCACCCGAGGCGATCATGTGACGAAGCTCGCATGCCTTTTTGCGAAGGAAGAGATTTATGTGTCTGTTCATTGTGCCCGTGCCCGAGGTCTGAGCGGTCTCCGGCATTGCGTCCTTCGGCAGAATGCCGTACTTGTTGACGATGTTTACAAACATATCCCACTGACCGCCGTCGTGTACGCCGACGTCAAGTATGTAACTTACAGTGCGATCGCCGTCGGGCAGATGCGCAGTGTCGATGATCGAGTCGAGAAAATAATTGATACGCTCAAATTTGTCCCAGAAAGCAAGATAGGACTGCGAAAGCTCAAACTCGGCGATGTTCTTCTTTTTAGCGACTATTTCGCGAAGAACGTTTGTTGCGGCAAAGAGCCAGCATCTGCCGCTCGATTTTTGGTTTGCGCAAGACATGGTCTTGATGTCAACCGAAAACTTGAACTGCATATCCTTTGCGGCGATCGGGTCAAACGCCAGGTTGTCAAGCGATGTTTTGGAAAAAACATGCGTCATCGATTTCTTGTAGGGATCGTTTGCGTAGGAGTCTGTGAAGCGCGCGAGTTCTTCCGCGCTGATTGGTGTCGGATTTTTCATTTTGGCATCCTTTCATGTGCAAAAAATTCTACCTATATTATACTCGCAAATTGCGAAAAAGTAAAGGGCTTTTTGAAAAAAAGTCGAAAAAAGTCTGAATTCTGTGCTGATGATACTTATATCTTCACATCAAAGAGCGTCGAACATCTCGGACACCTGACCGAATGCGCGCCTTTCTTTTTCGGCAGGCGTATGTTTGCCTTGCATTCGGGACAGGTCCTGTAAACGTGATCTTTGTCGCGAGGTAGCCTTTGCTTTTTCTTTTTCGGCTCTTTTGTGCGATCGGCGTAGTTGTATCCATATCCGTTATACCCGCCGAAACGGTCAAATCTGCCCGCATTTCTCTTTCCGAATGGCGTTTTCACCCAAAATTTCGTGAACGCCGCATTTTCCTTCGATCTCGCACGGATGTTTTTCGAAAAGATCCTGAACATCATGTAGAGAAAGAGTGCCCACATAAAGATCGACATGATAAATGACGCCGTCGCCGAAAACATGCCGACGATTATCTGTACTATCATGAGTGCGAGATAGATCCACGAGAGCATGTATCCGAAATAATCAAGCCCGTTGCGCCCCTTCATAAAATTTACAAACCATCTTCCGATCTTTCCCATTGCGATTGACTCCTTTGTATATTTCGATGTAGACAATTATATGCGAAATATATTGCACACTTGTGGACAAACAAATAAAAATATTGAAATTTTGTCATACACTCTTGAAATGTTTACAAAAAAATGGTATACTCAAAGTAAAAGAAAAACCAATGGAGGATGTTATGTCGAATTTTTTTACAAATCCGATAATTGAGAGCGGAGCTGATCCGTTCGTTACAAAATTTGCCGGCAAATATTATTACTGCTATTCGGTCGGTGACGGTGTCAATGTCAGCGTTGCCGATAAGCTTTACGAGGTTGCTCCCGCAAAAGACGGCAGAGCGGTCTACCGTGCGCCGAAGGGATGCGAGTATTCCTGCGAATATTGGGCACCCGAACTGCACAGGATAGACGGCAGATGGTATATTTATGTCGCGGCTGACGACGGTGACAATATAAATCACAGAATGTACGCACTCGGTGCTCTGACCGATGACCCTTGCGGCCCTTACGAGATGCTCGGCAAGATCGCAGTTGACCCTCCCTATGATAAATGGGCGATCGATGCGACCGTGCTTACCATTGACCGACAAAACTATTTTGTTTGGTCGGGCTGGTCGGGAGACTTCGATCTCCAGCAGAATCTCTACATCGCAAAGATGAAGGACGGCAAGACGCTTGAGGGCAAAAGATCGCTCATTTCTTGCCCCGAGCTTGATTGGGAGATGCGCTCGTGCGGACATGGTGCTCCGACGATCAACGAAGGTCCCGCCGCACTCTATCACGACGGAAAGACATTTATAGTTTACAGCGGCTCGGGAAGCTGGTCTGATGACTATTGCCTCGGTCTGCTCGAATTTAAGGGCGGCGATCCGCTCGATCCGCTCTCTTGGGAAAAGCATACCGAGCCGATCTTGACCGCATCCGAGGGTGCATGGGGACCCGGGCATTGCTCCTTCACGACATCGCCCGACGGCAGTGAGGATTATGTCGTATATCACGCAAACCGCGTCAGCGGAACATCTTGGGGCGGCAGATCTGTCCGCATTCAGAAGATCGATTGGGTGGATGGTCTCCCCGTGATCGGCAGTCCCGCAAAGCCGGGTGTCGAGCTTCCTGTTCCTTCCGAGAACGCTCCCAAGATCGACACGATCATATTTGACCTTGACGGCACGCTCGTTCCGATCGATCAGCATGAGTTTACAAGCGAGTATCTCCGATTGCTCGGCGAAAGGATGGCTGTGTTCGGGTTCGAGCCGAAACAAGCGATCGATACGATTTGGAAGGGCTGTTTCGTCATGACCGATAATGACGGCAGTGTCATAAACAGCGAGGCGTTTTACAGATCAACACGCGATGTGTACGGCGATCGAACCGAGGAATTTTTGAGGATACTTACCGAGTTTTACGAGACCGATTTTGATAAGGCACGCTCGACCGTTAAGACCGAGCTTATCGAGAACGGTAGCTTTAATGCCGCACCCATTGTGAGGGTGCTGAAAGAGAAGGGCTATACGCTCGCACTCGCAACAAATCCGGTTTTCCCCTTAAAGGCACTCGAGGTCAGACTTTCGTGGGTCGGATTGACGCCTGATGATTTTACACTAATCACAAATTACGAAAACAGCCGATTCTGCAAACCAAATCCGAGGTATTTTGAGGATATAATCCTTGCCCTTGGAAAGAGTGCGGACAGCTGTCTTATGATCGGCAATAACCTTGCGGAGGATATGTCCGCATCGAAGGTTGGTATCGCTTGCTTGCTCCTCACCGATTTTCTCGAAAATCGTAAGGGCGACGATGTCGATGCGTTCGAACATTGCAGGCTTGCAGAACTTCCTCAAAAGCTCGGACTTTGATCACAGATTACAAAAAAAACGATCGATCGACATGACCGCCGATCGATCGTTTTTTTGCCGGATTCGGATCAGACTTTTCCGCTGATAGTCAGCACGGATGTGCCGGGTGTCACCGTCCATCTGCCGTCTGCGCCCTGAGTGTAGGTCGCCGCGGGCACCGTAATACTGCCTGCGACGCTCGCAAATTGTCCCGTCGTCTCGTCGTAGGTGTAATCGGTCGGACTTGCCAGAGCGTTACCGTTCAGCATCGCCGAAATATCGGTCAGCACGGGATTAAGCAGATCGGAGAGTACGATGCTGTCAGCCGCGGTCGCCTCGACGCTTCCGCTGTTTTGGATAACAAAGGTATAGGTCAGCCTGCCGTTTTCGGTGACCGATGTCGGACAGACCGATTTGCTGATTCCAAGTTCGGCACGGGCGTTCATGTTGATCGTCGCGCTTGCAGTGATCGGTGTAACATTGCCGCTGATCGTCGCGGTGTTGGTGATCGACGCCTCAATCCCAAGCGGCGCATAGTCGGTCAGGCGCGTCTTGTAAATGATGATCGTGTTCCCCTCGGCAGGGACGCTTATTCCGCTTATGACAAGCTCTCCTGCCGCCGTAACGGTCGGCACCGTCTGTAAAACGCCGTTTTGGTAGTATCTCACCGATCCGCCGACATATTCGAGCGGATAGAGCGTCTGTGTGTCAAGCGTGTATGCGCCGAGATCGTCGGTGACTACAAGCCCGTCAAGCGGGATCGTTCCGCTGTTGACAAGCGACACGACATAGCTTACATCATCGTGTGCCCCGTAGGTTTCGCCGAGTGCATTTTTCGATGCGGTCAGCACCTCGATCAGCTCACCCGTGACCTTGTTCGATTCGGTCCTGCCTCCGCTGTATGACAACGTGGCGAAATTCGTAAATTGAACCATTTTATAATTCCTTTCCGAGCGACAAATGCCGCCCTGCTGTATTATATGCATAAGTTGGCTTGCTTGACAGCTGACAACGATCAATTATATTGCATCCAATCAAAAGATTTTATAAAATCTTCAAAAAACCTCTTGACAAAATTAAAAAAATGGTGTATAATATAAGCAAGCAGAAGTCAAGGGCTTCGCAGAGAAAGGAAGAATAAAAAAATGACAAAAATGTTTTTGATCGCCGCAACAAACACAGGGACGATCGGCACGGTAGCGATAGTTGCCGCGTGTGTTGTCGTACTGCTCTTTTTGCTCGGCTATGTAAAGGCACCCCCGGATACGGCGTACATAATCTCGGGTCTGCGCAAGAAAAAGCGCATACTGATCGGTCGTGCCGGATGGAGGATACCCTTCTTTGAGAGAATAGATAAACTCTCACTTCGCGTTATGCAGGTCGATGTTAAGACATCCGAGGCAGTACCGACAAACGAGTTTATCAACGTCATGGTCGATGGTGTTGCGAATATTAAGATCTCGTCCAACCCCGAGCTTCTCGGCAGAGCGTCCGAGGCACTTCTCGGAATGCGTCAGGATGAGCTTGTAAGGCTCGTGACACAGGTGCTTGAGGGTAACATGCGTGAGATCGTCGGTTCGGTCGGACTTAAGGAGATGGTGCAGGACCGTCAGGGTGTTGCCAAAAAGATCACCGAAAACGTCGTCCCCGATATGGAAAAACTCGGTATTGAGGTCGTAAACTTCAATATTCAGAACTTTAAGGATAACGCGGGCACGATCGAGAATATGGGTATCGATAATGTCGAGCAGATCCGCAAGACCGCTGCTATCGCAAAGGCAAACGCACAGCGCGATATAGCTATCGCCGAGGCAGAGGCAAAGCAGGAGTCGAACGCCGTCAAGGTCGATACCGAAAAAGCGATCGCCGAGCAGGATGCCGCACTTTCCATCCAGCAGTCTGATATGAAACGCCGTGCCGATACCAAACGCGCCGAGGCAGACGCCGCTTACGATATCCAAAAGCAGGAGCAGAGAAAGACCATCGAGGTCACATCTGCCGATGCCGATATCGCAAGACGCCAAAAAGAGGCTGAGCTTGCCGAAAAGGAGATCCTCCTTCAGGAGAAGAAGCTTGATGCCGAGATCCGTAAAAAAGCCGATGCCTTGAAATATGAGGCTGAAAAGAAGGCGGAGGCAGATCTTGTCCGCCGTCAGAAGGACGCCGAGGCGGCACGCTACGAGGCAGAGCAGAAGGCACTTGCTCTGAAGGCAGAGGCAGAGGCTCAAAAATATGCCATGGAGCAGGAGGCGGAGGGTATCCGTGCCAAGGGTCTTGCCGAGGCAGAGGCGATCGAGAAAAAGGCACTCGCACAGAAAAAGATGGGCGAGGCGTCGGTTCTCGAAATGGTGCTTGACGTCCTTCCCGAAATGGCGCACAATATCGCCGAGCCTCTTGCCAATGTTGACAGCATTACGATGTACGGCAGCGATAACACCACAAAGCTGATGAAAGAGGTCACAAATTCCTCCGATCAGATCTTCAACGCAGTAAAGAGCGCAACAGGTCTCGATATCGCCGAGCTTATTTCGGCATATATGAAAAAGGGAAATACCCCCGAGGACAGCGCAGAATAAAAAACATGGCTGTCTCAAATGCTTTTACACATTTGAGACAGCCATTCTTATAGGTAAATAGTAAGAGGCTTGAAACTTTTTATCAGCCCTGTCTTGACTGATTTATGACCTTTGCCGATTTTCTTTCTTCGGGGACGATCTCGCCCGCTTTCATTAGTGCCATCTTTGTGAGCATCGGTCCGATCAGCTCGTAAACGAGTACCGCAAAAAGGACTATGTTGCGGATAAGCGCACCTTCCGTGTTCCCGAGTTCCATCGCGGTGACCGTCATTCCGAGTGCGACACCCGCTTGCGGAAGAAGGGTTATGCCGAGATATTTGACTATCGTGGGATCGCATCCGGTAGCCTTTGAGCTTATTGCCGCACCGACTATCTTGCCGGCCGAGCGGAAAAGGATGAACATTACGCCGATTCCGACAATGGCAAGCGATGAAAAGACGGACAGCTCAAGCTCCGCACCGCTGATAACAAAGAAGAGTGCAAACAGTGGTGTTGTCCAACGATCGACACGCTCCATAAGCTCCTCGGACGATTCGCAGACATTGCAGAATATCGTGCCGAGCATCATGCAGGTGAGCAGAGAGGATGTGCCGATCGTTACCGGACCGATATCCACCTTGATCATGCAGAGTGCGACGGTAAGAATGACATATGTGACAGATACCGACAGACGCTTTGAACGCGAATGGAAGAATTTTTCGGTCTCGGAGAAGATAAGCCCCATCACCGTGCCGAGTAGGAGCGATACGACGATCTCGATAAGCGGATTTACGACGATCGAAATAACATCGGTGTGTCCGCTGACCATTGCCTTTGAAATGCCGAACGATACGGCAAATACCACAAGTCCGACAGCATCGTCGAGAGCGACTATCGGGAGAAGAAGCTCGGTGAGCGGCCCCTTTGCCTTGTACTGACGAACGACCATGAGAGTCGCCGCGGGAGCGGTGGCGGTCGCTATCGCGCCAAGTGTGATGACCGCACTCATCGGCAGGACATCCTCGCCGAGTATCAGTGAGAGAACGCCGAGTGCAAGGTCAACAAAAATCGTGGCAACAAGTGCCTGAACTATGCCGATGATCGTTGCTTGCTTGCCCGTCTTTTTCAGAGACGAAAGCCTGAACTCGTTGCCGATCGAGAAGGCGATGAAGCCGAGTGCGACATTCGAGATCACCTCAAAATGACCGACATAGTCCATTGACGTGAATCCGAGTCCTTCGATCCCGAGCATGATGCCGAGGCGTCCGAGACAGTACGGACCGATGAGAATGCCTGCAACAAGATAGCCGGTTACGGCGGGAAGTCCGAACGGCTTGATGACACGCGTCATCATCAGACCGACGAAGAGCGCGATCGATATGCTTAACAATATATCCATTGTGAATATCACTGACCTTTCAAATAAATGCTGGTGTGCGTAAGTTATCCGCACACCTGCATATCATAGCACTTTTATTTGCTTTTGTCAAGGCTTTTGTGAGTAAAAATTCACAATTTCGGCATTTTTGATCAAACAGTCGATCTTTTTCGCTCTGAAGAGGTGTTTGATGTAGTTCCTTTGCCGTATGGCAGAGCATTATCAGATCTTAACGATCTCACATCTTCGGATCAAAAGAAGGCATGAGCTCGAGCTTGAATTTGTTCATGGCGTGCAGACGGTCGATACGCTCTTTCTTTGCCGCATCGTCCATGACACCCTCGCGGATGTATCTGTCAAGCTCCGCATAGGTAAAGCCGAGATTTTCCTCGTCTGTCTTTCCGCAAAGACCATCGATCGGTACTTTGTCAACAAGCACATCGGGCAGACCGAGTACTCTGCCTATCTCCTTGACCTCTTTTACCGTTAGATGAGACAACGGACTGAAATCGCCTGCCGCATCGCCGTATCTGGTCGAATAGCCGACATAGTCCTCGCTTAAATTGCAGGTGTTTGCCACACGACCGTTGCAGCTTTGTGATATCGCATAGACCGCTGCCATGCGGACACGCGGCGGCATGTTCGTTTTGCTCTGAGTTGTCAGCTCAATGGGCATCGCGGCTTGCAGAGCATCTATCGTGTCCTTTATGTTTACAACGTAATGCTTTATACCGAGATGGTTTACAAGCATGTACGCCATGTCGATGTCCGCCTGCTCGCCGCAGGGCATCAGAACTCCGATGACTCGCTCCTTGCCGAGAGCCTCAACACAGAGAGCCGCCACGACCGAGCTGTCTTTGCCGCCCGATATGCCGAGCACAGCGTTGCATCCGCGTCCGTTTTCATCGAAGAATTTTCTTATCCACTTAACGCATTCGTTTTTGATCTTTAAGGCGTCAAACATAGTAACACCGTCCTTTGTGATTTTATAAGCCTATTATAACACATTCACCGCGCAATTTCAATAGTGCGCGGTGAATTTTTTTAGAAATCAAAAGATCAAAACAAGCGTCGCGGCAAATGATATTCCGACGGCGATCAGCGAACGAGGCGTCGGCTTTTCTTTCGAGAAGAGCGATATTATCGCCGAAACGACGATAGTTCCGCCCGTGACCAGTGGATATTGCACCGATGTTTCAATATGCCCCAGAGCGATCAGCAAGAACAGATTGCCGAGTCCGCTTATCAGACCGTACGCCGCCGCCCCCGAGATCGAGGGAAGCGGACGCTTGAGAGATGGCTTTTGACCTCGCACAACGAATATGATGCAAAGCATGATACCGCTGAGCAGAGCTGCTGATGCCGATGAGAGTATCATGTATCCTTCGCTCGAGACATGCTCCGCGCCACTTTGATGTATTTTCGAGATGATGCCCGACATGCCGTTGAAGATGAATACTGCGGCATAATACTTTATTGCCGATCTGTCACTCTTTCCTCTCGGCGATCCGATAAAGAGCGCGAGAGCTATAAGAATACAACAGATGAGCTTTACAGGGGTGAATTTCTCGTTCCAAAATACGATTCCTCCGATGAAGGGAAGTACCATTCCTCCGAGCATCGCAAAGATCGAAAAGGTCGAGAGATCCGCCTTCCCGAGCGCATTTACCGCACTGTAGGAGTAGAGCAGATTGTTTATCGCGCAAATAAATGCGACGGCAAGGGAAAAGAGCGAAAATTCAAAGTGAAATTTGTTCAGGCAGAACATTACGACAGCACATGCGACCGAATTCAGAAATGTGAACATCATCGCGGCAGACAGACCGCTTCCTTCACCTTTTTGATATAACTTGTTGAAGAAAAACTGCAGACCGAAGAGCACTGTCGCTGCCATAATAAGAGCGTAATACAATTGTTTGACCTTTTCCTGAAGATAAGACCGAGAACAGTCTTATCTTCCGAAATCCTTTCTCATTCGTTCGTATACCGCCTCGGGGATGTCGGGATTGCCGAACTTGTTGCAGGGCAGGAGCTGATCACCTGCCACCTTCGGGTCGGTACAACGGCGATCGTTTCTGTATTTGTCTCTGTTTTCCTTGAGACGCAGATCGGGTATCTCCTTTTCGACACCGCCGTCGAGTATTGAAAAATAGGCAAAAAGCCCGGGCAGGTACATGTCCATTGCCTCGTAAATGTCGATTATATCGGCGTCGGGATTGTCACGAATATGCTCGATAGCATTGTACATGGCGTAAAAATCACTGCCTCCGTGACCAGCACTGCCTGCCTGCTCGCTAAGTTCATCCTTCGGGAAATAGTCGCGACGCTCGCTGTTTTCGGGTGAAAAATCGGCAATGCGCTTGTCAAGATCGGTGTAAATGTGATCGACACCGCCGCCTCCCGTGATCTCTCTGGCACTCTCGGCGTGTCCCTTTGTGCCGTAGACCGAGTACCAACAGCTGTTCTTGGCAAGCTGTCTGTGCGTGCTTCTCATGATCGCGCCGTTCTCCATTGTCAGCATCTCGATGCCGAGCGAGCCTGACATGCAACCCTCGCGTGCCGAACGTTCGTTGAAGGGAAGTTCAAGCCCGTTGACCTTTATCGGACGCATGCCCGTGATATGTACCAGCGGTCCTATCGAGTGCGTGCAGTAAAATGTCGAGAACATGTGATTGCGCCAGTGATCACGCTCACCGTAGGTGATAGACGGCCAGATCGACTCGCAGTTGTGGATGTAATCCGCCTCGGCGTATTCAAGCTCGCCGAGTGCACCCGAGCGAAAGAGCTTCTTCATTTCGCGCGGTGCGCTCATGTAACAGTAGTTTTCAAGATAGCAATATTTCAGCCCGGTGCGCTCGACCGTCTCAATAAGCTCGACCGCCTCCGCAAGGCAGTGCGCGGGGAGTACCTCCGAGAAAACATGCTTACCCGCGTTCAGTGCTTTGATTGCGAACGGTGCATGCTCGGTGGCGTAGTTGGCAAGAATTACGACATCCATGTCGTGACCCAAAAACTCGTCGAAGGACGTGTAATAAGCTATTGAGTCACCGTAGGTCTTTTTCATATCCTCAAGTCCCGGCTCCCACATGTCACAGATGGCGACAAGTTCTGCGTGATCGTGGTGAGCGCAGTAATCTATCATGACATTTCCTCGGCCTATGCCGATTACGCCGACTTTAACTTTGTTTTGCATAAATAATCTTCCTTTCTTGTTTAACGAACTTATCTATTGTCCCATATTCCCTTGATCTTTTCGTAGATCTCGTCGGGAATCTCGGGTGTGCCCTGTGCGTTTGCGGGCAGAAGCTGATCGCCTGCGACCTTCGGGTCGGAGCATCTGCGATCATTTCTGTAAAGCTCGCGAACCGATTTGTCGCGCATGTCCGGGATGTCAAGCTGTTTGTTGCCCTCAAGGATCGACAAATAGCCGAAAAGTCCGGGCAGGAACATGTCCATCGCCTCGTAAACGTCGATTATATCGGCGTCGGGATTGCCGCGAAGGTGTTCGATCGCATTGTACATTGAGTAAAAATCGCTTCCGCCGTGTCCGAACTCTGCCGCAAGCTCCGAATGCTCGTCTGTCGGGCAGTAGTTCTCGAATATTTCGCCCTCTTTGGAGTAATCGCCCGCCTCTTTGGTGGCGTTGACATAAATACGGGAAATGTCTCCTTGGAACGCATCCTCACGCGCAGTCTCCATACGTCCCTTGCTTCCGTAAACTGTGTACCAGATCGAGTTCTTGTAAAGATCTCCGTGTATGCTCTTGAAGATCGCACCGCCCTCGAGCGTCATGATCTCAAGTCCGAACAGTCCCGACAGCGAGCCCATTCGCGCATTCAGCTCACCAAACGGATGCTCAAAGCCTATGACCTTGATCGGACGCTTGCCCGTGATGTGTACCAGCGGTCCTATCGAGTGGGTACAATAATAGGTCGAATACATGAGATTTCTCCAGTGATCACGCTCACCGTAGGTGATGAACGGCCAGATCGGCTCGCAGTTGTGGACATATTCGCCCTCTGCGTATTCGATCTCACCGATCTTGCCCTCACGATAGAGCCGTCTCATCTCGCGCGGACCGGGCATGTAGCAGTAATTTTCAAGATAGCAGTATTTTCTTCCCGTCTGCTCGACCGTCTCAACAAGCTCGACAGCCTCTGCCATGGTCTGTACGGGCAAAACCTCGGATATGACATCCTTGCCAGCCTTCATTGCTTTGACTGCAAACGGTGCGTGCTCGTTTGCGTAGTTTGCGAGTACGACAACATCCATGTCGTGAGTCAGAAATTCATCGTAGGAGGTGTAATATGTCACATGATCTCCGTGACGCTCCTTGGATTTTTCAAGCCCTTCCGCCCATTTGTCGCAGATGGCGACAAGCTCGGCGTTGTCTGCCTTTTCACAGTAGCGTATCATCATGTCGCCGCGGCGGACACCGATGACGCCTACCTTTATCTTTCTGTTTTCCATTAGACCTGTCTCCTTTTCGTTGTATTGATTGCATCCGTCGATGCTTTGCTGTAAAGATTATAACCCATATGTCAATAAAAGTAAATGGATTTTTTCTATCTCTATAAGGAAAAATTCCACCTTTTTGTTGACAAATTGAAAAAAATGCTGTATAATAGCTCGTGAGAAGGACACAAGAGCGCACGGAGGGTCGTGATTATGAAAAAAGAGCCGATGAATGTCTGCAAATTTGTTCCCACCAAAACCATAAGGAATGAGATAAATCTCATAAGCTTTGTTTACGAAAGACTTGCACTGACCACCGAAATGAAGATGACAGCGGTCTATTCGGCTGTTCTCGTCACATCGGGGAGCGGCATTTTGCATACCGCACAAAAGGATTTCAAGCTCTGCCGCGGTGATATATTCTTTAAGCTCCCCGCAAGGCAGTATGCCATTGAGAATTGCGGTGATCTTAACTATATCTACATTTCGTATGAGGGAACTCGCTCACGCGAACTGCTCGAACGGATGCATTTTGATGAAAAATCGCCCGTTTACCACGGATTTGATAAGCTTATCCCATTTTGGGAGGAGGCGGTCGAGACTGTCGCCGATTGTAACATCGATCTGCGGACCGAAAGCGTGCTCCTTTACACGGTATCATGCATATGTTTTCGCTTTTCGGGAGAGAGCGACGATCGCGACAGCCGCAGCGGCATGCTTTACATAAAACAGTATGTCGATGAGCATTTCACCGATTGTACGTTGACCCTTCAGTCGGTGAGCGATCTTTTTTCGTATAACTATAAATACGCATCAAAGGCGTTCGTTCGAATGACCGGTATGTATTTTCACGACTATATCAATGAAAAAAGGATGCTTAATGCCAAAAAGCTGATAGATAACGGCTTTATCAGCGTAAAAGAGGTTGCGCACATGTCGGGATTTTCGGATGCACTCTATTTCTCCAAGCTGTTCAAAAAAAGCAATGGCGTCCTGCCGAGCGAGTATATAAAAAGTCGGCAAGACGCCCCCGATATAAAAGCCTAAAGGCGAATATTTTTGAGTCTTTTGTCTCTGGACTTTTCGGCAAGAAAACGGTATGATATGTTTGAGATGAAAAGAATCGGAGGGACGAATATGAGACTCGAAAAGGGGGATGTGGTAGTTTACGGCGTCAGTGGATCCCCGACAGTCGCCGTCGCACGGAGGTTTTCGGGAGAATAATCGACGGCGGCGATCGTGCGGATATAATCAGGCTGATCAGAGTCCTCTCGGCTCGCAAGCACGCTCTTGAAGTGACAGGCAAAAAACTCGGTACCGCCGACAAAAACATCCTTGAACAAGCCGAGAAGGTCGTCTTTGATGAGCTTGCTTTGGTGCTCGGTATCGATCATGACGAGGTAGAGGCGTTCATAATCGAGCATGCGGCGAAAAACAAGTAAAAATATTGTCACATGAGGGGATAAAAAAGAAATAATTTATTGACAACGGCGAAAGAATGTGGTATAATAGACCATAACAGCTCAACATGAACTGAAAGGAATCTATAATGAGTAACATTCACCCTGACGTCGATTATGTTATGTACAGCGAGGACGATATAAAAGAGCGTATCAAGACGCTTGCCGCCGAGCTGAGATGCGAATATGCCGATAAAAATCCTGTTTTCGTCGCGATCTTAAAGGGAAGCGTTATGTTTTTTGCCGACCTTATGCGCGAGCTTGATTTTCCGCTCACTATGGATTTTATGTCCGTTTCTTCCTACGGCTCGGGGACGATCTCGCGCGAGCTTGTTTTCCGCAAGGATCTCGATTATCCGATCGAAGGCAAGAATATCGTGCTCGTGGAGGATATTATCGACACGGGCAATACGCTCTATGTGCTCCGTAATAAGCTTCTCGAACGCCATCCCGCATCACTTAAGATCGCCGCACTTCTCGACAAAAAGGCTCGCCGCGTCGCAAATATCGATGCCGATTATGTCGGATTTCCCTGCGAGGACGAATTTGTTGTCGGCTATGGGCTTGATTATGATGAAAAATACCGCGAGCTTCCCTATGTCGGCGTGCTCAAACGCTCAGTCTACGAAGGTTGCTGATCTTTGCTTTTTTGTAAAACATCGGACTCTGCAGATATCCGCAGAGTCCGATGTTTTGTGTTATCAAAGTGAAAGCTTGTAATCAAGGAAGGTTCTGATCAGCTTGACCGCGCCGTCAACTCCGAGTTTGGAGGAGGACAGGCAAAGATCGTAATATTTTGCCTCGCCCCACTTGCGTCCGGTTGTTGAATTGTAGAAGGATGCACGCGAGCGGTCGGTCTTTTTCATCATGTCCGCCGCCTCTTTTTCGGAAATACCGCGCTCACTTGTGATGCGCTCAATGCGGAATCTGTCGGATGCCGACACAAAGATCGTTGTCAGATCGCAAAGACCCTCGAGGAAATAATCGGCGCATCTGCCGACCATTACGCAGTTGCCCTTTGATGCAAGGCTCTTTATCGCATTGACCTGCGCGATGTAGAGCTGTGTGCCGATCGTGTTTTCGGCACCGGTTACATGCGCACCGTAATATCCGCCGCCGGTTGCCAGTGTGTAGAGCAGGGATGACGTGCGCTTTTCGTCGTTTCTCTTGAGCAGATCAATGTGAAGACCGCTCTGTTCTGCCGCATGTACGAGAATCTCTTTGTCGTAAAATTCGTATCCGAGCTCGGATGCAAGCTGTTTTCCGATCTCAAATCCTCCGCTGCCAAACTGCCTGCCTATAGTTATGATCTTGTTATTTTGCATTAATGTGACCTGCCTTTCTGAAAAATATTGCTTTGTCAGCCTGTATATATATTATACAACTTTTTTTGAAAAAAGTCAAGAGTTTTTTGTCAATCGACCAACTCTCGTCGAAAATATTTGTGAATTTTGAAAAAAGTGAAAAATATTTTTATATCATGCCATCTGTCACCGATTATTCATAATTGTTTGATATAATCGATAGATATATAAGACCGATGCTTGAAAGGAAGGTGTCGCATATGAAGATGACAAAATCGTTTACTGCATATCTGCTTGCCTTTGCACTCCTGCTCTCTCTTTTCTCTTGTGCAAACGACAGCCTCTCCCTTGTGAGCATACGGCAAAATGTCGCAGAATGTATGGTGACACCCGAACTGCTGACAAACGGCGGTATGCCCGAAAATCTTGCTCACTCGGTGATCACTCTTTCAAATACCGATCTTTCGGGTGCAAAAAGGGCGATGAAAAACGCCATAGAAAATGTCGAGACTAAATGCGATGTCTCGGCGTATGGTATCAAGACCGATCAAGCGGGCGGACTTTTTGCCGAGATCGTCAACAGCACACCCGAGTTTTTCTACATCTCAAGCGGAATAAAATTCAGCTACAACAAGACCACGGGGATCGTTTCCGAGATAACATTCGAGTATACGATGACAAAGTCGGAGATCACGCAGGCAAAAAAATATTTTTCTGAACAGGTCGAGGCGATAATATCAAAAAAACCGACCGACATCACCAAAGAGGTCGATATCGCACTTTGGTTTCATGATTATATCTGTCTGAATTTCGCCTACGACGCCGATCTCAAGGTGTCCGATGTCTACAATTTCCTAAAAGGCGGCAAGGGTATCTGTCAAGCATATGTCCTTCTCTATATGGAACTAATGACACGCATGGGTATCTCATGCAGTTATGTCACCTCGACACAGATGAAACACATATGGAATACCGTGAATATCGACGCTCAATGGTACCATGTCGATCTGACATGGGATGACGCTCTTCCCGATACGCCCGGAAGGGCAAGACACGATACCTTCCTTTGCTCGGACAGTGCACTGAAAAAGGTCGGTCACGCCGACGGATGGAGCGCGCCTGCCGGCTGTATCTCGACACGATTTGACTCGGAGAGCCTTGATGTTATTGATACCGCTTTTGCGCGGATCGACGGCAAATGGTACGCCGCCGATCGACAGAGCGGCGAGATATGCGAGTTTGATCTTGTCAGTATGTCAAGGCAAAGCGTCTATTTCGTCGATAGGCTCTGGCGAGTGAACGGCAGCTCGAACGATGCGTTTTATAAGGATCGCTATTTGAGCATATGTGCGATCGACGGCAAACTCTGTTTCAGCGACCCCGACGGTGTGTACTGCCTTGATATTTCGACTAAGATAGCGGTGAAGCTTGCCTCCCATACGGGAAACGGATGCATATACACGCTCGTTTCAAATGACGGCATAAACCTTGAATACACGGTCAGAACGACCCCCGGTTCAGAGCCGATCGATACGGTATATTTCGCGCCGACCTTTCCCGAATTTCATCGCGATCTCGCAGGTTCGGGCGGAGAGCCAACGCCGATTTTGTCGCTTAAAAAGAGCGATGACGGTCAGATCTTCGATTTTCGCATCGTGCTTGCCTGTGACGATCGTTCATTGATTGATCGTTCGGACTGCCGACTTGAACTTGCATTCGGGCGTGGCGAAATGCCCGTAAAGAGCTTTTCTTATAAGCTTCTTGACAATATTTATCTCTATCGTGCAATAGTTGACAAGGATGCGGTCTATACGGCGGCAAGCGGACAGTGCCTTTTCGGTGCGGCAATAGACGGCATTCCGACCTCCGACGTTGATGTCGCGACGCTCATTTTGCACGACGACCTCTCGGGCAATGTCCTCTTTGAGTATCGCGTGCCTCTTTCGGAAATGTAAAATGTTTTTTCTCACCCCCGACAGCCATTGTCGGGGGTGTTTTTCCAACTATTGGTTGCATTTTTACCCGAATTTGCCGAAAAGTATTGACTTTTTTGCGTGTTTAGTATATAATGGCAGACAGTACCATATTTTTCGGAGAAATGACAATGAATCAAAAAACAAGACAGGGAAGGTCGGGCGGTATTTTCACAATGCTCCTTGATTTTTTGCGAGGAAGCAAGCGATATTATATCATGACCGTCCTTTCGGTTATCATAAATTCTTTTGCCGACATGATAAATCCGCAGATAATTGCCTTTACGATCGACCATGTCATCGACAGCAAGACACCCGATCAAAACTCTGTTTTTACAAGGATCGCGGACAGGTTCGGCGGAATGGGATATCTCGGCGAGCATCTTTGGCTTATCGCTTTGGCGATCGTTGCAGTCTCGCTTGTCTCGGCACTGTCGAATTTCTTTTACAGAATGTCGCATACGAGAGCCGCGGAATCGACAGTTCGCACCATGCGCAACAGGATATTTCATCATATCGAATATCTGCCGCTCTCTTGGCATACGCAAAATCGAACCGGTGATATCATCCAGCGTGCGACCTCGGATGTCGATGTCGTCAAGCGTTTTCTGTCCGAACAGCTCGTTGCCATCTTTGAGATCGTCATAATGCTGACATTCTCGCTCTATTTTATGTTTTCGATGAACAGATCGCTTGCCTTTATTGCTGTCTTGACGATGCCTGTGATAATCGGCTATTCAGCGATATTTCACCGTATGATCGGCAAAAGATTTGAGGTATGCGACGAAAATGAAGGAAAGCTGTCCTCGATCGTTCAGGAAAATCTGACGGGAGTTCGCGTTGTCCGCGCGTTTGGCAGGGAAGCACGCGAGCGTGAAAAATTCGCCGATCAAAACAACCACTACGCTAAAATGCGGCTGAGACTCGGGGCGGTGCTTGCGGCATTTTGGAGCTCGTCCGACCTGATATCCGGACTTCAGGTAATGCTCGTTGTCGTTTTCGGTGCACTCAAATGTACAAATGGCGAGATGACAGCGGGCGATTATATCGCTTTCATCTCATATAACTCGATGATCGTGTGGCCGATCAGACGCCTGGGTAGAATGATATCCGAGCTTAGCAAGGCAAGCGTCTCCATGAAACGCATTCACTCTGTTTTGTCAACGGCGATCGAGCAGGATGCCCCCGATGCCTCAGAGGTCGATATGCACGGCGATATCGTCTTTGATCATGTCAGCTTTTCTTATGACGGCACCACCGATGTGCTCTGCGATGTCAGTTTTTGCCATCGTGCGGGGCAGACACTCGGCATACTCGGCGGCACTGGATCGGGAAAATCGACGATAGCTACGCTGCTTGACAAGCTTTATGATCTGCCCGATGGTTGCGGAAAGATAAGCATCGGAGGAGTTGATATCAAAAAAATCAAGACCGACCATCTTCGAAAAAATATCGGATTTGTTCTCCAAGAGCCATTTCTTTTCTCACGCACGATCCGAGAAAATATCGAGCTTGCCTCGGACAATATCACATTTGACGATGTCAAAGAAGCCTCCGAGATCGCCTGCCTTGACAAAGCGGTTGAGCGTTTCGCAAATGGGTACGATACATTCGTCGGCGAGCGCGGCGTGACCCTTTCGGGCGGACAGAAACAGCGTGCCGCGATTGCACGCATGCTTGCTCAAAAGACACCGATCATGATATTTGACGATTCGCTCTCAGCTGTCGATACCGAAACCGATGCCAAGATACGCGCATCGCTTGCCGAGCATACAAGCGGTACAAGCGTGATACTTATTGCGCACAGGATAACGACCGTCATGCACGCGGATCAGATCATAGTCCTCGATAAGGGTAGGATAGTCGAGTCGGGAAGTCATGACGAGCTTGTCAAAAAGGGCGGACTTTACGCCGAGATATACTCGGTGCAGACAAATATGCAAAATGGGGGTGAGCATCGATGACATCGGCTGAAAAATCAAAAGAGCAAAAGAGCGGCAAGATCCGCTTTTTCGGTATACCGAAGCTTCTCCCTTATCTAAAAAAATACAGAGCCTTCTATATCGCAATGCTCATTTTGCAGCTTGCGGTCAGCGGTATAGACATACTGCTACCATTCTTTCAAAGCTATGCGATCAATACCTTTGTCGGCAAAGGTGCTCTTGAGACTTTTGCATCCTTTGTCATCTTTTATGTCGCAACGCTGATCGTTTCGACCGTCATAAACTTTGCGGTGACCTATCTTGCGAATTTGATCGAAGAAAGGCTCGACAAAGATCTGCGCGAGAGGGCATTTGACCATTTGCAGACTCTGTCGTTCTCCTATTTCAATCAAAACAGCGTCGGATATATCCATTCAAGGATAATGAGCGATACGACGAGTATCGGCGAGATCGTTACATGGTATATCATCGACGGCTTGTGGCAGTTTTCGTATGTCATAGGTGCGGCGATCGTAATGCTTGTGATCAGCCCGAGGCTTGCTCTGCTCGTTCTCTCGATAATCCCCATAGTCGTGGTGCTTGTCTCTTTCCTTCAAAAAAAGCTTACCGTCATGAACCGCAACATAAGGGATATCAACTCAAAAATATCGGGCGATTTCAATGAGATGATCACGGGTGCAAAGACGGTAAAATCGCTTGTTGTCGAGGATAAAATAGAAGACTCGTTCAAGGCAAATACCGCAAATATGCGTAAGACCTCAGTAGGGGCGACAAGAGTGCGTGCGCTTTTCGGCTCGATCGTTATATTTGCATCCTCGCTCGCACTTGCCATCGTGCTTTGGCAGGGCGGCAGACTGACTCGCGAGGGTCTGATGCTCGTCGGCACGCTGTCGATGCTCATGACCTACGCACAGGGAATTATCGAGCCTGTCCGCTGGCTTGTCGATTCACTGTCGGGGATGATCTCGGTAAAGGTCAATATCGAACGACTTACGACACTGCTTGAAACAAGCTCGGATGTTGTCGACAGCCCCGAGGTAATAGAAAAATACGGCACGACCTTTGAACCAAAACGCGAAAATTGGGAGAGTCTTTCGGGCGATATCGAATTTGATGATGTCAGCTTTCACTATCCCGACGGGCAGGAGAGCGTGCTCGAGCATTTTTCGCTGAAGATACCGAAAGGATCAAACATTGCGATCGTCGGAGAGACCGGCGCGGGCAAATCAACACTTGTAAATCTCGTGTGCCGATTTTACGAGCCGACAGAGGGTAGGGTGCTTATCGATGGCAGAGATGTCCGCGAGCGCTCGCAGCTGTGGCTTCACAGCAACATCGGCTATGTGCTCCAAACACCCCATCTTTTCTCGGGTACGGTTCGCGAAAACCTGCTTTATGCCAAGCCAAACGCTACCGATGATGAAATAAACGAGGCATTAAAGCGCGTATCAGCCGATGCTGTCGTTGCCAAAATGGATAAGGGGATTGACAGCGAGGTAGGCGAGGGCGGCGATATGCTCTCGACCGGTGAAAAACAGCTGATCTCGTTCGCGCGTGCCATTCTTGCCGATCCGGCAATACTCATTCTTGACGAGGCGACCGCGTCGGTCGACACGCTCACCGAAAAGAAGATACAAACTGCCATCTCGGAGATTACGAGAGAGCGAACATCGATAGTAATTGCACACCGACTTTCGACTGTTGTCGATGCCGACAGGATACTTGTCGTAAAGGACGGCAAAATAATCGAGTCAGGCAAGCATGCCGAGTTGATGGCGGCAGGCAGACATTATTACAAGCTGTACACAAGACAGTACGAAGAGGATGCCGTAAGGACCGCGTTCGGCGACTGATACGAAAATACAAAAGCAGGATGGCATCAATTGCCATCCTGCTTTTGCATTAGGTGGATCTTATCCGAAATATTTGCGAAATCCGTGATATCAAGCTTTTCGCCGCGCACCGCCGCCTCAAGTCCGCATGAAATGACGGCAGATGTCAAAGCGTCCTTGGACAGATTGGGGAAAGCGGCGGATAGTGCATTCGTCAGCGTCTTGCGTCGCTGACCGAATGCGGCTTTTATGACCTTAAAAAACAGCTCAGTGTCGATCGGACAGACGGGCGGTATGTCGTACAGCTCTATCTGCACGACCGCACTGTCAACCTTTGGAGCGGGTACAAAATTGCCCGCGGTGACCGTGAAGAGCCGCTTCGCCCTGCCGTAATAGGCAATTGACGCCGTTACCGCACCGTAGAGTGACGATCCTGCAGGGGCGGAGAGTCTGTCTGCCACCTCTTTTTGCACCATCACCGTGATCTTGTCAAATGAGATGCCCGACTCGAGCAGAAACATAAGGATCGGTGTCGTTATGTAGTAGGGAAGATTTGCACATACCGAGACCGTTTGACAGTCGGCAAAATGCTCGTCAATTAGTGCTTTCAGATCGACCTTGAGAATGTCAGAGTGTATAACGCTGACATTGTCAAATTCGGCAAGCGTTTTGTCGAGTATCGGTATCAGAGTGTCATCGATCTCGACCGTGACGACCTTTTTCGCGCGCTTGCACAGCTCACATGTGAGCGTGCCGATGCCCGGTCCGATCTCGAGCACGCCGCCGTCCGCATCTGTCGATGAATCGGCGATCTTCTCGACGACCGATGCGTTTATGAGAAAATTCTGCCCGAATTTCTTTTTGAATGATGTTCCCTCGTCCCCGAGCAGAGAACGGATCACTGACAGATCTGTGAGCTTCATACGGCACACCTTTCTTTTGATCTTATATATCTTATATAACGAAATCCCCAAAGGCATAACCTTTGGGGATTGGAGCTGGTAGCCGGACTTGAACCGGCGACCTGCTGATTACGAATCAGCTGCTCTACCAACTGAGCCATACCAGCACATATTTTCGCTGACCCGTACAGTATACCATATTTTTCGGCATTTGTCAATAGATTTTCATAAATTTTTGAATTTTCCCCAACATCCGAGAGGATGTTGGGGAAAACCGTTAATCTAAGATTTATTCGTTGTAGAGATTGCCGAGTTTGGTAAGTCTGTCGTACTTAGCCTTTGCATTCTCCTCAGCCTTTGCGAAGAGCTCTTTTGCTCTCTCGGGGAAGGACTGAGCAAGACGTGCGTAACGGGTCTCACCTGTGATAAATTCCTGATAGCTTGCGGTCGGAGCCTTGCTGTCAAGCGAGAACTTGTTGCCCTCTGCTGCAGGGTTGTAACGGAAGAGGTGCCAGTATCCTGCATCGACAGCTTTCTTCATCTCGCTCTGGCAGTTGGTCATACCGCCCTTGACACCGTGCATTTCGCAGGGTGCGTAGCCGATGATGAGCGAAGGTCCGGGATATGCCTCAGCCTCGGAGATTGCCTTGATGCACTGATTCATATCAGCACCCATAGCGATCTGGGCAACGTAAACATAGCCGTAGGACATTGCGATCTCAGCGAGATTCTTCTTGCCGATTGCCTTGCCTGCTGCTGCGAACTGTGCGACCTGACCGAGGTTGGATGCCTTCGACGCCTGTCCGCCTGTGTTCGAGTAAACCTCGGTATCGAATACCATGACGTTTACATTCTCGCCCTGTGCGAGTACATGGTCAAGACCGCCGAATCCGATGTCGTATGCCCAACCGTCGCCACCGAAGATCCAAACAGATTTCTTAACAAGGAAGTCCTTTTCAGCAAGGATCTTCTTTGCAAGCTCGCCGCATGTCGGGCACTCAACAACTGCCTCAAGAGCAGAAACGAGCGCGTCTGTTGCGACAGCGTTTGCCTTGCCGTCATCCTTGCTTGCAAGATATGCGTCGATCGCAGTCTTTACAGCGTCGGATGTGGTAACATTTGCAAGCTCGGTTACATAGCCGATGAGCTTCTCGCGGAGTGCGTTCTGACCGACATACATACCGTAGCCGTGCTCAGCGTTGTCCTCGAAGAGCGAGTTAGCCCATGCGGGACCTCTGCCGCTGTCCTTGTTTACGGTGTAAGGAGTTGCGGGAGCAGAGCCGCCCCAAATGGAGGAGCATCCTGTTGCGTTCGAAATGTACATTCTCTCGCCGAAGAGCTGTGTGATAAGACGTGCGTAAGAGGTCTCTGCACAGCCTGCGCAAGAGCCGGAGAATTCAAGCAGCGGCTGATTGAACTGCGAGCCCTTGACAGAGTTGTCTGCAAAAGGAGTTTCCTTCTTCGAAACGTTTGCGACAGCATAGTCGAATACGGGCTGCTGATCGAGCTGAGTCTCTTGAGGAACCATCTCGAGCGCGCCAACCTTACATACCTTAACACAGAGTGCGCATCCCATACAATCAAGCGGAGATACTGCGATCGTGAACTTGTAGTTCTCGCAGCCCTTGCCGATCATCTTTGCGGTGAACTTTGTTGCCTCGGGAGCAGCCTCTGCCTCTTCTGCGGTCATTGCGAAAGGACGGATGGTAGCGTGCGGACATACAAAAGAACACATGTTGCACTGGATACACTTTTCAGCATGCCATACGGGAACGGTAACGGCAACGCCGCGCTTCTCGTAAGCGGCAGCACCCTGCGGGAACGTACCGTCTGCCATATCCTTGAATGTGGATACGGGCAGGCTGTCGCCGTTCATCTTTCCGACGGGGTTGAGGATCTCCTTGACGAACTTTACAAGCTCGGGACGGTTGCCCTCAATGACTTCCTCGACGGGAGTGGGATCAAGGCTCTTCCATGACTCGGGAACATCGACCTTAACGATCGCGTCAACACCTGCGTCGATAGCCTTGTAGTTCAGCTCAACGACTGCCTCGCCCTTCTTGAGGTAGGACTTCTTAGCCATGTACTTCATGTACTCGATAGCCTGATCGATGGGCATGATGTTTGCAAGCTTGAAGAATGCGGACTGGAGAATGGTGTTGGTGCGCTTGCCCATACCGATCTCAAGTGCCTTGTCGATAGCGTTGATGATGTAGAAACTGATGTTGTTGTTGGCAATGTATGCCTTTGCCTCTGCAGGGAGGTGCTTGTCAAGCTCCTCGGGCGTCCACTGGCAGTTGAGCAGGAACGTACCGCCGGGCTTTACATCATTGACGATCTTGTAGCCCTTGACCATGTAAGAGGGTGTGTGGCATGCAACAAAATCGGCTTTGTTGATGTAGTAGGGAGATTTGATCGGCTTGTCGCCAAAACGCAGGTGCGAGATGGTTACGCCGCCGGTCTTCTTGGAGTCATACTGGAAGTATGCCTGAATGAACTTGTCGGTATGGTCACCGATGATCTTGATCGAGTTCTTGTTTGCGCCGACTGTGCCGTCACCGCCAAGACCCCAGAACTTGCAGGAGATCGTTCCCTTTGCCGCCGTGTCCGGAACAGCCTTTTCGGGAAGGGAGAGACCTGTCAGGTCGTCTACGATGCCGAGAGTGAAGCCGTTCTTCGGCTCGTCGGCGTCGAGATTTTCATAAGCTGCGAAGATGGATGCAGGAGTCGTGTCCTTCGAACCGAGTCCGTATCTGCCGCCGACGACCTTGATGCCAGATACGCCGCACTGCGAAAGAGCGGTGACAACATCGAGATAGAGCGGTTCGCCGAGTGCACCCGGCTCTTTGGTACGGTCGAGAACTGCGATCTTCTTAACAGTCTCGGGGAGAACCTCGCAGAGCTTGTTTGCAACGAAAGGACGGTAAAGGCGAACCTTTACAAGACCGACCTTCTCGCCTGCCGCGAGCTTGTAATCGATAACTTCCTCGATAACGTCGCATACCGAACCCATGGCAATGATGACCTTTTCGGCATCGGGCGCACCGTAGTAGTTGAAGAGATCGTAATCGGTGCCCAGCTTTTCGTTGACCTTGCCCATGTACTCTTCGACGATTGCGGGAAGAGCATCATAGTAGGGGTTGCATGCCTCTCTGTGCTGGAAGAAGATGTCGCCGTTTTCAGCCGAGCCGCGAAGAACGGGATGCTCGGGGTTGATCGCGCGTGCACGGAACTCGTTTACGGCGTCCATGTCAACCATCTCGGCAAGATCTTTGTAGTCCCAAACCTCGATCTTCTGGATCTCGTGAGAGGTACGGAAGCCGTCAAAGAAGTTGATGAACGGAACGCGTCCCTTGATCGATGCAAGATGAGCGACCGCACCAAGGTCCATGATCTCCTGCTGGTTGGACTCAGCAAGCATCGCAAAACCGGTCTGACGGCATGCGTATACGTCGGAGTGATCTCCGAAAATGTTGAGTGCGTGTGATGCTACACAGCGTGCGGATACATGGAATACGCAGGGAAGCAGTTCGCCTGCGATCTTGTACATGTTCGGGATCATCAGAAGAAGACCCTGCGATGCCGTGTAGGTCGTGGTGAGCGCACCTGCTGCGAGTGAGCCGTGAACAGCACCTGCGGCACCTGCCTCCGACTGCATCTCAATGATCTTTACGCGCTCGCCGAAAATGTTGCGAGCAGGCTCGCCGAATACGTTTTTGTCGGTTGCCGACCATGTATCGGTTACCTCTGCCATAGGCGATGAAGGTGTGATGGGGTAGATCGCTGCGACTTCAGTGAATGCATAAGACACATGAGCGGCGGCGGTATTACCGTCCATAGAAAGTTTTTTTCTTTCCATTACTTTTTTGTCCTCCGATATATATGTTTTGATATAATGCTATCAATCAATAGCATTATACCACAAAAATCCTCACTTGTAAAGGGCTTTTCAAAAAAGAATTGTGGTTTTTTTGTAAATATAAAAAAATCGGCTCTTTCAGAGTCGTTTTTTTTACAGTAAAATGGTTTTGAGCTTACCGGTCACTTCGCAAAGTTTTTGCAAAGGTCAAGAATACTTGTCAAAACGTCGTTGTATTTGTCGGTGGCGACCTGAATGCTCACATTTATCTCTACGTTGTCACCGGCGTATATGATATAATTGCCGATTGCAAGTTCCGATTCATTAAGTGCTTTGTTAAAGAAATAGGCATTTTTCCCCATGCGACCTCTGCTTCGATATAATCGGCAGGCGCGGGCGACCGTTCGGGTGTTGTTTCCTTATAATTGAAAGGCGTGTTGATCACGGCAGTGGTAACCGAAGGCTGCAACATCAGTTGCCGAAAGCAACGGCTCGCCATTTGTACATGCATTTGCACACAGCAGTGTCAACAGAGCGGCAATTATAACGATTGATTTTTTCAAAACATATTCCTCCCTGCTTTTTTGATGCGTGTTTTGTTATGACTATTATACCATCAAATATGTCGCTTATCAATGCGTCTGCGCTTTTTGAAATTTCTGTAAACATGCAGTGAACATCGGACGGCTGATATAAGGCATCCCCCGAGATTTCTTTGCTTCAAGAAATCTCGGGGGATGAACTCATATTTGCTTGTATTTGACGATCTGTCCGCTCTTGATCATCAGAGCGATGTTCAGCTTGTCGTCAATTCCAATAATGTCGGCGTCCGCTCCGACATCGAGCCTTCCTTTGCCCTCAAATCCCATGAGAGCACAGGGAGTGCGTGTTGCCATGTAAAATGCATCGGTCTCGGGTATGCCGAACTCTATTGCCTTTTTCACACAGTCAAAGAGTGTTGATGTACTGCCTGCCAGCGCGCCGTCCGAGACGACCCTTGCGACACCGTCTTTGACCATTATCGGTTGTCCGCCGAACATGTAATCGCCGTCGCAAAGTCCGGTCGCGCGCATGGAGTCGCTGATCAGCACCATTCTTTCTCTTCCGAAGGTTCGGTAGAGCATCTTTATCACGCTTTTGTGAATGTGAAGCCCGTCGCATATGACCTGCGCATACATGTCATTGTCGATCGCCGCACCGATAGGACCGGGGGTGCGATGAAGGATCGGAGGCATGGCATTAAATGTGTGCGTCAGGCACTTTGCCCCTGCCAAACACGCCTTCGTCGTGCATTCGTAATCGGCATCGGTGTGCCCGACCGAGATCACAGCGGGGCAGTCCTTAATATAATTCGTGCTGCCGTCCATCTCGGGGGCAAGAGTGATCATTTTGATGCCTTTTTCACCGAAAAGACCGCAAAAATCGGGTATTTCGGGGGATTTTATGTAAGCCTCATTTTGCGCACCCTTTTTTGTCGGGTTGATGTACGGACCTTCCGCATGAAAGCCGAGGATCTCCGCACCCTCCTTTGGAAGGGGTGTGAGAACGGCTGCGCGAATGCTCTCTATGCTCTCGGTCATAGTAGTCGGAAGCCAGGATGTTGTACCCTGCTCGAGCAGATATTCGGACATTCTTTTAAGCGCATCCGCATCGGCGTCCATCGTGTCCGCACCGACGCATCCGTGCGTGTGTATGTCAACAAGCCCGGGGTAGAGCCGCAGACCGTGCAGATCGATGACCTTGACATCGCCTGTTTTCGACGTGTCAGTGATCTTGCCGTTCTCGATCGCAATATCTCGCTTTACACCTTCGCAAGTGCAATTTGTAAATAAGGTCTTCATTTTGATACTGCGCCTCTTAAAGCATTGCCGCGCCGAGTGCACCCGCATCGTTTTTGAGCGTCGATATCTCGATGTTTACATCGGTACTCGGGATCTTCGGGCGAAGCATCGGTATGAGGACGTTTCCGCGCTCGGTTATTCCTCCCGCAAGCACGATGGCGTCCGGACCGAATACATTTATAAGACTTGTTATGCCGACAGCGAGATAGTGTGCGTATCTTTCAAGCACACGCGCCGCTACCGTGCATCCGCGTGCATATGCATCAAATACCGTCTCTCCGTCCATCTTTCCGCGCTCGTTTGCCATTTCGGCAAGAATGCTGTTTGGTGTATCAGATGCAGCTTTGTTTGCCTGCGAGATAAGTGCGCTGACCGATGCGTACTGTTCAAAACAGCCGTGCTGACCGCAGGGACAGGGAAGTCCGCCGTCAGCCTCGATGATAATGTGTCCGATCTCGCCCGTGCCGCTTTTTCCGTGTGCGATGTTTCCGTCAAGTATGATACCGCCACCGATGCCGGTGCCGAGTGTTACCATTATGATGTTTTGATACTTTTTGCCCGCACCGAACTCGCTCTCGCCGAGTGCGGCACAGTTTGCGTCATTGTCCACCGATACCACGGCACCCGTCAGTTCGGAGAGCCTTGCACCGAGCGGTGTGCCCTTGAACGGAAGGTTTGCGGCATTGACCTTGCCTTCCTTTATAATACCCGGTGTGCCGACGCCGATCGCTTTGATGGGATAGAGTTCGGCGATACGTCTGCACTCGGCGGCAATGCTCGAAATGAGTGCCTCGTCCGAGCTTTTTTCGGTCGGTATCGAGCTTTTGTAAACGAGCTTTCTGCCCTCGACGACCGCAAATTTTGTCTTTGTTCCGCCAATGTCAACGCCGAGTCTCGTGCCCGAGTAAGCGTCTCGGTCACAGATGAGAACGACATCCGGGTGTACCTTCAGCAGTGTTGCGGGGACAGAGGTGTTGATATCGCCGTCAAGCAATTCGGATACAACACGCGATTTTGCCGCACCTGAGGCGAGCAGAATGATCTTCTTGGATTTGAGTATCGATGCGATGCCCATCGTGATCGCCTCACGCGGCACATCCGCCTCTGACTCAAAGAAGCGAGAGTTTGCGTCGATCGTGCTGTCGGTCAGCTTTGTCAGGTGAGTTGCCGAGTTGAGATTTGCACCCGGCTCATTAAAGCCGATGTGACCGTTTCTTCCGATGCCGAGGATCTGAAGATCGATGCCGCCGTGCGCTTTGATATTTTTCTCGTACTCGTCGCACTCGCGATCCGGATCGTCGGTCATTCCGTTTGGAACGAAGGTGTTGTTTATGTCAATGTTGACCTTCGAAAAAAGCTGTTCGTTCATGAAATAACGGTAGCTTTGCGGATTGTTAGGTGATATCGGGTAGTATTCGTCCAAATTAAAGGTCACGACCTTCGAAAAATCGATCTCACCTCTTGCGTTCATGCTCGAAAGTCGACGGTACATTCCGATCGGCGTCGAGCCGGTGGCAAGTCCGAGCACGCTCTCGGGCTTTAACATAAGCTGACTTGCGACAAGTTTCGCCGCTTGATCTGACAGTTCCTCGTAACCGTCACATACTATTACTCGCATTTTGTTTTCCTCCGATTCTTTTTGTGGATTCTATGCAGCTTTCCGCTTTTGAAATATAATTATACCACATCATGTTAAAAATGTCAATAGCGGATAGGATTTTTGATCATCGGTGATCGTCGGCATATTGACAAATGCCGATTTATGTAGTATAATAGGGCGATTATATGATACAAAAATGAAAAAGAGGAACAATTAATGATAACAGTCAGCGATCTCAGCTTTAATTTCGGCGGACAACAGCTTTTCAAGAATGTTGACCTGAAATTCACAAACGGAAATTGCTACGGTATAATCGGCGCAAACGGTGCGGGAAAGACGACCTTTTTCAGACTGCTCACCGGCGAGCTTGAGCCGACGAGCGGATCTGTCACCATGAGCCCGGATACGAGAATGTCGGTGCTTAGGCAGGATCACTTTGCCTTTGATACCTACTCGGTCACCGATACCGTTATAATGGGTAACAAAAAGCTTTACGATCTCATGAAGGAACGCGAGGCAATATATCTAAAGGAAGATTTTTCGGAGGAAGACGGCGTGCGCGCCTCCGAAATTGAGACAGAGTTTGCCGAAATGGGAGGTTGGGATGCCGAATCGGACGCATCAAAGCTCGTGCTCGGGTTAGGACTTTCCCCAAGCCTGCTTGATGCCATGATGAGCTCTCTTAAAGAGACCGAAAAGATCAAGGTCCTGCTCGCACAGGCTCTTTTCGGAAATCCCGATATTATCTTGCTTGACGAGCCGACAAACGGTCTCGATCTTGCCGCTGTCGGTTGGCTCGAGGATTTTCTGTCCGATTATTTCGGCACGGTGCTCGTAATATCCCACGACAGACATTTTCTCAACGATGTTTGCACGAATATCGTCGATATAGATTACGGCGGTATAAAAATGTATGTCGGCAACTACGAGTTCTGGTATGAGTCGAGCCGACTCATACAGCGTATGATCAAACAGCAAAACAGGAAAAACGAGGAGAAGATCAAAGAGCTTCAAGAGTTCATCTCGCGTTTTTCGGCAAATAAATCAAAATCCAAACAGGCAACCGCAAGGAGAAAACTGCTTGATAAGCTGACCGTTGAAGAACTGCCGGCATCTTCGCGCAGATATCCGTTCATCGGTTTTGACATGGAAAGACTGCCGGGTAAGGATATCCTCACCCTGACCGAGCTTTCCTGCGAGCGAGATGGCAACAAGCTCTTTACAAATCTTTCGTTTGCTCTCGGCAAGGACGATAAGGTGGCATTTGTCGGGAATGAGACTGCAATTACCACACTTTTTGAGATCCTTTGCGAAAAAGCAGAACCTACAAGCGGCAGCTTCAAATGGGGCGTCTCGATCACGAGATCCTATTTTCCGCATGACAATTCGGAGTTCTTCAATGGTCACGATGAGTCGATAATCGATTGGATGCGTCCCTATTCCAAGGATCAGACCGAGGCATATCTTCGCGGCTTTCTCGGCAGAATGCTTTTCTCGGGGGATGCTGTCTACAAGCCCGTCAAAGTCCTCTCGGGCGGCGAAAAGGTCAGATGTATGTTTTCTCGGATGATGCTTTTCGGCTCAAATATGCTGATCGTCGATCAACCGACCGACCATCTCGACCTTGAGTCGATATCTGCGGTAAATATCGGTCTTTCGGATTTCAAAGGAAACATTCTGCTCTCCTCTCACGACTACGAGCTTGTGAACACGGTCGCAAACCGAATTATCGAGATCACGCCCGACGGTATGATCGATTATCGAGGAACTTACGACGAGTTCCTTGAATATAAGGCATCGCTTGCCGAAAACGCTTGACGGTGATTTTATGAATGTACTGATCAGTGCATGCCTTCTCGGCAGAGCCTGCCGCTATGACGGAAAGAGCAAAAAATGCATCGGCACGGTCGATGGGCTGAATTGGATCCCCGTCTGCCCCGAATGTGACGGTGGACTCCCGACACCAAGAGCCCCTGCGGAGATAGTCGGCGACAGAGTGATTAATTCATCGGGTGTCGATGTTACCGCCGAATATGAAAAGGGTGCGGCGATCGCATTGCAAACTGCTGCCAAAAACGACTGTCGCATCGCCGTTTTGAAAGAAAGAAGCCCGTCATGCGGCACGAATGGCGTCTATGACGGAAGCTTTTCGGGAAAACTCTGCGAAGGTATGGGCGTCACGGCAAGACTTTTGTCTGAAAACGGGATACACGTTGTCGGCGAGAGCGAGTTTTTGTCCGAGATGCATGATATGGGAAAATCTTTGACTTTATAAATTATGTATGAAAGGATGGGGTCTGTTTGGTAAAACGTCCGCTTTGTGTCTTTTGCGGATCTTTTCTCGCCGCACTCCTTGCCTCCTCCTTTTTCTACGGAAGGATCAAGCCGATAGCCGCCATGGTTTGCGTCTTGGTCTTCGTTGTTTTCCTTATAATCTTTTTAAGAGGCAGGCGATCGAGGGCGTGTGCCGCAACGGCGATCGTCTGCCTCGGTATCGCGGCGGCACTCGCTCTTTCCTATCTCTATTTCGATATCCGATATAAATCGACAGCGGATAAATACACGGGCAGGGAAGCAGTCTGCGAGCTTGTCGTAACACGAACTCTTGTCGAGAGCGAGATGTCCTGCCGATATGAAACGACGATCTGCGAGATCGATGGCGAAAAAACGGATATCCGTGCGATACTCGAGACCGAATATAATGCATTTCTTGATGTCGGTGATCGCGTGAGCGTCAAAGGCACCCTTTCGGGATCACGCACGGGAGGCTCTCTCAATGAGGGCTACTATCTCTCAAAAGGATTCTTCTTAGATCTCACCTTGGGCCCGTCTGCCGCCGCAGAGCAAAGACTGATCGGCATCGGCGATTTTTCGAGCTTTGACGCATTTGTCGGTCGAATGAGCAAGGGCATATATTCAAAGCTTTCGACAATGCTCGATAAAAGATCGGCAGGTGTTATGCGCGCACTTATCTGTGCCGATAAATCGACGCTCGATAATGAACTTTCGACAAATTTTAAGATCCTCGGACTTTCGCATATGCTCGCAGTCAGCGGTATGCACCTCGGAATAATTGCCGGTCTTGTCCGACTGCTTATGAATGTTCTGCCGATCGGACGCCGCTCAAGATCGATACTTGTCCTCGCACTGTCGCTTGTCTATGTCATCGTTTGTGCGTTTACACCCTCGATCTGCCGCTCGCTCGGAATGCTGTCGGTGCTCTTCCTCGAACCCTTCTCAAGACGAGAGCGGGATATCGTTACCTCGCTTTTCTTCTCGGTCACGGTCATCTGCTTGATCTCACCCTGCTCGATAATCGATATCGGACTGCTTGCATCATTTCTGTCAACACTTGGCATAGTCACTCTCGGCGCACGCCTTTCGGATAAGATCAAAACCAAACGCCGCATCACCCGTGCGATACTCGATCCGCTGATCCTCACCTATTCGGCAACCGTCTTTGTCATGCCGCTGTCGGTGTTCTGCTTTGGGACACTGTCACTTATCGCTCCCGTGGCAAATATAATCTTCCTTCCGATATTGACGCTCGTCATGTATTCGGCACCCCTCCTTCTTGCACTCTCCTTTTCGCCGCTTGCTTACGCTCTGCCTGCGGCACTGACATCCCTTCTTTGCAGTGCTCTGTGCGCACTTGCCGATCTTATGTCGCTTGATTTCTTTCTGATCTCGCTTGACTATGATCTGATCGCATATCTGACCATCCCGTTTTGCACCCTTGCCGTCTTCTTTACCGTAAAGTCGGAGATCGGTGATGTTCTGCTCCCGATAGCTCTTGCGCTTTTCGTCGGAGGTGCGGTCGTGCTGAATTATGTTTATGTTTTTCCCGAGACGACCGAGCCGCTCTGTGTGTCCGACGGCAAAAATGACGCCTTGATACTCGTTCATAAAAGATCGGCGATGATCATCGACAATTCAAGCGGCGGCGGAAGCTTTGTCCTTGAATGCATCGATAAAGCCTCCGAGTACGGCGCAAGCGTTGACACCGTTCTCTTTACGCATCCGCATACATATCAGCAGTCGGGTATCTCGTATGCCCTCGCAAAAGGTCGAGTCAAAAGAGTCGTGCTCATGGGATATGCTGACGATAATTACTATAATCTCCCCGAGTATATCGAGCGAAACGAAGTTATCCTCGACCTCGTCGGCAACACTTGCACCTTTTCCTACGGAGATTTCACCGTCGATGTGTCTGTCGGTGAGATCGACCGCTCATCGCATCCCTGCAGTGTGGTTTGTGTTGCATCTCACGGCAAGACCACTGCCTATCTCGGTGCATCATCATGGGAAAATGCCGAGCTTTTTGATACTGTTGCGACCGGCAGTGTCGATCGACTCATCGTCGGCTCGCACGGACCGAAGATCAAGACCGACCTTGTCTTGCCCGAAAAATATAAAGACATCGAGATCATCACCGAAACCGCCGTAAAGATCTATAACATCGGCGAGTTGACCTGATTTCCGTCACTTATTCGCTTGCTTTGGAGCATTTTATGCTCCAAAGCAATTTTTTATAATAAAAAATACGGTATAAATCATAAAAACCAAAAACATTTCTGAAACCGTCGAAATATTTTTGCTATTTGTCGTTTTTGCTGTTTTTTTTTTTTTTTTTTTTTTTTGAGAGAAATTTTTTGATTTTTTTGAAATTTCCTATTGACAAACTCATTCGTTTGTGCTATAATAAGCCAACAGAAGTAGTGAGTGGTTACTTTATCCCGCAATTTGTCCCCGACTGTTCCGCTTTTTGATACGGATGCCCTTTCGTGGGACTTTGTTTACAAAAAGATTTTAACACCTGTTAATTTTCTGACATTTCCGCCCTGCCGCACCACTTGTCCCTCACGTATTCGCGCAAGTAACCCTCTGTGAGGTGGTCTTATGTTACCGCAAGAAGTTCATGAACAACAAAAAGTAAAGTTAATGTATGGGGCGGTCGACGCAGTGGTGCGTGATGGCCTCTCAAATGCTACCGCGCGGTCTATCGGCAATATAAGCGGAATAAATGAAGTCTACATATATCGTTACTTCGAGAATATGGACGACCTGTTCGCCAAGACCTTTGATCTGGCAGATGAATATTTCCTGAGTTTCATTCTCGATAATTTTCCCGTCATCAGCTATACCGATATCGATTATCAGGCGCGTTGCCGCATCCTGTTCAATAAATGCTGGCATTTGATGCTCGATAACCCCAATTGGCTGATCTTTTATGTCAGATATTACTATTCAACACTCTTTCAAAAGAATTCATACGATGACCATATGGCGCGCTATAGCGTCCTGAACGATCTGGTTCGCCCTGCCTGCTATCCCGGTACCGACCCTGCCGTTGTTCTGCATCATGTCCTCGATACCACCCTCGGACAGGCAAGAAAACAGATCCTTCACCCCACCGATCCCGCTGTCGCTGAAGAGAATTCATTTTGGCTTGTCTACAGCGTCCTTAAATGCGGCAAGGGAATATGATCTGCCTTCATGCTGTTGCATATTAAATAATAAAGGAAATCATCTACATGAATAAGACTCTTAAGATCGTTTGGAATGTAATTTCCACAATAATCGTCGTGCTCGTCGTGCTCCTCGCTGTCGCACTCGTCGGCGTCCGACTTTTCGGCGTGCAGACCTACGCCGTCGTCTCCGGCTCGATGGAACCTATGTACTCGGTAGGCTCACTCCTCTATGTAAAAAGTGTTGATCCCGATGACCTCAAGGTCGACGATCCCATAACATTCATGCTCGATGAAGATACCGTTGCAACACACCGTATCATCGAAATACTCCCCGACGAGGAGAACGATGTTCTTCGCTTCCGTACTAAGGGCGACGCCAATAAAGATGCCGACGGTACCCCTGTTCATCAAAATAACATCATCGGTAAGCCCATGTTCGCCGTTCCTTACCTCGGCTACTTCGCAAGCTTTATCCAGAACCCTCCCGGACTCTACCTCGCCATCTGCGCGGCTGCAGTCCTCATAATACTCGTCTTTATCCCCGATCTTCTCAAAGACGATAAAAATAAAAAAGATAAAAAAGATAAAAAAGAAAAAGCCGACACCCCCGCCGCTCCCGTCGAAGAGACCGAGCAGACGGATAGCTCCGATAACGATAAAATGAGCAATTCGGAGATGCCCTCAGACGCAGATGGCGTCGTAACCCCGCCCGAGAACGGGGATAATTCCTAAGGGGTATCGCCGCAAGGCTCCCATATATATTATTTAAGGAGGTTTTCATAATGAAAACAAGAAACAAAGCGTTGCTTATGGTTTTGTGTGCGGTACTGCTCGTGGCAGGCTCTGTTCTCGGAACACTTGCCTACCTCACATCGACCGACTCTGTCACAAACACATTCACCGTCGGTAATGTTCAGATCACGCTCGACGAGGCAAAAGTCGGTGCTGACGGCAAGGCTCTGACCGGCGATTCTGCCGCTCGTGTCAAGGCAAACAACTACAAACTCATGCCCGGTCATACTTATGACAAAGACCCTACAGTCACCGTTAAGGCAGGCTCTGAGTCGTCATACATTAAGCTGGTCGTTGTTGTCACCAAATCGCAAGAGCTTGACGCTATCGGCGTTGATCTTCTGGCAACCTTTAAGGGCTATGACAGTGCTAACTGGCTCTATAAAGGCAACACCGAAGACACGACCGCCAATACTCGCACCTATGAGTTCTGGTACAAAGAGACCGTTTCGGCACCTAATACTGATGTAAAACTCGACGCACTTTTTGATCAGATCACCATTCCCGGAACCATCACCAATGAGCAGATTGCTACTGTCAACGAGATGACCATCACCATCACTGCTCACGCTATCCAGGCTGACGGATTTGCAAATGCAAACGCAGCATGGGCGGCATATAATAATTGATTTGAACAAAGCATCCGTTTTGTTTGACTAAAATCTTATGAAAGGAGAAGACATCAATGAAGACGATCAACAACAAGGTTTTGGTTCTCGTTGCATCGATCGCACTTGCTCTCGCATGCACCGTCGGCGCGACTCTCGCATGGTTGACCGCATCGACCGATACTGTAACGAACACATTCACAACTTCTGACATCGGCGTCACACTCAAAGAGACAAAGACTGCCTTTAAGATGATCCCCGGTTATACGATTGCCAAGGATCCTAAGGTTACAGTCACGACCGGTTCCGAGGAATGCTGGCTCTTCGTTAAGGTTGAAAAGTCGGCAAACTTTGATACCTACCTCACGTATGAAGTGGCAGACGGCTGGACGGCAGGCACGGGCACAGGCGAAGGCAAAAACGGAGTTCCCGAAGGCGTCTATTACCGCAAAGTTACCACTGAAAGCATCGGTACCGAATTCAGCGTTCTTAAGAACGATCAGGTTTCTGTAAAAGATACGGTCACAAAGACTGATATGACCAACGCCAAAACAAACAATCCTACTCTCAAATTCACCGCTTATGCTTCACAGCTCTACAAGAATTCAACCACTGAGTTCACCCCTGCAGAAGCATGGAGCAATGCTAACCCTACCACCTAAGCTAAAGAAAGAAGGTACACTTAAATGAAAAAGAAAATACTTACGATCTGCCTTGCGACGATCGTAGTCGTAATGGCAGTTGCAGGCGCATCGCTTGCATATTTCACCGACACCGATAGTGCTAACAACACATTCACCGTTGGTAATGTAACGATCGACCTTATCGAGCAGCAGCGCGGTGAGGTCGAGGGCGAAAAAGCCCTCGTTGCCTTCGAAAACGGCAAGAAACTCCTCCCCATCGTTGGCTCTGCTCAGGGCGAGCAGGATGAGTTCGGTCTCCCCACCGCCGCAAACTATGTTGACAAGATCGTCACCATTAAGAATACGGGCTCCGAGGCTGCTTACATCCGCGCTTATTTTGCAATTCCCTCCGCTCTCGACGACGGATATGACGAATTCAACGCAGGTAAAAATGTTCTCCACTTCAACTTTGGTAACAAGATCGATGACGATGAGGTTGTTTGCACCTACGGTAATGAATGGATTTGGAAGCAGACAAACGGCAATTGGAACTACTTCGAGACCAAAATTAACGGCATCGCATACAACGTCTACTTCGCTGACTATTATACCCCTGTTGCGTCGGGTGCAACCACCGAGCAGTTCGTTCAGGGCGTCTACCTCGACAAGACTTTCGACTGCGTCGATGGCAAGTACTACGCATTCGGCTCCGAACTGACCCTCGATAAGGACTGGAACTGGAACAATGTTCAGTGCCCCGTATTCGCAGTAGCTGTTCAGGCAGCAGGCTTTAACTCTGCATCAGAGGCTATCACCGCAGCATTCGGTGCACAGTATAACCCCTGGGGCGGCGCTGTCACCAATTGGCAGTGATCCCCCACCCAATATTATTGGTTTTTATTAATTAACATAAAAACAAAAAAACAAAATTGACAAAGGAGCGCACACATCATGAAAAGAAAACTTATCGCAATTATCCTTATTGCTTGTATGGCACTCGTTGCTGTAACAGGCGCAACCCTCGCTTACTTCACTGACAATGACGCAGTCAAGAACGAATTTGCCGTTGGCAAGGTTGACATCGACCTCTGGGAGATCGTTGGCTATGAAGATGACGAAGCAGTAACCGTCGGCAAAGACACTGACACAACTAACCAGCACACATATTCTAACCTCTTCCCGACCGACGAGATCACAAAAGAGGTTTATGTTACCAACAATGACACGGTCAACTCTGTTTACGTTCGTGTTACCGTCGTTATGAATAAACTTCAAACTATCGGTGTATCAGCTATAGATCAAGTTTACGAAGCTAAAGGTTGGACTGATGAACAGATCCAGGCTAAATATGATGAAGTCTTCGTTGGCTGGGGCATCAATTATGCTAAGCGTGTGATCGGTCAGACACGTATGTGGATGACTGACCGTACTGGTAATGGCAGCCCTGTCCTCTTTAACATCGACACCATCGCACGTAACACCGTCGACTACGTCAGAGTCGACAGCAATAACAAGTTCATGACAGATGCTGAGAAGGCTAAGTTTGCAAGATCTAATGATGGCATTCTTAACTCGTCTCAAGGCGATCCCGACAGCTATTACAATAACGCTGTTGGTGTAGATGAGCGTGCATACATCTTCTATCTTGAGATCCCTGCAGGTGAAACGTACAAACTCTTTGATGGTCTCAAAGTTCCCGCTGACTTCACCCAAGAGCAGGCAAAGATGTTCGATGGCCTTAAGATCGACGTTTACGCCGATGCTATCCAGACCACCGGCTTTGCTACTCCCGAGGCTGCATTCGAAGCACTCAACGAGCAGTACCCCATCGGTCACTGGAACTAAACCTGATCGACCTGATCAACAATAATTTCATCTCGCTTTGATGCGTTCGGCGAGGGGCGCATCAAAAGCGGATGTATATGGTCTGCGGATGCAGACCATATACGAGCACACGAAAATTTCGTTCGCGTGCCGGTATATAGTCTGCATCCATACAAGCAAATAAAAAAGCTAAGGAACGGAGTTCTCTGACATGAAGAAAAGAATATTCACAATTGCATTGTTGGCCATATGCGCATCTTTAGCGGCATATGGTACTTTGGCGTATTTTACATATGATGAGACCGCCGTGAATGTCATAATCGCCGGCAGTATCGAGATAGATCTTCGCGAGTTTTCAAGGCAACCGGACGGCTCACTTGCTACTTTCGAGAATATTGACGACGCCATGCCTGCCACCGATTATTCAAAGATAGTCGATGTCAAGAATGTCGGCACGGGTACTGCGTGGATCAAAGTCACCGTCGAAAAGAAGCTCACCCTCGCCGAAGGCGTTGAGGGCGAGATCGACCTGTCTCTGCTCGGGCTTGATATCAATACCCAATATTGGCAGGAGCGTGACGGCTGTTATTACTACATAAAACCGCTCCAACCCGACGAAAAGACCGAACCGCTTTTCACGACCGTCTCTTTTTCGTCCGATATGAGCAATATCTATCAGCACTCGAGTGCTGAGATCACGGTTACCGCATATGCTGTTCAGACTGCCAATAACGGCAAGACCGTTTTTGATGCCGCAGGATGGACCAAACAGGATCAAGGAGGAAATCTTGAATGAAACAGACTAAGTTGAAGACGTTCGGTAAACTTCACCGCGCACTTGCCCTCCTGCTTGTCATTTCGACATTCCTGCCGATGATTCCGTCGGGGATCATCCCTTCATTTGCTGTAACAGGTAACGGCGGTGTGAATAACACTATAGAACACCCTGAAGACTATATCGGTTCGACCGCCGAGTTTGCGGCAGACAGTATCAAATTCTTCGCCGACGGTCATCAAGGCTCTGCAGAGGAAGGAACCGTGGTATTTGAGTACCCTAAGAGCAAAATGCCCGCTACCGTTATGATCGTCGATTATATGCTCGTAATTTCTGAGATTGACGGTAAGATCGGATTTTTCGAAATATCCCCCATCCCGGGCGAAAGCTTCCCGGAAGATTTCTATAAGGATAACACATGGGTGTATGTAAGCGACCTCAAGATCGTTAAGAAAAACGGCGATAACTATATATTTGATGAAAACGGTAATCGCGCCGACCATACACGAATTGAATGGAAGAATAATTCCTTTAACCTTACCTATACGGCAAAATCTACACT
>CAZORL010000007.1:0-61425 GCA_964582375.1 uncultured Lachnospiraceae bacterium
TGCAAGAAAAATGCGAGAAATCGGGCGAAAAACAGTAAATAATCTAAAAAGCAAAAAAAGAAAAACCTCGAAAACTCAGTGTTTTCAAGGCTTTTGCCGGCAAAGGGAAAGGGATTCGTTCTCGCCTGCGGGCTCGGTCAGGGTCATCATTCACTACCGACCCATTCGAATCCCCTCTGATTAATTCAAAAGGGCACCAAACGGTGCCCTTTTGAATTTGGCGGAGGGAAAGGGATTCGAACCCTTGTGGGATTGCTCCCAAACGGTTTTCAAGACCGCCTCGTTATGACCACTTCGATATCCCTCCGTATGTTTTGCTATTTTACCACATTTTTTTGATTTTGTCAATAGCTTTTCGCAAAAAATGCGAGGGGATGTTTGAAAAAATCATACTTTTTAAAAAAATCATTTATTGTCACGGTAGAGTCAAACGAGATGGCAAAAGTGACAGCAAACGATCGGCATTGTGGCAAATACTTGCATTTATTTGAAACTATTATTTGTGCAATCCGCTGAAAAATAAAAAATCGTCGAAATTGTATTGATTTTTTTCAAAAAAAGTATTATCATATATAAGAATGTAGTTTTGCGGCTCTTTGCCATCCCGTTCGGTTGACGGGGCAAAGAAAGACGGGCTGTCGATATGACAGGCAAGCGAGTTTGACCCGACGCAAGACTCGGCAAAAAGCAACTACAGGAAGGAAAGATTACGAATATGAAAAAATTCAGAAGGATCGGTGTGCTAACATCAGGCGGCGACGCACCCGGAATGAATGCCGCTGTCAGAGCGATCACCCGCTATGCTGCGGAGCACGGCGTTGAAGTCGTCGGCATTTACGAGGGTTACAAGGGACTTATCGACGGCAACATGAAGGTTTTTTCGTCTCATGACGTCGCAAACATCATACATCAGGGCGGCACTATGCTTTACTCGGCTCGTTGTGACGAATTCAAGACCGAAGAGGGCATGGCAAAAGCTATCGCAAACTGTGAAAAATACGAGATCGACGGTATCGTTACCATTGGCGGTGACGGTACATTCAGAGGAGCTACCGACATTTCGCTTCGCGGCATTCCGACGATCGGTCTGCCCGGCACGATCGACAACGACATTACCGCGACCGAGGTATCGATCGGTTATGACACCGCGATGAACACATCTGTCGAGATGATCGACCGTCTGCGCGACACATGCGAATCGCACGCACGCTGTGACGTTATTGAGGTCATGGGCAGAAATGCGGGTTACATTGCGCTCAACGTCGGCATTGCGGTCGGCGCAACAGCTGTTTGCATGGTCGAGGCACCCTTCAAGGAGGAGGACATCATCGAAAAGATGAAGAAGTCCCGTGCCGAGGGCAAGAGAAACTTCCTTGTCGTCGTTTCCGAGGGTCTTGTCGGTTATGCCGAGGGGCTTACGAAGCGTATTGAGGAGCAGACGGGTATTGAGTCGCGTTTTGCACGCCTTGCGCACGTTGTAAGAGGCGGCAGACCCACTCTTGCCGACCGTACTTTGGCGTCTGTGATGGGTGTTGAGGCTGTCAAGCTCCTTCTCGACGGCAAATCGGATCTTGTTGTTTGCCAGAGAGAGGGAAAGATCTGCACGACAGAGATCAATTACGCACTGAAACTGGACAAGCTCTTCAAGAGCAAATACGCGGGCTACAAGAAGGAAGACGAGGAAAAGCTGCTCGCGGGATTTACCGACGAGCAAAAAGCGGAGATGAACGAATTCTGCCGCAAAAAGCTCGATGCCATGCTTGAACGCTACGCGATCGCAAATGCCATTTCGAAATAAGAATTTACGATCTGCCAAAAATCCACCGCTCTTACGGGCGGTGGATTTTTTTGAAGGATGGGATTTTGGCAAAAAAGGACGATTTTTGACGCATCGTGCGACATTTATCAAAGAAAATTATTGACAAAACGAAAAATATGTGCTAAAATGCAAATACAAGAAAATTGAGCGGAGGTTTTTATCATGCTTTCAAAGCTGTACGGTGCAGGGCTGTCGGGCGTTGAAGGATACACGGTGACAGTCGAATGCGAGGTCAACGACAAGCTTGACGATTTTGAGATAGTCGGACTTCCCGACAATGCCGTCAAGGAAGCAAAGGAGCGTGTACGTGCGGCATCCGAGAACAGCGGCATTCCCTTCCCCGAGACGTCGATAGTCGTAAATCTTGCACCAGCCGATCTGAAAAAATCGGGTTCGGCGCTCGATCTTCCGATACTGACCGCGATACTTGCGGGATCGGGGATATTTTCAAAGACGGTCGATCTGTCAAAGACATGTCTTATAGGCGAGCTCTCGCTTTCGGGCGAGATACGCGGTGTTCGCGGAGTTCTCTGCATGTGCATTGCCGCCGCGGAGGCAGGTGTTCAGAACATTTATGTTCCAAAATCGAATGTACTCGAGGCGTCGGTCGTTGAGGGCGTCAATGTCTATCCGGTCGAGAGCGTTGCCGAGCTTGTCAATGCCATAAACAGCATCGCACCGATCGAGCCTGTAAAATACGACCGAAACAGTTTTCGTCCGATGGAAAACGACCCGAGACTGCCTGATTTTATCGATGTCAAAGGTCAAGAGCAGGTCAGACGCGCTCTTGAGGTCGCCTGTGCGGGCGGTCACAATGTACTCATGATCGGACCTCCGGGTACGGGTAAAAGCATGCTTGCAAAGCGCATACCGTCGATACTTCCGGCGATGACCTACGAGGAGGCGGTCGAAACAACAAAGATCCACTCGATCGCGGGCATACTCGGTGCGGATGATGCGCTTGTAACAAGGCGACCGTTCAGATCACCGCATCACACGATGTCAGCGGCATCTCTTGCGGGCGGAGGTGCGATACCGCGTCCGGGTGAGCTGTCGCTTGCCGACAATGGTGTGCTTTTCCTTGACGAGTTGCCCGAATTTAACAAGCAGGTGACCGAAACTCTCCGTCAGCCGCTCGAGGACGGCGAGATAACCATCACTCGTGCAGCGGGAAGGTGTCGTTTCCCCTGCCACATCATGCTCGTTTGTGCGATGAACCCATGCAGATGCGGCAATTTCGGTCATCCGACGCGTCAATGCACTTGCAAACCTGCTGATATTCGCAAGTACATGTCCAAGATCAGCGGACCACTTCTTGATCGCATTGACATACAGATAGAGGTTCCGCCGATCTCGTTTGATCAAATGGCGGACACGACCTCTCCCGAGCCGTCCGCACCGATCAGAGATCGTGTAAATGCGGCGCGTGAATTTGCCGCCGCACGGTTTGGTGATGATGCCGGCGGTGTCCGCTGCAACAGCGGCATGACACCCGGGATGATCAGAAAATACTGTATTATGGACAGTGACGCATCAGAGCTGCTCAGAGAGGCTTTTGAGAGTCTCGGTCTGTCGGCACGCGGTCATGACAGAATTCTTCGTGTCGCGCGCACGATCGCAGATCTTGCAAGATCCGAGACGATCGGCGCAGAACACATCGCCGAGGCGATACAGCTTCGTTCGCTTGACAGAAAATACTGGGAATAATATAAAAACACATCGAAAGGAAACAAAAAGATGAAAAAATATCTTCTTCCCGAAAAAGGACAATTTTACAAAGCAAACATGCACATGCACACAACTGTATCCGACGGCAAATTCACACCGCAGGAGACAAAAGAGGCTTACATGGCAAAGGGTTACTCGATCATCGCGTTCACCGACCACGAGACTCTGATGCCTCATAACGATCTTCGAGATGAGAACTTTTTGCCGATAACCTCGCACGAGATCTCGGTAAACGAGCCGGGACAGTCGTCATACGAATACATACGCACATACCATCTGAATCTCTATTCGAGAAATCCCGATGAATCGAGACCGCCTTTCTTCAATCTTAACTATGCCTGGAAAAAGGATGACGACAGAACCTTCGAGTCAGAGAGAATATACTCGGACAAGGGTATAAACCACCTGATCAAGGTTGCCAAAGAACGCGGATACATCGTCTGTATGAATCATTTCAGCTGGTCGCTTCAGAACTACACCGATTACATCGGACTTGAAGGTCTTTGGGGAGCGGAATGCTACAACACTGGATGTGCCGTTGAGGGATATCACCGCGACAACAGCATCGATGTTGTTGATGATATGCTCCACGCGGGCAAGCAGGTGTTCCCTGTTGCCGCAGACGACTCTCACAAGGAGATCGACCGCTTCGGCGGTTACATCATGATCAAGGCAGAGACACTTGATTACGACACGGTATTTGCCGCACTCGAAAGGGGCGACTTTTACGCATCAACAGGTCCGGAGATCGATGAGCTTTATCTCGAGGACGGAGTCCTCAAAATAAAATCAAACGGTGCAAGGGAGATATGCGTCAACACCGAAAGGCGTATTGCGTGGAGAAAGTGTGCCGAAGAAAATGAAACGCTCGGCGATGTCGAGTTTGACATGAGCAGGTATTTGTGCACTTCGGACACGAGCGTTAAGGGTCCCGGGCGTCCGTTCTTCAGGGTAACGCTGATCGCTCCCGACGGAAAGATGGCATATTCGCGCGGATATTTCCTCGACGAGCTTTGATAGATCAAAAGATAATACCAAATATAAAATGCGGGGCAGGTTTTTACCTGTCCCGCAATCCTTTTGGATAGTGGTTTTTTGCGATACCCGAGCTTACCTTAACTCCGCCGAGAGTCGCGCCGCCGTAGGTGACGACACCATAGCCCGAAAAAGCGTCGCATCCGATCTCGACACCGCTTATATATTTCCTTGCGGTATCGATATCGACATCGAATTTGTTGTCAAAATATCTGCCGAACGCCATGAAAAACCTGTGATGGGGTACGAGTCTTCCTTTTCTGATCTCACCGAGCTTGACCCCGGGTGAGAGCACGCCGAGTTGCGGAAGGATCGCCGACGGACTTACGATATAGATGCCGTCTTTTTTTGCGCAGAGCCGAAGTTTTGACACAAGATCGGGATCAAGCACCGAGAGAAGAAATTCACGCGCGCACGCCTCATCGCCGACAGAGAGTGTCGGCAGATCCACACACACGCCATTCAAGCGGTGATCGGAGGGAGGTAAGTCTTTGCGAAAAAGCGCGGCAAACTGACCCTCGCCGATATTTTTATGCGGATATACACGGCGACAAAATGACATATCGCGCCCGTTATACGGTATCCCGTCCGAGCTTGCCGAAATTACATGCTTGGGTGGCATGACGGGTACAAATTCGGGGTAAGTTCTTAGAAAATAATCGACATTCGCCTCATTTTCCTCAACCGAAAAGGTACATGTCGAATAGAGCAGATACCCGCCGTCGGCAACCGTTTTTGCGGCGCTGTCAAGTATCCCGCGCTGTTTGTCAGCGCACATTATGACATTTTCCGCCGACCACTCCGACAGGGCGTTTGGATTTTTGCGAAACATGCCCTCGCCCGAGCAAGGGGCATCAACGACGGTAAGATCGAAGCATCCCTCAAGATCGCGTGCCAAAACATCGGGTGGCAGATTTGTGACCGCCGCATCGGCAATCCCAAGCCGCTCGATATTCTCGGCAAGGGTCAGAGCACGCTTGGGCACATACTCATTCGAAAGCAAAAAGCCGCAACGACCCTCAAAGAGGTTCGCCGCCTGCGAGCTTTTTCCTCCCGGGCTTGCGCAGAGATCAAGCACTCGCAGATCTTCAAGTGAGCGAAGATCGGTCGCATCAAGCATGGTCATAGGAAGCATTGCGGATGGTTCTTGGACATAGATCGCTCCCGAGTGATGAAGCGGATGTGCGCCTATTCTGTCGCACTCGAATACAAATGACTCGTGTGAGATCTTGAGTGGCTGAAGTTCGAAATCTACAGTATTGCGAAGCCTATCGACTGTCATTTTATGAAGATTCACATGAAGTCCGCGTGTCGGACGGCTATCGTATGCGGCGGCAAAATCGCCGTACTCATCGCCAAGCAGTTTCTTCATGCGTTGTTCAAATTCTATCGAAAATGTCATTGTCTTATTTCTTTTCTACAAGGAAGAAAAATGGCGATGACGGCGAATTGATTATTTTCAAACAGCTGATCGTAAACTGAAATCTCGAATAATCGGAGAGCATCTCGGTGACCATTTTGCCCTCGACCTCGCCCTCGGGATGACCGGGATAAACGGCAATGAGAAGTCCGCCGCCGTGTTCGAGCAGTTCGATAGCGGTCTTTATCGCAGGGAGAGTGGTCTCATGCAAAGTCGTGATCGATTTATCGCCGCCCGGAAGCCATCCGAGATTGAACATACCTACGCATATCGGCTCTTTGACATAGTCGCCTGCAAGATGATGCGATGCCTTGATCAGTGTAACATTGCCGACACCGTTTTCCTCGAGCAGTTTTGCTGTCGAGTCAAGAGCCTGCTGTTGTATGTCAAATGCATAAACGTGTCCGTCCTCTCCGACTGCTCTTGAGAGCCAGAGCGTGTCGTGTCCGTTGCCCATCGTAAAATCGACAGCTGTGCCGCCCTTTTTTATGTGGCGGGATATAAATTCCTTTTCGGTAGTTAAAAGATCAAGCATTAACGCAGATCCTCCTTAATTGTTATTTTATTTCCCGACACAGAATCGATGGAATATGGCATCGACTATGTCGGCAGAGACGGCTCTTCCGTCGGTCTGACCTACTGCCTCCATCGCTTTTTCGATATCAAGTCCCGCGACATCGGGGGTAAATCGATTATCCAGAGCGGATATCGCATCATCGACAGACGAAATTGCCAGAGTGATCGATGCGTATTGGCGTGCGTTTGCTATCACTGCCTCGTTATTATAATCGACAAGTCCTGCCGCGAAAAGCTCGGTGACAGCCGACGAAAGATCGTCAAATCCCTCTCCGCTCAGAGCGGATACGGTGACTACTTTATCAAAGTCGAATTTGGAAATCTCATCGATGCAGACTGCCTCTCCGAGATCGGATTTATTTACAAGTGCGATCTTTGGGCATTTTTTGTCTTTCAGTGCCGAGACAAGCTCAATATCATCACACTTTAATTCGGAACTTCCGTCGAAAACGGCAAGCACGAGATCTGCGGACGAAAGTGCCTCAAGGGATCGCCTGACGCCTATTCGTTCTATCTCGTCCTCGCTCTCACGAACCCCTGCAGTATCGGTAAGTCGAACGAGCAGGCGGCCGAGGGTTATACTCTCCTCGATGGTGTCGCGTGTTGTACCCGCAACCGAGCTGACTATCGCACGATCTGTTCCGAGCAAGCGGTTCAGAACCGACGATTTGCCCGTATTGGGTCTGCCGACAAGCACTGCCGATATTCCCTCTCTGACAAGTCTTGCATTCTCATATCCGCCCGAAAGTCTATTCAGATTTTCTTTTATCCCGACAAGCACGTCACGCATTTGCTCGGGTGTAACATCAGACAGATCCTCATCCGGGTAATCGGCATAAACATACGCCGCACTTACAAGATCGCGAAGGGTCTCGTATATCTCCGAAAGGCGAGCCGAGAGCCGTCCCGAGACCTGCGAGCGTGCGAGCGATATCTGATCGTCGGTCTTGGCGTCTATGAGATCGATAACAGCCTCAGCCTCGGTGAGTGTCAGCTTCCCCGACAAAAAGGCACGCCTTGTAAACTCGCCTGCACCTGCCGCGCGTGCTCCCGATGTGATCGCAGCGGCAAGCACCTTTTCGGCAAGCAGTATGCCGCCATGGCAGGAAATCTCGACGGTATCCTCTCCCGTATAGGAGGCGGGAGCGCGAAAGAGAGTGGCGATCCCGTCATCTATGACTTGCCCATCGGCGATAATTTGACCGTAGACCGCAGTTCTCGGCAAAATATCGGCCAGCTCTTTCCCCGAGGCAGGAAAAAACATTGATGACGCAACATCAAACGCCTCGTCGCCCGAGATGCGTATAACGGCGACGCCACCTCTTCCGTAGGGGGTGGATATTGCGGCAATCGTATCTAACATATCGGTCATTTCAGTTCTTTGAGTCAAACTCAAGATTTATGTACTTGATGCAAAGATCCATCCAAACAGCAACATGGGGATCGTCTGTCGCAAGTCCGAGTCCGTGATCGCCATATGGGAAAACGTGAAGTTCGAACGGGATCTTCTTTGCGGACAGTGCCGCCGCCATCATCAGCGAATTTTCAGGCGGAACGCCTCTGTCGCCTGCGGTCGTCCAAATAAAGCAGTGCGGTGTATCATCTCTTACCGATTTTTCACAAGACATTTTTTCCGCGAGTGCCTTATCATATTCCTCGCCGAGCAGACAGTTTGTCGTCCCCCAATGGGTAAACTCACTGCCGATCGTGATCACGGGATAGCAGAGCACGGCAAGATCGGGACGGCAGGAGATCTTGTCGATCTCATCGCCGTCGTCTCTTCCGTAGTCAAAGAAGCATGCGGCAGTCGCGGCAAGGTGACCGCCCGCCGAAAATCCGAGAACAGCTATCTTATCCTCGGCATAGCCGTATTTTGACGCCATCGATCTGACAAGTCTGACAGCACGGTTGACATCATTTTGGGGGATCGGATGCCTGTATGGATTGTGGCGATAACGAAGGATGAATGCGGATATACCGCCTGCATTGAGTGCGGCGGTGATCTCCTCTCCCTCATGATCCTCGGCGCGGAAGAAATAGCCGCCGCCGGGGATGACGATGACACACTTATCGGTGCCCTCTATCGTGCGGTCAAGAAGACAGGGCTCTTCGAGTCCTTTCGCGGGATCAAAATCGGGAGTGGTCTCCCAAAGCTTAATTATGTCCATTTATGAAATACCTCTTTTCACGGAATTTTTTACTTTACCTCGATAATTATAGCACAGCTTGGCTGTCTTGTCAATCTTTTTCTGATTTTTTTCGCGAAAACTCTTTACAAGAGGGAAAATATAATGTATAATAGCCTTAAATAAAACACAGGTCAAAAAGGAGATATGATCATGATAAAAGAAAACCTTGAATTTCTCAGAGATTTCGACCCTGCGGTCGCCGAGGCAATAGAAAGCGAGCTTATGCGTCAGCAAAGCAAGATCGAGCTTATCGCATCCGAGAATTTCGTTTCGAAAGCCGTACTTGCGGCAAACGCATCGGTTCTCACAAACAAATATGCGGAAGGATATCCGGCACATCGTTATTACGGCGGATGTGAGTGTGTTGACATTGTCGAAAACATCGCTCGCGACAGAGCCTGCAAGCTGTTCGGTGCAGATCACGCAAATGTTCAGCCGCATTCGGGTGCACAGGCAAACACTGCAGTCTACACTGCCCTTCTGCACCCCGGCGACACCGTCATGGGCATGAATCTTGCACACGGCGGACACCTGACCCACGGCAGTCCCGTAAACATTTCGGGCATGCTTTACAATTTTGTCCCCTACGGAGTCAACGACAACGGATACATCGATTACGACCGTGTCGAAGAGATCGCGCGCGAGTGCCGTCCGAAACTGATCGTTGCGGGAGCATCCGCATATCCGAGGATCATTGATTTTGAGCGTTTTTCACAGATCGCAAAATCGGTCGGTGCTTATCTCATGGTTGACATGGCTCACATTGCAGGGCTCGTTGCGGCAGGGCTTCATCCGTCTCCTATTCCCTATGCAGACATAGTTACGACGACCACCCACAAAACACTGCGCGGTCCTCGCGGCGGTATGATACTCTGCAAAGAGGAGTTTGCCAAAGCGATCGACAAGGCGATATTCCCCGGCACGCAGGGCGGTCCGCTCATGCACACGATCGCCGCAAAGGCGGTATGTTTCGGTGAGGCATTAAAGCCCGAGTTTACCGACTATGCGAAAAAGATCATCTCCAATGCGAAAACATTTGCGACCGCCTTTGAGAAAAACGGATTTGATATGGTCTCGGGCGGCACGGACAATCACCTCATTCTGCTCGATCTGCGTTCATTCAACATCACGGGTAAGGACTTCGAGCACAGACTTGACGATATCAATATCACAACCAATAAAAACGGCATTCCGAACGATCCGCAAAAGCCGTTCGTCACAAGCGGTCTGCGTGTGGGAACGCCTGCCGCAACGACAAGAGGTCTTCGCGGTGAGGATTTCGAGCAGATCGCCGAAATATTTGCGGTTGCCGCAAGAGCCGCATCCGACGCTTTCGATGCAACGGTCGATTCACTGCGTGTTGAGGTTAAGCGCATTACCGACAAATATCCGCTTTACGCCGAAGACTGAGAGGCTTATATGGGCATTACGGATAAAACAAAGGAAGAAGAAAAGATCGACGCAGGCGTGCTGTTTTTCCCCGGCGATCCCGAGCTTAAGGCGATCAAACTCAGAACTCACAATTTAAGCGTTGATTACAACAAGACCCACGAAGACGAGGTCGAAAAGCGTGCCGCGATACTGTCGGACATATTCGGCGAGCTTGGTGAGGGAGCGTTCATTCAAGGACCGATCGCCATACACTACGGCAGGCACACGAAGATAGGCAAACGCTTTTTCGGAAACTTCAACTTAACGATACAGGATGACGCCGAGGTCACCATCGGTGACGACTGCAATTTCGGTCCGAATGCGACCATCGTGACCCCTCTTCACCCAATGCTTTCGGACGAAAGGACCGCGATAATGACCCCCGAAGGTACACCGAGGCGGCTTTGTTGGGCAAAGCCCGTGCACATCGGAAACGGGTGTTGGTTCGGCGCAGGTGTAACCGTCTGTCCGGGTGTCACTATAGGAAACGGATGCGTGATAGGTGCGGGAGCGGTCGTGACTCGCGACATTCCCGACGGTCACTTTGCGGCAGGTGTTCCCGCTCGCATTATCCGAAAGCTCGGCAAAGAAGACAGCATGGCAAATTTCCCCGACATCCTTGCCGATAACAAAATTATCGAAGAATAAGAAGAAACAAGGTCAAAAGGAGATCAAAATGACCGAATTTGAAAGAATAAAAAAGCTTGATCCTCCAACAGGGGCGATCGATGTAATACTCGACACCGATGCGTACAACGAAATCGACGATCAGTTTGCCATTTCGTATATGCTCTCGCGCTCTGATAAGCTGCGCGTAAGAGCCATCACCGCCGCACCCTTTTTCAATCAAAACTCGACATCGGCTCGTGACGGTATGGAAAAAAGCTATAACGAAATACACAGGCTATTGACACTTGCCGAAAAAGAAGAGCTGTCGAGCAAAGTTTTTCGCGGATCCGAGAATTATTTGCCGGACGAGGTCACGCCCGTCGAGTCGCCTGCCGCAAGAGAGATAGTTGCCGCAGCGAGCGAGCACACACCCGACGACCCACTCTATATAGTTGCGATCGGTGCGATAACGAATGTTGCCTCCGCGATACTGATCTGTCCCGACATCATCGAAAAGACCGTACTTGTATGGCTTGGCGGACACGCCGATTTTTGGCAGGATACGAACGAGTTCAACATGTGCCAGGATGTTGCCGCCGCACGTATCGTTTTTGGGTGCGGCATTCCACTGATACAGCTTCCCTGCATGGGTGTCGTTGACAAGTTTGATACAACAGAACCAGAGCTTCGCCACTGGCTCACGGGCAAAAACAAGCTCTGCGACTATCTTGTCGAAAATGCATGCGCCGCCGCAAACAGCTACGCATCCGGAAAACCGTGGTCGCGCGTGATATGGGATGTCACGGCAGTCGCATGGCTGACAAATGAGTCGGGCAGATTCATGTCGTCAAAGCTCATGCCTGCCCCCATTCCCGAATACGATCATCACTACGGATTTGATCCGCGCAGGCATGTGATTCGCGCGGTGACTTGGATAAACAGGACCGAACTGTTTGCCGAGTTGTTTGACAGACTTTCAAAAATATAATAAAGAGGAAAGGACAAACGACATGAACATCAAATTTCTCTCAAACACCAACATCGATTTTAAGCCGAAACAGGCAGATCTTACGATGGGTGCACGACGCACATCGACAAAGCTTGCCTGCCGTGACCCGTTCATCATGCCGCTCGACGGCAAATATTACCTTTACAAAACAGAGGGCGGCAAGCTTTGCGTTTTAGTCAGTGGCGATCTGGAGCATTGGACCGACCCGATCGTCGTATTCGATCCTCCTGCTGATTTTCACGGCGTGAGTGATCTGTTTTGGGCACCCGAATGCCATTTTTACAAGGGCAAGTTTTACATATTCACATCCGTTTATTCGTCAAGGTTCAACCACCGAACGATCGCGGTCTACCGCTCGGACGATCCGCTCGGACCGTTCGTTGACATCTCGGACGGTGCGATATCCCCTCGTGATTGGGACGCCATTGACGGCACACTCTACATTGACAAAACGGGTGCGCCCTGGCTTGTTTTCGTACACGAATGGACATCAATGCCAAACGGCAACGGCGGAATGGTCGCGGCAAGGCTGTCGGACGATTTTACGCATCTCATCTCCGAGCCGATCGAGTTTTTCCTTGCAAGAGACGCAAAATGGGCAACTGCCGGTGTGACCGACGGTCCGTACATGCTTCGTACCGATGGCGGGCTTTACATGATATGGTCGAATTTTTGCAAGGACGGTTACGCTGTCGGGCTTGCAAAATCGACAAACGGTGAGATCGACGGTCAATTCATTCAGAGCGACGAGCCGATCTACACGATCGGACTTAAACCTTCATTTACGACCGACGGCGGTCACGCAATGATCTTTGTCGATCACGACGGAAATGTAAAGATCACAATGCACGGTCCGAACAGCTCACAGGATGATTTTGAGCATGTTCTGTTCTTTGACATCATTGAAAAGGACGGGGCACTCGAGATCGTCGGCTGACCATGTCTGCAAGCCCTTTTCGCAAAGAAGTCGGAAAGGGCTTGCAGAATATAATAAAAAATTTGAAAAAGTGCAATTTTTTTCGAAAAAACCCTTGACAAAATGCAAAAAAGATGATATAATCATGAGCGTGAAAAAGAAGCAGAGCATCCGCTCTCGCCGCGATACGTCAGGTTGGACGTACGGCAAAGACGTTTAGACATCCGAAGTGGTGTCTTGGGTTGTGCGGATATCTGTCCGCACTTTTTTATTTTCAAACTTATTTAACCGTATTTTTTACCTGTCAACTGGAGGTGTTTGCAATAGGTAACACTAATGAAAAAGAGCATCTGATCAACGACGAGATCCACAAATCGGGAATACCGATGTCAAAACAAATGAGAGTGATCGGTGCAGACGGAGAACAGCTTGGAGTACTCGCGCTTTCGGCGGCACTTAATGCGGCATACGACAAAGGTCTTGATCTTGTCCTTATCGCAAATCAAGGTGATATGCCGGTCGTAAAGATTATCGACTACGGAAAATTCCGTTTCGATCGCGACAAGAGGAAAAAGGAAGCTAAAAAGAATCAGCAAAAGGTTTCCGTCAAAGAAGTTCAGCTTTCCTGCCAAATCGACGTCAACGATTTCAATGTCAAGGTAAACAATGCGAAGCGTTTTCTGAGAGGCGGGGACAAGGTAAAGGTGCTCGTTATTTTCAGAGCACGCCGTCAGATGGCGCATCAGGATGTAGGACGCGATCTGCTCGACAAGTTTGCCGCCGAGGTATCGGAGCTCGGCAGTGTCGATAAGCCGCCCGTAATGGAAGGACGTTCAATGTCCATGATGATCGTTCCGCTGAAACAAAATACAGCTAAATAAGCCAAATAACAAAGAGCATTTTCAAATCGAAAGGAGATTACAATCATGCCAAAGATGAAAACACACAGCGCATCCGCTAAAAGATTTAATGTGACAAAGAACGGCAAGGTAAAGATCAACCATTCTCATCACCGTCACAACCTCGGTCTCAAGACCGCAAAGCGCAAGAGAACACTTCGTTCGGGCGCTTACCTCAGCACCAGCTTTGAGGCAACCGTAAGAGAAATGATCCAGAAGTAAGATCACATTAAGTTATTAACAGGGAGGATATACAGAAATGGCAAGAGTCAAAGGCGCGATCATGACGCGCAAGAGAAGAAAGAGCGTCCTTAAGGCTGCCAAGGGTTATTGGGGCAGCAAGTCTAAGCACTTCAAGATGGCAAAACAGGCCGTCATGAAGAGCGGTAATTACGCATATGTCGGAAGAAAGCTCAGAAAAAGAGACTTCCGTTCACTTTGGATCACAAGAATCTCGGCGCAGGCTAAGGTTTGCGGCGTGAATTACAGCACGCTTATGCACGGTCTCAAAGTTGCGGGAATCGATCTTAACAGAAAGATGCTTGCAGATCTCGCCGTTAACGACAAGGAGGCATTCGCTGCCCTTGTTGAGAAGGCAAAGGCTGCTCTTTGATATAAGTTCAAAAACCCGCGCACGCGGGTTTTTGTTGTTGCAAAGGGATGTAAAAAATCAGAGTAAAAGACCGAGATCACCAAAAAAGGAGGATATCATGGCAAATGTGCAGATGATTTCATCGAGAAACAACAAACTCATCGTTGATTGCTTCAAATTAAAGAACAAAAAATATCGCGACGCTGCCGGACTTTTCTTCTTTGAAGGCAAAAAGCTTCTTACAGAGGCTATCAAATGCGGTGTCCGAATAAAATATCTTTTCTTCACTGATGACGATCCCCCCATCGATCTGCCGCCGCAAACCGAGGCAATAAGGGTCACTCAGAGCGTTTATGAAAAAATTTCCGAAGAAAAATCGCCCGAGGGGCTATTTTGTGTAGCCGAACATATTGACAAATTACATAAATGTGATAAAATAGAAGGTAGTGATATTTTTGACGAGCTGTCAAAGGGTAAAAGCTATTTTATTGCGGAGAGTGTTCGCGATCCCGGCAATCTCGGAACGATAATGAGAACGGCGTCCGCCATGGGTATTGACATGCTCATACTCTCGGGCGACTGTGCTGACATATATAGCAGCAAGACCGTCCGTGCAGGGATGGGCGCGGTCTTCAGACAGGCGACATATCGGGCATCCGACCTGCCGCATGTCATCGGTGATCTGAGATCGAAGGAGATCAAAGTTTACGCCGCCGCGCTTGACAAAAGCTCGGTATCACTGGAAAATATAGTGCCAAGCAACAACAAGGTCTGTTTTGCGGTCGGCAACGAGGGGCACGGTCTGTCGGATGAGGTTATATCCGCATGCGACAAAAGTGTCATAATACCTATGAGCGGCGAGACCGAATCGCTGAACGTTTCAGCGGCAACGGCAATACTGATGTGGCAGGAACGCATGTTAAACGGCTAATATTATAACAAAACACGGGAGGGAGAAAAGACATGTGCGATCTGAAATACTGGATGTGGCTGAGTCTGACATTATATCCGGGCTCGAAAGATGCCGATCCGCTTCTTCCCGCATTTGATTACGATGCGCAAAACATTTACAATGCCGAGGAGGAGGACTATCGCAAAGTCCCCGATCTCAGTGAGGGTGCGATAAGAGCACTTTCAAACAAGGATCTGTCGGATGCCGAAGAGATCATAGAGTTTTGCGAGCTGAACAACATAGGCATGTTGCCTTTTGACAGCCCGTCCTTCCCTTCCCGTCTGCGCAGGATCGAGCGTGTTCCCTACATGCTCTATTATCGCGGAAATCTGTTTGACATAGATGACACGGTTGCGATCGCCGCCGTGGGCACGAGGTCATGCTCCGAATACGGCAGGCGCGAGGCGTACAAGATATGCCGTGACCTTGCGATCGGCGGAGCGATCATCGTAAGCGGCATGGCGAGAGGGATCGACAGTGTTTGTCACAGAGCCGCACTTGATGTCGGGGCAAAAACTGTCGCAGTACTCGGCTGCGGAATAAACAAGGTATATCCGCCCGAACACGAGACATTAATGGACGAGATCATGGAAAGCGGACTCGTAATATCCGAATTTCGTCCGTTTACCGACCCGATCGGGGCTCATTTTCCCATCCGCAACAGGCTGATCAGCGGGCTGTCGCTCGGGACGCTCGTTGTCGAGGCAGATCTTAAAAGCGGTGCGATGATAACAGCCAAATACGCCATCAAGCAGGGACGCGACATTTTCGCAGTTCCCGGAAAGGTTGGCGACGCGAACAGTCTCGGCACAAACGAGCTGATACAAAAAGGTGCGAAGATGGTGCAATCGGGGGTCGATCTGCTTGAGGATTACGAATTTTATTTTCCGCACAAGATATCGATCGACAAGCTCCCGCGATTTTCGAAATTTTCATTAAATCCCCTCAAAAAGATCAAGCCGATCTTGGGTACGCCCAAGGAGCCTCGCACTCGTACGGTTAACGAGGATCAAAAGCAGGGGCAATCGATCGAGGTCAAGCGTCCGACGACCGAAAACAAGCTGCTCACCGACATTGGTAAGATCGATTATGTTCCCGAGGAGGATTACGGCAAATACAAGCTGACATCCGATCAGCTTTCGGTACTGAGATCGATGCCGCTCGGATGCGGTGTCACATCGGATGAGCTCTCTCGCGGCGAGCATTCGGTATCTACCGTTTTGGGCAGCATGACTATGCTTGAAATAAAAGGACTTGTAAAAAAGATTCCCGGCGGAAAATTCGTCAGGATGAAATAATATACGGCATATCGGAATAAATGCAAAGACAAAAGCGGAAACTACCGTATCACAATAAAAACGGTTTCCAATCCCAAATTCCAAAGAAAGGAAGCTTTCGCCAAAGCGAAGGCAATGGTCATAACATTGGCAATTCTCGTAATAATGGAATCTCCATCAAAGGCAAGCACCGTCCAAGGGTATCTCGGTTCGGGATACAAGGTCGTTGCGTCAGTCGGTCACGTGCGTGATCTTGCAAAAAGCACTTTATCGGTCGATGTTGACAATGGTTTCGAGCCGCACTACATCAACATCCGCGGCAAGGGAGATATCATAAAAGATCTTAAGAAAAAATATAAGGGTGCGACAAAAACATATCTCGCAACCGACTCGGACCGTGAGGGTGAGGCGATCTCCTGGCATCTGGCGACAGTGCTCGGAATACCGATCGAGCAGACGAAAAGAATAACCTTCAACGAGGTCACAAAAGACGCGGTAAAGGCTGCCATTAAAAACCCGCGGCAGATCGACATGGATCTTGTAAACTCACAGCAGGCAAGAAGAATACTTGACAGAATAGTCGGATACAAGCTCTCGCCCTTTCTTTGGTCAAAGGTCAGAAACGGGCTTTCCGCCGGAAGGGTTCAATCTGTTGCGACAAGGATAATCGTTGACAGAGAAAACGAGATCGCCGAGTTCGTGCCCGTCGAATATTGGAACATCATCGCAAACCACACAGGCGGCGACAGTGTCGAATTTAAGTCGAAATTCTACGGAAAAGATGACAAAAAGATCGAGATCCACTGCAAAGAGGATGCCGACAAGATACTTTGCGATCTTGAAGGCGGCAAATTTGTTGTCACATCGGTCAAGAAAGCTCTGAAGAAGAGAAACCCTCTTCCTCCGTTCACGACATCAACGATGCAACAGGATTCGTCCCGCAAGCTCGGTTTCCGCACCGACAAGACTATGAAGGTTGCCCAAGAACTTTACGAGGGCATCAACATCGGAGCTGAAAACGGCGGCTCGCAGGGTCTTATCACTTACATGCGTACCGATTCTCTGCGTATATCCAAAGATGCACAGTCGGCAGCACTTGAATACATCGCCCGTGTGTACGGAGAGGATCATTGTCCCGAAGTTCCGCGTATGTACAAAACAAAATCAAGTGCACAGGACGCACATGAGGCGATACGTCCGTCGAATATGAAGTTCACGCCCGAGTCGATCAAAAAGTATCTGTCATCTGATCAATACAAGCTTTACAAGCTCATTTGGGACAGATTTGTATCGAGCCAGATGGCATCAGCCGAATTTAACACCGTAAATGTCGGAATCGATTGCAACGGATATCTTTTCAAGACGAGCGGCTCAACGCTTAAATTTAGCGGTTTCCTTGTGGTCTATGATGACGGAGGAGAGCAAACATCGGCTGACAGTGATATTGTCACAAAACTTCCCGAGCTTTACGAGGGTGAGCTGCTTGAAACAAAACTCATCACGCCCGAACAGCATTTCACCGATCCGCCTCCGCGCTTCAACGAGGCATCGTTCGTAAAATATCTTGAAGAAAAAGGTATCGGTCGTCCGTCAACATTTGCGACGATCGTCTCAACGATCATTTCGAGAGGATATGTAAAACGCGAGGGCAAGATGCTCGTGCCGACCGAGCTCGGAAAAACAACGACCGAGCTTATGGTAGAGAATTTCCCCGAGATCGTTGACTGCGGATTTACCGCAAACATGGAGGATGAGCTTGACTCGATTGCCGAGGGTGACATCACCATGACCGATGTACTCGGCAAATTCTACGACAAATTCAAGGTCGATCTCGAGCGAGCCGAGAGTACAGTTTCGGGTCGCGAGTACAACATGCCGTCCGAGGAGACCGATATAATATGCGAAAAATGCGGCGCAAAGATGGTCGTGAAGACAGGTCGATACGGCAAATTTGCCGCCTGCCCGAACTATCCGACATGCAAGAACACCAAACCGCTTGTTGAAAACGTCAAAGAAAAGGCAAAGATCGCTACCAACGAAAGCGGCGAAAAGCTCGTTTGCGACAAATGCGGTGCGGACATGGTCGTCAGAAGCGGAAAATTCGGAACATTCTTTGCCTGCTCACGCTATCCCGAGTGCAAAAACACATTAAAACTGCCGAGCGAGATCGGCGTTCCCTGCCCGCTCTGCAGCGGACCGATCGTTTCAAAGAACACACGCGGCAGAAAGCTCTTTTACGGATGCTCACGCTATCCCGAGTGCAATTTCTCGTCGTGGGACAAACCGACAAACGAAAAATGCCCGACCTGCGGCTCGATGCTCTATATAAAAAAGGGCAAGCAGACGATATTCTGCAAAAACGAGGGTTGCCTTTACTCAAAAGAGCCTGACGAGAGCGAGCAAAAACAAAAGTAATCACGAAAGTAAAGTTAGCAATGAAAGAAAAGATCAATGTATTCGGCGCGGGACTTGCCGGGGCAGAGGCTGCATGGCAAGCGGCAATGCTTGGTGTCAAGGTCGATCTCTACGAGATGAAGCCGCAAAAATTCAGCCCCGCGCACCACAGCGAAGGGTTTGCCGAGCTTGTTTGCTCGAACTCTCTGCGCTCAAATCAGCTCTCGAACGCCGTTGGTCTGCTGAAGGCTGAGCTTTGCGAGCTTGGTAGCCTTATAATGGAATCGGCGGTAAAAAACGCAGTTCCCGCAGGCTCGGCTCTTGCCGTTGACAGACACACCTTTTCGGGGTACATCACAAAGATGCTTGAAGATAACCCCCTTATAACGATCCATCGTGAAGAGGTGACATCGATCCCGGATGACGAGATAACGGTCGTCGCGACCGGACCGCTCACATCGGATGATTTTTCCGACTATCTTACAGCCTATCTCGGCAAAGACTCTCTTCACTTTTTTGATGCTGCAGCTCCGATCGTTGATGCGTCAACGATCAACATGGAGCGTGCCTATCTTGCGTCAAGATACGGCAAGGGAGAGGCGTGCTACATCAACTGTCCGATGAACAAGGAAGAATATCTTGCTTTTTACGAGGCACTGATCACCGCTCGCGAGGCACCGCTTAAGAGCTTTGACCGCGAGATGCAGACCGATCTGACAGTATTCGAAGGATGCATGCCTGTTGAGATCATGGCAAAGAGGGGGCCGGATACCCTTCTCTACGGTCCTCTGAAGCCGGTCGGTCTTCCCGATCCCAAAACGGGCAAAGAGCCATATGCCGTCGTTCAACTTCGGCAGGAAAACATTGAGAAGACGATGTACAACATGGTCGGATTTCAGACACATCTTGCTTTTGATGAGCAGAGGCGTGTTTTCGGCATGATACCGGGACTTGAGAGTGCGACATTTCTCAGATACGGCGTTATGCACCGAAACAGCTTTATTAATTCTCCGTCGCTTCTCTCTCCCGACTACTCATTAAGAGATCGCCCGAATGTATTTTTTGCAGGGCAGATGACCGGAGTTGAAGGGTACATTGAATCGGCATCTTCGGGATTTGTCGCCGGACTTAATGCCGCGCGTGCGGCACTTGGGAAAGAGCGTATCATATTCCCGTCGCTTACGGCGATCGGCGCACTTGCAAAATATGTAAGTTCTTCGACATCCGCCTCCTTCCAGCCGATGAATGTCAATTTCGGAATAGTCGATCCGCTTGACAGAAAGATCAAGGGCGGAAAAGCGGCAAGAAACGAGCAGATCTCAGTGCGTTCGCTTGAGGTAATAAAAGAAATATCGGAATCGATCGGTAAGTGACCATCGAAGAAGAAAGGATCTTGGTTATATGAAAATAATAGTTGACGCGATGGGCGGCGATCTCGGCTCTGCTGAGGTAGTCAAGGGCGCACTTAACGCCGCCAAAAATTACGGCAATGAACTGATACTTGTCGGCGATCATGATGAAATACAGAAAACCATCTCGGAGTATCCCGAGGAGATCTCGGACGTAAAGATCGTACATGCCGACGATGTCATCAAAATGACAGACGACCCCATGTCTGTCAGAACGATGCCAAACTCTTCAATGAGAGTTGCGATCGATCTGCTTGCAAAGGGCGAGGGCGATGCTCTTGTGAGCTGTGGCAACACAGGTGCGCTCCAGACAGGAGCGACGCTCTACGCAAAGCGCATAAAGGGCATACACAGAGCGGCTATCGGTGCGATAATGCCGATGACCTGCCCCGTTCTTTTGCTCGACAGCGGTGCGAACGTAACCGTAACGCCCGAATATCTCTATCAGTTTGCGGTCATGGGGTCTATTTACATGGAAAAGCTGTACTCGCTGAGTTCCGCACGAGTCGGACTTCTCAACATCGGAGCAGAGGAGAAAAAGGGTACACCGCTTCAAACAGAGACATACAAGCTCCTCTCGGAGTCGAAAAACATCAATTTTGTCGGAAATATTGAGGGCAAGGACATTCCGTTCGGGAAGTGCGATGTAGTCATTACCGACGGCTATACAGGCAATATCTGTCTCAAATCGACCGAGGGTGCTGTTGGATATCTGATCGGTATCCTCAAGAATATTTTCAAGAAAAGTCTCCGAGGCAAGATCGCATACCTTCTTATCAGAAAAGAGATGGCGGGGCTTAAGGTGCAGATGGATGTCAAAGCTCACGGCGGCGCACCGATACTCGGAATATCTCACCCTGTCATAAAGGCACACGGAAACTCGGATGCCCGTGCAATTGAAAGTGCGATCAAGCAAGCAATCACATTCTCGGATGCCGAGATCATTGATGAAATAACAAAAAAACTTTCCGAACGCGAATCGGGTGACTGAAATGAGACAACTTGGTTTATCATACTTACAAAACATCAAAGGTGTGGATGCGTCATATCTTCGCGATCTTCATGATTTCGAGGGGACCATCGGGTACAGATTCAGAGATATTAACCTGCTCGTTCGTGCCCTGACACACTCATCGTTTGCAAACGAGGAAAAGACAAAGGGAATCACTGTCCACTGCAATGAGCGAATGGAGTTCCTCGGTGACAGCGTTCTCTCGCTTGTTGTAAGTACATATCTTTTTGAAAATTTTCCCGATCTGAACGAGGGCGAAATGTCGAAGCTTCGCGCCTATGCGGTTTGCGAGCGGGCACTTGCCGAATATGCCGTGAAGATAAAGCTCGGCAACTATTTAAGGCTCGGTCGCGGTGAGGACAACGCAAGCGGCAGAAGTCGCCCGTCAATCACCTCCGATGCATTCGAGGCGGTTATCGCGGCAATATATCTTGACAGCAGATCGACAGAGTGTGCCGAAAAATTTATCCTTCCCTACGCTAAGGAAAAGATCGCCGAATATGACAGCGTTCACATGGGAACCGATTACAAGACACTGCTGCAACAGATAGTACAGCAGGAAAAGGGCGAGGTGCTCGAGTATGTTCTTGTAAGCGAGAGCGGACCGTCGCACAACAAATCATTTGAGATCGAGGCAAGGCTCAACAGCAATGTCATCGGCAGAGGTGCAGGAAAGAGCAAGCGTATTGCCGAGCAGCTTGCCGCAAAGCAGGCACTCACGCTTTTTGGCGACAAATAATGTAAAATGACAGCAAAAAAGCATAAAACGATACCGATATTCGTTCCGCATCTTGGTTGTCCGCACGACTGTATTTTTTGCAATCAGAGGACAATCACGGGCGTTGAGAACTTCGATATTTCGCGTGTCAGGCAAAGCATCGATGACGCGCTCTCGACCATAGATCCTGCGTGCAAACCAGAAATTGCTTTCTTTGGCGGATCATTTACGGGCATTGATCAAACGCTCATGATCGGTCTGTTGGAGATCGCAAACGATTATATTGACAAGGGTCTGATCTCATCGATCAGGTGCTCAACAAGACCTGACTACATTGACGATGAAAAGCTTGATATATTGAAAAAATACAATCTCAAAACGATCGAACTTGGCGTGCAGAGCATGTCGGACGGCGTACTAATCGCATCAAACAGGGGTCACACCGCCGATCAAACAAGATCTGCCGTCAAAAAGATCATCGCCGCAGGCTTTGATTTTGTCGGACAGATGATGATCGGTCTGCCTGCATCAGAGTCTGCAGACGAGCTTGAATGTGCAAGATTTATTGCAAGCTCGGGTGCTGTCGGAGCGCGGATCTATCCGACCGTCGTTTTTGCCAAAACCGGACTTGAGGCACTCATGCGTGCAGGCAAATATCCCCCACTCACCGTGGAGGATGCCGCCCGAAGATCGGCAGATGTTGCGGAAATACTTATTGATGCGAACATAAAACTGTTAAGGATCGGTCTGTGTGAATCAGATGGGCTTCATGCGACAGACGGTGCTGTCGGAGGGGCTATACATCCCGCCCTTGGCGAGTTGTGTGCGACCGAGATCTACCGACGCAAAATTTGCTTAGCGATCGAGCGTGCAAACATATGCGAAGGGTCGAATATTGAGATAAAAGTCCCGAGGGGTGCACTTTCGAAAGCTATCGGGCAAAAAAAATCAAACAAGAATTATCTGCTTAACAAATACAAATTTAGCAAGATCAGATTTACCGAGTTTGATGCGGACGAATTTACCGTCAGTGTCGATTGTCGGGACGACTGATCGATCTCCGACGAAAGGAAAAAACATGCGTCTAAAATCACTTGAGCTTCACGGATTTAAGTCATTCCCCGATCGCACGAAGATAAATTTTTCAGAGGGCATGACGGTCATAGTCGGACCGAACGGAAGCGGAAAATCAAATATATCCGATGCTATCAGGTGGGTTCTCGGAGACCTTTCCGCAAAAAACATTCGCGGAAACAAGATGGAGGATGTCATCTTCGGCGGAACAGACGGCAGGTCGCCAATGTCATTTGCCGAGGTTTCGCTGACCATAGAAAACACGGGTGAAAATCGTATTGAAAACGATTTTGAAGAGATCAAAATAACAAGAAGATACTATCGTTCCGGTGACAGCGAATATCTGATCAACAACAAAGTATCAAGACTTCGCGACATAACCGAGATGTTTATGAACACGGGAATCGGCAAGACCGGCTATTCGATCGTCGGTCAGGGCAGAGTTTCCGAAATAATATCGCAAAAAAGCGAGGAGCGGCGACTGATATTCGAGGAAGCTGCAGGAATATCCAAATATCGCTTTAAGAAGCAGGAGGCGGAGCGGCGTCTTGCCGACACTGACGAAAACTTAGTCAGAGTCACGGATATTGCCTCCGAGCTTGAAGGACGGATCGGGCCGCTTGAAAAAGATGCCGCAAAAGCGAAGGTCTATCTTGATCTGTACGAGAAGAAAAAAGCCGCCGACATAGCCATCGCAGTGTTTGACATGGAGAAGATCAACTCAAGCTCCAAGGTCATAGAAGACGATTACAGGGCGTCCGAGCGAGAGCTTGAGATATCGGATGATGCGATCGCATCATATGATACGAGGATCGAGCGTCTCGGGGAGATGCTGAACGAAAGTAAGGCAGATCGCGACCGTCTTTCCCGCGAGGCAGGCGAGCTTGGAAACGAGGCACACGCGATAGACGGCGAGCTTCTTGTAATGAAAAACGAGCTGTCGCATCTTGAATTTTCTCTTGAGACCTCGCAAAAAACGCTTGACGGATTACGAAACACGATCGAGAGCAAAAAAGCCGATGCCAAAAGTGCCGAGGAAAAGCACAAAAATGCAAGCGACAAATATGCGGATGCCGAGAAGAGATATGCCGACGCTACAGAAAAGCTTTCATTGTCGAGAGAGCGTCTTGCATCGATTTACGACAGAATCTCGACTCTTGACACGAAAATGAGTGAGACCGTCCGTCTGCACACCGATGCAAGAATAGCACTTTCGGCACTCGATGAAACCAAAAGCACGATTGAGGGACGCAAAGCCGAAATAAGTGCCGAGATGTCCTCGACCGACAGTGCGATAGTGCAAACAAGATCGGAGATCGGTGCAGTCGAGCGGACGCTTGAAAAATACAAGGCAAAGCTTGACGAGATAGAGGCGAGGCGTGCTGAGCTTGCAAGCCTTCGCGGCAAGCAAGCGGACATGCTCGAGGGTCTCCAAAGAGAGTACAACACACTTTTAGCTCAGATTTCATCAATGGACCAGCGTGCACTGACGCTTAAGAGAATGGAGGAACACTTTGAGGGTTACTCCAAGAGCGTAAAATTCATCGCCGATGCATCAGCATCGGGGAGACTTTTCGGGATATGCGGTCCTGTTTCGCAAATAATTCAGGTCGATCGAAAATACAGTGTTGCGATCGAGACGGCACTCGGGGCGAACATACAGAACATCATTGTCGAAAACGAGCAAGCGGCAAAATCGGCGATCGCGCTCTTAAAGAGAGAAAATGCGGGACGATCGACATTTTATCCGATAACATCAATGCGACCGTCAAGATTAAATCTTCAGTCGTTTGTTGAAAAAAGTCAAGGCTTTATCGGCATCGCGTCGGACATCGTAAAATTCGACAGCAAGTATTACCCCGTGATCTCGTCAATACTCGGCAAGACTCTCATTTTTGACAATCTTGAAAACGCATCCGCGACCGCAAAGCAGAGCGGATACACATTAAGGATAGTTACGCTCGACGGACAGATAATAAATGCCGGCGGTTCATTTACGGGTGGGTCAGCCAAGCGTGACAGCGGCATACTCACGCGAACCGTCGAGATAGACGAAATACTTGATGCAAAGAAAAAAGCCGAGGAAAAAGCTGCCTCCATAAAGAAAAAAATCGACGATGCAACAAATTCGAGCGGTGATTGCGACGACGAAAACGACCGTCTGTCAAACGACTTTGCGCTCTTCTCTGCCCTTTACAGATCCGAGCAGACCGCCCTCTCATTTAAGCGTTCAAAGCTTGACGAGGAGAAAGAGAAAAAGTCCTCACTCGATGAGAGCTTGAAGGGACTTATTTTACAGGAGAGTGAAAAAGAGGGCAAGCGAGCAAAGATCAGAGACGACTGTGAGGCGTATATCAAAACAGAGGGCGAGATACAAGAGATGCTCGATGTCGCAAATCTCGAAAAAAACAATGCTGAGAGTGAGACAAACAGTCTTATCAGCGAGAAAAACGAGGCAATAACTGCCGTTTCGGTCTGCAAAAAGGAACTTGAGATGGCGGGAGAGCGATATGACAGACTTAAAGCGGAGGTAGAGGCTCTCGGTGAAGAGGAAACCAAAACAGAGGATGCCATAAGTCTTGCCATCGGGCGAACTTACGAAATCATGGACAAAATACGCTCATCCGAGGACATCCTTGCCGACTATAACAAAAGGCTTGCCGATGCAAAAGAGGGCGAGTCTTCGCTTGGCGAAAAATCGCTCGAGCTTGAAAAAGAGATAAACGATCTGCGTCGCAAATCAAAAGAGCTGTCCCGTGAAAGGGAGAACACGTTTATGCGATACACGACGCTCAAATCAAAGTTTGAGTCGATCTCGACCGAAAAAACTAAGATCACCGACAGACTTTGGGAGGATTACGATCTGACCTATGCCGATGCGCAAAATGCCGCATTTGAGCCGGTGACCGAGGAGACGAGAGGCAAGCGTGTCAGCGAACAGGCGAAACTGAGGTCGAAGATTCGAGAGCTCGGGAATGTAAATGTTGATGCCATCGAGGAATACACAAAGGTCAAAGAGCGTTTTGAATTTTTATCCACTCAGATAAACGATCTGAACAAATCAAAGAAGGAATTTACCGATATCATATCGAAGCTTGAGGTCGAAATGTGCCGCAAATTCAGCGAAACATTCGAGAAGGTGAACGAGAACTTCAAAGAGGTATTTGCCGAGCTGTTTGGCGGAGGAAGCGGATCACTGACGCTTACCGATCCCGAAAATGTTTTAACGAGCGGAATCGAGATCAATGTTGCCCCTCCCGGCAAGATCATAAAGAATTTGAAGCTTTTATCGGGAGGCGAGCAGGTATTCGTCGCCATCGGAATCTTCTTTGCGATCTTGAAGGTCAATCCGTCGCCGTTCTGTCTGCTTGACGAGATAGAATCGGCACTTGACGAGGTCAATGTAGACAGATTCGCAAGCTATGCCCGAAACTATTCGGACAACACGCAGTTTATCATCATCACGCACCGCAGAGGAACGATGGAAGAGGCGGACACGCTTTACGGAGTTACGATGCAGGAGCGCGGTATATCCAAGATACTGTCGATCAATGTTAGCGAGGTCGAGCAAAAGCTCGGTGTCAAGCTTTGATCGCAAACACTCACGCAGAAAGGAACTAATGCCATGGGCTTTTTTGAGAAATTAAAAAACGGTCTTTTCAAGTCAAGAAATTCGTTTTTCGGAAGAATTGCCGCCCTGTTTAAGCGGGGGGTCGATGAGGACACTCTTGACGAGCTTGAAGAGATCCTGATTTCCGCCGATGTCGGTGTATCGTCAACCGAAGAGATACTCGACAGGCTGAGAGAACGGATAAAAGAGGAAAAGATTACCGAGGGCGATGCCGCAACAGCCGCTCTCAAGGAAATACTTGTTGACATGATCGGCGAGAGTTCCCCCGTCGATATGGCCACCAAACCGTCTGTCATACTTGTTATCGGCGTAAACGGTGTCGGAAAGACTACATCGATCGGCAAGATCGCAAATCACCTAAAATCTGAGGGAAAAAACGTAATTCTTGCCGCCGCCGACACATTCCGTGCGGGTGCGATCGAGCAGCTTGATGTTTGGGCAGGACGTGCGGATGTTGAACTGATAAAGCAAAACGAAGGCAGTGACCCCGCGGCTGTCGTTTTTGACGCAATATCCGCCGCAAAAAAACGCAGTTCGGATGTTTTGATCGTTGACACAGCCGGAAGACTGCACAACAAAAAGAATCTCATGGCAGAGCTTGCCAAGATCAATCGTGTTATCGACCGCGAGCTGCCGGGATGTGCGAGAGAGACCCTGCTCGTCCTTGATGCGACGACAGGTCAAAATGCTGTAAATCAGGCAAAGGAATTTAAGAACTGTGCCGAAATAACCGGTCTTGTGCTGACAAAACTTGACGGCACGGCAAAAGGCGGAGTCGTGTTCTCGATCAAAGAGCTTCTCGACATACCCGTAAAATACATCGGTGTCGGCGAACAGATCGACGACCTGCGCCCATTTGAGCCGACAGCTTTTGTTGACGCGCTTTTTGACTGATAACAACAGAGGCGATACAAAATGAAGATAGTACTCTCATCACGAAACAAACACAAAATATCAGAGCTTCGAGCGATGCTTGAGCGCGAGGGGGTCTGTGTTGACGTTCTGTCTCTCGACGACATCGGATTCTTTGACGAGATCGACGAGAGCGGAACGACATTTGAAGAAAATGCGCTCATCAAGGCGTCAGTCCCCGCAAAGCTCGGGTACATCGGGATCGCCGATGACAGCGGACTCTGCGTTGATGCATTAGGCGGTGCTCCCGGAGTGTATTCGGCTCGCTATGCCGGAGAGGGTGCAAACGATCAAAAAAACAACGAAAAGCTTTTATACGAGCTTTCTGATGTCCCGCCCGAGAAAAGGGGAGCAAAATTTGTTTGCACGCTTGCTGGGGTAATGCCCTGCGGTGACAATCTTATCGTGCGCGGCGAATGCAAAGGAAGAATGATCGACTCTCCGCGCGGACAGGATGGCTTTGGCTATGATCCGCTCTTTCTGTACGAGCCGTCGGGAAAAACATTTGCCGAGCTTACACCTAATGAAAAAAACATTGTAAGCCATCGTGCTGTGGCAATGAAGAGATTTGCCGCAGATTTTAAGATTTTTTTGGAGAAACACAATGACAAGTAAACAAAGAGCCTATTTAAGATCGCTCGCAACGGCAATACAGCCGATATTCCAGGTTGGAAAGGGCGAGATCACCGACAACATGACCGAGCAGATCGGCAACGCACTTGAGGCAAGAGAGCTGATAAAGGTAAAAGTCCTCGAAAACAGCATGTACTCGCCGAGAGATGCCGCAGACATTATCGCAGAGGCGACCGGTGCTGATGTCGTAACCGTTATTGGCACAAAATTTGTTCTTTACAAAGAGTCGGAAAAGCACAAGAAGATCGATCTTTCGTCCATCGCAAAATAAAATGTCAAGCATCGAACGACTCGGAATATACGGCGGAACATTTTCACCGCCTCACAACGGTCATATTTATGCCGCAAAGGTATTTATGGAAAGGCTCGGTCTTGACAGACTTCTTGTGATACCGACCTGCATTCCTCCTCACAAGCATGTTGCGGAAAACGATCCCGAGGCAAGGCTTGAGATGACCGAGATCGCCTTTTCGACACTTCCCGAATACAATAAGAGGCTCTTTGTTGATCCTTATGAATACAGATCGGGCGGCAAGAGCTACACGGCGAAAACGCTCGAACATTTTTCGGGCAAGGATCGCGAGCTCTTCTTTCTTTGCGGGACCGATATGTTCTTAACTCTCGCTGATTGGTATCACCCCGAGATCATATGCTCACTTGCCACGATCGTCCTTCTTCGTCGTGAAAGTGATCCCAAAAATGTTGGGGAGATCGAGAACTACAGTGCCCTTCTGCACGATAAATACGGCGCAAGGATAGTCGAAATAAACTCGAATGCCATCGAGTTGTCATCGTCCGAAATTCGCGAGCGTGTTGCAAAAGGTCAACCGATAGACAAACTCGTTCCCGAGGGTGTTGCCGAATACATTAGTACAAAGGGGCTGTACGCAAAATGACGGATGCCGATATCGAGGTACTCAAAGAAAAGATAAAAAAGGATGTTGACGGATATCGCTATGTCCACACACTCTCTGTCTGCGATGAATGCAAGCGACTTGCCGAGATGTTTTTGCTAAGTGAGCAAGACAGGATATCGCTTCAGAGTGCGGCGTTACTGCACGACATAACAAAATCATACGACAAAGACGGACAATGTGCGCTTGCTAAAAAGCTTTGCATAGATCTCGACGAGGATCTCGTCATGTCGCCTGCAGTCCTTCACGCCTTCACTGGTGCGGCGTATGCTGAAAAAGAGTATAGCAAGTACGCAAATGTCGATGTTTTATCGGCGATAGAGTGCCACACGACCGGAAAGGTCGGAATGTCGCTCATTGACAAACTTCTTTTCATCGCCGATTACATCGAGCCGACGAGAGAGCATGCGGTGTGCAAGTATCTTCGCGAGTTTTTCTATTCATGTCCATCGGGCGAGGACATATTCGCACATCTTGACAAAACACTGCTCAGATCATTCGACAACACGATCGAGCATCTTGTAAAGAGGGGCGGCTATATCTGTCAAAAAACGGTCGCCGCAAGAAATTTTATTCTGAAAACTCTTGATTTGTCGAATAAATTGTGATACAATAAGTAAAATACGAAAGGACAACCATACATGGAAGAGAAAATCAACATGCCCGATCTGTCAAAGGCAACTTCCGCAGAGCTTGCAGAGGCGATCGTTTGTGTACTTGCAGAACACAAGACTCACGATCTTTCCCTGCTCCGCGTTGAAGAAAAGACAGTACTGACCGACTATTTCGTAATATGCAGCGGTAATTCATCGACCCAGGTTCGTGCGCTTGCCGCCGAGGTGGAATATAAAATGTCGCTATGCAATGTCAAGGCGTGGAACATGGACGGATATTCGGAGGGCAGCTGGATAGTTGTTGACTTCGGTTCGGTCATGGTTCACATATTCTGCCGTGACGCACGCAATTTCTACAAGCTTGAAAAGCTGTGGGCAGATGCCGAGGCAATTGATATTTCAGGCATGATAAACGAAGAATAAGAAGGAATTGATCTATGAAATACGATTTTAAGACAATAGAGGAAAAATGGCAAAAAAAATGGGATGAGGTCGGTGCGTTCAAAGCGTGCGACTGCTCGGACAAGAAAAAATTTTATGCGCTTGTTGAGTTTCCTTACCCGTCGGGCGCGGGAATGCATGTCGGGCACATAAAGGCATATTCGGGACTTGAGGTCGTCTCGCGAAAGAGACGCATGCAGGGCTACAATGTGCTCTTCCCAATCGGATTTGATGCATTCGGTCTTCCGACAGAGAACTATGCGATAAAAACCGGTATGCATCCGCGAAATGTCACCGATGACAACATAGCGCACTTTACCGAGCAGCTTAAAAAGGTCGGATTTTCATTCGACTGGTCAAGAACGGTTGACACGACCGAGGAAGATTATTACAAATGGACGCAGTGGATTTTCTGCAAAATGTTCGACAGCGGTCTTGTTTTCAGAGACAAGACGCTTGTCAACTACTGCCCTTCCTGCAAGGTCGTTCTCTCAAATGAGGATTCTCAGGGTGGCAAATGCGACATCTGCCACAGCGATGTAATTCAGAAATCGAAGGATGTTTGGTATCTCAGGATCACCGATTATGCCGACAAATTGCTCTCGGGGCTTGCCGAGGTCGATTATCTGCCGAATGTCAAGCTTCAGCAGGAAAACTGGATAGGCAAATCGACAGGTGCATTTGCAAACTTCAAGATCGCAAACTCAGATGAGTCGCTTAAGATATACACCACACGCCCCGACACCATGTTCGGCGTGACATTTATGGTCATCGCCCCCGAGCATCCGATCATCGAAAAGCTTGCCGACAGAATAAACAACTATGCTGAGCTTTGCGATTACAAAAACGAATGCGCAAAGAAGACCGAATTTGAGCGTACACAGCTTGTCAAAGACAAGACAGGTGTAAGGATAGACGGAATCGCGGCGATCAACCCGATCAGCGGAAAAGAGATCCCGATCTACATTTCAGACTATGTCATGATGGGATACGGAACAGGTGCGATCATGGCAGTACCCGCCCACGATGAGCGAGACTATGCGTTTGCCAAGAAGTTCGGCATTGACATAATACCCGTCATAAGCGGCGGCGACATCTCGAAAGAGGCGTACACAGGCGATGGCGAGATGATCAACTCGGAATTCTTAAACGGTATCGACAACAAAAAGGATGCCATCGATCGCATGCTTTGCGAGCTTGTCTCACGAGGCATCGGCGAAAAGGGCGTTCAGTACAAGATGAAGGATTGGGCGTTCAACCGTCAAAGATACTGGGGCGAGCCGATCCCGATCGTTCACTGTCCCAAGTGCGGAATGGTTCATGTTCCCTACGACGAGCTTCCGCTTCGTCTGCCGAAGATCGATAATTTTATCCCGGGCGAGGGTGGCGAGAGTCCGCTTGCCAAGATCGAATCTTTTGTAAACTGCAAGTGCCCGAGCTGTGGCTCTGACGCAAAGCGTGAGACCGATACGATGCCGCAGTGGGCCGGATCATCGTGGTATTTCCTTCGCTACATCGATCCGCACAACGACAATGCCCTTGCGGACGGCGAGAAGATGAAATATTGGCTCCCCGTCGATTGGTACAACGGCGGTATGGAGCATGTTACCAGACACCTTATTTATTCGAGATTTTGGTACAAGTTCCTTTATGATATAGGTGTTGTGCCTACGTCCGAGCCTTACGCAAAAAGAACGGCTCAAGGGCTTATTCTCGGTCCCGACGGCGTAAAAATGTCGAAATCGAGAGGCAATGTCATTGATCCCAACCAAGTGGTTGAGACATACGGTGCCGACACGCTCCGCACCTATGTGCTTTTCATGGGCGATTACACATCCGCCGCTCCTTGGTCGGAGACGAGTGTTAAGGGGTGCAAGCGTTTTCTTGAGCGAGTTGCCGACCTGCCCGACATGGCAAAGGGTTCGGGACATACACCCGAGCTTGAGAGCAGCTTCCACAAAACGATCAAGAAAGTCTCCTCAGACATTGAGGACATGAAGTTCAACACGGCAATAGCTGCGCTTATGACGCTTATAAATGCAATATTCGATCACGGGTCGCTGACTGTTGATGAACTTAAGATATTCGTCAAGCTTCTCTGCCCGTTTGCACCTCATCTTTGCGAGGAAATATGGTCAAACCTCGGCGAGACATCCCTGCTTTCGCTGTCCGATTGGCCCGAATATGACGAGGCAAAGACGGTTGATGCGACAGTCGAGATCGCAATACAGATCTGCGGTAAGCTCAAGGGCACGATAATTGTCGCCAAAGATGCCACAAAAGAGCAGATGCTTGACGCCGCAAAGTCAAACCCCAAGATCACTTCGCTGATCGAGGGCAAAACTATAGTCAAGGAGATCTGTGTTCCAGGCAAACTTGTTAATATAGTTGTAAGATAATCGCAAAGTATTTCAAAAAATTATACTGATTTGTGGAAAAACACTTGACAAAAGTGATTTTTTGTAGTATAATAGTATTTGGTAAATTTATTCTCTTTGCAGAATGCGAGGGGAGGGAAAGCTACAATGGCAGAAATAAGAGTAAAAGAAAACGAATCTCTTGACAGCGCACTTCGCAGATTTAAGAGACAGTGCCAGCGCTCCGGCGTTCTTACTGAGCTTAAGAAGAGAGAGCAGTATGACAAGCCAAGCGTAAAGCGCAAGAAGAAATCTGAAGCGGCAAGAAAGCGTAAGTTTAAGTAATTCCTACTTAGTTCAAGCCAACACACAAAGACAGGATGTTCACCCGAACATCCTGTCTTAATTTTATGAGGGCATATCAGTCCTCTTTTTTATTTGTCACATCTCGCCATGTTCCTGCCGAGTGACCGGTCACTCTCTTGAAAGTATTCATAAAGTGATGCTCGTCGCAAAATCCGAGAAGTTCGGAGATCTCCTTCATCGATTTCGTTTTTTGAGCAAGCATATCCTTTGCTGTCTCTATTTTGCGTGTGATGATATACTGCTTTGGCGTGCAACCGTATCTCTCACCGAACACTCTGTTGATATGGCGTTCCGAGTAGTGCTCCGCCGCCGCAATATCTTCAATTCTGACCCTATAAAAAGGAGATGCGTCGATAAGTCTTTTTATGCGGGCGGAGAGCACATCGTCGGAGTGTGGAACATTGCCGCGCGTATAATAGACAGATGACGAAATGTCTATCAGCTGATGTATGACCTGCTTATAGAACTCATGAGTCCCCATTTCATCCGAGTGACGGCAGAGCGAGTGGATGGTTTGAAATCCTGCCTCGGTATTGACACTTGCGGTAATGACGCCCTCTGAAAAATCGTCAAATCTGTTAAGCGCGATAAGCGAATCGATAAGAGTTCCTGCACAGTTGATCCACAGTTTTTTTAGCGGATTGTTCTGATCTGAATAATAGACGCACTCGTAATCTCGCCTGATAATATATGTATCTCCCGCTTTTATGTTGTATGTTCGATTTGCGGTCTCTATCCTTCCCGCACCTTCCTGAACGTACTCAAAGACGTACATATACTGATTTGCGGGACAACTTCTTTGGCGGACGATAAGATAATCGCTGTTTGAGTAGGTAATACCTGCCTCGAAAATATAGAATGGCGTGCCGGGTGTAAAATCAGCGTAATTTGAATAGACCTGCTCTTCCGAGCCATAGACATTACCAAGCTCCTTTCGAACTTCAAAGAGCCGTTTAACATCGCCGTCACTGCCCTGCTGTAATCGTTCGATTTTTTCATTTGTCATAAATTACACCATCCTTTTGATTTGAAATCAATGTGAGAAATCGAGCGGAAACTGCTTTGTAAGCTGTCTGAGTTCGGGAATCGTATGCGGTGTATATCCCATATATGGTTGCATCGCACCGACATTATATGCCTCGATATTGTATCCCTTGATCTTTGACAGTCTTGAATAAACATCCGCGCTGAGCTTTGCCTCATAAGAATTATGTACATGTCCGTAAATATGTACCGTCCCCGGTTTTTGCATATCGCGAAAGGAAGATATGGGATAATGCGACATGACGACAAGTCCATCCTCGGTCATAAGTTCAAGATAATCGTATACCGCCTCAAAAGCATAGGCGAGATCTGTGCCGTTATCATGGTTGCCGCGGATGAGGATCTTATGCCCTTTGAGACGTTGTGATATTGAAATAAGATCTCCGCCCATACCGAACGAAAAATCGCCGACAAGATAAACGGTATCATCGTCTCCGACTGCACTGTTCCATTTTTTGATCATAAAATCGTTCATGGCATCGACGTCGATAAAAGGTCTGCCGTCGTATCCGATGCACTTTCTGTCATAAAAATGTGTGTCGGCAATATAATAGTTCATAAAATCAAATCCTGCTTACATATTTTCTTATTATTATACACCATAACCACAAAAAAATCAAGCGGTATCGGATAAAAAATTCGAAACCGCTTGACATTTTTTGGAAACAATTATTTAATACAAGGGCTTTACGACCGCTTCGCCGTAAACGATCGAAAATGAGGGGTCTGTCGGATCAAAGACAAGAACATCACCTTTTGTGTAGACCTTACCGTTGATCGAATAAAACTCGTCATTTCCGTCTGCTATGTTCACATATTTAATTACAGGGCAATCGACAAAGAGAGTGCAAAAGGGGCGACCGATCTGACCATCGCCGTTCAGATCGAAACCATCAAAAATTTCTTTTCTGTATGTTTCCATACTCGAATTCCAAAGCTCGGACGAGGTCACAAATCCCGATCGAAGTGTTGAGGGAAGATTGACGGTGGTGAGCTTATCAAGAGACGAGAAAGTCGGAGCGGCGATAAGCGATACTCCCTCGGGAATCGTTATCTCGCATAAATTCGGAAGATTATCGCCGTTTACCGAATTTGCAAGCAGGGCGTTTGTCGTACATCCGCCGAACGAAGACGGAATGGAAATTCTCGCCATATTAGACGAAATGTCGCAGACAGTTCCGTTTCTGACAAGATAGTTTGTATAACCGATCTTCCCTTCACCATCTCTTGCCCTATAGAGAGTAAACTCGGGCATTGTTCCGTCACCGTCGCTTACAAGATCAGAAAAAACGAATTTCACGCAGATCCTATCATATTCACGAGAGGTCAGCGTGCCGTCATCCGCAAGTCCGATATAGAACGAGAGTTCGAGCATCTCCTTGTCGTCAGGGCAGATATAATAATGGAGAAGTTCATGTCTTCCGTCGTCGCAGACTCCCTCGACGGCAAGCGCATCGGGGTAGTTATCGGCTTTTTTGAAGCTGTATGAGACCGCTGCCGGGATCTGCGTCTCATCGGCGGACAGGTAAAGGCAGACATTGCCGTAGTAGCCCTCTCGATTTGAGTATGGGATCATCGATCTTGATACCCTGTCAAGGCGAAGATCGAAAACATCGAGCATTTTCACGCACTCGGGATCGGCAAATTCGCCCGATCCGCCCGAATTTACGCCCGATCCGCTTGACGATGAAAAGAAATGATTGTAGATGAACTCGCCGGTAGCGATAGGCGATTCCGTCGTTGTCGGTGCGGTCGTTGTCGGAGCGGTCGCTGTCGGAGCGGTCGCTGTCGGAGCATTGGTTATTTTGGGTTCCACAAACCCAGCAGCCGATGCCGATGCGCTCGGATTGCTCGGCGTATACGCCGATCTTGCGAACATAAAAACGGCAATTCCAAGGGCAAACAGGCAGGCGGAAAGCATTATCACCGACAGGACACGATCGGCTCTTCGGTGATAACGCTTTCTCTCTCCGACCCGAACAAATCGATCATTTTGTGAAGCTACGGATATGGCGTCAAGCCGTTCTTTCGCGTACCGCTCGAATGCAATGCGAAGATCCTCATCAAACCTTTCGGTATTATTCTTATTTTTCTCGGACATGACTGTATTTCCCTCAATCTTTTTCGTGATATTCGCTGCTTTCCGTCCAGCGTTTATACAGCAACTCGCGACCGCGCTGGAGCTGTTTTCTGACAGTTGTCGATGAACGACCGACGATCTCGGCAATTTCGGCATTTGAGAGATCGTTTACATAGTGAAGTGCGAGAACATCTCTGTACTTATCGGGCAATTCTTTTATGCACTTGAGCAGTTTATCCGCACTGTCCTTATTTATCAGTGACTCGGCAACATCGACTCCGTCGTCTATATCGACGAACATTTCGTCATACGAAAATGTCGGCTTACGCGAGCGCAGAAGATCTATCGCCTTGTGCTTTGCCGTTTCGGTGACGTAATAATATAGTCTGAAATCTTCCATTTCGCAGAGTGTGTCGATATGCACCGAGAGAGCAATAAAGGCGTTCTGAACGGCATCCTCAGCATCCTGTCTGTTTTGAAGGACAGAAAAGGCAACATATTCCATTTGTCGGTAGTATTTATTGAATATAGCCTCAAGCAATGCGTTTCGGCGCACCTCATCGGGCAATGAACCAAGCTGCATTTTGACTTCCTTTCAGACGCACGAGCGTGTTGGCAGGCATTACGCCATCCAATATAAATAACGAGTAAAAAGAGCGTTTTGTGACAAAAAACATGTATTTTGCAGATAATTCACAATTAAAAAGTTAAATCGGCAGAGAATGGAAGTCTCCGCCGATCTTGGAATGTTTTTTTGAATTATTTCAGGAGAGCAAAGTTCTGTCGTTTGCGAACTTTTCACCGCTCATCTCCTCGAATTTTGCGAGCAGATCGGCAACGGTCAGTTTCTTTTTATCCTCGCCCGAAATGTCGAGAATAATACTGCCGTGATTCATCATAATGAGCCGATTGCCGTAGGCTATGGCATCGCGCATATTATGTGTGACCATAAGCGCAGTCAGCGACTCTTCATTGACAAGTCTATCGGTAATTTCGAGGACTTTAGCGGCAGTTTTTGGGTCAAGTGCGGCGGTATGCTCGTCAAGCAGGAGAAGTTTTGGTCTCTGCATCGTCGCCATAAGGAGAGTTACCGCTTGGCGTTGACCGCCCGAAAGAAGCCCCATCTTAGTCGCGAGTCTATCTTCAAGTCCGAGTCCGAGTTCGGCAAGCCACGCCTTATAGCGAGTCCTGTCGCTGTTGTGGATCGCCCATGAGAGACCACGACGTTTGCCGCGACGCTCGGCGATCGATAGATTTTCCTCGACCCACATGTCTGCGGCTGTTCCCATCATGGGGTCTTGAAAAACTCGTCCGATATATTTTGCACGCTTATATTCGGGCAGATCGGTAACATCGACACCATCGATAAGGATCGAGCCGCCATCTGTCGGGAACACACCTGCTATCATGTTGAGAAGGGTCGATTTTCCGGCACCGTTTCCGCCGATGACTGTTACGAAATCGCCGTCATTCAGCGTCAGATCAAGTTCGCAGAGGGCAACTTTTTCATTGACCGTGCCCGGATTGAAAATCTTTGTAAGTTTCTTTACCTCAAGCATTTTTTCCCGCCCCCTTCTTCGTGGATCTTGATCTGAAATAATTCTTTTTTACATAAGGAGCACCGAGGAAGAGTGCGACGATGAGCGCGGAGAGCATTTTGAGCAGATCGGCGTCAAGTCCGAGAAAGATGACAGTCTGATAGACAAAATAATAAATAATTCCGCCGAGAACGACACCGAGAAGTCTTACAATAAAGCCGGTCGAAATTTTTGAGAAGAACGCCTCACCGATTATGACAGCGGCAAGGCCGATGACGATCGCACCTCTTCCCATGTTAATATCGGCATTTCCTTGATATTGCGCAAGAAATCCGCCCGAAAGTGCTACGATGCCGTTAGAGATCACAAGTCCGAGCACCTTTGCCGCACCAGTGTTTATACCCTGCGCACGGCTCATATTGAGATTATTACCCGTCGCACGAAGGGATGCACCCTTTTCTGTGCCGAAAAACCAATAAAGGAGCATTATAAGTGCAACAACAAGCACAAGAAGGATAACGATCGTCTTTACTATGTCGATTTGTGCGATTATTAGATCAAAATTGCGAACGCTAAGACCGATATTTGCCTTACCCATGATCTTAAGGTTCACGGACCAGAGGATCAGCTGTGTAAGTATTCCCGAAAGAATTGCGGGTATACCCAAAATTGTATGAAAAAGACCTGTCAGTAGCCCCGCAAGCATTCCCGCAACAACTGCGGCAAGCATTGCAAGCCAAGGGTTAACATTATTTGTTATCAAAACGGCGGAAACAGCTGCTCCGGTGCAGATCGATCCGTCAACAGTCAGATCGGCTATGTCGAGGATCTTATATGTAATGAACACGCCTATCGCCATTATGCCCCAGATCATTCCCTGAGCTGCGGCGCCGGGCAGTGTATTCAGCCAGACTAATATATCCATCGGTTAAAATTCCTTTCGCTTATGATCACGAGATCGGCGTGTAGCCCTTAGCCTCAAGTTCGGCTGTATCGATGCCGAGCTGTTTACACTTTTCGGGGTTATAAAGCTTTGAGAAATTCTCGGCGTATTCGATCGGCATATCGGCAATCTTTGCCTCGCCCTTCAGAATCTTCGCCGCCATCTTACCTGTCGCATAACCGAGATCGTAGTAGCTGATCGACAGCGTAGCAACGCCGCAACCACTACAGATTCCCGACTCGCCGGCAATTACGGGAGTATCGCCTATCGCACCGTTTATCGCTTCGGCGCAAGAGGCGGCTGTATTGTCGGTGGGGATATAGATAACATCCTCAGCTGCCGCCTTAGCGGCAACCTGTATAACATCATTTGAATCGGAGAAGGGGCAATCAACAGTCGTGAGTCCCTTCTTTTCAAGCTCTGCCTTAATGACCTTGATCTGATAATCCGAGTTAGGCTCTGCCGAGCAATAAAGGAGTGCTACCGATTTTGCCTCCGGGAAAAGATCGGTGATCATATTCGCCTGCTGATCAAGAGGTGCAAGGTCGGATGTGCCCGAAATATTGCCGCCAACCGTTCCGCTAAAATCTTTGATGCTGAGAGCAGTACCATACTCGGTGATCGATGTTCCGAGGATCGGTATGGTGAGCGTTGCATTTGCCGCCGCCTGGAGCGGTGATGTTGCGTTTGCGAGTATCAGATCGACCCTTTTGTTTACAAAATCGTTTACGATCGTTGTGCACACATTAGGCTCGCCTTGTGCGTTCTGTTCGAGAAATTCGATATTTTCCTCGCCAAGCTCGGCAATAAGTGCTTCCTTAAATCCTTTGGTTGCCGCATCGAGTGCATCGTGCTTTGCAAGCTGACAAATGCCGATGGTGTATTTCTTGCTGTCACTGCATGAAGAAAAAGCAGTCACGGTCAAAAGTGCGAGTAAGATCGACAGGAGCTTTATCGGCAGTGCCCTGCCCTTTGCGTTTTTAGTGAATTTCATATCGATATCAATCCTTTCGATGACCTTGCTTATCGGTCGGTAAAATATTGTTTATTATACCATACAAAAAGAAAAAAATCAATAGGAAATACGGATTTTTGACAATTTTTCGAAAATTTTTTCGGCAATTCACAAGCTGTCGCGATTTTGCTCCCATATATTCTTGAGTCCTTCTTATTACCTAACTTGAAAGTTTGAGTTAGTATTCGCTAACCTGTTCTCTGCTAAAATGCCGCACTCGGCGGCGGGGGTGGTGCGGATAGTGGGACTCGAACCCACAAGCATAAGCACCGGCTCCTAAGACCGGCGTGTTTACCAATTTCACCATATCCGCATATTCTCGACAGATGCTATTATACATCAAAAACACGGTTTTGTCAACCGTTTTTTCTCATTTTTCCCTTTCGGCGGTAAATTTCCGCCGAAAGGGAAAAGATATTATTATTTACCAAACGCCTTAAACGCCTTATATGTCATATAAAGGTCCGCTTTGGAAATGACCTCGTAAGGAGAGTGCATCGAGATGACCGGAACACCGAGATCGACGACATCGATATTCTTATTGGCGATATAGATAGCGACTGTTCCTCCGCCGCCCTGATCGACCTTACCAAGCTCACCTGTCTGCCAAACGATACCCTCATCGTCAAAGATCTTTCTGACGAGTCCGACGAACTCGGCTGTTGCGTCCGACGTGCCGCTCTTTCCGCGTGCACCGGTATACTTTGTCATGACAACGCCTTCGTTGATAAAGCTGCTGTTTTTTGTCTCGTATACATCGCCGAAATTGGGATCGAATGCCGCGTTGACATCGGCTGAGAGGCACTTCGAGTTTGCCATGAGTGCATGGAAGTTTGCACCTGTTGCCTCTGCGATCTCCTCAAGTATTGCGATAAATACATCCGACTGCATACCGGTCGATCCGCCGCTGCCGACCTCTTCCTTATCGGCAAGGATCGCCATAAGCGTGTGCGTGGGGGCATCCGCTTCAACAACTGCGCGAAGTGCGGGGTACGCGCAAACTCTGTCGTCATGTCCGTAACCGCCGATGAGCGATCTGTCAAGACCGATATCGCGCGCTTTGAAAGCGGGCACGAGTGTCAGCTCAGCGGAGATAAAGTCAGCCTCGGTGATACCATACTTATCGGCAAGTATCTTCATAAGTCCGAGCTTGATATCGCCGCTTGCCGAAAAGGGCTTTGAGCCGATCAGAATATTGAGTTTTTCGCCGGGGATACCATCGGCAAGCGATCTCGACATCTGATCCTTGGCAAGGTGAGGGAGAAGGTCGTTTATGTAGAACACGGGATCGGAATCATTCTCGCCGATCACGATATCGACATAATCGCCGTCTGCGCGCACAACTCGTCCGTGCAGAGCCAAGGGAGTGGCTGTCCACTGATATTTTTTGATGCCACCGTAATAGTGGGTCTTGAGAAATCCCATATTACCCTCCTCGTAGAGAGGGTGCTGTTTAAGATCGAGTCTCGGTGAATCGATATGTGCAGCGGAGATTCTGACGCCCATTTCGGGGGACTCTGTGCCGATAACGAAAAGGTAGATCGCCTTACCGCGATTATTGTAATAATACTTTCCGCCGACCGACAGCTTGTCTCCGAATGTATAGGGGACAAATCCTGCACCCTCGGCAATGGATATCGCCTTTGTTACCGCTTCCCTTTCGGTCTTTGCGGCATCGAGAAAGCTCTTATACTCATCGGCAAATGTCTCCATCGCCGCCTCGGACTCTTCATCGAGAGCCTCATAAACATTCTTTTTCTTGAAAAGAAGCTTTTCCTTCAATTCTTTGATCTCTTCTTCGGATGCAAACATTATTTTTCTTCCTCCGTTGCATTAATAATTTCTTTATATTTTTCTGCCGCCGCCGACACCTTTGAGACATACGCCTTTGTCTCGGCAAACGGAATATTAACAAGTTTTCCATCCCTTGAATATCGGCTGTCGGAGAGCCATTTCCTGACATTGCCCATTCCGCCGTTATAGGCGGCAAAGGTTATCTCCCAATCACCGAAAATGTCGTACAGATAGGAAAGATAATAAGTGCCGTATCGCATATTTATCTCGGGATCATAAAGCATATCGCTGTCATACTCATCACCGAGACGATCTTGCAGATCGGCGAATGTATCGGGCATTATCTGCATTAGTCCGCGCGCACCCGTCTTTGAGAGTGCATCGGGGTCGAAATTGCTTTCGGTCAATATCACGGCAAAAATTATGTTTTTGGGAACGCCGTACTCGCGCGAGAGTCCGGCGACCTCTTCGTAATATTTTATCGGATAGCTTTTCTCCTCGATCTTTTTCTCTATATGAAATATGACCGACACCGCAAGGGCAAGGACGATCAGCATCAGGACGGTCATGAGGATCGAGAGTGCCGATCTTCTTTTGGCATGCATATTCTTAGGTTTTTTCATTTTCGGCAGTTATTTCAGAAACGAGCCGATCGACCGACGTGCGGATATCGGTATTCTTATCGTTGATTATCACAAAATCGCAGTTTTTCCTAAAAAAATCGGCATCATGCTGATTTGCAAGTCTTGCGATGGCACAATCGCAGGTTATCTTATCACGCGACATGATACGCCCTATCAAGGTATCTCGCGAAGCGATCACCGCAACGGTAACATCGCACTTTTTATCAAGTCCCGATTCAAAAAGCATCGGAGCATCAATGACCGCGATCTGCTCTCCCGAAGATCTGTAGCTGTCAATAATATCGCAAACGGCACGTTCCACATAAAAATGGACGATCTTATTTAGCCTATCGAGTGCGTTGCGGTCGGCAAAAACGAGCTGCCCGAGCCTCTGACGGTCAACTTCTCCGTTCGGTTTGAAGACGCCGTCACCGAAGATCTCACGAAGCTTCATGGTACAATCATTTGTGCCTTTATACAACTCATGAACTATGCGATCGGTATCGATCGACTTGATTCCATTTTTGGCAAGAAGGTCGCAAACATAGCCTTTACCGCTGCCGCTGTTGCCCGTGAGTCCAATAACAGTCAATACATTCACCGCCACATCCATGATCGTACTTCTTTTATTTTACCATAGATTGAGAAAAAAATCAAGTCTTTTCACTCAATTTAACAAGATAATGCAAAAATTGACGAAAAGGCAGTATATGAGCCAGACAAAATATACGGCGGTAACGATCGACGGCAGACATCCCAGCCTTGCAAATGTCCCGAGAGCGACAAATGTGATGAGAATATGCAGAACCAGCACCAAAAATGAAAAAACAAACGATCCGAGCCCAAAGAAAACAGGATACCAAATAAGATTTGAAAGGATGAGCAGTGACATCCAAAAAAATCCCGATTTGATCTCGGGTGACCTGCAACATCCATATGCACCGAAAATTATTCCGAGTACGCCGCCGAGAAGGATATACCAAAGAGACCAAATAAGGATAAATGCGGCGGCGGGAAGGGCGAATGCCGGGAGGCAAAGGTATCTGTAAACGACCGCACCCGAACCGAGCGCACCGGTCAGCATTCCGAGTATCAGCATCCCGACGGCGCAGATCGACACGACATTCCATCTTATACAGCGTATTTCACGCGAGAGTTCTTGTCTGATCTTCATAAAAGAAATCACCTCACAAAATTTTATGAGGTGATCTCTTGTAATATTCAATATTCAGTTTTGTCTTTTCACTGTGAATTATGATATGTGCAATATCTGTTATACTGTCCGCTCGTACTGTAAGTCTTTCCCGAATACTTATCCACAATACTGTACAAATTCCAGTAAAACGGATAATTGCCGCTTGCGGTATAGGGAGGTGTCGAGCCGAGATCGATATAGGTGTACTGACCGTCGGTCACATAGATATTTACGGGGAAGATTCTTGTGTGTTCAAGCAGTCCCACCATCTCGCAAGAGGAGTCTGGACAATTCGGCCCGGCAATTCCGTGACCCTTGCAATACTTGACAAGGACATGGCAGTCGCATTCCTCGGTCGGGAGAGTTTCTTTGGTAAAGTAACCCGTCTCGTATCTCTTACCGCGCGTATCCGCCTCACACGCCTCAGTCACAAGCTTGCCCGAATCCATACAATATGTTGCCTCGATCAAGAGATCGCGGTCAAAGGTTTTGAGCGTTTCCTCACCCCTTGATACCCTTTCGAGTATGGGCTTATGAAGATCGACCATGACCTTGTTCCACATTACACAGTGCTGATTGCTGACCTTACTGCCTATATCCTGTTGCTCGACATATCCCGTCCAAACGCCTGCAAGATAGTAGGGGGTGTAGCCAACGAACCATTTATCGTAGTTTTTGTTAGTAGTACCCGTCTTGCCTGCCACATCGACAAGTCTGCCGATCTCTCTAAGGCTTTCGGATGCGGTCGCACCCGAATGATGGATGACCTGTCCGAGGAGTTTGGTCATGACCTCCGCGTTGCCCTCGGTGAGGACAATCTCTTTTTCAGGCTCGTTATCGACAACGACCTCGCCCGATTTATCGAGTATCTGTATAACCGTCCGTGACGACGTATACACGCCGCTGTTTGAGAAGATCGAGTAAGCGGTGGTAAGCTCTTTTAGCGTAACGCCATAGGTAAGACCTCCAAGTCCCAAGGACGCGTAGTTCTTATCACTGTTGACAAGTGTCGTTATATGAAGCTTGTCGGTTAAGAAATTGAACGAATTATTAATGCCAAACGCATCAAGAACATGCACGGCGATCGTATTTTTTGACATAGCTATCGCGTATTCAACGGTCGTCAATCCTCGATAAGCATTATTGGAGTTACGAGGCCAACCTGTCGGGTTCGAATAGGTCACCTTTCCGGAGTCGTCGGTAGTTTCTGTTCCGAAATTGAACGGAACATCATCAAAAACCGAACCGTAGTTTATGACCCCCGATTCCATTGCGGGTGCGTACACGGCAACCGGCTTAAATGCCGATCCGGGCTGTCTGACGGCATCGGTCGCAAGGTTAAAGAGCCTGTTTTGCGTCTTTTCTCCGCGTCCGCCGACAAGACCCAAAATATTTCCGTTATGCGGATCCATTACGATCATCGACGATTCGACATTAATAACATTAGATACGGGAAAGATCGATGTCGAGGTCATATCCTGATAATATTTATCGAGAACAGCCTGAACGCCTTTATCCTGTGCGGTGACGATCGAATAGCCGCCCGAATAAAGCATTTTGGTGGCGATTTCTGTGGAAACACTATATTTTTCGGCAAGCAGAGCGGATGCCTCGTTTATCACCACGTCGGTATACCATGTATTTGTTCCCGCGACTGTGACCTCCGATTTGGACTGATCGATAACAAGCGTGGCGTTATATGCCTCGTCGTACTCTGCCTTGGTGATAAGACCCTGCGAGTACATCTCGGAGAGGATGACATTGCGTCTGGTCTTGTTATTGTCGGGATTTTTGATCGGATCCCACTTTGAAGGATATTGCGTTATTCCTGCGATCGCCGCACACTCAACAAGGGACAACTCACTGACATCCTTGTTAAAATAAACATGTGCCGCCTCCTGCACGCCGTTTGCGCCTTGAGAAAGGTATATGATATTCATATAGCTTTCAATGATCTTTGTTTTATCACCGACCTGCTTTTCAAGCTCCATCGCCTTAAAGATCTCGTTGACCTTACGCTGTATGGTATAGTCATCGTTCTTAGTGACATTCTTGACGAGCTGTTGCGTTATCGTTGATCCGCCGCCGCCCTCGCCGAGAGGGAGAAGAAATTTGGCGATCGCCTTGGTCGTTGTGATGAGGTCAAAGCCGTTATGATCCCAAAAACGCTTATCCTCGATGGCAACGAAAGCGTTCACGAGATTTTCGGGAACATCCTCATAGGCAACCCAATAAGAGTTGCCCTCTGCCGAAAGACGTTGACTCTCGTCCTCTACAAGCTTTCCGTCGCTGTCGTAATAAAAAACTTTAGTCGCATTTCCGCTTCCCTGCTCTGCGATAAGCACAATATCATCGACATTGCTGTCAACATTATTTGCGAGATATATTGCGAATGCGCCGACCACTATGCATCCTGCGATCACGCCGACGAGCAAGATCGAGAGAAAAACACTCAAAACGGCAGAAAAGGCAGTGCGAAGAACGCCGAATGATGAACGGACGGCATCCTCGACTTGATTTTCTATATTGTTATCGTTATTATCTTTTTTCGGCATTTCAATACCTCACCTGCATTCGTGCGACACGCCGAAAGGCAACTGTCGCTACTTTGCATATTATAACCGATTTCTTTGAAATTTGTGTGAATATTGTATTTGTTTTCTGCAAAAAATGGCAAATTCAACCGCTATTCTACCGAAATGCAATATTCTCGACCCCTCCGCAAATATCGGCAAGCTGTTTTGCCACATATCCGTCAACGAAGACGGTATGTGTCGTATACTCATGGTAACTTCCCTTTTCTCTGTCGTAAAAGACAGCAACGACTCTTCCGTCGCAAAAGATCTCAAGCATATTTACCGCTTTTTCGTACATCGGAGAGCCAATCTTATCGACCCTCAAATACATCTTTTTCGGGGACTGCGGGACAGCGATATCGGCTGTTTCAAGCTTTTTTTCGGCTGTCGGGGGGACTTTTTGATCTCTGTCCTTTTTCAGTGGTATGATCTCCCTTGCGATAAGCTTCGGCGGATCGTCATCTTTGATCGAGATCTCACCGACGACCGCGACGGCATTATCGCGTATCAGAAGATCGGCGACCTTTTGGCAAAGTCCGGGGAAAACCACCGTCTCTATCTCGCCCATCCTGTCCTCTATCGTCATAAACGCCATCGGATCGCCGTTTTTGGTCGTCTTTTTGACGATCTTTGTAATTATTCCGCAAACAGTAAGAACCTGTTTTTCCGAAAAAGTGCCGAAGTCCTCGGATGTTTCATCAAAAGATGCGCAGATGAGCGAGATCGGTGTGGGCTTCAGGGCAGCGAGTGCGATCCTGTAATCATCGAGCAGACTGCCCGAAAGATAGACGCCGATATTTGATTTTTCGAGCATCAGCTTTTCGGACGAGGTCAGATCGGGACGCTCGGGGTAATCATATTCAAAGGTCTTCTGACGATCGGTCGGATCGGAGAACATATCAAGCTGACCATCAAGGGCTCGTTTGCAATCAGCTGCCGCCTCAACAAGTACGGCATCATAGGAGGCAACGAGCTTCCCGCGATCAACGCCGAGCCTGTCGAATGCACCGACGCAGACAAGGGCGTACGCTTGCATCTTCGTCAGCTCGATCTCAACCATTCTGCGGCAAAAATCGGCATACGAGACAAATTTGCCTTTTGTTCTTTCGGCGATGATCTTGGAAACGAATCCGTCTCCGACCGTTTTTATTCCGAGAAGACCATATCGTATATTACCATTCTCGGTGACCGAAAATCTGCCGAAACTTTCGTTGATATCGGGCGGCAGAACTTTTATTGACATTGACTGACATTCGGAAACATATGCTGCGGTCTTGGCGGTATCTCCCATGACCGAGGTCATAAGCGCGGCAAAAAATTCTGCCGGGTAATGAGTCTTCAAATATGCAGTGCGATAGGTGACGACCGAATATGCCGCCGCATGGCTTTTATTGAATGCATATTTACCGAAGCTCACCATTTCATCAAAAAGCGAGTTTGCGGCATCGGCATCATAGAAATTCTTCTTTGCACCCTCGACAAAGGCAGATCTTTCCTTCTCAAGCAGATCGGTCTTCTTCTTGGACATTGCCTTTCTTACCGTATCCGCTCTGCCGTAAGAAAAGGTGGCGATCTTTCGGCAGATCCGCATTACCTGCTCCTGATATATTATACATCCGCAGGTCGGGTCGAGTATCTCGGCAAGATCGGGGATTATATAGTCGATCTTTGCTCGATCGGCTCGATTTTCAAGGAACTTCGGGATCGAATCCATCGGTCCGGGGCGATAGAGTGCTATCGCGATCATAAGATCCTCAAGGCAAGACGGTTTCATGCTCGAAAGCATACGCCGCATCCCTGCGGATTCGAGCTGGAAAATACCGCTCGTTCTGCCTGCCGAGATCATCGAGTAGGTCTCGGCATCGGTTATCGGGACGTTTCGAATATCGAAATCCGGCACACGGCGGCGAATTTCGCGCTCGGCATCCGAAATGATGGTCAGATAACGAAGTGCAAGGAAATCAAATTTCAAAAGCCCAAGCTCAGCCACGGTATCCATATCATACTGTGTGACGGTAACCGCACCATTTACCGAAAGGGGCAGATAACTGCATATCGGATCTTTGGTTATAACGACGCCCGCCGCATGGGTTGACGCGTGACGCGGCATTCCCTCGAGTTTTTTTGAAAGATCTATAAGTTTTCTTACATTTTCATCCGTATTATAGCTCTCGCGAAGTGCGCTGACCTCATCGAGCGCACGGGAAAGCGTTATTTTATTATCCTGCGGAATCAGTTTTGCCACGCTGTCAACATCAGCAAAGGACATACCGAGGACTCGTCCGACATCACGAACCGCGGCACGCGGTGCCATCGTTCCGAAGGTGATTATCTGCGCGACATGATCATCTCCGTATTTCTCGCGAACATAGGCGATCACCTCATCTCGTCGATCATAACAAAAATCGGTATCAAAATCGGGCATGGAAACACGTTCGGGGTTGAGAAAACGCTCAAACAGGAGATCATATTTTATCGAATCTATCTCGGTTATGCCGATAAGATAGGCAACAAGCGATCCCGCGCCCGAGCCGCGACCGGGTCCTACCGGGATCGAATGCTCTTTGGCGTAATTTATAAAATCCCAAACTATGAGGTAATACTGTTCATATCCCATCTTTGCGATGATGAGCAACTCATATATCATTCGAGATTTATATACATCATAGTCATGTTCTTCGTCAAAAACGATCGAGCCGTCGGCGATCTTTTTATCAAGTCCTTCTTTAGCGAGCCTTTGCAGATACGCCTTTGGGGACGATCCGTCCTCGGGCACATAGTCGGGGAGAACGGTCTTGCCGAAAGAAAAGGAGAAATTACACATTTCGGCAATTTTGACGGTATTTGCGATAGCATTTTCGTACGTGCCGAAAAGGGTCTCCATCTCATCGGCAGATTTCAGATAAAACTCGTCGGTCTCAAATCCGAACGGCTTTCCCTCTTCAAGCGTCTTGCCTGTTTGGATGCACATAAGCACCGACTGGGTATATGCGTCCGACTTTGAGATATAGTGAACATCGTTTGTTGCGACAAGCGGTATGCCGTATTCTTTTGAAAGCTCAACAAGTGCGTGATTGACCCTCTTTTGATCCTCAATTCCGTGATCTTGAAGTTCAAGATAAAAATGATCCTTATCGAATATCGAGGTCATTTTGAGGATAAAATCGCAAAGCTCGTTTTTATCGTCAAGAAGTATCGCACGAGAGATCTTTCCCGCAAGGCAGGCAGAAAGACATATAAGCCCGTCCGAATGCTCGGTGAGGAGCTTAAGATCGATCCTCGGTTTGACATAAAAGCCGTCGGTGAACGATCTTGAGACGATATAGGAGAGATTCTTATAGCCTATTTCGTTTTCGCAAAGAAGAACAAGGTGCGTGTTGAAATAGGGTGCGGTCTTTACATGGCTTGCGGCATCGCCCTCGGCAAGGTAGACTTCACAACCGATGATCGGCTTGATTCCCTCTGCCACACATGCCTTGTAAAACTCGACCGCTCCGTACATCACGCCGTGATCGGTGATCGCGACGGCATTTTGTCCGAGTGCCTTTACCGCCTTGGGGATATCTTTTATTCGGCACGCACCGTCAAGAAGGCTGTATTCGCTATGCAAATGAAGATGTACGAAATCGGACATTACTGACCTTCCCTTCTGACTGTGCGACATTTTTAGTGTTTTCCGTCCTCGGCGGATGTTTTTCCTTCTATATTAAGCTCATAAAACGAAATGATCTTCGACAGCCTATGGCTGACGCCCGATTTTGTTATCGGCGGATCGTGCAAAGCGGCAAGCTCGCTCATTGATATCTCCGGATTATCCTCGCGAAGCTCTGCCGTTACGGCAAGCTCCTTTGGAAGTTTTCCGAACATATTGTTTTCTTTTATTGCTTTTATTGCCTTAATTTGCAGGAGAGACGCCCCTGTCGATTTATAGATATTGGCGGTATCGCAGTTATTGCGCCTGTTTTCGTTATTGCGTATTTCACGCATGATCTTCACTTCCATTATCGTCAGCGAGGTCTGCGGCGATCCGATGAGGGTGAAGAAGTCCTCAATCGACTCGCTCTCTTTTATATAAACGGACGGAACGCCGCGTCTTTTAGTTACTTTCGCAGGCATACCTATCTCCTCGAGGTATCCGCAGATGTTTGCAAGCTTGTCTTCATCCGACACGGCGAATTCAAGGTGGTAACCTCTTTTGGGATCTGTCACCGTTCCGACGCTCAGAAAAAGTCCGCGAAGAAAAAATTTCAGGCAGTTCTCGCAGGATAGAAGCAGATCACGGTCTTTTTCAAGTACCAACAGCTCGGATGCCATTTTTTCGACATCGGATGGCACAGGCAGACCGAATTTATAGCCGATTGCGGGGTAGCCCGATCTTGAGAGTTTATCGACATCATCAAAGTAGCAATCGACGCTGAAATATGACCGAACAAGATATGTACATAGCGATGCGGTCTTTTCATTATCGGTGGAAAATTTTAATTTATTGTTTGCAAAATCGGACTGTGGGTAAAATAGTCCGAAGAGCATTGCCCTTTTACAGCAATTTGCCTTAACGGGGAGTGCGGCAAGGGCATTTTTCGTTTCCGACGAAAAAGACATCCGTACATCCTCCTTTTATATCGTCAGATCATTTTTTTATATCTCTGTGAACGGTCATCGGATAAACATCATTTTGACCCGAAACATGCTCAAAAAGAGCTTGTGCGATCGCAACAGATCTGTGTCGTCCGCCCGTGCATCCGATACCGATCGTAAGGTGTGCCTTCCCTTCTTTTTTATAAAGGGGGAGAAGAAAATCGACCATATCGAAGAGCTTGTCAAGAAAAATATTGGTTTCCTCGAACGAAAAAACGTAATCATTAACGCATTTTTCAAGTCCCGTATGGTTTTTCAGCTCGGGAATATAGAACGGATTTGGGAAGCATCTGACATCAAACATCAGATCGAGATCCTGAGGAACGCCGTATTTATAGCCAAAAGAAACGAAAGATACAGTCATTTCATCGTTACGCGGAATACGCAAGATCTCGCCGAGTTGTTCTTTAAGCTCGGTCGGGCGAAGATCTGACGTATCTATCACGAAATCGGCATAGCTTTTTATTCCCGAGACGATCGAACGCTCGGCGGACAGAACCTCTTCCAATGTGGCATTCATCGATCTGAGCAGAGGGTGGATATGCCTTGTTTCTTTATAGCGATTTATAAGCACATCATCGGACGCATCGAGAAAAAGCAGTCTGCAGGAATGATCGGTGCCGTTTTTTATCTGATCGACCACATCGGAAAGCCGTCCGATATCCTCACCCGCTCTGATATCGAGCGTAAAGGAAACGAGCGTATTCTTCTCGGGATTTTTTTCGTAAATATCAAAGAAATTTGTGATGAGCGAGACGGGCATATTGTCAACACAATAATATCCCATATCCTCAAGAAGGTGTGCGGTGGTCTTTTTTCCGGCACCTGACATGCCGGTTATTATTACAACATTCATTTTTCAAACTCGGGTCAACGTTTTATTTGAGTATGGTCATTTTTCGGGCACGATTATGACCTCTGTCTCGATCTCGATACCCATCCTATCATATATACCCTTTTTTATCAGTGCGATCAGCTCGCAAACATCGGCAGAGGTCGCGCCTCCGCGATTGATAATAAATCCCGCATGCTTTGTCGATACCTGTGCGCCGCCGACCGTAAGTCCCTTAAATCCCGCCTCTTCGATAAGCTTTGCGGTATAATATCCGGGATAGCGTTTAAACACAGATCCGGCACTCGGATATTCGAGCGGCTGTTTTTCGCGTCTTTTTTGCATGAGAGTATCCATTTTTGCTCGAATTTCGGCTCGATCCGATGGAGAAAGGACGAATCTTGCAGACAAAACATGATTTTTTCGATCAGAACAGATCGAGTGTCTGTATCCGAACAGGCATTCATCTTTTGAAAGTGTTTTCACCGTTCCGTCTTCCGAAATGCAATCGGCAGACAAAAGAACATCCGATATCTCGCCACCGTAAGCACCCGCATTCATACAGACAGCACCGCCGACAGTCCCCGGAATACCGTAAGCAAATTCAAATCCCGAAAGTGCCGCCTTTTCTGCCGCAAGAGCTACCGACATGAGTGATGCGCCGCACTCGGCATATATGACATTACCGTCCACCGACAAGCCCGATAAATGTTTTGTCAATATCACGGCACCGCGATATCCACTGTCGCTGAACAGAAGGTTGGAGCAATTTCCGAACAGATCATATCTGACGCCGAAGGAGCGTGCCGCAAGGACAACAGTCTCGAGGGCGTGCAAAGAAAGCGGTCTGATAACGACATCCGCAGGACCGCCGATCTTAAAGCCGGACAGCTCGGCGAGATCTTCGTTATATTTTGCAAGTATCTCGCCGCGACTGACAGCATCGGAAAGAAAGTGTCTAAATTCTTCGGGAAGATTCAAGACTTTCCCTCCCGTCAATTAAGTGTAAATTTATGATAGACCTTTTTGCCCTTCCTGACTATCACATCTTTGCCCTCAAAGAAAGCCTTATCAAGCGTGAGATTAACATCTGTCACTTTCTCATCGCAGAGTGTAACACCGCCCTGCTGAACAAGTCTTCTTGCCTCACCCTTTGAAGCGGCAAGCGAGCCCTTGACCATCATATCGAGAAGTCCGATCTTACCATCGGTCAAGTCGGCATCGGTCAGAGCGGTTGAGGGCATATCAGCCGAGGATCCGCCACCCGCGAAAACGCTCTTTGCGGCATTCTGCGCCTTTTGCGCCTCATCCTCGCCGTGAACAAGCTTTGTAAGCTCGTATGCAAGTATCTCCTTGGCGCGGTTCAACTGCTCGCCCTCCCACGAGCTCATTGCATCTATCTCCTCGATCGGAATGAAGGTGAGCATTCTTATGCACTTCATTACATCGGAATCGGCAACATTTCTCCAATACTGATAGAAATCGTAAGGAGACGTCTTGTTCGGATCAAGCCACACGGCATTTCCCGCAGTCTTACCCATCTTATGACCCTGAGAGTCGGTGAGCAGGGTAATGGTCATCGCGTGTGCGTCCTTACCGAGTTTACGACGGATAAGTTCTGTTCCTCCGAGCATATTCGACCACTGATCGTCACCGCCAAACTCCATATTACAGCCGTATTCCTTGAAAAGATGGTAGAAGTCGTATGACTGCATGATCATATAGTTAAATTCAAGGAATGAAAGACCCTTTTCCATTCTCTGCTTATAGCACTCTGCACGAAGCATGTTATTGACCGAGAAGCATGCACCGACCTCGCGGAGAAGGTCGATATAATTGAGATCAAGCAACCAATCGGCGTTGTTGACCATCTGTGCCTTACCCTCGCCAAACTCGATGAATTTCTCCATCTGACGCTTAAAGCACTCGGCGTTATGATCGATATCCTCTTTGGTCAGCATCTTACGCATGTCTGTCCTGCCTGAGGGATCGCCGATCATTGTTGTACCGCCGCCGATAAGTGCGATCGGCTTATTGCCTGCCATCTGCAGACGTTTCATGAGGGTAAGTGCCATAAAATGTCCGGCAGTCAAGCTGTCTGCCGTACAGTCAAATCCGATATAAAATGTCGCCTTTCCCTCATTTATCATATTTTTGATCTCTTCTTCATTTGTAACCTGAGCGATGAGCCCTCTGGCGACAAGTTCTTCGTAAATCTTCATTTTATTAAAGTCCCTTCTTAAATAATATTTTCATTTATCTATGGTACGGTTCACGCATCATGCCCCGCGTTTTTAAGCATTTCGACTGCACTCTCGTATATCTTCTCGGACGGTGTTACGCCGCCCATGATCCTTGCAAGTTCGTCGGCACGCTCGGAAATATCAAGGTCTCTGACCGTTGTTTCGGACATGCCGTCTATCTCATGCTTTTCGATCTTCAAATGGCGATCGGCATTGGCAGACACCTGCGCCGAATGGGTGATCGAGATGACCTGCATATATTTTGAAAGATCGTGAAGCTTTATGCCTATCTTTTGCGAGGTCTTACCCGACACGCCCGTGTCGATCTCGTCAAAGATAACGGTCGGTATACCCTCGGCATTTGTCAGCACACACTTTATCGCAAGCATTATACGCGACATTTCACCGCCCGACGCGATCTTTGCAAGCGGCTTGAGCGGCTCGCCCGGGTTGGTCGATATAAGAAATTCGACCTCATCTGCTCCCGTTGGGCAAAGCAGACCATCCTCCTCGCGGCGGCTCTTGACGCCGACTCTGAATATGACCTTTTCCATGTCAAGATATTCAAGTATCGAGCAAACGCCGCATGAGAGCGTCTCTGCCGCCTCGATTCGCTTTTTGGACAATTTGTCGGCGACCTCAAGTGCCGATTTTCTGTTCTTCTCGAAGATCAGACCATATTCCTTGATCTTTTCATCAGACACCATTATTTCGCCAAGTTCTTTTTTTGCCTTGTCGAGAAAATCGAGCACTTCGGACACCGATGCACCATATTTTCGCTCAAGCTTATGGATGGTATCAAGTCTGTCTTCTATCTTCGAAAGTGCCGTCTCGGGATCGTCGCAGTCTCTCGGCAATACCGAATAAGCCGCATCGGCGATCGATGAAAGCTCATACTGCATATCGTAAAGCTTATCCGAGAAAGCCCTCGCATTCGGGACAAGATCGGCAATATCGTCAAGCGATTTTCTTGCTATCTCGATCAATCGGTATGCCGACATTCCCTTTTCGTTTTTGTAAAGGGCACGGTAAAGCGTGTTTATCTGCTTTGATATCTGCTTTGCATTGACAAGAACGTTCTTCTCTGCCCGAAGCTTTTCTTCTTCATCTGCTTTGAGCTTTGCGGACTCGATATCGTTTATCTGAAATTTCAGCATATCGATACGTTGCTGTTTTTCTCGCTCATCCTTTTTGATCGCATCCGCACGACGGTGGGCGTCGAGCATCGCATCGTAAAACTTTCTGTACTCGCAAAGCAGACCGTCGTTATGTGCGAACTTATCGAGATACGAAATATGGGCACCGGGGTCAAGAAGTGCGCGGCTGTCGTGCTGACCGTGAATATTTATAAGCAGACTGCCGACCTCTCTTTGGAGCGAAAGCGGTATCGCTCTGCCGTTGAACTTTGTCACCGATCTTCCGTCGGCACTCACCGATCTTTGAATGAAAACGCACCCATCCTCATCCGCCGACAGTCCGAGGGCATCAAGCGCCGTCAAAACATTTTCGGGCAGTTCGCCGAAAAGCGCACTTACCGACGCACGGCTTTGACCCGTTCTTATAAGTTCCTTTGAAAACTTATCACCGAGAACAAGTCCGATCGAATCGATAATTATCGATTTACCCGCACCGGTTTCGCCTGTCATGACCGAAAATCCGCGTTCGAAATCAATATCCACCGAGCGTATCACGGCTATATTTTCTATGTGAAGTGAGATCAGCATTTACCGTCCTCCTCTCCGTTTTAATTAACCGTTTGGGTCATCAATTACCGATTCGGAACGGCTCGGCAAGTCTCCTTGCGATTGACGCCGCCGCCGATGTTGTATGTGCGACAGCAAAAATGGTATCATCACCCGCTATCGTTCCGAGTATCTCCTCACCGAATATCGCATCTATCGCTGCTGCTGCCGCCTGTGCCATTCCCGAGTAGGTCTTGACAACCACAAGATTGTTTGCGTGATCGACCGAAACAACGGTCTCACGCATTATGTTCATATATTTGGCGTTCGGACGTTTGTCTCCGCTTGAGGCGGCGGCGTACTTATATCCGCCGTTCTTTGATGCAACCTTTATAAGCTCAAGCTCGCGTATATCGCGAGAAACGGTCGCCTGCGTAACATCATAGCCCCTTTCCTTCAGACGGTCGAGGAGAGCCTCTTGTGTCTCAACATCGTTTCTTGAAATAATATCAAGTATCACTTCTTGGCGTTTGTTCTTCATTCAAGTTTTCCCTTTCAAAACAATATCGCAAATTTCGGATATATCAAGCGGTAAAATATCACTTCCATCCCTCAAATAGCGAAAATGTGCAAGATACTCCGCATTTCCGTCTCCGCCGCGAATCGGAGATCTTATAAGCCCTATACAGTATAGTTGACACATGCGTGCGACATCGGTAACATGTTTTATGACCGATATGTGTACATGCGGATCTTTGACAATTCCGCCCTTGCCGATGTTTTCTCTGCCTGCCTCGAACTGAGGTTTTATAAGGCTGACAAATTCGCCTTTATCAGAGAGGATCTTTGTGACCGACTCAAAAACAAGCGTCTGAGAGATAAACGAAAGGTCGCTTACAACAACATCACAGAATGTACCGAGATCATTTGCACTCAGTTCTCTTGCGTTTATTCCTTCCATATTGACAACACGTGGGTCAGATGCTATATCGGGATGGAGCTGTCCCTTGCCGCAATCAACGGCATACACACGCCGAACTCCCGAGCGAAGCATCAGATCGGTAAATCCGCCGGTTGACGCTCCGAGATCGCAGGCGATCTTGTTCGTAAAATCAAGCGAAAATGCCGATTTTGCCGCCTCAAGCTTCAATCCGCCGCGACTGACATAAGGATACGGTCTGCCCGTCACCTCGACCCTGTCATTTTCGCCGACATCCGTGCTGTCCTTTGAAACGATCTTTCCGTTAAGGGTCACAAATCCGCCCGAGATCAACTCTTTTGCCTTTTGTCTGCTTTCGGCAAGCGAGTGCTCGGCAAGATATTTATCGATTCTCATATCCAAATACCGATCAGAATCTTCTGTCCTTCAAATAGTATGCGAAATCACAAAGAAGATCGCGTTTTTGATAGTGCGATATGGCATCGACCGCTTTTTCCGTCATAACATCGGCAAGCTGACGCGCCAGATCGACCGGCATAAATGACAAATAAGTGGTCTTGTGATTTTTCTCATCCGACCCAGCCGATTTGCCGATCTCCTCGGCGGTAGAGTAAGCATCAATAATATCGTCAACAAGCTGAAAGACTCTGCCGACACCCTCTGCATATGTGTCGAGATCGGCAAGAGTCTGAGCGTCTGCAGCATTTGCGGCGAGCGCACCGAGTCTGCATGCGCACTTTATAAGCTCGACCGTCTTGAGATTATGGATCTTGATCATCGTCTCATACTCGATCTTCTCGCCCTCAAGCGAGACATCCATCTCTTGCCCCGCGATCATTCCCGAAGGTCCTGCGGCGTGCGAGAGAAACTCAACGGCTTTGATCCTATGATCTGCCGATATCGACGCATCGGCAGACACGATCTCGAAAGCAAATGTGAGAAGTGCATCCCCTGCAAGAACCGCGCGAGCGTCCCCGTACACCTTATGGCAGGTCGGTCGTCCGCGTCTTAGGTCGTCATTGTCCATGCAGGGCAGATCGTCGTGTATGAGCGAATATGTATGTATCATTTCGAGTGCGGCAGCATAGGTCAGTGCTTCGTCGCGATCTCCAAACAGCATATCCGACACAGCAAGAACAAGAAAAGGTCTGACCCGTTTTCCGCCGCCGAGCAGGCTGTACGACATCGCGTCGTATAGCTTTTTTATATCGTTATCGGAGTTTGCAAGCAGTGTCGAGAGCCTATTCTCGACAAGTGCCGCCATATTTTGCATTTTTTCTTCAAGTATCGACATGACCGCCATCCTCACGCCTCAGACCCCTCGGTCCTCTTAACAAAATCTTCCTCGTGCAGACCGTTGCCACCGTCAACGAGAATTTTGATGCGACGCTCGGCGTTTGAGAGCGTACTGTTGCATATACCGACAAGTCTGACGCCCTCCTCGTAAAGGGATATCGATCTGTCAAGCGATATCTCGCCGCTCTCGAGTGCGCGAACGATCTGTTCAAGTCGAGCAAGTGCCGCCTCGAAAGATATCTCTTTCTCCGTATTATTCTTTATTTCTTTATTCTGATCAGCCGTTTCCATATTCGAAAGGCTCCTTTCCGATAACTTTTCCGATTATTTTTCCGTCGGTCGTTCGAACCGCCAAGTTCTCGCCGATCTCAACATCGCCGATAGATCTCACTACCCTGCTGTCTTTGTCGAGAGTAACCGAGTAGCCGCGTGAAAGCACGGCCAGTGGGCTCAGTGCATCAAGCTTTGCCGCCTTTTCGGCAAGATCTGTACGATTTTTCGCGCAAATTATCTTCATTGCCGCCGAAAGGCTTTGTGTGTCGGCGACAAGTGCCATTTTTCTTTGATCGAGCATTGACATCGGATCGCTTATGACCTTTGACTGTCTGAGATGCTCAAAAAGCTGTTTTTTCAGATCGATCTGCTTTGAAAGCAGGGTCTGCATGTGTGTGGTTATATTGTTGACCTTTCGGATCAGTTCCACCGTATCGGGGAGAGCAAGCTCTGCCGCCGCAGACGGTGTCGGTGCACGCAGATCTGCGACAAAATCGGATATTGTAAAATCTATCTCATGTCCGACAGCAGAGATCACGGGAATTTCCGATGCGTATATTGCCCTTGCGAGCACCTCGTCATTGAATGCCCACAGATCCTCGATCGAGCCGCCCCCTCTGCCGATTATGATGAGATCGACCGACCCGACGCTGTTAAAATATTCTATTCCCGAAACGAGCTGTGGCGGTGCATCGCTCCCTTGAACAAGTGCCGGATAGATAACAAGCTTGGCATAGGGGAAACGCCTGCCCGCTATATTGATGATATCTCTGACCGCCGCACCTGTCGGCGAGGTTATTATTCCGACTCTCGTCGGTATCTTTGGAATCGGTTTCTTCTTCGCCGGGTCAAAAAGTCCCTCGGCGGCAAGCTTTCTCTTGAGCTGTTCGAAAGCTATCGTCAACGCTCCGACACCGTCGGGTTCCATCGAGGTAACATATATCTGATAACTGCCGTCCCTGACAAACGCGGAAATCCTGCCGTGAGCGGTCACCTTCATCCCGTTTTCCGGCTCGAAGGCAAGCTTCGATGCCTCCCTGGCGAACATAACAGCCTTCAGATTTGATGTCGCGTCCTTCAGCGTGAAATAGAGATGCCCGGTTTTGTGATGCGTAAAATTTGATATTTCGCCTTTGACATATACATTCGATATGGTCTTATCGTTATCAATGATCGCTTTAATGTACTCGTTAAGCTGTGTGACCGTAAGTGTCAAGCGTTCGGTTGCCATTGAGTCTCCTTTCAAGCCTTGTGATCGTGCGCACGTGCGGCAAGGATGGCGATACCTGCCGCATTATCGCAGGAGTACTCCGCCTCCGAAAAATACACATTGCCGCATTTTGCAAGACCTTTTTGTATAAGCCTATTGCTCATCACTCCGCCTGCATATACAACGGGCAGATCGCCGAGTGTCTCGCGTGCATTTTCTGTCAGCCTCTCGATCGTTCGCAAAACGCTTTTTATTGTAAATGCGGCAACGACCGATCTGTCCTCGCCGTCGTCTATAAGCTTTGCCGCCTTGCTTTCAAGTCCGGACAAATTGCACTCAAGACCTCTTACATGTGAGATACAGTTTACCTCGCCGAGCGGTGCGGCGATACTCTCAAGTTCCCTGCCGCACGGAAAAGGGATACCGAGCCTGACGCCTATCCGATCGATCGCCTGACCCGCATTGAGATCGATCGTTCCGCCTATTTTGCCGATGGTTCCGTTTTCGACCAACAGTAGTTCTGTCGTACCGCCCGATACATGAAATGCGATAAATCTTTCGTTCCAAAGATCGATCCTGCCTGCCGAATAGAGTGCCGCCATGACATGTCCCTGTTGATGCGATTGCTCGTACAGCGGTATCCCGCAGACGGATGACAGTGCTTTCGCCGCCGAATAACCTGTCAAAAAGCAGGGCATGTACGATCCCTCAACATCGCGCGGACGGGTCGAAACGCCGATTGCCGACAGCTCACACCTGCCGATGCGCTCAAAGAGTATCGGCAGATTTTTGGTGTGGCAGAACACCGCATCCGACTGTCTGATCCCCCTCTCGCCCTCTTTGACCTTGACGGGGAGCTTTTCGTTTGCGATTATCTTATCCCCGTCGAAAAGTGAGAGCGAGGTCGTGTAATTACTCGTATCGATGCCGAGAAACAGTCTGCTCATTTTTCGTCTTTTTTCTTTTGAGTCTTAAGACCCTTGTCGGTTGCGATCTTATTCAAAATACCGTTGATAAATGACGGTGCTCTCTCGTGATCGTATTTTTTTGCAAGTTCGACCGCCTCGTTGATCGCGACGGCAAAAAACAGATCGGTGCAGAGCATCTCGTACACTGCCAAACGAAGGATCGCAAGCGTGACCCTTGACAGTCGCGACAACTTCCATCCCTTTGCATTGCTCTCGATCAAAAGATCGATCTCTTCTATGTGCTCGATCACACCGTGATATCCGTCAAGGATATATGCGGCATCGTAATCTCTTTGAGTCTTTTCAATTTCGAGAATGTCCTCGGCAGCGGTGATCTCCGAAAAGGACATTTCAAACAGAAGCGCAAAAAGTGCCTCCCTCTCTTCTCGCCTTGTCATATCAGTTCTCCATTTTAAGCTTATTCATCATATTATACAATAAAAACTCGCAAATGTCAAGATGTTGCAAACTTTATTTTGAATTTGCCGTTAAAATATTGAAATTTTCTTCATTTTGTGATACAATTATCTTTAGTGAAAGGAATCTTTCGTCAGAGGCGAAAGCGGTGAAAACAGAATGAAGATCAACTATCAAACAAAGCTTGACGAGCTGACAGGCTCACTGACATATAAACCCTCCCTGCTTCTTCACAGCTGTTGCGGCCCTTGCAGCAGCTATGTGACAGAATATCTTGCAAAATATTTCGATATTTATCTCTTTTTCTTCAATCCGAATATCTACCCCGAGAGCGAATACATAAAACGCCTTGATACGCAGTCAAAGTGGCTCGACAGAACAGACTATGCAAAGCTGATCGAGGGCGACTACGATCACAAGGGCTTTCTCGATGCGGTAAGGGGACTTGAAAATGAACCCGAGGGCGGAGGACGATGCACAAAATGCTTCATTCTGCGGCTTGAGGAGACGGCAAGAGTTGCAGCTCTTGGAGGATATAAATATTTCGGGACAACGCTCACGGTCAGCCCACACAAGAATGCGGAGCTGATCAATGATCTCGGCGAGACACTTGCGAAGAAATACCGCGTCAAATGGCTGCCCTCCGACTTCAAAAAACGTGAGGGATACAAACGCTCGATCGAGCTGTCACGCGAATACGAGCTCTATCGCCAAAACTATTGCGGATGCGAATTTTCACTCGGAGAAGATTAACTCGGCGTAATTTTTTCGATTTTTTGCATTTTTTGCAAATTATTTTCGCACATTCTATTGACAAAGTCTGAAATTGTGGTGAAACTCTGTTAGTTAGCTCTGCAAATACTATTTTATGAAAGGAAAAGCAACTATGATTAAAAGACTAAAGAGCAAATCAAACCGCCTGATCGCACTTTTGTGTGCGTCGGCAATGACTACATCGATCCCGATGATGGGCATCGGCACCGAGATCGATGCCCAAATAGCCGAGATCGATGCTGAAATATCAGAACTCATGAAACAGGGAATAGATAATTCGTAAAAGTGAGACAAATTAAAGAGTTAACAGTTCTTAGGTTTGTCAAGATTTTTTATCATCTTCCGTTACCACGCTATTCTTTGCAGGTCTTCCGCGTTTCTTGGGTACTATTTTGCAAGATAGTTTTTCTTCGTTTC
>CAZORL010000008.1:0-41337 GCA_964582375.1 uncultured Lachnospiraceae bacterium
CCCCCACAAATATCTTGTATCTTGTATCTTGTATCTTGTATCTGATTCCAAGGTCACGCCGAAGCCTCCCTCCCATGGGAAGCCATTGGCAAATGATGTTTCTGATATCGTCCGATCCATCATATATTCGACTTTCACAAATTACTATTTCAATCAACCATAAAAGGAGGCACAGCATGAAAAGATCCGGAGTTCTCATGCACATATCATCCCTTCCCGGCGGATACGGATGCGGATCGTTCGGCATTCCGGCATACAAATTCATCGATCTGCTTGCCGAGAGTGGATTTTCGATCTGGCAGACACTGCCGTTCGGATGGCCCGACGAGTACGGCTCACCCTACAAGGCGATCTCGGCTTTTGCGGGCAATCCGTATTTTATCGATCTTCCCACACTCAGGCACGAGGGACTGATCACCGACGCAGAGCTTGCGTCTGCCGCCGAGAAAAATCCATACAACTGCGAGTTCCAAAGACTTCAAGAGGAGCGTATTCCGCTTCTTTTTTCCGCATCAAGGCGTGTATCGATCGATGAGCGTATCAAGGTCGAGGAATTTATCGAAAGCCACAAGCATCTTGCCGATTTTTGCATTTTTATGGCAAAAAAATCGGCAAACGGCAACGCTATATGGCAAAGCTTTGACGAGAGCGTTGAGATCGACCCCGACTGCCTGTTCATGCACAAATTCATCCAATACAAATTTTACACGCAGTGGATGATGATAAAATCATACGCCGCCTCACGCGGTATATCGATAATCGGCGATCTGCCGATCTATCCCGACCTCGACAGCTCGGATGTTTACGCAAACCCCGATCTGTTCTTGCTCGACGAAAATTACCGCCCGACAGCAGTCGCAGGGGTTCCGCCCGACTATTTCTCGCCTGACGGTCAGCTCTGGGGCAATCCGCTCTACGATTTTACGGCAATGAAGGCTGACGGCTACAAATGGTGGCTCGATCGCCTGTCATGGCAGCTGACCCTCTTTGACGGGGTGCGGATCGACCATTTCAGAGCATTTTCCGAGTTTTTCGCCGTGCCCGCCGACAGTATGCTGCCCAAGGACGGACATTGGCAAAAGGGGCCGGGCCTTCAATTTGTCAGACTGCTGAAAAAGGCGGCGGGAGATCGGCTCATTATCGCCGAGGATCTCGGCGACATTGACGAAAAAGTCGTATCGCTTCTTGAAAGATCGGGGCTTCCCGGTATGCGAGTCTTCCAATTTGCCTTCGTTTCGGACGATTCTGTCCACAAACCGCACCTTTATCCCGAAAACTGCGTTGCCTATTCGGGCACGCATGACAACAACACCCTGCTCGGCTATCTCTGGGAGGCATCGGGTGGCGAAAAATCGCAGATCTGCGACTATATAGGATATCCCCCCGATCGCTGGCAGTCAGCCTGCCCCGAGATCATGAAGACCCTGCTCCGCTCGCCTGCCGATCGAGTGATATTCCCGATACAGGACATTTTGGGCTACGGCTCGGACACGCGCATGAACAAACCGGGCACAAGCTCCGACAACTGGGCGTTCCGCGTCACCGAAGATCAGCTCGCCGCCATCGACAGATCGCGCTTTCACTATCTCAACAAAATGTTCTCAAGATGCAAATAAACCGCCATTTCCCCCACACATTTTGCCGAAAATGTGTGGGGGATACTTGACAAATGTATGTTTTTGTGATATACTTCAAACAGCAGAGCCACGTGCAAACAACAGAGAAAAGAGGAACAAATTATGTCAACTTCACGCATCAAACAGATCCTGTCGGCAACGCTTGCGACGGTGCTGACTCTTGGGTCGGCGGCGGCGATCGGAAACATTTCGAGTGTATTTGCCGACAATACCGAACCGCCAACCGTCGATTTGGACGAAAACATCATGCTTTCGGTCTTTTGGCCGCCCACGCCCGACTACATTAACGACGAGCAATATCGTCTGATGGCAGATGCGGGCATCAACTGGGTAATGGGCTCGGGCGAGGAAACGCTCGCCACGGTCGAAAATCAAAAAAAGATGCTTGCCCTTTGCGAAAAGTACGGCATCAAGCTGATCGCGCACGACAGCAGCCTCGGCACTGAACTGAGCGGAAAATCAGAGGAATATGTCGCATCGCAGGTGAGCAAATACTTTGACTACAGTGCGCTCGGCGGCTTTTACATCAAAGACGAACCATACAATCCGAACGAATACCTTGACATATACACTAATTTGAAAAAGGCGTTCCCCGACGGATACATGCATCTGAACTTCTTCACGAGTGCCGCGTACATTTCGGATGAGTTGTACAAAGGGCAAATGAACGACTGGTGCCGTCTGTGCGCCGCAAACGGATATCCGGTAGACTATCTGATCTATGACCGCTATCCCTTCGGGCTTCAGGCAGGCACGATGGACAGAGGCGGATTTTACTCAAACATTCGTGCGGTACACGATGTCGGACTCGAAAACGATGTGCGCACGGGAACATACATTCAGACAGTCAAGCAGTCTGCCCTTTTCAGACGCCCGACCGCATCCGAGCTTCGCTATGAGATGTACTCATCGCTTGCGTTCGGCTTCAAACAGCTCTCGTTCTTCACATGGTTCACGCCCGTCAACAGGAACGAGCCATTCGAGGATGGAATAATCAGCCCCACGGGCGTTCCGAACGAGCATTACGAATACATAAAAGAGATCAATCACGAAATACTCGCGATCGGCTCAACGCTTGTAAAATGCGACGCTCTCGAGGTTTATCTGAACGGCAAAGACACGTACGGTCAGCCATCGATCCCGAGCGATTTCTTCGTACAGCCGCAGAAAAACGATCAATCCTACACCGTCTCCTTCTTAAAGCACAAGGAGACCGGGCGTAACTATCTGATGGTCGTAAACAACGATTACACAAACGCATCCGAGGTCGATCTGACCTTTGACAGCTCGATCACCTCCCTTTCGAGCGTCAGACGCACCGACGGCAGTCTTGCCCCGGTCGAGCTTGACAACGGAAGTCTGCATCTTGATCTTGCCGCAGGCGATGCCGCATTTTTTGCCCTGCCCGAGGGTCTTGATTTTGACAAAAGATCGACCGAACAGCCGAGGGCAGAGACCAATCTTGCGGCAGGCGCACTCATCACCGCCGTGCAATCGGTCGGAAAGGGCGGATACTATCTCTCGTTTTTGAGCGATGGCAAACGTTTTGCCGATGACGGGGTCATGGGCTGGCGTTCGGAAAACTCGGATGATATCTCGCTGAACATCGATCTTAAAAATGAACTGTCCTTCAACAGGATCGATCTCTATCCCGAGGGCACGCTTTTCGGCTACGGCGAATTTTTCCCCGAGTCGGTGAGCGTTTCGGTATCGACAGACGGCAAGAATTACACCGAGGTCACATCGGTTCAAGACATCGGCGCGCGTCGCGAGGCACTGTCGATCGCCCTGCCGAAGACCGAGAAAGCACGCTACATAAAGCTCGATCTTTCAAAATGCCGCAGTGAGTACGTGTCGCTCTGCGAGATAGAAATCTACAATGATGACGGCAGTCTTCCCCCACCCGAGGTCAACGATCCGCTTGCGATCACAAACGAGGTCATCTCCTACAAAAAGGGGCAGGATCTCGCATTCAAAAAGCCTGTCTACCCCTCATCGACTACTCCGGAGGTCGGTTTCCGCGAATGGGGATGGGCGGCAGACTTCATCAACAACGGAATTGACGGTCAGGGATGGACGTCCAACGTCAAACTGCACTACACGCCCGATGCGACCGAATATATCGTCATCGACCTTGGCGATCTGTTCGCCGTAGACAAGGTCGTTGTCAAAACTCGCGGCACATTCCCGTTGGACTTCCGCATCGAAATGTCAACCGACGGTAAAGAATGGAGCGAGATCGTCTCCCAAAAGAACGCAAGGAACTACAAGGAAGGAACCGAGCTGACCTTCACTCCTCCGGACGGCAAAGGCGTTGTCGGACGGTTCTTGCGCTTCATCGGAACACGTCTGCGTGACGCATCCAACAACGACGGCTACCTGCTGCAACTGGGCAACATTTCAGCATACGGTCTGCCATATTGCGACAAGACCGAGCTTTCGGCAACCGTCAAGGAATACGAGGCTCGCGGCGGCGACCTCAATGCGGTAAAATATCAGACCGCACTCAAGGGGGTCAACAACGAGTATCTGACCCAGTCGCAGGCAAACGCCTACACAAAGGCTCTGCAGGGCATTCTTCCCGAGGAAGCTGAACCGCTCCCCAAGCCTCCGAGCGACACTGCCACGGACATCCCCCTTCCGAGTGATGACATTGGTGATACAAAGAAGGGCAACACACCGCTTATCATAGGACTCACTGCAGGCGCGCTGATCATAATCGCCGCCGCGGCAGCCGTGATAGTCATTACAAAGAAAAAGAAGAAGGATAATAAATAAGCAAAAGATCTGTCTCAAATGCCGTCACTCGGCATTTGAGGCAGATCTTTTGCGGTCAGAAACAGTGTCTATTTGAGAAGATCAAAGAGATACCCCTCATCCGATCTGTGTTTGCTGTGCGTTCTGTGGTACTCGGTAATCGCCGAGACCAAAAGATCGGTGCGATCTTTGAAGTAATTCTCATAAAACTTGCTCGAATTATCGTATTTTTGGCGATTAAACCTTATATTTTGCTTGCAAAACTCTTTCGGTTTTTGCTTTGATTTGACTTTTTCAAACTCGCGTATTGCTCCCTCTGCGATTATCAGCAAGATCTCAAGTTCGGGCTTTGTGCAAAATTTTCTTTTCTCCGCGATAGACATTGAAAGCTCTTTCGGCACTTTCAGATCGTCCGACATTTTATCACCGATACGGAATATTGATATATCTCCGTGGTACGCACCAAGTGACGGCTTTAGTTGCGGATCTGTGAGCTGTCTTGCGTGAAAGGGGCGCAGATCGAGCAGATCGTCTCTCGAAAAGATCAATTTATCGCTGTCAAGCAGAAGATTAACGATTGCAAGCTCGTTCGGACCCTCGCACATAACAAGTATCTTCATAACAGCAATTCCTTCTTTATGCTCATGAGATCATCATAATTCACCGACGTTTTGAACGTATCATTGTAAAACTGTCGGCTTTTAGACAATTCGGTTCGAATATTGAATGTCTCGTACATGTTTTCGGCGTTGATTTTTTTATCTGCACGGCAGACCCAAATATTGTCCTGACGATTAAAGAGATCAAGAAGCTCGCAATAATGAGTCGAAAAGCAGAGAGTGGCGTTTTTTCTGTTGACCGCTTTGTCCTTGTACAGATTTATAATGTTTTCAACGAGCACCTTGTGAAAATGGTTTTCTATCTCGTCGATCACAAGATCAAAACCATTCCTCAAAGAGGCAACGGCGGTAACATAGAGAAGAAGCCCCTTCGTCGTTCCGCTCGACAAAAAATGCAAAAGCTCTTTGTCCGACACTACCCTCTTTCCATCCGCTAGTACGAGCTCGTAATTATGTTCGTCAAGCATCGTCAGCCCATCGATATTTCTGTCGAAAAGGTGCAAAATCTTAGAAAGGATGGTAGCTGATATGCCATATCTCTTAAGAGCACTGAACATAAGGTGGTAAGTGTCAACGCCCTCACCGTCCGAATTAAAGAAAAGTGCGCGCGTTTCTTTTTTCTTTAGGACAAAAAACACTATTGAGGTGTCCTCGGGAAGCATGCCTATATTCTGAACGGACACAAAATCAGCGTCATCAAAGATTGATCCAACCTTCGTCTTGTAATAAGTCTTGTGATATAGCCGCTGATCGACAAATATCGCTTTGTCTCTGAATGTTTGCGACCTTTCAATGTCGGTCGTGTACTTGTATATCTCACCCTCGTGATAAAAAATCAGCACGAGCTTCGCACCGTCGCAATCGTAGCCTTTATCCTCAAGCGAAAATTCGCCGAGTATCGAATAAGCGCAATCGAGCAGTTCGAGAAAAGAGGTCTTGCCCGACGCATTTTTGCCAATGAATGCGATCGTATTATAGGTAAAAAGCCCTTCGGCAACCTCTTGAAGTTCATATTCCTTGTCCTGCGCGGTCTTTTTGGACTTTGCCGTAAAATCAAGGACGCAGTCATCTTGCAGATTTTTGAATCCCGACGCTTTTACATAAAGCAGTTTCATTTTCACACTCTCCTTTGCATCTATTATACACCAAAAATCAAGAATAAACAATAGTTTTGTTTGAATTTCAGTCAAAATAAATGAAAACTTTTTTTGAACGCATGTTTGTGTCTCAAATGCCGTCACTCGGCATTTGAGGCAGATCTTTGCGGTATGCCGCGATCAGCGAACAATTGGCTCTATTCGTGTGGGATAAATAAATCGACCGCCAAAGAGCAATTTGCAAAAACAGGCAATAATTCTCATCGGAATATCGCAAAATCATTGACAAGAGCCGTATTTTGTGATAAAATAGAGCATATCGATACAAACAAATTGAAGGAAAGAAAATGACATTTACCATTCACACGCTCGGCTGTAAGGTCAATCAATATGAGAGCGAGGTCATGTCTGAGGCACTCATCGGTGCAGGGCTGAAACCTGCCGACAAGGGCGAGACATCCGACATTTACATTATAAACAGCTGTGCGGTAACCGCCGAATCGGAGCGCAAGGCAAGGCAGATCGTCAGGCGGTCGATATCCGAAAATCCGTCCGCTTATGTGATCGTGACAGGCTGCTATGCACAGCTAAGCGCAGACGAACTGCTCGCGATCGACGGCGTTTCATATGTTTGCGGCAACTACGCCAAAATGGAGGCAGTAAACGCCGCGCTCCTCTATGCCGCCTGCGGAAAAAGGCTGTGCGGTGCGTGCATCAAGCCGCTTGAGGGCGCGAAATTCGAGCCTTCAAAGATACAAAAAAGCGAGAGAACTCGCGCCTATGTCAAGATCGAGGACGGATGCGACTCGGTCTGCGCTTACTGTGCGATAAAAAACGCACGCGGTCCCGTCAGATCGAAGCCGCTTGCCGATGTGTACGACGAGATCGCCGCCCTGACCCAGTCGGGTTATCGAGAGGTCGTTTTGACCGGCATCGAGATATCCGCGTGGGGCAAAGATCTTGAAAAAGATATCCACGGCAAGCCGACATGCGATCTTTGCGATCTTGTGCTCTCTCTTGAATCGATCGACAAGCTCGACAGAGTACGGCTCGGCTCACTCGATCCCTCTCTCCTGACGCCGACCTTTACCAAACGGCTGTCGGCATCCACCAAGCTATGCCCACACTTTCATCTGTCCCTGCAGAGCGGATGCGACAAAACGCTTGCCGCCATGCGTCGAAGGTACAACACGCAGATGGTCGCACGCAATGTTGCCGCCATACGAGATTATTTTCCGAGTGCGGGATTTACTGCAGACACGATCGTCGGCTTCCCCGGCGAGACAAACGAGGATTTCGAGGCAACCAAAAGCTTTATTGCCGATCTGAGATTGACCTACAACCACATTTTCCCCTTTTCGAGGCGAAAGAACACCGAGGCATACGACATGTCATGTCAGATCGACGAGGGTGAAAAGAGCCGCCGTCTTCATGAGCTTGAGAAAATTCGCGACCGATCGAGAGCCGAGGTCATCGAAAACACTATCGGGGGCATCGTCGAGGTGCTCTTTGAGGAGCGACAGGGCGAGATCGTCAAGGGACACACGCGCTCATTTATCGAGGTCGGCGTAACGTCCGACATCGATCTGCGCGGCAAGATAGGCACGGTTGAAACAAAAACCATCAAAGACGGCGTGCTCATCGGCAGTTTGCTGTCTGTTAAATAGATCAACGGAGAAATTTAATGCAAGACTACACACTTTACCGCACATATGCGGAAATAAATCTGACAAACATAAGGAGAAATCTGCTTGCCTGCATGAGGCTGATCCCCGACGGCGTAAAGCCTGTCGGAATTGTCAAAGCCAACGCATACGGGCACGGAGCGGTGCGCGTTTCGGGAATCATCCACGATCTCGTCGATGCCTTTGCCGTCGCAACGGTTGACGAGGCGATCGAGCTGAAGACTTGCGGCTTCGAGGCACCGATATACATACTCGGTTACGCACATCCGTCATCATACAAAACGCTTATCGAGAACGATATCATCCCCGCAATCTACAAAGAGGAGGATGCGGCAGCGATCGCAGCTGTTGCCAAGCAGATGGGAAAGCGTGCGAAGATCAATGTCAAGGTCGATACGGGCATGGGACGCATCGGCTTTCCTTGGGACAGCAAAGGAAGTGATGCGGTCTGCCGAATTGCAAGACTCGATTCTCTCGAGCTTTACGGTCTGTTCATGCATTTTGCGACAGCCGACAGTGCCGACAAGAGCTTTGCGGATGTACAATTTGAGCGATTTAACAAATTCATAGACACATGCGCATCCTCCGGTGTACATTTCACGAATGTCACATGTGCAAATTCGGCGGCGGTGCTTGAAATGCCCTACACGGCAAAGACCGAGATGCGCGTCGGGATCGCACTCTACGGCTACCTGCCCTCGGACGAGGTCAAGACCGACACGAAGCTCCTGCCCGCACTGACATGGAAAAGCCACATCGTACACATCAAAGAGATCGAGGCAGGCGACAGCATAGGATACGGCAGGACGTTTGTGGCAGACAGCCCCAAAAGGATAGCGACAATCCCTGTCGGCTATGCGGACGGCTACCCCCGTGCGCTGTCAAACAAGGGAAGGGTCAAGATAGCAGGCAAATGGGCACCGGTTGTCGGCAGGGTTTGCATGGACATGTTCATGGTTGACGTGACCGACATCGATGCACACGACGGCGACGAGGTAACACTGCTTGGCGAAGGCTTTGACGCAAACGATTTCGCAAAGCTCTGCGGCACGATCTCATACGAGATACTTTGCGGCATTTCGTCGAGAGTGGCAAGAATTTATGTAAAATAAGGTATTTGCTATGAATATCAAGATCATGACCTACAATATTCAGCACTGCAACGCCCATCTTCGCGGTGTTATCGACTATGATCTCATCGCGTCGGCAATAGCCAAGGAGAATGCCGATATCGTCGGGCTTAACGAGGTCTACGGTGACGGAGGCGGCGAGATATCGCAGGCAAAGATACTCGCGGACACCGTCGGCTATTCATATTTTTATTTTGCAAAAGCGATCGAGTTGAGGGACGGACGAGGCTACGGCAATGCTCTGCTCTCACGATATCCGATAAGTCGGGCACAAACGATCGCCGTTCCCGACCCCGTTCCACATCGATACAGCGGATATTACGAAAGTCGCGTGCTCCTGAAGGCGGACATTGCCCTGCCCTCCGGAGACGATCTGACGCTCGGAGTCATTCACTTCGGACTGAACCCGGACGAGGCGGAAAGTGCGGTCGAAACAGTGCTGAAAGAACTGCCGCACGAACACGCCCTGCTGCTCGGCGATCTGAACCTCACCCCCGACAGTTGTATACTCGACCCCATCCGCACGCGAATGACAGACACAAAAACAACATCGCCGACCTTCCCGTCCGATGCGCCGAGGATAAAGATCGATCACATCTTCGTGACCCCCGATATAAAGATCATCTCCCACGACACGCCACCGACCATCGCCTCCGATCACCTCTCCCACACCGCAAACATCGAGGTCTGAACCAAATATTTTTCAAAAGTTTCTGCTATTCATTGCAGAAACTTTTCGCCACGAATTTCTCAAATATCGGTGTCAAAAGACGATATCCCTGCTCATTTGGGTGTATGGGGTCTGCCATATATATGCCCCGCTCCGATTCGGCAAATGGAGGGTCATCCCAAAGATCGAGGAGCAAAACACCCTCTCGGGCGGCGATCGATCTCATAATATCGACCATCTTCTCGTAGGCGAGTGAGTCATATGGCGGATTTGTGTAAAAAGCGATCGAGCAATCAAAACGCTCTCTCACGGTGCGTATGACACGATAGATCGCACCAACTACCGTTTTTTCGTCATCGATATCCGCAAATGATCCGAGCGGAACACCCTTTGATGCGTCGTTGGTCGAAAGCTGACAGATGAAGAGATCGCACTTTTGATCGCCCCTGATCCTGTCGAGCCTTGCGATATAGCTACTGTCATCGATATTCGCAAGCGTCGTGCCCGAGAGTGCGTACTTTGTACAGATCGCATCTGTTTTTTCGGCAAGATATTCGACCATCGAAACGCCGCCGTTTGCGTGCCCGTATGTCACCGACGACCCGAGCCAAACGATATTTTTACCAAAAAGTTTTTTCTCCATAAGCACCTCAAGCTGCCTGTTTTTATAAATTATAGCACCGATCTTCGACTTTGTCAACCGAAATACGAAACTTTTTTAGTCTTATTTCAAGAAAAAGTCGCCAAACTCTTGAAAAAATTCCCGATCTGTGGTATACTATGTAGGAACGATACAAGCAGCAACTGAAAGGAATGATCATATAAATGAAAAAGCGTTATTTTATCGGCGGTGCATGGCCGTACGCAAACAACAGTCTGCATGTCGGGCATCTTGCCGCCCTTCTCCCGGGTGATGTTATCGCAAGATACGGCAGACTCCGCGGATACGATGTCATCTACGTTTCGGGCACAGACTCGCACGGAACTCCGATCACCGAAAGAGCAAAGCGTGAGGGCGTTACCCCGGCATCGATCGCCGAGCGTTACCACAGCGAATTTGTCCGAGATTTTGATGCGCTCGATTTTTCGTACGACAAATACACCGCAACCTTCACCGATTATCACAAAAACGGCGTTCGCGATATTTTCAGGCTCATTGAAAAGAACGGCTATCTTTACGAGACGACCGAGGAGCAAGACTATTGCGAAAAATGCGGCAAATTTGTATCCGACCGCGAGATCGAGGGCAAATGCCCCGTCTGCGGCAAGGTCACACGCGGCGATCAGTGCGAATTTTGCATGGCGTCATTTGATGCATCCGCACTCACCGACAAAAAATGCCGCACATGCGGTATGCCGACCTCTCGCAGAACGAACAAACATCTGATGTTCGCCCTCTCGAAATTCCAAAAGCCGATCGAAGAATTTGTTGACAGCAAATCGAAGGATTGGCGTCTGAATGCGGTCAACGAAACAAGAAAATACCTCACGCAGGGTCTCCCCGACAGAGCGGCGACACGCGACCTTGACTGGGGCGTTGAAGTTCCGGTCGAGGGTTACGATTCCAAGCGCATCTACGTTTGGTTCGAGGCGGTTCTTGGCTACATGACCACCGGCAGATGGGTCGCAGAGCAGAGAGGCATCGACTTTGACGAATACATGAAGGACGACGGCAATCTCAACAACTATTACATCCACGGCAAGGACAACATCCCCTTCCACACTGTCATATTCCCCGCACTTTTGATGGCAATGGACAAGGGCTACTGTCTGCCGACGCACATAGTTTCATCCGAATATGTCAATGTCAACGACGACAAAATGTCCAAATCGAAGGGCAACATGATCTCGGTCCACGAACTTGCGGAGAGCTATCCGTCCGATTGCGTGCGTTTTTACACGATCCTGTTCAATCCCGAAAGACGCGATGTCAATTTCTCGATCTCTGACATGATCGCCACATACAACAAGTTCCTTGTCGGAGGGCTTGGCAACTTTGTCAACCGAAACCTGTCGTTTATTAAGAAGAAATTCGGCGGCAAGATCGAGGCAGGCAAGGTCGATGCGGCAGTTTGCGAATATGTTGAGTCCTGCTACAAGACGATCGGTGACAAGATCGAGGCAGGCGAGCTTAGATCTGCCGCCGAGGACATGGTCGGGCTGATCTCCTATGCGAACAAATACTACGACGAAGCAAAGCCTTGGGTGCTTGCAAAAGAAGAGGATCTTTCGGCATTCTGGGATGTCACCGCGACCTGCCTCTATCTGATGGCAAACATGGCAAACATTTTCGCGCCGATCATCCCCGACGGTGCGGATCGCCTTGCAAAGATGCTCCCGATGGGCGAGCTTTCGTATGAGCCGACAACACTCCCGGCGCAATTCGAACTTGGCGATATCAGCATCCTCTATGCAAGAATCGATGACAAATAAGAGTATATAGCAGAAAAGCTGTCTTGATGTATTTTGAGACAGCTTTTCCCTTTGCGGACACCTCTACCGATGTATCTTTTCTCTCAATTAATTCTGCTTCAGATGTTTAATCATCTGAGGCAGAATTTTGATTATGTTATAACATGTTGTCTGCAATTGCGGTAATTACACTTGAAGTTCGTGCAAAAATTGAGTAAGTGCGCGTCGCTGATCGTCGGTAAGCTTATTGATTGCCGAGTTCCGCGATTTGTTCTCACTCTCGTCAGCGAAAAAGTCATGCAAGGAAACACCGAGTGCCTCGCAGATCAGCGACAGATGCCCGACCTTTATATCCGCCGGTCCAAGCTCGACACGACGAAGATGTGTTTGCGAAACACCCGCCCACTCGGCGAGCTTATTCTGTGAGAATCCACGCTTTTCCCTGAGCTCCTTCATTCTTAAACCAAGGTTCATATAATCTTTTTCGACTATATTTTACCATGTTTTTCTGCACATTGTAAGTTCTATACGAAACTTATGTCAAGCTTATAGGCAAAATACTCAAAAAATCAGACAATAAATTACAAGCAGAACATTATTATCTATAAAAAAAGATCACCCCCAAACACTTGACGGTGTCTGGGGGTGATGGTTCTTTTGCAAGAATGAGTGTTTAACCGGTAATACCCGAACGCTCGATACCCTGGATAAGGTATCTCTGGCAGAAGAGGTAAATAATGATCAGAGGAGCTATAACAAGAAGTCCACCTGTGTTTCTGATCGCCGCCGTGAACATCGATCCACCTGCATAGGTAGTATCAAGTGTCTTCGGGATATCGATAATATCAGGCATGAGCGTGATTCCGGATGTGCCCGGGATAAGGAGGCTCGTGTAGAAATTATCGGTCCACTGCCAGCTGAATGCGAACAGGAAGACTGTGATCATCATAGGTACGGACAGAGGAAGAATGATCTGAACGAAGGTTCTGAACACTCCCGAGCCGTCGATATAAGCGGATTCCTCAAGCTCATCGGGGACGCCTCTGAAGAACTGACGGAGCATGTAGATATACAGACCGTTTTTGAATGCAAGTCCGGTCATTGACAGGATAGCGAGCGGCCAGTATGTGCCCGTAAGTTTTACCGAATCACCTGTTATCAACTGAATGATACCGGTCGGATTTTTGAAATCGCCAAAGAACTTGATGATATCGAAGTATCTGAACTCGGTAAAGAGCGAAAGCGAGAGGATTCGGTGAGGTACGATCATGGTGAGCATTACGCAACCAAAGAGGAGGCCTGCTCCCTTGAAGCGATACTTACCAAAGCCGTAGCCGATGACGCAGCAGACAAATGTCTGAACGAATGCGCAGAGCAGAGAGAGCACTGTTGTGTTCAGCAATGCCTGGAAGTAATCGTTCTCGCGAATGATCTGCTTATAGGTGTTAAGTGTGGGATTTTTGGGGATCATCTTGACCGTTACATCGACGAAGTCCTCGGGGCTCATGAAGGAGGACGAGATCTTCGAGAAGAACGGGAAGAGGATAACATAGGAAATGCCGAGAAGGAGGACGAGTCGGAAAAGCTTGAAGGCCAACTGTCCGAGGAAGCTGAACGAGAGATACTTTATACGAAATCTTGTCCAGCGAGATGTCCGTTCAAATTCGACACGGATCTTATTCTTGGTTTCCTTTTTGATCTTAGGTTGTGTTTGCTGTGCGTTCATCTGTGTCTACCTCCTTAATCTCTTCTCTGATAGAAGATATACGCCGAAAGGACGCCCGAAACTATCGCTATTATCGCTATAACGATGATAAAGTAGATCCAACCCATCGCGGTCGCCTGAACACGTCCCTGCGAGCTGCCGTGATCATAGACATTCATTATAAGTGACATCACGACATTATCGCTCGACGTGAACGAGTCAATGACCGTATAAATGGTATTTACGAGTATCATCGGGCTGATCATCGGGAATGTGATCTTCCAGAATGTTTCCCAAGCGGTCGCACCATCGATCGAGCAAGACTCGTAGATCGCGGGGGATATCGACTGCAGACCGGCAAGGAATATCAGCATCTGTACGCCCGAGCGGTTAATGATGTTATAAACATCATTAACGAGCTGAACGACATAGCGGACAAGCTCGGTACCGACCTTCATTCCGTTGAAGAGGAATGCAACATCCGCCATCGAAATGATATCGGTTGACGCCGATGTGGACTCGCCGTTTACCTGCATACCGCTCTGAGTTGACGACGAGGTCGAACTCATGTGGTCGCCGAGGATGTTGGACGCATCGATCTCCGCAATAAGACCTGTCGAAAGAATGACAGGGACGAAGAAGATCGCACGGAACGCTGCACGTCCGAACATCTTTTGGTTCAGAAGTACTGCCATAAAGAGCGAGAATATTACGATCGCCGGAATGTCTATGACAAGCTGGCGAAGTCCCGTTGTGAGGGTCGTAACGAAGTTGGGGTCTTCAAAGAGTGCGTAACGGTAGTTTTCAAGTCCGACAAACTCTTTCAGAACACCGCCTCCGATCGAGAAGAAGCTTGACTGTATCGAGTTGAAGATGATCGGGAGATAGACAAGCACAAAACCGATGATGAAGGGTGCAACAAAGAACCAGCCGGCGCGCGCCTTCTTTTTATCAAGAGACACGACTTTGCGCTTTTTCTTTTGGGGTGCGGCTTTTGTGAGAGTCGCCTTTGCGTTATTCATAACTTTTTCACTATTCATAACCTTTCACCCTCCTCTTAGTTTTTAGCGACAATTTCGCCGGTTGCGTTGATCTTTACAAATCCGTACGCGCCAACGTCATATGTTTTGCCGTCAAGCTTAACGGCTACAGGGAAATCGTTATAGTTGATAACGAAGATGACACCGTTTTCGTAACGTTCGTAAACGATCGAGTAATCGTCGATCTTTGTCTTTCTTGTCTTGGTGTTGTATTCCTCGAAGGTGATGTAATCTTCCTCAAATTCCTCAAGGTCGAATCCTTCGGGAGCAACGATCTTTCCATCAGCACCCGTGGCGTAATCATAGCCCTCGGGGAGGACGAGCGTACCCTCTCTGTACTGTTGCTTGATAGCCTTCATAAGGTCGCCGTTGTACATCTCAAGGTACTGCGCACGAACTATTGCAAGCTCTGCCTCATACTCGGGACGCTCCGCTTCGCTGAATGTGCGCTCACCCTCGATAAAGAGGTGATCGTCAATGCGAGTTGTCTGCAGATCGCAGAGAGCCTTATTGATCACATCATATGTTTTGATGAGATCCTCAAGCCATATCTCAAAGTCAACTGAGTAATACTTTGTGAGATCGCGGTATGTCTTAAGCTCCTGAGTATTCTGATAAGAGAGTGTATAATAGGGCGATGCACCGTTCTCGATTATCTTCAGGATCTCATACTTCAGGTTACCTTCCATGTTTGTCGGGCCGCCCGAGATATTGATCGATCCGTGGAGAACAAGTCCCATGAAGGGAATCGACTGGCTTGCACGGAGATAGCGTGAGCTGTCAAGCGGAGCATCAAGAATGTGGCTGACATACTTCCATGTATAAGCGTTGCCGCCGCTGACCATGATGTTATTGTAAGCACTGTTCAGCGAGTTGAGAAGTTCAGCAGTGAACTGCTTATCATCCTCGCGGTTGTAAGGCTCATCCTCATCGAAGTCGGTGTTGAGGTCGGAACCGAGGGTAGATACCGAGAGTCCGTTCACGCCGAGCTCGTTCATCTTTTTGGAGAACTTGGCGAAGAGGTCACTGTATGCGCAGGGCGATACAGCACATGTGCCCATGTAGGAGAATGACTGATAAATTGCGTCATACTCGCGCTTATTTGCGTAGCGGTCATCGATCGTGCGGACGGTCTGCTTTCTGAGGCTGAATCCGTCGAAGAGTGCCGACGAGTTGACGTTTGCGAAATCAAACTCGGGGAATACGCCGTATCCCTTGTTCTCGGCATCCGACAAGAGCTCTTTATAGCCTTCAGCTCCGCCGAGAACCTTCTCGAATTTAACAAGCGAGGGTGCGTACTGATAGCCCGTACCGTTCTTGTTAAAGCCGGTGAGTTTGAAATTGATGTTCGAAATTCCCTTTTCGGCGAGTGTATTGTACATTGTCTGCACATCACCGAAGGTGGTAAGAGGAGTATCGACCATTACGGGGATGGTGAGGAAAGTATCATCGGTTCTGATCATTCCGAAGCTCTCGATATAGAGCGGAATATCAGCTGCCGCATCATCGATCACCGAAAGGATACCCTTGTTATCAAGATAGTCACGATAAGCCTTTGCCATGCCCATGTAGGTCGCGTCAAACTTGGAGTTTTCGGCGGATGAGAGCATGTAGTAGCTTATTCTGAGCTGACCGGTATACTTTCTTTCGGAAACGACCGTCCATTCGGCATCAGCACCGACCGATATGGAATCGGCAAGGTTATAGCTGTCCGAACTCTCGGGATAGAATGCCGCAAATGCCGAGTTATACTTATGTGTAACTCCGCCGCCGTGGTCGGAGATGATCTCACAGAGCGACTCGCCCTCATCGATGACGGCGAAGAAGCCCTTAGGCTCATACTCGTACTCGTAGATCGGCTTTGTCTTGATCGCACGAGTTCCATCGGGGTTAAGACGGTAGTAGATGTAGCCCGAGGTGGTCTTTGCACGCTCGCACTCGACGGTCTCATCCTCTTTAAGGACAAATTTGACCGTATCGCCGTACTCGTCTTTGATCTCCTTGACCTCGTTTGCCTTAGCGACCCAGCTCTGAGTCAGGTATTCACCTGTCAGAGGGTTGACCGCAGGATTTCCCGAGCTGTCAAGCGGAGGATCGACCTCGCGACCTACCTCGGTCGGGATACCGAAAGCATCTATTACGCCGAAGACGGGCATACGGATGATCTCCGATTTGCCGTTATAGGTGAGCGTATGGTAAGCAAAGTCGGGTCCGTAGACTCTGCCGCTTACCGTATAAGTTCTGCCGTCGGCTTTGATGTCTTCATTTCTGATCACGGCACCGCTGCCATCAGGGATGAATGTGTAACCGGGAACCTCAAGAGCAGTTGTTCCGAGATAGGGGAGAACCTCGATCTTATTAAGGCGGTACTTATCTGCATCATAACGGATACTGTTCGCAGGGAGCGAAACCGAGAATCCATTATCGTTGAGGGTGTACTCGAGTGCAAGACGGAAGGTCGCATTGCCCGACTCGTCGCCGACATAACCGGTGAGTTCGATATCGTAGTCTCTTTCCTCGTAGCTGTAGTCGGGGGCGTACATCTTTGTGTAGGTCTCCATGGTATTCGACATACGCTCGGATGCGGTTACGTCGGATACGACAGCATATATAACGAGGTTATCAGACCTCTTATATTTGTTGGTGATGACCTCTCCCAGATGGTTGGTATACTCGGTGATGTAAACTGTCTCACCGTTCTCATCAACCTCGGTACGATCATGCATCGGGGTGATGCCGAGTTTTGCGTAGGTAGACTTGACGCAGGTATAAGTGGTCTTAAACTCATCGATGGTCGCCTTCGGGAGCGTAGTATCGTTGACATCCTTACGTACATAGTAAGAGAGCGCAACACCCATATCACGCTTGCCGGTGATGTTCGAGATGATCATCTTTTCGAATCTCGAAGCCTCGATCCAATAGGGCATCAGCTTTTTTGACTGTGCTCGACCGAGAGTGTACTCGACGCGGATACCGTTTTTGATGTTCTTCACGGTGACCTGACCGTACATTGCGGCATCTTTGTAGCTGAACATCTCGACGTTCTGACCGTTGTTGGCAAGATCCTTATAGGATACAACGACCTGCGAAAGCAGACGCTGTTTGACCGACTCGGTCTTATTTGTCGCAAGATCATAGGGGTTTGAGAGGAGGATCTGCCCCGTCACAATATTTTTGACAGCGATCTCGCCGGTGTACTCGTCGCAGTAGAAGACGTAGTCGCCCTTTGTGAGCTTTTCGGTCATACCGCTGAGCTTTTCCTCTTCGGACTCATATTCCTTGGTGAGGTAAGCCTCGATCGCCTCTTCGATCGTGGGGTTGATGATTGCGTTGGGATCGTCGGGATCAACGACTTCGGTGGAATCTCCGCCGGTGGTGTCGCCGTCCTCCTCACCTTCCGCGAATGCGGTGATACCCGCAAGCGGAATTATCGTGCCGAGAACCATAAGAAGAACAAGAAGCATCGACAAAATTCCGGCATTTAAGCTGAATTTATTACTTTTCATATAAAGTTTCGTACTCCTTCCTACTTATCGGTATGTTACTTCGGTTACAATGCTCGATACAAAGGATACCATCTTGATGAGCAGGCTCGAGAAGAGGACCATGATGAACATTATAACGCAGGCGCAAACGATGGTTCCAACGAGAGTGATGACGTTCTTGCCCATTGAGTAGTCGTGTGTGACCATCGTGCCAAAGAAGATCAGAAGACCGATCCATACATAGCAAAGGCTGAGGATAAGGTTGATGAATCCTGCCTCCGAGTTGGTCACGATGTGTGTGAGAAGTGTTGTGATCGGAACGAACATGACGATAGGCGTCAGCGAGTAGCAGATCGCAACGAAAATGTCTTTGAAGCTTCCTTCGCCGTCAAAGAGTGTCGTAAGACACCAGTTTGCGGTTGCGCCGAGGATGATCGGCACGAGAAGTCCGGTCAGCTGACCGATAATATCGGTATATCCGCCATAGGGGTTGAAGATATACGCACGTCCGATGCTCTGATAAGCAAAGGAAAGTACGGCAAGTCCGAGAATGAAGAATGCCGCGCGAACCGAGCCGCGTTTTTCATGTTTGAGATCCCAGAAGCCGTCAAACGGATGGAATATCAGGTGGAACGCATAGAGCACTTCTTCCCAGAAGGTCTTCTTCTTGCCCGAGTGGGTAGCTTTGCGGTTGACCTTATTGGCAAGCTTGAAGAACTCAAATACAGCGACGCAGAAGACGATAACGACGATCGGGATGACCCAAATGTACTTTTCGACCCATTCCTTACGCCATTTGCCGAATGCATCCGAGTAGTTGGTCGTATCATACGCCTGCTCGAAGTATTCCATCGCCTTTTCCCACTCGCCCATACGGTAGTAAGCCTTACCGATACCGATATAAGCGGCGTCAAAGTTGTTGTTTCTCTTAAGTATTGCCTTCCAGTCGTCAAGAGCGAGCGAATATTTACGCTTGCTGTTATGCTCGACTGCAGTGATCAGAAGGTCGCCGTACTCTGTTCTCTCGTAAACGGTGAAAGAGCCGGTCTGTCTGTCGAGGATAAGCATCGTCTCGCCCTGATAGACGATCGATGCGGCATTTTGCAGGTTGCCGAGTTGTGTACCCATATCGCCGAAGACGAAGAGAAGCTCACCGTTATCGTCGTATGTGTAGACCTTCGATCTCTTGCTGTCGATGATCGACCATGTACCTGCCGGTCCAAGAGCAACGTCAACGATGGACGAAGGACCTGTAGGAGCAGCACCCGTCGAGGACTGACGAACAAAGGTACGATAGGTGATCTCACCCGCCGGCATGAAGAAACCGTTACGTCTCATGATATCGGTACCCGATGTATTGAGTTTCTTTACGGGGGCGTAGTTCTTATCGTTGTTTTGGATCGCACTCGAAAGTGTGCCCTCATCGATCGATGCGGTGGTCGCATAGACGAATCCCTCGTCATCGATCGTGATGTTGTTATACTCTGTCGAGACGATAGTCTCGCTGTTTGCTCTCTGCTCCTTGGTCTGGAACTTTCTCCAGATAAGCTGCAGGGCATTGTAAGTAGCCTTGATCGCGCCGACATAGCCTGCGAACTCGCCCTCGGATGTCAGCGAAATGATTCCCTGATAGGTGGTCGAGGAGACGACATAGATACGTCCTGCGGCATCGACCGCGAGAGCAACAGGTCTGTAGATCTCGTTCGACTCGAAGATATCTGATGCGGGCTGTTCAATGGTGCGATAGTACTCGCCGTTCTCATCGAAAACGACAAGGCGGGAGTTCAATGTATCGGCAACATAGATGAACTTTTCGTCAACATAGTCGCCGTCGATGACCGATCTGCCCTCCCAAATGAAGAGACCCTCTGCGTGATTGAGCGAATCCGCAACGCCCTCGCCGTTGACGAAGGTCGAGATCTCGTACATATAGGCATAGTTCTTATTGAGTACCACGATACGGTTGTTAGCGGGATCGGCAATGTAAACATTGCCGTCGCTGTCAACCTCGATTGCCGTCGGCTCGTTGAACGCAAGCTCAAGTCCGAGTTTCTTTGAGTCGTATACTGCAACAGGACTGTAGGCGTCGGGAGATTCGAGCTGATCTCCGTCGATCGAGTAGGTATAGGTGCTGTAGGATGCCGCAAACGTCGGTATCGATCCGAGGATCATAAGGAGTGCCGCGCAAATAACAGCAAAGCTTTTCATAAATCTTTTCATCATATACCTCCTTAATCCTTCATACCCGAGGACGCCATGGTCTCGATGATGTTCGACTGCGAAATGACGAAGACTGCGATAGGCACGATCATCATGACGACCGTCGAAGCAGCACCTGCACCCGCGCGGACGATACCGCCCGAGATGATCTGACCGATAGCATAGCTGAAGGTCTTGAGCTGTTCGGAGTATATGTAGATCGTAGAACCGGTGTTCCACAGATCCTTGAAGGAGTAAACTATAAGGGTAAGCCATGCGGGCTTGACCATAGGCATTGCGATGGTCCAGAAGGTCTTGACCTCGCTTGCACCGTCAAGTCGAGCCGATTCAAGCACGGCGTCCGATACGGAGGACTCCATAAACTGCTTCATCAGGTAAAGACCGAGTGTCGAGCCCCATGCCGGGATGATGATCGCCCAAAGGGTATCGACCCAACCGAGGTTTGACATGATAATGAAGTTTGCTATCGCGCCGACCGTCTGATGGAACATCAGCGAAAGGACGATAAGCTGGAAGAGTCCGTCTCTGCCGGGGAATTTGATCTTCGAGAGCACATAAGCCGCCATTGACGAAAGGAAGAGGTTACCGAATGTTCCGCCGACCGAGATAATAACGGTATTAAACAGGTAGCGGGAGAAAGGAACCCAGTTCTGATTCATCAGCTTGAAGAGGTCCTTGAAGTTCTTGAGCGTCGGGTTGGTGACGTAGAACTTAGGCGGGAACACCCAAAGCTCATCAAGCGGCTTGAGTGACTGAAGGATCGTGTAAAGCATGGGCAGGAACATGAAAGCTCCCATTATTACAAGGAAGAATGTAATTCCTGCGTCGCCGCCTCTCGAACGGTTGAGGACAACGCGATGTTTTCTTGTTCTCAGTTTTGCAACTCTTGCCATCGTTACTGCCCCACTTTCGAAAGTACTTTCTTGACTATTCCGTTCGCGCCTATCATTATAATGAAGAGCACTGTCGCAATAGCCGATGCGTAGCCGATCTCGTATCTTGCGCCGCCGTAGTCACCGAGGTGGTGAGTGATCGTCCATGCGCAATAATCGACCGACGGGTTGCCTGCAAGTGCGTCAACGATACCGCCGAAACCGAACGATCCGGTGATCGCGAGGATCGCACCGAACATAAGCTGCGGTTTCATGTACGGAAGCGTTACGTACCAAAGCTCCTGCCAACGGTTTCTGACACCGTCAACTGCTGCTGCCTCGTAAAGCGAGTTATCAACGACCTGGAGACCCGCAATGAACGACAGGAACGCCGTACCGAGCGAGGTCCAGAGCGCAACTATGATACAAAGCGGCATGACATAGTCGGCATCCTGGAAGAATGCTATCGGAGTATCGATCAGGTCAAGGTACAAGAGAATACCGTTGACATAACCATACGAGTCTGATGAGAATGCGACCGACCAGATCATGTAAACAGATCCTGCGATGTTCGGCGCATAGAAGATCAGGGTTACGATCGCTCTGATCTTCGGAGAAAGCTCGTTGATGAACCACGCAACGAGGAACGAGAGCAGATAGGATATAGGTCCTGTTACTGCCGCAAAGATAAGTGTGTTCTGACATGCGAGAATAAAAATATCGTCGTCAAGAAAGAGTCTGATATAGTTATCCATGAATACGAATGTCGGAGGTTCCAACATGTTAAATTCCGTAAAGCTCAAGACGAGCGATACGACGACCGGTATGATCGTGAACGTCAGGAATATGATGTAGTAAGGGGCAAGCATGACATATGCAAACCAGTTACGCTTCATTTCCTTAAGTGTCCACTGAAGCTTGGTCATATCTTTTCTGGCGACCGGTTTCTTTACGACCGGTGCGTCCTGAGTGTTAGTAGCCGTTTTAGCTGACACCTGCAATCCTCTCCTTGTTTATAGATTTCGTTGTAATCATTTCGATATCCTCATTCTGCCTCTTCGGTGAAGTTCGAGCTCTGACTGATATCGAGATAGGTCATATCAAATTCCTTACGTTTTCTGCTGATCTCTTTGTTGATCTCAACAACATAGTCGAGAATAGCCTCGTTAGGAACGGCGTTGTCATTGTAGACTGCAAGGAAAGCAAAGCCTACGTAACGACCGATGATGTATCCGCCCGGATACTCACGGATAGCCGCGAGATTGGTGAACTGGCTCATCAGGTTGTTATATTCGCTGGTCGTCCAGGAGAGCGATGCGAGTGCCTCAACATTCGCGGTGCTGTGCTTGGAGACAGTACCGAGAAGTGCGGTCAGCTCGTTTGCGTAGGAGGACTGGTTGTCGGCACTTACGTACCACTTCATATATTCCCACGCATTGGCGGTCTGCTCTTCGGTGCGCTCTTCATCGTGAAGCATGATGAGTGCGGAGACGCCCGACACTGCCGTGTTATTGATGCCCGTTACATTGCCCTCAGCATCCTCGGTAATGACACCGGGAAGTGCGACAAATTCCCACAGACCCTTGATCTCGGTCGCGTATACCGACAGATGAGTGTAGGTACCGTAATCCATGATGCCGAGCGGGATCTCACCCGTTCTGAATCTGGTCGCGAAATCGTAGGTGTAAGGGCACTTATATTTGGAGAAGAAAGAACACATATAGTCAAATGCCGAAAGCATGACATCTGTGTCAATGCCTATTCTCTTGCCGTTTTCCGCATAGAGGTCGCCGCCCATCTGGTAGCCGAACAGGTTCAGACCGCCAAGCGAGTTGGGCATTGCAATTTCCATGTGGTTGTTCTGGAGAACGGGCAGGACTGCGATGAGGTCATCCCATGTCTTGGGAGGCTCGATGCCGAGGTTCTGGAAGACGTCGGCACGATAGAACATCATCGAGAAGGACTGTGTTTCGGGCAGACCGTAGAGCGTTACGTCGTTGCGATCGGCAACGCCGTCACCGTCATCGTCATACTCGCCGAACAGTTCGAGAGGAACTATTGCCGATTGTACGAAGTACGCACCTTCAAAATTGCCCTTTTCATCGAAGTTGCCGCCGAGATAGCCCTGATCGGGATCGTATTTGCCGACGACCTCTTCAATTCCTTCCATATTATTAAGCGGAACTACCGCCGAACGGATTGCCCAGTTGATAACATCGCCCGAGCCGTGGCCCATCGAAACGTCGGGACCGACGCCCGCAAGGACTGACGGAAGCAGTGAGCCGCCCGCAACGAGCTTCAGCTCGACAGATATGCCGGGGTGCTTCTTGTTGAAGTCGGTGTTGATCAGGTTACGAATGATCTGTGCCTGGTCACGACCGAGTGTAGTCCATACCTCAACGGTATTTTCCTCATTAACGATCTCCATCGAGCCGAGGGTGTTGTAGTCGGATACGAAGGAACGAGCGAACTGGATCATCTCAAACCAAATGGTCTGGAAGAAGTTGTCGTTTGCCTGATAGCTCTTCTTTGTGTCCGAATCGGGCGACTCGACAACAAGGTAGTCGATCTCGAGAGGCTGCTCGGTCGAGGTCTGCAGCCATGTACCGAGAGTACCGAGATTTTCCTTAAGGTTTGACAGGTTGCGGGCGATCTTGTCCTCGTCCTCACCCATACGCTCAAGCAGCATCGCTACCTTTTCGAGCGTCTTTGCATGCGAACCGGTAGAACCGGTGATTCTGCTGAATTCCTCCGAGATCGAGACAAGCTCTTCAGCCTGACGCAGAAGTTCATCGACCTCATCGGGCATGATGCGGTAGAAACCGTAGTCACGGTTGGAGTCAGGCTCCGAGCCGGTGATCATCAGTATCTTGATGTAGATCGAGTTGACCGTGGTCATCGATGCCGAGACGCGGCGAAGGATGTCCGCCATGTTGCCGAGCGATGCCTCAAGCTCGATCTGGTTCGTTCCTTTTTCAAGGTAGATGTCAAATGTGGTCGTTCCGTCGTTCAGCGAGGATACCTGCCAGTCGTCACTGTAGCCGAACTGCATATAGGATGCCTCTTTGAAGGGAAGCTCGGGAGCCTGCCCTGCGTCGAGCATCGACTGAGTGGCAACGCGAAGGGTTCTTGAGGAGAATGTACCCTCGAGCACGCTCTGCTTGAAACGAAGTGTGATCTTGTACCATCCCGTCTCGGGGACTTCGATCTCCCAACGTACCCACTGACCGAGGTTCTTCCACTTGTCACCGCCGTCGCCGCCGATAACATTCAAAAGAAGCTGGCTTGCGTCCTGCGGCTGGGTGATGTAGGATGTACGGTCGTTTGTCGGGTAGACGGTGTTCTCGGATGTAGCAAGCGGATACTCTGCCTGCTTGATTATCGCGCCTCCGCTGTATGCGGGAGCGTCGGCATGAAGTTCTTTGTACTGCTCATATGTCAGCTGATCTGCAACGGGAACGAACTTTATCGACTCGATCGCCATCGATTCACGCTGTGCCTGGAACTGGATCGTGTTCTCGCCGGCCTCAATATAGAACTGCAGGGGCGCAACATTGTAGCCGTTCGAGTCAACCGCCGTGTAGGTCTTGCGCTCGCCGAGCTGTGTCGTCAGACCAAGTTCCTTGTTCTCATATTTCTTATCGGACGAGAGGATCAGATCCTTCTCGGGTTTGATCTCGTTTCCGTTGACATCGTTCTGATAGACCGGATATTTCTGCATTCCGTCTGCGATCAGAGCTGCCTCATCGACGGTGTCGCCGGTCTCAACGAACATAAGCTTGCCCGTCGAGGTGTCACGTTCGAGACATTTTCCGTTGACGACATAGGGATACTCTACCTTGCCGTCCTTCATGAATCTGTAGATCGTGTTGCCGTCCGAGTCGGTCTGAAGCGTTGTGCTGTCATCGACCCAGGACTTTGTCATGGTCAAAAATCTTGCCTCGTAGAAAGGAACTTTCTCGTTAATGAAGAAGGTTCTCTCGATCGAGGTCGTTTTGGAATCGGTCTTTCCCGATGCCAAAACATCGTTAACCGGATAGTATGTAATGACAAGATTGTACATACCGGTCGAGGGGACATTGATCGTCCAACCGACCATACCGTCCGAGGGGAGGTACACAAGCTTTGTACCGCTCTCGGTGACGATCTCCTGCACGCCGACGGCGTTGGAGATCTCTTCGTTGATCTGGGTGATGGCATTTCCCGAAAGCTCAACGGTCTCCGAACCGGGGGCAACGTCAACATACTTTGCTATGTAGCTGTCGTATTTGATGGTGCTGAGGAGTTCGGAAAGCGAGGGGGTTTCGTAACTGCCCGCCGCAGAAGCCTTCGACCCGCTCCCGGATACACCGTCTGCCGATACGACCGCGCTCGGGGCGGCGATCATAAGTGCGGCAAGCAGACCCGCAAGAAGTCTTGTCTTCTTCGCAAATTTCATATTATCATTTCCTCCTGAAAATAATGTGCATATCGTGTGCGGAACACCTTGAAGTCGCAGTAAAATGTCAGATCGCCCTGCTGTCCCCCGTCCGCAAAGGAAAAAACAGGCATTTAATAAATAAATGAAGGAATCGCAATGGTTCTGCTTTGATAAGTAGCCCTTCGGCAACCGTCGCATAATGCGTGAACAGCTTCTCGCGCAGATCCTTCGTTCCGATGGCTTCCCGCATAAACATACAAATGGTTACACTGCGGATAAGCCCACGGGGTCTGCATTATCATACCACACATCGCCCGACTTGTCAAGCACTTAATTTGACGAATTTTTCCGAGAAAAGCCGACTTTTTCGATTTTTTCAAGTCGGATATTTTGCCATATTTTTATTTTTTCACACCTCGCCGTGTGTGTCATTTTTGAACCTGCCCAAAATTTTTTTTTGTGTAAATTGTATTTACTTAGACTTGCATCATTTTGGCATTCTTTTGGCATTTTTCGTGCTATGTCTATGATATCGGCAGTGATGATGATTTTTATTTACTCGCTCTTTGTGAGCGCACTATTAACAAACTCCCGAAAATGTTTGTGCATAGTGCACAAAATAGTGCACTTTTTTTCTACACTTGTAAAAGTTGCACAAAAACGGTAGTAATTTTGCACAAACGAAAATAATTCCTCAATTGCATAAGCGATTGTTGATGATTTTTTAGCTTAAATATTTCTGAAAATATTTTTTCAAAGTACTTGATTTTTAGGATTACTTGTGGTATAATGAAAAGCGAGAACATTTGTTCGTTTTTTCGATCATTCGCCCGAAATATTATCGGTTAATAGCAAAGAAATGCAAGCCCCGTCGCATTTTTCACACTTTGCCGAGCGTTTCATTAGGGCATTTCACTCGGACGATCGGGAAAATAAAACTGAATTACTCTAAGGAAAGGAAGATTTCGATGAACTGGCTAACATATTTTGAAAAATACAGCTCCGACCGCAAACTGCTTTGTGCCGTCGAGGAGGAGATCGCAAAACTTGAGCGTTTCGGGAAAGAAAGCGGCAGGTTGATGCTTTTACGTGCGACAGCCGACGATCTGCGCTCGTCAATAAACGATGTCGAACGCTTTCTTGACAACTATGTTTCATCGGCAAACGATCCGCGCGAGGCAGGAAAGCGTGCACAGGAGATGCTCTTTATCTCGCTCCGCTACAGGCAGGACATGTCTATAGAGGCGACCGCCGAGGCAATGGGGGTCAGCCGCGACACTGCCTACAGGGTGAGGCGGCGAATTGCAGATCACGGTGACCTTTTTGGGAGCACGACATCGGCAATGTAAGAATGATCATGCAAAAAATATCGATTTATAGAGCTTTGAGGCAAAATTTTTACAAAAAGCCCTTTACAAAACGCGCATAATCTGCTATAATATAGATGTAAGATTTTGTTCTCTTATCGGCTTCATACCTGCCGATATGCTCAAGGAGGTTTTTATATGAATTACAACGAAACACTTGAAATGCTCAAAAAACACGGTCAGGAGCAACTCCTTCGCTACTACGACGAGCTCTCCGACGAGTCAAAGGCGTCTCTGCTCGCACAGATCGGACAGATCGACTGGTCACTGCTTTCCCTGCTCGACCGCAAAGAGATGACGGTTGACAAGGGCGAGCTTTCCCCTCTCGGTGCGCTCGAGATTGACGAGATCAATGCTCGCCGCGACGAATTTGAAAAAATCGGCATCGAGGCACTCAAGGCCGAAAAGGTCGGCGCGGTACTGCTTGCAGGCGGTCAGGGCACACGTCTTGGCTTCGACGGTCCGAAAGGCACGTTCCCGATCGGCGTGACTCGTGAGCTCTACATATTCGAATGCCTGATCAACAACCTCATGGATGTTGTAAAGCGTGTCGGCGCATGGGTACCGCTCTACATCATGACCAGCGAGAAGAACAATGAGGCTACCGTTAAATTCTTTAACGAACACAACTTTTTCGGCTACGACAAGGATCACGTCAGATTCTTCATCCAGGAGATGGCACCCTCTGTCGGCTACGACGGCAAGATCCTGCTTGAGGGTAAGGATCGCATCTCGCTCTCGCCCAACGGCAACGGCGGATGGTTCAAGTCGCTCGTCAACGCAGGCTGTCTCGATCACATGAAGAAGATCGGCGTTGAATGGCTGACCGTATTCGCAGTTGATAACGTTTGCCAGCGCATCAACGACCCCTCATTTGTCGGCGCAACCATCGAATCGGGCAGAGATTGCGGCGCAAAGGTCATCGCAAAGGCAAATCCCACCGAAAAGGTCGGCGTGCTCTGCCTGGAGGACGGCAAGCCCTCGATCGTCGAGTACTACGAAATCACCGAAGACATGAAAAACCTTCGTGACGAGCGCGGCGAGCTTCTTTACAAGTTCGGCGTTATCCTGAACTACATGTTCAAGCTTTCAAAGCTCGAAGACATTCTGCGCGACACCATGCCCGTGCATGTTGTTGAGAAGAAGATCCCGTTCATCAATGAGCAGGGCGAACTTGTAAAGCCCACCGAGCCGAACGGATACAAATTTGAGACGCTCGTTCTCGACATGATCCACCTGATGGACTCTTGCCTGAGCTACGAGGTCGTCCGCGAAAAAGAATTTGCCCCCATCAAGAACCCCACGGGCGTCGATTCTGTCGAAAGTGCACGCGAACTGCTTAAGAAAAACGGCGTTGAGCTTTAACAGCTGAAAAGCTTTACCAAAAAATGCGGCTCTGCCATTGGCAAAGCCGCATTTTTGAAAAATAGAGAGGAATTTTTCATTTATTCTCTATGTATCGCTCATAATAGAAAAGATACTGCTGTGCAATCCCGGCGTAAGGTCCGAAATCGTTGTCTGCTCGATCCGGGTAATGTTTTGCAAGTATTCGCTTGACCCAGACGTCGATCGGGAAGGCATCGTACTTGCCAAATCCAAACAGTGCGACGCAGGACGCCACCTTTGTGCCGACTCCTTTTACGCATTTGAGTCTGTCGATCACCCGATCGGTCGACATGTCGCAAAGCTCGTCAAGCCGCAATCTGCCGTCTTGCACCGCTCTTGTCGCATCGACCAGGTAGGCGGCGCGATAGCCCATACCCATTTCGACAAAATCGACTTCATCAAGGGTTGCCATTTCGTCGGGTGTCGGAAAAGCAAATAATTCTTCCCCATTTGCGGAGAATTTTCTGCCGCAACGCACGCAAAGACGCTCTACAAGGCTGCGTATTCGCGGAATATTATTGTTTTGGCTGATGATAAACGAGATCAGTGTCTCCCACGGCTCTTGTCCGAGAATGCGGATCCCCTGCCCCACATCGGCGGCATCCGATAGATGTCTGTCGTCAGCGTCAAAGCTTCCGCGAACTGCATCGTAATCAAGCGTCAGCCCGAGATATTCAAGCCAAACCGACTCAAACTCGGCAATACCCATGTCGAATATTCGGAGATCATCGCCCTCTCGCACGAGCCTGAGCAATCTGCCGCGGGCAATCCCCTGCCACACCCCATCTCTTTTGGCAAAGCGGAAGCACTGTCCGCAGTCAAAAACAAGGTCGGGATCAAAATGGTCAAGCGATCTTACGACAACATCGCCGCCATCGCTCAGTACCTCGTATTTTTTCAAAATATCATTCATTTTCTTTAACTTTCCCCATTTTTCTAAGTAAAAAGGAGCTAACAATGGCAGAAACGATTTACACGATACCGATCAACGAAGTCTTTGAGGAAAACATGGCTGACGGCTCGGACAGCTGTCCGTTCTGCACGCTTGCCGCAAAACTCGAGACAGACGAGCTGGAGCTTATCCTTGGTGCGTCAATGATGGAGCCCGACATACGGATAAAGACCAACAAACAGGGCTTTTGCTCGGCACATTTTACCAAAATGCTCCGAATATCAAAGCGACTGCCGCTCGCACTCATGCTCGAAAGCCATCTCGGCGAGCTGTCAGGTGCAGTCAACAAAAAGGGGCTGATGAAACCCTCGCCCGACAAGATCGCAAAAATTCTCGGCGAGCTGTCGGATGACTGCTATGTCTGCTCACGCATTGAATACAACATGAAGCGGCTGATCTCCAACGCCGTTTACATGTGGCAGACCGATGACGAATTCAGAAAAAAACTGTCGTCACAGCCGTATATCTGCATCGGGCACGCCGCCGCAATGCTCAGAACAGCGTCATCCGAGATGAAAAAGCGAGATTACTCGGATTTTTCGGATGCAATGACCACACTCGTCGGCGATTACCTGCTCTCACTCTGCGATGATGTCTCGACGTTTGCCAGGTCGTTCGACTACCGATATGCGGGCGAAAAGCTCGACGCAAAAACAAAGATCAGTGTCGAACGCTCGGTTCGCTTCCTTGCCGGCGACAAAACGGTCGATATATCGAAAATATAGGTCAGTCTACCGAAACATTCGATATTCTGACACGCACACCCTGCCGCATTGCCTCGTCTTCGAGCAGTGCGGCAAGTTTTTTGCTGTTCTGCGAAAGGAGCGATCTGCAAAGTGCCTCTTTTTTCTCCTCGGACAGAGCCTTCAGCATCGCACTCACCGGTGATGTCGGCATCGACGCCATCATTTTCACCTTGGGATCGGACGACGATGACACAAACTCGGAGAGTTTTGGGAGCAGGATGTCGATAAGGCTGTCATAATCGACCGAATCGACCGAAAAAGAGATGTTTATCACTCGTGGTCACCGCCTTTTTTAGTATCAAACCGATCAAACATCGGCACTCTGTTTTCGTAATGGTATATGCCCTCGAACCCGATCTCTGCGAGCATCTCTGCCGCCGCGTCAAGTCCGTGACCGACGCGCTCGGAGTTGTGTGCATCCGACCCAAGGGTCACCATGCGTCCGCCGAGCGCATAATATCGCTCGACGATCGAGCGCATCGGCATAAAATCACCGTAAGCGGCATCGATGCCCGATGTGTTCACTTCAAGCGAGATCGATCGTCCGATTATTACCTCGAGTATTCGGTCAATGACATCAGAGTGGCGATCGAGCGTTACGCCGCGACCGTATTTGCCGTTCAGATAGCGAAGCGGACAAGTGAGGTGGGTGAGTATGTCAAAATCGCCCCACTCTGCCATATCAAGCATCTGCAAAAAATATTTGTCAAGGAAGCGGTGTATCTTGCCCTCATCCGCATGATCGGCATCGAAATTGATGCGCGAATATGAGTCGTCTATGTCCTCAAGATAGACGGTGTGAACCGAGCCGAGGACAACATCATAATCGGACAGCGAGAAGAGCATATCGGTCTTTTCGGGACAGATAAGCGGCTCGCCCATCTCGATCCCGTGAAAAACTCGCAGTTTTCCGCCATATTTTTCGTCTGCCTCCCGCGCCCATCTGACAGAGCGTTTGATGTTTTCGAGCGTCCTTTCACGATCGAAAAAGAAGGGATCGGCATGGTCGGTAAAGGCGATCCCACAAAGCCCCGCACCGATCGCCGCCTCGCAAGCCCCCTCGGGCGTCTGCTTTGAATCGTGTGATGCCATGGTGTGAACATGGCAATCGTAAAATTTCATATTTTTCTCCAAATAAAATCAGTTTGGTGTTATCGGCAAGATAATGGATAAGCGTGATAAACAACAATCCCATGGTAGAGTCCCCACGGATGTGCCAAACGCAAAATCAGCAGAAGGGATGTCCTTCTGCTGAAATTTGCAAAGTTCTTTCTGAGAACTTATTGGCTGTTTATCAAGATCAACCGAGTCTCTTTTCGAGAGCGGCAAGCTCCTCATACAGCTCAGTGGGAACGTGATCGCCGATCTGAGCGTAGAATTCCTTGATGTTCTCGATATCAGCCTTCCAGCTGTCGTGATCGACAGAAAGGAGATCGCGGAGAGTTTCTTCCGAAATATCAAGTCCTTCAACATTGATATCCTCAGGCTTCGGCAGGTATCCGATCGCCGACTCTACAGCGTCAACCTTGTCCTCGCAGCGAGCAAGGATCCAAAGAAGAACACGCATGTTGTCGCCGAATCCGGGCCAAATGAAGTGTCCCTCGTCATCGGTTCTGAACCAGTTGACGTGGAAGATCTTCGGAGCGTGGGGAATCTTTTTGCCCATTTCAAGCCAATGTGCGAAGTAATCGCCCATATTGTAGCCAACGAAGGGGCGCATAGCCATAGGATCGCGACGAACTACGCCGACAGCACCCGATGCTGCTGCGGTCGTCTCGGATGCCATGATCGAACCAACGAATGTTCCGTGCTGCCAGCCGAATGACTGATATACCAGCGGAGCGGTCTTTGCGCGGCGTCCGCCGAAGATGATAGCCGATACCGGTACACCGATCTTCGAGTTGAACTCGGAAGAGATGCAGGGGCAGTTCTCAGCTTTCGCGGTGAAACGCGAGTTGGGATGTGCACCCGAGGTGTTGACCTTGTCAGCCTTGTTGTATGTGCGGTAGTCCCAAGGCTCGCCCTTCCAGTTGATCGCATACTCGGGAGCAGGTGCGGGATCGTCGTGACCTTCCCACCAAACGGTCATGTCCTTGGTGTTCAGGCAGACATTGGTGAAGATGGTGTCGCGCATGGTGGTTGCAAGCGCGTTCGGATTGGAGTGCGAGTTTGTGCCGGGAGCAACACCGAAGAAGCCGTTCTCGGGGTTGATGGCGTAGAGTTTGCCGTCCTCGGGATTAACGCGAAGCCATGCGATATCATCGCCGACGCACCAAACCTTGTAGCCCTTGTTTCTGTAAATTTCGGGCGGAATGAGCATTGCGAGATTGGTCTTGCCGCATGCGGACGGGAATGCCGCGGTGATGTACTTGATAGTTCCGTCGGGATATTCAAGTCCGAGGATGAGCATGTGCTCAGCCATCCAACCCTCTTTGCGTCCGAGATAGGATGCAATGCGGAGAGCGAAGCACTTTTTGCCGAGGAGAACATTTCCGCCGTATGCCGAGTTGACCGACATGATGGTGTTGTCCTGCGGGAAGTGGGTGATGTATCTGTTGTTTTCGTCGCAGTCAGCGGTTGCGTGAAGACCCTTGACATAGTCGGGGCTGTCGCCGAGCGCATCGATAACACTCTTGCCGACGCGAGTCATGATGAGCATGTTAAGCACGACATAGATAGAGTCGGTAAGCTCGATACCGATCTTTGCGAAATCCGAGCCGACAACTGCCATCGAATAGGGGATGACATACATTGTTCTGCCCTTCATCGAGCCTGTGTAAAGCTTTTTCAGCTTTGCGTACATTTCAGAGGGTTCTACCCAGTTGTTGATGTTGCCTGCCTCTTCCTTTGTGGGGGTGCAGATGAAGGTTCTTCCTTCAACACGTGCAACGTCGTTTACCGCAGTGCGGTGCAGATAGCAGTTCGGGAGCTTTTCCTCATTGAGCTTTACAAGCTCGCCGCTTGCGCATGCCTCTTTGCGGAGTGCGTCTGCCTGCTCCTCGCTGCCGTCGATCCAGACGATGCGATCGGGCTGTGTCATGTCAGCCATTTCCTTGATCCAATCAAGAACATACTTGTTGTTGGTCATATTTTTCCTCTCCTTTTATAAAGATATAGTTAACATCGCTTGCGGCGGATGATCGTTTATCCCTTGTCCGCCAGAATACATTATACAATAATTTTATTAAAAAATCAAGTGACTTCACGGGATTTTACAATTATTTCACAATATCGTCAATTCGACCTTTTTTGTGGCAGAATTGACCGTTTTCACGAAGAAAACAGCTATAACAGATATGATGTGTCGATATGACGATTTTGCATGACCGCACGACTATTGACTTTTGCGAGCAAATGTGGTATAATAGTCCCAAAATAACAGACTCGGAGGAAAATATGGTAAAGCACATCATTTTGTGGAAACTGAGAGACGAATACACATCCGATCAAAAGCGAATGATCAAGAAGAATATTAAGGCAAATCTCGAGTCGCTTGCAGGGCAGATCCCGGGACTTCTCGACATTCGCGTATACACAGTTCCCCTTCCCTCGTCAAACGCCGATCTGATGCTCGACTCAACATTCAGGGATGCCGATGCCCTTGCTGCATATTCGACCCACCCGGCACATGTGGCAGTCGCCGACACTTATGTTCGCCCGTATACGGCAGTCCGCAGCTGTTTTGACCTTGATACGGAATAATTTTTGCAAAAAATCAAACTTTTTTCCGAAAAGGGCTTGACAAAAGGCAAAAAATCTGATATAATACCCAGGTAACCAAAGACAGCAGGTGCGGTCAAAGTCCGCGTAAGTCCCGCCGAGGTGAAAGCACAAAGAATTAAATATGGCGCGCGGCGTCTCTCTGTCTTTCCTTCGAACCGTCTTCGGTGTCAAAGGATTTTTTTATTTTTATTTCAAACAGGAGGTAAAACAATGCCAAGCGCAAGTGTACTTGAAAAGAACAAAGCGATCGTTGCGGAGCTTTCCGAAAAGGTAAAGAATGCAACCGCAGGCGTTATCGTTTCCTATCAGGGCATCACGGTCGAGGATGACACAGCTCTCCGTGCCGCACTCCGCAAGGCGGGAGTTGAGTACAAGGTCTACAAAAACACCTTTACCGGTATGGCTCTCGATCAGGCAGGATACGGTGATATCAAGGGCGAGCTTAACGGCATGAACGCGATCGCCACAACCACAGGCGATGAGGTCGCTCCCGCGAAGATCCTCAAAGAGTATGCCGATAAGATCGAGTCATTCACGATCAAGGCAGGTTTTGTCGACGGCAAAACAATGAACGCCGATGAGGTCAACGCTCTTGCGGCAGTCCCCGCAAAGCCGATTCTGGTCGGAAAACTGCTCGGCAGCATGAAGAGCCCGGTCAGCAAGCTGGCTATGGTGCTCCAAGCTATCATCGACAAAGAGCAGGCACCCGCTGCAGAAGAGTCTGCAGAAGCTCCCGCAGCTGAGTAAAAACGCTGCAAACACATATTATTATTAAAACCAACTAACGGAGGAAATTAAAAATGGCAAACGAGAAAGTAACAGCTCTCTTTGAAGAGATCAAAAATCTTACAATTCTTGACATGAACGACCTCGTAAAGATGCTCGAGGAAGAGTTCGGCGTATCGGCAACCGCAGTAGCAGTAGCAGGCGGCGCAGCAGCAGGCGGCGCAGCAGCTCCCGCAGCTGAGGAAAAGACTGAGTTCGACGTTATCCTTAAGGGATTCGGCGCAAACAAGCTCGCAGTTATCAAGGCAGTCCGTGAGGCTACCGGCCTTGGTCTTAAGGACGCAAAGGACCTCGTTGAGGGTGCTCCTAAGGCTGTTAAGGAAGGCATCTCGAAGGATGAGGCTGACAAGCTCGCTGAGGCTCTCAAGGCTTCCGGCGCAGAAGTTGAAGTTAAATAATTTGAGCTTTGCTAAAAAAACATCGCATACCGCCATGGTATGCGATGTTTTTTTGTTATCGTGTTAATATCACATCCCGCAGATTGCCGACCAGGTCTTTTTGCCGCAGATGCCGTCGGGATCAAGACCTTTTGACTTTTGATATGCGATGATCGCCGACACAGTGTTCTTGCCGCAGATACCGTCAATCGCACCCGGGTCAAAGCCCGCTCTTTTCAGCTCTCGTTGGAGAATTGTCGTGCTTTGCGAATGACTGCCCTTTCTTATAGTCGGGAAAAGTGTCGAAACGCTTTGATAATTGATTGCCGAGCTCGACTTCACTGCACGCCACTTGCCCTCTCTGACATCGACATGAACATAGCCGCCCGTGCTGTACGCGCCACACTCAACACCGCCCGATCTGCCAAGTTTTGTCTGAGCAAACGCGGCGATCTTGACAGGCGGGACTGACGAAATATAAATATCGGCAGCCATACCCTTGGTGTGATAGCCCGAACCCGAGCCACCGACCCTTTTATCGTGTGCGGACGTTCGATAGCCACTGCTTATGATGACGGGTGCGGCGAAATGATCGCGGATTGCTTGAAGCAGTTCGACAAGTGCATCCGAGATGATAATCAGATCGGTGCCGTCCTTGCAGGCAAATTCTCGAACGCGAAAATTGGCAGAGAGCTTTTTCTCGCCATCACGAGTACGAGAATACACTTTTACATCATTTTCTATCGCTTTCTTCGCCATTTTTGCCCTCCTTTTTATTATTTACCGTCTTTTTTTCTGTTTCCTCGTACACTGCGGCGTTATCGGCGTTGACCTTCAACCTTGCCACGAGGCGAAGGAGAAAGCTCGGCACGGGCACTCCCATCTCCGAGATATTCTCGAGGATGGATATCATCTCATTGACGATCAACCATACAAGAATGACAACGGAAACGGCGCAGTTTGGGAATGAATTATACCCGGCTGACGCAAATCCGTATCTGATAACATAATCGCAAGCGACGCCGACCGCAACGGTCGCAAGATACGAGACCTTTTTCACAATCCCTGCAATACTCTTTCTGCTTGATAAGCTCCCCGACATCCACGCTCTTGACAGCCCCGTTCCGTAATCTACGAGCATGAGCAGTCCGAGCAGAATCAGCGGCAGGGAGAGCATGCGTAGCTTTGCGCCAATACCGACAAAGACCGCCCCGGACAGAAGTCTGAGTGCGACAGCATCGAAATTCACGTATTTCATTTGAAACATTCCTTTCTTTTCGGGCGATCAAAGCGATCAGCCCTTATTTTATTATATTCATTATAGTTTTTCTTGCGAAAGATCGCCCGCTCGATCTCGCGTGTCCATTATACAACATTTTTTCTGCAACGACAGTAGCAAAATGTACGATTTTGGTTGACATGCGTAAAAAAATATGATATAATCTTTTCGGGAAGGAGCGTGAAGGAATGAATTTCAACTTAACGCAAAGTGCAAGTAAAACATACGACGTCGTTGTCGTCGGCGGAGGACCGTCGGGCATTGCCGCCGCAATTTCGGCAAAAGAGATGGGCGCATCGGTTCTCGTGATCGAACGCGCAGGAGTAGTCGGCGGCAATCTCACACACGGCCATGTCGGACCTATGATGGGCGGCTACGTCAAAAACTCGATGGCGGATGAGATAAACGAATTGTTAAAACCGAACATGAACCCCGATCTCGTACACGATTTCGAGGATGCGAAGATTAAATTGACAAAGCTTTTGTCCGACAAAGACGTGGATGTTATACTGAACTCGACCGTGTGTGGGGCAGAGTGCGAGGCAGGACAAATAAAGAGTATCGCATACACAACACAAAGCGGTCTTTGCACCGTTTATGCAAACATCTTCATTGACGCAAGCGGTGATGCCGTGCTTTCCTATCTTGCGGACGAACAGATCGAGGTCGGTCGTGAGGATCATCTTTGTCAACCATGTTCGATCATGTTCACAATAAACGGCATTAAGGAAGGATGTCAGATCATCTGCAAGCACGAGGAGATGGACACACCTCTCCCATGCGGCATTGGTTATCTCGAACTTTGCAAAAGAGCCGAAAAAAGCGGCGAATTGCCGAAAAATGTCAGTATCGTCCGACTTTATGACAGTATTTACCCCGATGAGCAGATGGTCAACGCAACACAAGCGAATGGTTACAACTCGCTCGACACTGCCGATTACACGAGTGCACAGACAGAGCTTCGAGAGCAGATGGGCAAGGTCGTTGACTTTTTGAGAAACAACATTAAAGGTTATGAAAACATCCGGATCAAAGACAGCTCTGATATTATCGGCGTGCGCGAGAGCAGACGTGTGATGGGTAAATATATCCTCACTGCCGAAGATCTGATCGAGGGCAGAAAGTTTGACGATGTTGTTGTACATAATGCATTTTTCGCCATTGATATTCACAATCCGTCGGGTGGCGGACAAAGCGAGAGCGAGGGACTGCCGCAACAATCACAGCTTTACGACATTCCATATCGTGCGCTTCTCCCGAATGTCAACAAAAATCTCCTGACTGCCGGCAGATGCATCAGCGGAACACACCGTGCACATGCATCCTACAGGGTCATGAACATCAGCCTCAACATCGGTCAGGCGGCCGGCATCGCGGCAGGGCTGTCGATCTCTAAAGGCATCACCCCGGATGTTCTTTCTGCCAAAGAAATACAGGATGTTTTAACAAGCAAAGGAATCAACCTTTATTCTTAATATTTCCTTTCTTCACGACAAAAGACCATGGCAATTGCCATGGTCTTTTGTCGTTATTTAATAGAGATCAGAAGAGATCAGATCTCTCTCTTTTTGCGGGTAATAACTACTGCTGCGCCTGCAGTTACGCTAAGAAGTGCAACTGCTGCGATAAGTGCAGTGGTCGAACCGGTCTTCGGAGCATCTTCCACGGGAAGCTTGTCGATCTTCTCGGTCTTGGTAGCGCCGCACTCGCAGGTGAAGGTCTTCTCGCCCTCTTTTGTGGTGGTAGGCTCTTTGGTTACAACGCCTTCACCGTAAGCGTGTGCTGCCTCGGCATCCTTTGCGCCACAGCCTGCGCACTCTTTCCAGTGCTTGTCGTTGTCATGCTTCCAATCGCCGAATGCATGATCGGTGGTTTCGCCGGCCTCGAATGTCTCTTCGCCCTTCGCACCGCAGACAGAGCAGCTCTTGTAGTAAACTGCCTTCTTTGTGCAGGTTGCGGCATCCTTCAGGTACTCGTCGGCAACTTTCTCAGCCCAGTTGTGGTTAACTGTGCGAGTTGCGCCGCAGGTGTTACAATCTGCATCGCAGTCGTTGTCGTAGTCGTGTGAGGTCTTCGGACCTTCTGCTCCGCAACCACAGTTCTGCCAGTGATCGGTCTCGTCATGCTTCCAATCGCCTGTGAAGTTGTGATCACCGGTAGGCTCGCCGTACTCGAAAGTATCTTCGCTCTTCGCACCGCAGACAGAGCAGCTCTTGTAGTAAACTGCCTTCTTTGTGCAGGTTGCGGCATCCTTCAGGAACTCGTCATCAGCCTTCTCAGCCCATGTATGAGGAGCAAGCTCTCCGGCCTCAAATGTGTCGGCAAGAACCAATCCGCAGTCACAAGTCTTGTTATAAACAGCCTTGGAAGTACATGTTGCGCCGGAAACGAGAGCGGAGTCATCCACGATCTCCTTGCCCTCGCCGTGAGCAACCGCAACATATGCAGGAACGGTGAATGTAGGAACATTTTCACCAGGTTCCAAGTTAACGGGCTGCTGAGCTTCCAAAATGGTGAGATCTACCTTGAAATCGGTAGTAATACTCTTTTTTGCCTTAAAGGTGAAGCTGGAAAGCTTGCCGGTCTTCTTAGTATCTTTAGATCCTGCGTCATAAACAACGCCGCCTACACCAACAGTAGCGTCGTTGAAGACCTTGCTGTCCAATACATCTTCTTCCTCTTCTTCGTCATATTTGTACTCAGGGCCCATGAAATCAAAGTCGTCAGCAGAGGGGTAAATAGGAAGAATGTTAACGCCCGGGTTATTGACAACATTTGCCGTAACGGTTACCTTGTTGTCAGTGCATCCGATCGATGCTGTCTCGGGAGCGATAACGAGCATGGGAGAATCGGACTGCATGAACTTAATGTCAGCGGTAACGCCGGTGAGCTTAACTGCCCAGTTGAGTTTGCCGTTGAACTTGCCGGTTGCCTCGTCTTGGTTGCCCCAAACATGAACCTTTTTACCATTTACATATGCCGAGATAGTAGCAGTACCGTTGTCGTTCATCGTTCCGAGTGCAAGGATGGTTACATATTTATCAACGTACTCATCGATGGGAGCGTTAGCAGCTGCGCCGAAATCGGGGATTCCCCACCATTTACCGAAAACTACCTTTGCACCGCCCCAAATGCCGATACCGCGCTGTGTGGCGGTGTGATTTTCTTCGTAGGGAATGAACATGCAGTTATCGTCGTTGTCGCCGAAGTAAATTCCGCAACAACCATTGTCAAGGAGAACTCCTGCATTCTTTGCAGCCTTCATTGTGAATGAAACCGCGAAATACTTCTTGGTAACTGTAGCGATAGCTCCGGTTTGTGCTGTTGAGCCGGGAACAGTCATTTCCTTTGTGTCATCGATTGTTTCTGCCGTGACGACAGCTGCCGGCACAAGCATTGCGATCATCACGATCGCAAGGATGAGTGATAATACTTTTTTCATATTATTTCCTTTCTGCATCTTTTGATGCTAAAACTAAAGCCGGCTTTAGGGAGAGTTCCCCTACGCGCCACCAACTCTATTTTGGTCTATTATATCACCTTATTTCCGTTTTGTCAATAGAAAATCGAAAAAATTTTGAAAAATTATTTGCAAAAATTTTATTGAATTTGCTTTGTCGGCAAATTCTCAGACAAGTGCGGCATTATAGTATATAAAAGGAGGGGGTGGGGATAGCGGTGGAATGATCAAATAAATCCGAGGGGTTGTTTGGATGATCGCTTCACGGCAAATCAAACCATCAAAAGACACTATCCAAAAACACGAATCGATCATCATTCTCTCGAGGAAAGGCTTGCGCAATTGTTTATCTCGATCGCCCGATAAAAAAGATGCCGACCATGTCGGTCGGTGTCTTTTTACTTATAGTTGGGGGCGCAATAGCCGGAGATGGTTCTTGTGCCCACCTTATATGTATTGAGCTTTACGCTGTCCGAATAGTTACCCTCGACAATGCTGACTGTTTTCCCGTCGCATGCAACGACGATACCTGCGTGAGATGCGTTGCCGAAGATCGCTATATCGCCGACTTTGGGAACATATCCGCTCGAGCGTGTCTTGTATCTGCCTTCATTTTTGTAGAAATTCATGATCGATCCGACGCCTGCGGTCTTTGGGACGATATCGGTCGAGATGCCCGCTCTGTCGGCGCACCAAGAGATGAACACGACGCACCATGCATGGGATGTATCTCTTGAATTTTTGTCCTTGACCTCCCTGCCGTAGTACCATGTATTATATTTTACATTATTATACGGCGATTCTTTGACGCCGATCTGGCTGTTTGCGACCTTGACGATCGCCGCCGCACCGTCTTTCGTGCCCGAGAGGTCGGGGACCGGCTTATCGGTGGTCGTTGACGGTTTTTTCGTGGTCTGCGGCTTTTTGGTCGTTGTTTCCGGAGCTTTTGTCGTGGTCGTCACAACTGTCGTTGTGGTAACCGGCACGGGTTCGGTCGTCTCGGGTGCGGTCTCGGTTTGGTCGTCGGGGTCGTTCATCGGGGGAACGAGAGGTTCTTCATCCTCGCCGTCAAATCTGATAACGCCGCTCAGAAATGGCAAAAAAGTAAACTCACCGAAGGCGATATCGTCATCGGTAGTGATATTTTCTTCATTATTATATATATTGTCGTCAATATCGTCGTTTTCGCTCTCATCATCAATGATCGGGACATCGACCTCGGCGATGTTCACGCGACCGGGTGCAAGCTTTTCGGCATGATCGTCCTCTTGCGAGCAGATCGAGACTGTGACGGCGAGTGTGGCGGCAAAGAGGAGGCAGACAAGGACAGACACTGCGGGTGCACCGGCGAACAATTTCAGTTTAACCGACAGACCTTTGAATTTCATCGATCTTCCTCCTTCGTTGTGGATTTTGGCTTGCTTTCTCGTGTGTTTTTTACGCGTGTCTTTCACGAGTGTCCTTCACGCGTGTCTTTCACGAGTGTCTTTCACGAGTGTCTTTCACGAGTG
>CAZORL010000008.1:41437-61390 GCA_964582375.1 uncultured Lachnospiraceae bacterium
GTGTCTTTCACGAGTGTCTTTCACGAGTGTCTTTCACGAGTGAAAGTTAGCACGCTTGCCATTATAGCACAAAGATTCCGATTTTTCAAGCAAAAATGATGTTATTTTGCACAAATTCACAGAAGGTTTACAAAAATCGAAGGATAATTAAGCCATGGAAGTGTAAATTTGCGGAAAATTTAAGAAAAAAGCGAAAATAGCCCTTGTAATTTCGATCAAAATGTGGTATTATAATAAGATAGAAAGCAGCAGGAAAGGATCTTTCACAATGAACATAATTGAATCGCTGATATACGGTGCCGTACAAGGTCTTGCCGAGTTTTTGCCGATATCGTCATCGGGACATCTTGCCATCTTCCACGCTCTGCTCGGAGACGGCGATGCGACCGAAAATCTGGCATTTGATGTTTTGCTTCATCTCGGGACGCTCGTTGCGGTCATGATCGTGTACAGGCGCGACATCATGCAGCTGATCACATCATTTTTCAGCCTTATCGGCAAGCTTTTTCGCAAAAATTTCAAGTTTTCGAGCTACACCGAGGGCGAGCGATTTGTGATACTCGTTCTGATCGCAACTTTTCCGCTGATCCCTGCAGCGTTGCTCGATCACTACATAGAGGCCGTTGCAGGCTCACTGCTTGCTGTCGGCATCATTCTGATCGTGAATTCGGTCATGCTGTTCATATCCGATCTTCTCCCGCGCGGCTCGAAAGGGCTTTGTGAGATGAGTCCGAAGAACGCTTTGATCGTCGGACTGTCGCAGATGATCGCGGTATTCCCCGGACTTTCGCGTTCGGGTACGACGATCACGGTCGGTCTGACGCAGAAATTGACGCGCGAATTTGCGGTCAAGTTTTCGTTTATAATGTCGATACCCGCAATTCTCGGTGCGTGTGTGCTGAAGCTCCCCGATTTCGTTTCGACGGTCGCCACCGAAGATCCGTCGTCGCTTTGCATATACTTCGCAGGTGCGCTGACAGCGGGAATCGTGGGCGTTTTGGCGATGAAGCTCTTACAGTTCATTGCGAAAAAGAGCACGTTCAAATACTTTTCGATATACAGTCTCGCGGTCGGCGTCGGGGCTGTGATATACTCGATCGTGCGCTGATCGATCAATTTCAGGACAAGGAGGTCGCAGACAATGGCAGGCAAAAACACAGGCAACAAGTCGAGCGGCGGCAACAGCAGGGGCACGGGCGGCGGCAGATCACCGCAAAATCAGCCGAAAAAGCAGGATCAGCGGCAAAAGGTCGGCAAAGCGGAGATCGAACAGAGCGACATTGGTGCGCAGATCGTCTCGACGGTCTGCGGATTGCTCGGCGCGCTGATATTTTTGATACTTATTTTAACACGCATGAAGGACGGAGCGTCGGGCGTCATCACGGGGCCTGTCGGATACTGCATCTGTGCCCTGCTCTACGGTCTGCTCGGCATCGGCGCATGGCTCGTCCCGATCGCATTGATCTACATAGCACTTATCGCAAAGCGTGCGATCGCCACCGACACGATCGCCGCAAAAGTGATCGCTGCCGCGATATTCATCTGTTCGATGTCGTCGATATTTTATCTGTTTTTCAGTGTTTCACGCCCCGAAATGCCGCCTTTTTACGAATTAAAGCAGGCATGGGAGCTTTCCATCCAAACGGCGGCGCGCCCTGCCGTCAACCGAGGGGGAATCATCGGTGCGGCGATCGGCGGAGTTTTCTACTTATTGTTAAAAAAGATCGCTTGGATATTCATCCTTCTGATCGCGGCAGGTGCGATGCTCGTTTTGACCGAGATCACGCCGTCGAGGATCGTTCGTGCGATAGTCTTGCTTATAAGAAGGATCAAAAACGCCCTTCGCTCTCGCGCCGAGATGCGTCGCGAGAGAGCCAAAGAGCTTGATCGCGAGGACGAGCGCAGGATCAAGGAGGCGCGCGAGATCGGAAAACGCGCAAGACAGCAGGCAAAAAGCGACGAGGAGGACGACGTTGAGGAGGATGTTGAGGACGAAAGACCGCATCGCAGGATAAAGATATTCCCGGACGAAGGCAAGCTCCCCGAGAGATCGGTGAGCATAAAGCCGCTTGAATACGAAAACATCGAGGAAAGCCGTCCGGTATCCGATCCCCGGCTTGGGCAAACGCTTCCGCCAAAGCTTGAGGAGGCGGCACTTGCAGCCGAAAAGGCGAGAGCGGCAAAAGAGCCTCCAGAGCCATACGATCCGAACCCATATGTCAACGGTAATGATAGCGGCAAGACGGACGGCAAGCCGGATCGCGAGCTGATCGACATTTTATTTGACGAAAACGGCGTTCCGCGTGACGGCTCGGGCGCAATCGGCGGTGATGACAACGCAAACAAGACCGAGAAAGCGGTCAAGGTCGAAGGAATGCAGGTTGACAGCTCGACAGGTGAGGTCATGTCATCGACCGACGATCAATTTGAAAAGATCGCCGATCTTCACGAGTCGGACGAAAACGACCATGCGCTGACCGACCCGGATCTTGCCGATCCCGACGAGCAGACGCAAAGGCACGAATACAAATTTCCGCCGCTGACACTTCTTCACAAAGATCAGGGCGGACTGAACGCCGATCACTCGGAGGAGCTTAAGGCAAACGGTGTCAAGCTGGTATCGGCACTTGAGTCCTTCAAGGTCAAGACGAAGATCACATCGATCTCGCGCGGACCGACGATAACAAGATACGAATTACTTCCCGATCAAGGCGTTCGCGTGCGTGCGATAGCAAATCTCGTTGACGACATTGCACTGAATCTTGAGACTTCGGGTGTCCGAATAGAGGCACCCATCCCGGGCAAGGCAGCCGTCGGAATCGAGGTGCCAAACCGCACAAGGGAGACGGTATATCTCCGCGACCTGCTCGAAGATCCGAAATTCGGACAGGCGGGATCGCGTGTGACCGCCGCACTCGGAATGGATGTTGCGGGCGCGCCGATATTTGTTGACATCGCGAAGATGCCCCACCTTTTGATCGCGGGAACAACAGGCTCGGGTAAATCGGTCTGCATAAACTCGCTGATCACTTCCCTTCTCTTCAGAGCCACCCCCGATGAGGTCAAGCTGATACTTATCGACCCCAAGAAGGTCGAGCTTGGAGTTTACAACAAGCTGCCGCACCTGCTGGTTCCGGTTGTCACAAATCCCAAAAAGGCGGCAGGCTCGCTGACATGGGCAGTCGCCGAGATGGAAAAGCGGTACGAGATGATCGAGGAGGCAGGCGTGCGCGATGTCAAGGGCTACAACAAGCTTGTTGACGAGACGGGCGTCGGCGAAAAGATGCCCTCGATAGTTATCGTCATCGACGAGCTTGCCGACCTCATGATGTCCGCCCCCGACACGGTCGAGGACTCGATCTGCCGCATAGCTCAAAAAGCGAGAGCGGCGGGCATGCACCTTATAATAGGTACACAGCGACCCTCGGTCGATGTTATCACCGGTCTGATCAAGGCAAACATTCCCTCACGTATTGCGTTCACCGTCCGCTCGAATGTTGACTCAAGAACGATCATCGACATAGCGGGTGCGGAAAAGCTGATCGGACAGGGCGACATGCTCTATGCGCCGGTCGGAGCGATGAAGCCGATCAGAGTTCAGGGCGCATTTGTCTCGGATCGTGAGGTCGAGGCAGTCTGCGAATACATCAAGGACAGCTACGGCGAGGTCGAGTATGACAAGCGTGCGATCGACGAGATCCGCGAGCACGAGGCGGAATGTGAGGAATTCAGCAAAAAGAAGGGTGCGTTCGGCAGTGCGGAGGACGACGGCGAGATCGATCCGAAGTTTATGGAGTGCGTACACGTCGCGGTCGAGAGCGGAAAGATATCAACATCTCTCCTGCAACGCCGCATGGGACTCGGCTACGGTCGTGCGGCAAAGATCATCGACCGCATGACCGAAATGGGAATCGTATCCGCCCCCGACGGTCAAAAACCGAGAAACGTCCTTATATCAATGTCAGATTACCAAGAAATGGTAATGAGAAAAGAAGACAATTAAAAAAACCAGCCCTCGATGAAAGGTCGAGGGCTGATTTTTTGAGCGGTCGTGGTATGATAGATCGATCTCTCCGTACGGGTGCGGAAAACACGGACAAAGCAAGCTCTTCTACCGATAGATCATTTTTCTCATCACGCGCATGTAATCGCGCTTTGAATTGAAGACGGCAAGGATGTTGACCGTGTCTACGTCCCTTTGGTAATCATAGAAGATCAAATAATCGCCATGCACCAAAAATCGATACCCAAGGCTCATAAGAACCCGATCTCGCGGAATGGCACCGATCTCAGGAAAACCTTCCAAGATCTCGCACTTTTTCTGAATATCCTTCAAAAACCGCTCGGCAACGCTCTTATCTCCCGACTCGCGTGCGATATAATATGTGACAGACCGCAGATCCTCTTTCGCCGTCGCGGTAAATTTAACTTTGCAGTTCATCATATGTCAGGTATCAAGGTCGAGATTCTGCAGATCGGCGAGAATATCGGCAACGGCAACGTTCGCATCCTCAATGCGACAAAGCTTAACATCGTCAGCCGCTTGCGCCAGATGTTCGTATACGGCAAGCCTTGCCTCAAGCTCGGAAATGTAGTTCAGCCGTTCGCAAAAGTCCTCATGGCTGAGCAGAACGGTGTCTTCTTTGCCGTTTACCGTGATCGCGACCGGATTCTCGCGCGTCAGCTCCGAAACAGCGGCATAATTTGTTCGTATGTCTTTCGACGGACGTATTGATATCGGACGGTTCATGTTCATCTCTCCTTATCTTGATATTGTAAAAGTCGAACATATAACAAATCGGACATTAGTTAATCATGTTTAACGCAGATATGTTATAACCCACTCACCAAGTGATTAAGCTTTGCTTTTCAATCGGCTATCGGTAGTCATATTATATCACAATTTTACAACTATGTCAATAGGATATGATAAATTTTTACCCTTTATCCCCTCAGATCGTCTTAAGCTCCTTATAATGGGCAAGTGCGCCGATAAATTCCTCTTTGCTGTAGTCGAAATCGGAGAACGGAAAATCGAACACGCGCTCGCCGTCCTTGGAGATGACCGCGCGATAGGTCGAAATGCTGTCTGTTATCTTGTCGGCAATGATCTCCGCCTTGTCAAAAGCATCGAACGAAAGCTCGGCAAATTTAGTCTCGTCCTTTTCCTCGACAAGCGAAAATGTCTCGGAGCCGATGACCAGGCGACGCTTTATTCTGTCCACATAGACAAATGTCAGAACGATCTCGGTGTCGATATATCTTCCGCTTCTCAGCTTGTACATCTTGTCGATATTTTCGGGGGTAACATTGCATCCGAGAAAGGACATCGACATCGTCTTCATATCCTCGGGAAAGTCGATCTTGTCACCGCAAACATCGTCAAACTGCCCTTTTTTGACCTCAAAAATGTCGGTAACGTCCGACTCCTTGACAATATAGGCAAGTGCGACGCAAACGAGGACTGCGCCCGCGATCAGAAGTATCCAGCCGGGGATATAGAAATAGAATATGCTGAAATACATCGCTAAAACGACCATGAGTCCGCCGACCCCCGCGCACCCTGCCGAAAAGGCGTAAAACTTGCCCATGCGCTCGCGGCGACGGCGATCGAAAAATTTTCTGTTGCGCGCGTAATCGATCTCGATCCCGGTTATGTCCTTCTCGTAGTGCTCATTCATTTGATTTGTGTAGTTCATTTTGTCTCCGTTGCGATCATATTAAAAATTTCCGCGATATTATAGCATATTTTTTCCACAAAGTCAACAGATTTGGGTGAATTTTTATGTTTTTGTCAAAGTTAACAATATGTTTACAAAAATCGGTCAAAAAAGCAGAACAAATGTTTGAAATTTTCGAGAAAATGTGATATAATAAAGCGGAAAGAAAAGATCGATCAGGAGGCAGGCATGGAAAAGCTAACCGAAAAAGAGGAACAGATCTACCGATTTATCGGCGATTTCAACCGCAAAAACGGATATCCGCCGAGCGTTCGCGACATACAGAGCGGTCTGTCGATCAGATCGACATCGACCGTCCACAGCTACATAAACAAGCTCACCGAAAAGGGTGCACTCAACAAATCCTCGGGCAAGAGCCGCGGACTGCGGACCGAGGACATCGACCCGACGCAGAAAAATCACACGCGCATCCCGATGATCGGTAGGGTCACTGCCGGTCAGCCCATCCTTGCCGTCGAGAACATACGCGGATATCTCGATTTTCCGCTGCTCAAAAAATCGGCGCGCGACAACAGCACCTCTCTCTTTGCCCTGCGCGTCTCGGGCGAGAGCATGATCGAGGCGGGCATCATGGACGGTGACATCGTGGTCGTCAGAAAGCAATCTGCCGTCGAAAACGGCGAGATCGTCGTCGCACTTGTCGAGGACGGGGCGACCGTCAAGGCTTTTTACAAAGAAGACGGACATTTCAGACTTCAGCCGCGCAACAGCACGATGGATCCGATCATCGTTGACGAATGCACGATCATCGGCAAGGTCATCTCGGTCATGCGCTTCTACGACTGACGCATATTATAAATATAAAGGAAAGATTTCGATCAATGTCAACAAAAACGACCGAGAATAAACGCTTGCTCCTGCTCATGACGGTCATCCTTCCGCTCGTGAGAGGGCTTATAGTGCGCCCGATCTCATTGATTTTTCAGGCAAATTCGCTCACTGTCCCCTATACGCTGACAAGCATTCTTGCGGAGGTCGTCTCGACTCTCGCCTTTTTCGGCGCACTCGCCCTCATGATCAAATATATGTTCGGTGAGCGAGGAGATCTCGTCACGAAGACCTTCGCATGGCAATCGCTCTCCTTGGTGATTATCGGCTTTTTGCTTGAGATGCTCGTGCCGCTCGCACTTGCCTTTCTCGACGAGGTGATCGCCCCGAGCGGATTCTACTTCTGCAACCATTCACTGGCTCAGTTTGAAGACGCCGAGATACTCACAAATCTCGCACTTTACGCTTTTCTAAGCATAATCACGGTCTTCATCATCATGCCGATATCACTTCTCATCTGCCGATCGATCAAAAAAAGACGTCACGATGGCATCGACACCGCCCTCGCCGCGACGGCAATAGTCTATGTTGCTGTCTCACTTGTCATGACGATTGGGGACACAATACTCACCTTAACCGACGTGGGCACGCCAAAGACCCTCTCCGATGCGATATCGATCATCAGTCCCTACCTGAAAACGGCAGTATTTGCCATCCTCGGATGGTTCTTCATGGGACTCGTGACGGAACATAACAAATAATCAATTCGCCCCCGAAAGCAAATGCTTCGGGAGCGAATTTTTCGGTTTTATTTAATTCTCCGGACTCACCCGAGCTTCCACATTGTGCCGTTTTTGGTATCCTGAAGGACGACTCCCATGGCGGTCAGCTCGTTTCTGATCTCGTCGGCAAGCGCGTAATCCTTTGCCGCCTTTGCCTCGTTGCGGCGTGCGATCAGGCTCTCGATCTTCTCGGTCGTCTCGGGATCGGCTTTGATCTCGCCGATGAATCCAAGCAGATTGCCAAGCTCAAGGAAGACATCGCCCGCGCGCTTTGCCGCCTGCTTGGTCGGATTGGTTGCGATGAAGCTGTTCAGCTCGCGCACGATCTCAAACAGCTCGGACACTGCGTCTGCCGTGTTGAAATCGTCGTCCATACGCTCGATGAACGCCTTTTTGTGCTCGTCGAGTGCACGCTCAAGCTCTTCGGGCAACTCATCCGAGCCGTCGGGCGCATTTCTCAAATAGAATGCGAGGCACTCGGCACAGTTTTGTATGCGCTCGATTGAATTTTTCGCCGCCTCAATGACCTCGGTCGAGTAATTGATCGGCTTTCTGTAATGGCTCGACAGGAGGAAAAATCTGATCGCGGGATATCCGTAGACTGCCGCAACATCGCGCACGGTGAAGAAATTGTTGAGCGATTTCGACATTTTTTGGTTGTCAACATTGATAAATCCGTTGTGCATCCAATAATTTGCGAATTTGCATCCGTTTGCCGCCTCCGACTGCGCTATCTCGTTTTCGTGATGCGGGAAGGTAAGATCGACGCCGCCGCAGTGGAGATCGATCGTTTTGCCGAGATAGCGATTGACCATCGCAGAGCACTCGATGTGCCAGCCCGGTCTGCCCATTCCCCATGGGGACTTCCACGCCGGCTCACCTTCCTTCGCCGCCTTCCAAAGCGCGAAATCGATCGGATCTTCCTTGATCTCGCCGACCGCAATTCGCGCACCTGCCTCGAGATCCTCGATCGGCATGTGCGAGAGGCATCCGTAATTCTTGAACGAACGCGTCCTGAAATAGACATCGCCGCTCTCTGTGGCATATGCGTGACCGCTCTTTACAAGCTTCGACACAAGCCCGATGATCTGACCGATATTCTCGGTCGCACGCGGATGAACGCTTGCCGCTTTGACACCAAGTCCCTCTGCATCAGTGAAATATTCGGCGATGTAACGCTCGGCAATGTCGCCGATCGTGACACCCTCTTCGTTTGCCTTTTTGATCATTTTGTCGTCAACATCGGTGAAATTCTGCACAAATGTGACCTCGTATCCGCGATATTCGAGATAGCGGCGAAACATATCGAATACAACAAAGCATCTCGCATTGCCTATGTGAAAAAAGTTGTAGACAGTCGGTCCGCATGTGTAGATCTTCGCCTTGCCCGGCTCGATTGTTATAAATTCTTCCTTTTTTCCTGTCAGATCGTTGTAAATTTGCATTTTAGTTGTCCTCTTCTCTTTCTTTATTTCCTTCAAGTGCCTCTATCCTGCCCTTGAGATCGGCAAGCTCGTGCGCAACCGGATCGGGGATGTTCATCTGATCGAGATCCTGCTCAACTCGCTCGCCGTCGCGGCGAACTACCTTTGCGGGGATGCCTACCGCCGTCGAATCGGGCGGTATCTCGCCGAGCACGATCGCACCTGCGGCGATCTTTGCCCTGTCGCCGATGGTGACCGGACCGAGTATCTTCGCCCCCGCGCCGACCATCACGTTCTCGCCGAGCGTCGGATGTCGCTTGCCCGTGTGCTTGCCCGTGCCGCCGAGCGTGACACCCTGGTATATCGTGCAGTTGTCGCCGACCACCGCAGTCTCGCCGATCACGACACCTGCACCGTGATCGATAAACACACCCTTGCCAAGGCTCGCACCCGGATGTATCTCGATGCCGGTCAAAAACTTCATCCCTTGGCTGATCGCACGCGCAGTAAGCACCATCCCATGGACGTGAAGGGCGTGCGAGAGCTTGTGCGCCGTCACCGCGTGAAATCCCGAGTAAAGCGTGACGACCTCAAGCGAACTCGCGGCGGCGGGATCACGCTCCTTTATCTGCTCGACATCGTAGGCAATGTCACAGATCGTGTCGGCAACAGCATCTGCCGCACGGTCTAAATTCTTTGATATCTTTGATATTTTCTTGTAAATATCCATAAACACACCTCAATTTGTGGATTAACTAAAAATAAAAAACGCCCTTGCATATTTGCAAAGGCGATATATCGCGGTTCCACTTTGATTTGTAACTCTTGACCCTTAACGCGGGGGACGGACGGAACTACCGGAAAAACCTTCGCCCCGTCGGCTCACGGGCGCACATTCCGATCGATCATAGGACGCTCCCAGCCCAAGACGCCCCTCTCTGCCTGACCAACTACCGTTCTTCTTCCCGCTCATAGCCGTTTTCATTTTCGATTGTACCTCTATTATACTATATTTATCTCGATTTGTAAACACTTTTTCGAAAAATTTTTTATTTTTTGAGAAAAAAAGATGTAAGCCGATCACCGCCCGTACAGTTTCAAGTCAACGCCTGCGACCGACAGCTCCGTACAGATGGGCGGCGATTGGTAAAAAAACGGTTTTTTCAACAATTTGTCGAAAAAAGACCTTAACATGAATAAAAATTAGTCGCAAAGTTTTTTCACTTATACTTTGGAAATACTGTCCATGAACACTTCGTGTTTGCCAAACAAATATCCCCTATTGAATGCACCATTCAATAAGGGATATGAGATAATAAATTGACCGATAAAGAAAGATGTTCCGCCGAGGGCTCCCTCCGAGGGAAACGATGATCAATAGATCGGCAACCGAACGCTCGTTCATCGGTAGGGGAGGGGCTTGCTCCTCCCGCTTCTTTTGCGGTTCGATCTATAATAAATCGGCTGCCGAGGCAATCAAGTACGGCAGCCTTCCCCGATGGAGAAAATCTCTTTTTACCGCTCGGGACGCCTTGCGAGTTCCGATTGTTTTTTTAATTTCTCGGAAATCAGCTCTCTGAAGCGATCGGGTACGCAGGATCTGATCCTTGCGAGATTGACCGTCGAGACCTTGCGCCATCCTGCCGTGATCACCCTGAACTTGTCATTCTTTTCGGAATATTCAAGCTTTACGGGTCGGCATCTGACGAACATGTTATCTCCGTGACGGTCGGTCATCTCGAATTTGATCTGTCCGCTCGTGCGCACGGCATCAAGCACCACTCTGAATTTTCTTATGTATTCTTCATCCTCAAAAGGATCGCCGTCTCCGTATTTATCGTAGATCAGGTAATCATCGGGGGCGAAAAGCCATAAAAGCGCCGTACTCGGAAATATCAACACTCTCCGCTCTTCGATAGAAGATGCGTCTCCCCACCTTTTCGCAAACGATGATGCCTGCCTCGCTGTATTACTTGAGCTTTTTGCCTTCCACGCATTGTAGAGAGGATTGTGGCCTACCGTGAGACTGTCGATGGATATAAAGACATTTTGCCGTCCTGCGTGCGAGTAAAGCTCATGTGATCGCCAAGCCGGCTTTCGAGTCTGCGCCGCTCATCGTCATAAGAGCGTGCACTTTTGTCGGTGTAATCCTCGCAACTTTTGAATCCGTAAACATAAAACTCGCGCATGTAGGTGCGGATCTTCTCAAAATTTTTGATAAGCTCATTGTAGCTCGACACGGCACTGCTCCTTTCATCATTTTTATCGTAGCGATCCTAACTTAAAAATCGGCGGAAGTTCCCTACACGAAACAGATTATATCCGTCTTTGTCGGACAAATAATGTCAATGCAATTTTGCACCTTGCTTATTACAACAAGGTGCAAAAAATTATCATGCCTTTTTGTTCTTTTCCTTGGCGCGTTTGTCTTGTATGATCTGCATATGCTCGGCAGTCACAAGCTCGACGCCGTTTTCCTTTGCCCAATCGACACAGCCCTTGAGTACGAGCGGAAGGAAGACTCTCGGGACGCCGAGGACGGTTTTCAGGGCATCGTCGGTGAATTTGACCTTATCATCCGCACGATCGGCAGCGTAGCGAACCGATTCGAGCGACGCCTGTCTCATTTGAAGCAGTTCGGCGCGCATTCTCGTTTTTCTGTGAAACCAGAAATTTTTCGAATCGCGATAGCCGTAATCGACCGGAAGCGGCGGGAAATCCTTTGCACGCACGCCGTTTATGATCGCATCGCTGTATTTTTTCTTCATGAGGATCTTATCGACGCGAAGGATAAAATGCGCACCGAACTTGCTCGTAATTCCGTTAAAATCGTGATACGGACCATCGTATCCGTCCAAATTTCCGGGGAGATCTTTGTCAGCTCCGTCAAGCTCGCGCATCCATGTGCATTCGATCGCCTCGATGGCATCGGTGAGTACCATCGGTCTTGCCTCTCCCGTTTCCTCCTCGATCATGCTCTTCTCAAGCTTGAAGTTGCATTTTGGCATCTTGTCCGACGGCTTGTCGCCCGGCCAGGAAAGCTTGACCGCCTCCTTGAAGGTTGAGGGCTTGTCATCGATGAAATTAAGTGCACATTTGCCGTTTCGCAGGATGTTTTGAGCGGTGTTTGAGGAATTGCGACAGCAAAGGAGCATCGCATAGTAATCCTTTCCGGCGACATAGTATGGCTGTACCAGCGAGTACGGTCCGAGATTTGTACTGCCGTCCTCACAAAGCGTGCTGATTATAACGGTCGGCATCGGGAAATAAAGGGATGTCTGATAGAAATTGTCCACTATCCTGAGATTTTCAAAGCTGCTCATGATTTTTCTCCTTGAATTGGTTTATAATGGTTGTTATTTTTGTCCTTCGTCTTTTCAACAAGCTTGTCAAAATCGCTCTGATGCGATCTGTCAAGTGACTTGACGTGTACCTTCGAGTTGAACTGTCCGGAATTTTCGGACGGTCGTCCAACAAACGGGCAGATCTTCCTCGTGTGAGGGACATCGCAAACAAGTTCGGCTACCCCACCCTGACAAGGGGTGATGTTCGGCGGACGTTGTATAATAGATCGACCGACCAAACACCCAAATCACGCCAATTCCTAATTCGCCCTCTCCCCTATTCCGAGGACCCTGTCGAGCATCACGAGCGTTTCATTGTTTCGGACGTATTTTTTGATCTCGTTCCTGACCGAGATCTTCAGCTCATCGCAGGTTGCGGCACAAAGGGCTGACATTACGAGCACCGATCGTTCGGATATTGCGGCATCGCGAGGCACGAGAAAGAGCCATTTTTCGGCAAACGGTTCATACACCGTCGGATATTTCGACCCCTCTTTATCGGTGGGGATGGGTGCGATCGACCACTGATCGCTCATTTTCGACAGCTTTTTCGCATCCGACATTTTGCCGATATAGAATGCACATTCGCCGTTTATGAAGGCACTCGGATCATCGGCAGTCGAGAATTTGTCTCCGATCGATTCTCGCATCGAGTAAATAATTTCGGCAATATCGTCATCCGCCTCCCTCGGGTCGCCGTTTTTATCGAATATCTCATCATACGCTTGCCCACAGGAGAAGGGCACAAGCAGATCGAGCGACAGGCACGACGAGATCCCGCCCTGTGCGGAAAGTGTCGAGAGCATATCGAGCGTCCATTTGCCGCTGTTTACCGCAGATTTTATGTCTGCGGTGACCATTTGGGTGTTGTAATAGACGCAGAGCATCGATTCGGGGTCAAGAAGTGCATCACCGTAGACGCTGTAGCAATCGCCCTTATTATAAAGCTCAGTGATGCCTCTGTCAAAATAATAGGCGGTCTTGTCAAAAAAAGCGGTCTGCGACAGGTTCAGCACGAGATCCTCTTTGACAAGCTCCTCTGCGAGGGCGGCAGGAACGACGAGCAGATCGGCTGTATAGGCATAATTTTTGATATTTTCGGCAAGCGTGGGCGCAAGCTCGTCGTATTCGAGCTTGTAGGATGCGATCTTGAGATTATACTTTTCGGACACGGCGTTGATACGCTCGACAGATGCGGAATAGGTCGGTCGTTCCTCGCTCTGCCAGATCGGATTCTTTCCGACATTATCGCCCGTGACGGTCGCAATCAAAAATATATCGCCCTCTCCGGGAAGATCGGCAAACTGTGCAAGCGCAGTCTTTGGGTCAAGTCCGACAGCAGGGCTGTAGTGACTTCCGGTTGCGGCTGTGACGCTTTCTTTGGTATATGGCGGTGCGGTCAGCGACGGAGCTTTTGTATCTCCCGTGAGGCTCACCTCGCTCATAAATGCCGAGCAGGAGGTCAGCGTCAAGGAGAGTGCGACAGACAGTACCGCGAAAGAGATGATATGTTTCATTTATCGGTGTCCTTTCGGAATGGTTATGATAATGATGATGATCCGAGGTCATTTTACAGATTACAGCAAATGATCGAAAAAGTCCGGGAAATATGAGAAGAAATATATAAAATATAAATTAAAACACCGTCAAGACGAGCAAAGCGAGTCCAAGTACCGAGGGAAGCTGTCAAAATCGCAGATTTTGACGAGCGGCGATAGGCGCGTGTTCACCGTAATCGCTCCGTGCGACACGGAGTGATTACGGTTATTATAGCCCAAAAATGTGAATAAATCAACCCTTCTTGCCTATTCTTGCGATTTAAGGCGGCGGCGGATGCGGTTGATGTGGCGTTCGAGATCGCCGCTCGAAATAAGCTCGGCAAGCAGATACTGATCGAGAGTCGGCAGATTGCAGGGGGCGATCTCGCAGGCGGCAAGGGCAGCAGGAACAAGCTCTTTCGGAACGACCGCATAGCCTGCTCTGATTGCCGGGGAGATGGTCTTTGAAAAGCTGTTTATATAGATCACGCGCTCGGGTGAGGCTGAAAAGAGCGTGTCCGACGGACGCCCGGATCTGCACAGCTCCGAGCCGAAATCGTCCTCGATGAGCATGCGATCACCGATCTGCGCCCACTCGGTATACTCCTGACGCTTGGAGGCTGATGCGCTGATACCGCTCGGGTAGCTGTAATAGGGCGTAACATGGAGAAGGTCTGCGTCAAGCAAGGACAGGACAAATCCGTCGATGCCGTTTTTGCCGAGGCTTGCCTTGATCGGCTCGATACCGAGTGCACGATAGGTGCTCTCGATCCTGTCATATGACGGATCTTCAATGGCGTACCTTTTGTCGCGACCGCAGAGCAGGACGGTGAAGTAATAAAGCGATCTTGCACCCGAACCGACAAATATCTGCGACGGCTCGACGCGAATGTCTCGGACTCGAGCCAAATAGTCGGAGATCGCCTTGCGAAGGCAGAGAAGTCCGTTGTCATCCGAGGGCAAGAGCACTCTGTCGCCCTGTTCGCTTAAAACATGCCTTGCGGTCTTTGCATAGACCGAGGTCGGGAATCCGCTCTCCATTGCTATCAGTCTGCCCTCATAGCTGTCGGTGCTCGGGGCATGATATGTCGTGGGGCGGCTGTTTTCGCCTTGATAGGTGACATAAGATCCGCTTCGCTCGCGAGTGACTATATATCCCTCATCGACGAGCAGTTCGAGCGCATGGACTACCGTTATTATGCTGACACCGAGCAGATCTGCAAGGACGCGTTTGGATGGCAGCTTGCTTTTCGGTGGATAGACACCCATCACTATCTGCCCCTTTATTTTGTCATAGACAGTCATATAAAGCGGTGATTTCGTGGTTTTCATTTGCGTTTCTTCCTTTTCTGCGTTTATTATGTGTTTAGCTGATCGTAGAGGTGATGAAGCGGCGATATCGGAAACAACCCTTGCCAAGGACTACCTTCGTGGGTGAAGGATGATTAGTTCGTGTTTTTGTAAAGATCCGTGTAATCATTATTTTCTCGGAAGGGGAGGGTTGTTTGTTTTGTTTGTCGATTTATTGTTCATCGAAATTTGTTTGCCACGAGCGATCGATGATCGCCCATACACTGATAAAATTCTAATATTATTTCACATATTTATTGTTTTATGTTGCCGAAACAAACGCTGCCGATATATCAATATCCGACGCCTAATTTTGATCTTTTATCGCATCAAAAAGTGTTGTGACATCGTCAAATCTCAAAAAAACGCTCTCACTGCCAAAGACTGCCGCGATGATCACTCTGCCGTCTTTCCTTGCCGCCGCGACAAGACAATATCCGGCACGGCTCGTAAATCCCGTCTTAAGCCCGATCACCTCGGGGCGATAATATTTCGAGCTTTCGTCAACGAGCAGATTTGTATTTTTCAAGGAAAGATTTTCTCCGCCCTCGATCTTCAGATCGACCGAGGCTGTCGAGCAAATGCGGACTATCAGCTCGGACTCAAGCGACATTTTTGCGATCTTGATCATATCGGCAGGGGTGGTATAATGACCGTTGTCATGATATCCGTCCGGATTTGTGAAGTGACTGCCGATCAGTCCCTTCCGCACCGCATACTCGTTCATGCGTTCGACAAAGACATCGACCGCACGCCGACCCGAGAGATCGTCCTGCCCGACGATCGCCCTTCCGCAAGCCGCCGCGAGTGCGTATGCGGCATCATTGCCGCTGGGGAGGAGCATGGCATAGATCAGCCCCTCGACATTCGTGCGCATGCCTTTTTTGAGCCCTGCCTTTGACGAATCGGCGGCGATCAGAGAGATCTCGTCACCGACGGTCACGGGGGCGTCGGGTGAGAGATAATTCAGTGCAACAAGTACCGTCCAAAGCTTGGTCAGCGATGAAGGATAGACCCTGTCGTCAATGGCTCCTTTGCTCCAGACCAGACTGTCCGTGCTGACATCATACAAAAAGGCATGCTCGGCGGAGATTGACAGTTCGGACGGGACAACGACGGTCGGCAAGCTCACATCATCAGAGGTCGTCGGTGTGCCCGTTGTTGTTTGAGGCGGCACCGTTGTCGGCGGTACTGTTGTCTGCGGTACTGTTGTTTGTGTCGTTTGATATTTTTCCCTTTCGAGGCGATCGCGTTTATTTTCGCAAACGATCGCTGTAAAACATATCAGGATCGAAAGAGCCGAAATGCAGACGATCGGTAGGATATATTTTTTCATCGGTTAAGATCCTTCATGGATTTATCGTTCATTTGATTTTATCACTTTTTTTCCCTCTTGTCAATACAAATCGACAAAAAGTAACACATGGCGGTGACAATATTAAAAAAAGATGAAAAATTTCGGGAAAAACTATTGAATAAAGCCGAAAGTTCTGCTATAATTAATACACAGCATTATGTACGAAAGGAAGCTTTCGCCAAAGCGAAAGCAGTGTTATTAATCATGAAAATAGGACTTTCAAGCTACAGTTTGAACGCAAACATCAAAAGCGGCAAAATGAACGTTCTCGATGCCATGCGTTTTGCCAAGGAAAAGGGGGCGGAGCATTTTGAGATCGTCCCGATCGGCTACGCATTCTACAATTTCGAGAGCGGCGAATTTAACGAAAAGATGATCGCCGATGTAAAAGCTCTCTCTGCGGAGCTTGATCTGCCGCTGTCCAACTATGCGGTCGGCGCGGATCTGATCGACGAGGATGTATCTCTTCAAAATGCGGCGATCGAGCGTGCCTGCAGGCAGGTCGATGTCGCGGCAAAGCTCGGTATCAAATTCATGCGGCATGACATATCCTTCCGTCGCTTTGACTGCCCTGCGCTCGCTTTTGAAAAATATCTGCCGATAGCAGTCCGTGCGGTGCAAAAGATCGCCGACTATGCGGCAGGATACGGCATCACGACCTCGACCGAGAACCACGGCTTTTTCTTCAACGGCTCTGATCGAATGATCCGCCTTGTAAATGATGTTGACCGCCCGAATTTCGGTCTGCTGCTCGACTGCGGCAATTTCATCTGCGTTGACGAAGATCCGCTGATCGCCGTCAAAAAGTGCGCACCCATTGCAAAAATGGTGCATCTCAAGGACTTTTACGTTCGCCGAGTCGATCTCTCGGGGAGATTTGCATCTCTCGTTGATGCAGGCATCGGGCACTGGTTCTCATCGGGCAGTGGCGAGTATATGCTCCGCGGCTCGATCGTCGGTCAGGGTGATCTCGATCTTTGGTCAACCGTTGCCGAGCTGAAAAAGGTTGGCTACGACGGATATGTCTCGATCGAATTTGAAGGCATGGAAAACTGCGAGGATGGCTCTGAGATCGGCATGAGAACCGCAAAACACATGCTGGGGGCACTCTGAACACAAAAAACGGAAAGGAAGATTTTTGACATGAAATTCCCGCTTTCTTTTTACGCGGCATCGCGCGAATTTACCACATACTCGCGCCCCGTGAATGCGCCCGCAATGCGCCACTCATTTGTGGTCGGCGACGAAAAGGTCGGTGCATCACTGCTCATCTGCGGACTCGGCTTTTACAAGCTCTACTTAAACGGCAAAGAGATCACCAAAACGATGCTTGCGCCCTACATTACAAACCCCGACGACATACTTTATTACGACAGCTACGATCTGACAGGGGCACTGCTTCCCGGCGAGAATGTCATCGGCATCGTCCTCGGAAACGGCATGCTCAACTGCCCGGGCGGTGCGGTCTGGGATTTTGAAAAGGCAAGATATCGCGGTGCGCCCCGTGTGGCACTCGCATTTGAGTGCGGCGATCTTCACTTTGACGCATCGGTGCTTAAATGGGCACCCTCGGCGATCACCTTCGATGATATACGCTCGGGCTGTTTTTACGATGCGGCGCTTGAGCAGATCGGCTGGAATGACATCGGCTTTGACGACAAAGATTGGTCGCCCGTCATCCCGATCGAGACTCCGCGCGGGCAGCCGAGGATCTGCGATGTTGACCCGATCGGCGTCAGGTACGAGCTGTCGCCGATCTGCATAAAGAAGAACGCCTCATTCATCCCGAGGCAGTACAATCACGGCGACATTGACGGTCTGTGCGGATTTGGCGAGGACATGCCGACAAGCGGCGGCGTAATGTTCGATTTCGGGCTGAACGGAACCGGACTTACAAAGCTAATTGTCAGAGGCGCAACCCGGGGTCAAAGGATAGACATCCTCCACTCGGAGCTTGTCGAGGATGACGGAACGGTCAACCCCGGCAACATAGCAAGCTTTTACCCGATCGGATTTTCTCAGCGCGATGTATATATCTGCCGCGGTGACGAATATGAGGAATTTGTCCCCTCATTCACCTATCACGGCTTCCGCTACTGCTATGTCACGGGACTTCGTGACGATCAGATCGATGACAAGACGCTCACATATCTCGTCTGCTCGACAAAGCTCCGCGAGATCGGTGACTTCAAATCGTCCTCCCGTGTACTGAACAGACTGCAACTGATCGTTCGCAACTCGGATCTTTCCAATTTCTGGCATTTCCCGACCGACTGTCCGCACCGCGAGAAGAACGGTTGGACGGGCGATGCATCGCTTTCCTGCGAGCATTTTCTCTTGAATCTCGATTGCCGACGCAATCTTGCCGAGTGGTCGCGATGCATACGCGCCGCACAGCTTGACGACGGTCGCGTGCCCGGCATAGTCCCGACGGGCGGCTGGGGATTTGAGTGGGGATGCGGTCCCATCTGGGATGCGATACTCTTCATCATTCCCTATTACTGCTATGTCCTTCGCGGCGATCTTGACACCGCACGCGAAAGCGCAGATGCAATGGTTCGCTATCTCCATTATGCATCGGGCAAACGCGACGCCGACGGTGTTGTGGCTTACGGGCTTGAGGATTGGTGTCCCTGCGACGAGGACAGAGCAGACGCAAAAAACACGCCGCTTGCGGTAAGCGACACGCTCCAGATCATCGACTGCGCGGCAATGGGCGCATTCCTCTTTGAAAAGCTCGGGATGCACGCCGAGGCAACATGGGCAAAGACTCTGCGTCGGGAAATGATCGCGGCATTCAGAAAGAAATTTGTCGATCCCGACACGATGCTTGTTGCCTCGGGCAGTCAGACCGCACAGGCATGCTCGATCGCATACGGCATATTCGAGGCTGACAGAAGTGAGGAGGAGCGTGCTTTCCGCGTTCTGCTCGATCTGATCAGAAAGAGCGATTTTCACATGGCAGGCGGTGTGTTCGGTCTGCGCTCGCTCTTCCATGTTCTTGCCGATCACGGCGAGATCGATCTTGCGTACAAGATGATCATGCAGCCGACCGAGCCGTCATACAGGCTGCTCGTGGACGAGGGATTCACCTCACTGCCCGAGTTCATCCGCTCGCGCGAGTATCTGATGAACCGCCGTCCGTCCTTCAATCACCACTTCTTTGGCGACATTTCGGGCTTCTTCATCAAGGATATTGCGGGCATCAAGGTAAATCCGCACAAAGATGATGCGACAGAGGTGCTTGTTACACCCGGATTTATCGCAGATCTCGATTTTGCCGAGGGTTCTTACGAAACGATCGGCGGCAAGATATCGGTTCGCTGGGAGAAGATCCCCGAGGGCGACATCAAGCTGACGGTGACCGCCGACGAGGGCGTCTCGGGCAGGATCAGACTGCCGCGCGGATACAGCTTTGATGACAATTATCTCGGCGATCGGGCGATCGTCAAGGGCAAACAGGTATTTGACGTCAAAAAAGACAAATAAAGCATTTCGGCTTTCCCCATGTGATAAACATTCGGGAAAGCCGATTTTTGTGGAAAAAAGTAATATAAATCAATCGATGCAGAAACAAATTTTGTTGAACAATATATCGGCGATATTACAACAAAATTTTGCCAATGGCTCCCTCCGAGAGGGAGCTGTC
>CAZORL010000009.1:0-55446 GCA_964582375.1 uncultured Lachnospiraceae bacterium
ATCGTCGATCCTTCGGACAATACCGGTTGCTTTCATAATAAAACTCCTTCTGCTTGGCTCTGGTATCGGGCTGTCATGTCTGCCCCTGTGATTTTTAGTCTTTGCTAAAATGTGGAAGTATATACATTTTCAAGCGAGAAAAATCGAGCGAGATCAAGTTCAACAGCCGACAAAATCACACCGTCAACCATTCGACCTTATTTTTGTCTATATTTTACCATAACTTTCCTTGTTTGTCAAGATAATACATGATATTTATTCCAAAATAATGCTTTTATTTTATGAACATCGCATCCCCAAAACTGAAAAAGCGGTATTTTTCGTCTATTGCACGTTTATAGGCGTTCATCATGAACTCTCTTGACGAAAGGGCGGAGACAAGCATCAAAAGGGTCGATTGCGGAAGATGAAAGTTCGTGATTAGTGCATCGACTGCCTTAAATTTATATCCCGGGTAGATGAAAATTCCGGTATCGTCATGCATCGGATGCACAACGCCGTCATCGGTCGAGGCCGATTCGAGCGTTCGGCAGGATGTCGTTCCAACGGCGATTATGCGTCCGCCGCTTCGGCGAGCGGAATTTATAATATTCGCCGACTCCTCGGACACCGAGAAGAACTCACTGTGCATAACATGATCCTCTATGCGATCAGCCTTCACCGGTCTGAACGTTCCGAGCCCGACATGAAGCATTACAGGGGCGATCTTCACGCCTTTTGCTCTGATCTTATCAAGAAGCTCCTCTGTAAAATGCAGACCCGCAGTCGGTGCCGCCGCCGATCCTCGCTCTGCGGCATAAACCGTCTGGTACGAGTCGTTATCGTCAAGCGGTTTCGTAATATACGGCGGAAGCGGCATTTTGCCGATCCTATCGAGGATCGAATATATATCGCCGGCTTGTCGATCATACTCGAAACGCACGAGGCGATTGCCTTCATCAACGATACCCTCAACTCTTGCGACAAGCAGACCGTCCCCGAAGATTATCTCCGTACCGATCTTTGCACGCCTTCCGGGTCTTGCAAGTGTCTCCCAAAGATCAAGCTCGCACTGACGAAGGAGAAGCAGTTCGATATCGATTCCGGTATCCGATTTTTTGCCGATTATCCTTGCAGGGATGACCTTTGAATCATTGATGACCAGAACATCACCCGGATCAAGATAATCTGCAATATCGTAAAAGTGTTTATCGGTAAATGTTCCTGTTTTGCGATCGCAGACCATGAGCCTCGCCTCATCCCTTTTTTCACACGGTTCTTGCGCGATAAGCTCCTGCGGAAGGTCATAATCAAAATCTTTGGTGGTCAGATCGGTCTTTGACATATTATTTTTAATCATTAAATTCAAAATCTCCTTAAAAGTTCTTGACAAATGTCTCGAAACATGATAATATATAGTAAGAGAATAATGCGATGATCATCGCATCCAACGTTTAGATACATTATACACCATATCGAGCAATAATTCAATAGATTTCGATAATTTTTTGAAAGAGAGTGTTTTGTATATTATGAAAAAAGAAATCGTTTTCATCGGCGCGGGCGTCGCGATAGTCACTCCGTTCTCGGGCGGCAAGGTTGACTACAGGAGCTTCGGGGAGCTGATCGAGTACCAAATACGAAACAAGACCGACGCCATCGTCTGTTGTGCAACCACCGGCGAATCGGCAACATTGTCTGAGGGTGAGCACAGGGAGATCATTGATTTTGTTGTCGATCGTGTCGGCGGCAGAGTACCGGTGATCGCGGGCACAGGAAGCAATAACACCCCTCATGCGATAGAAATGTCAAAATACGCAAGATCGGCGGGTGCGGATGCGATACTCGTCGTGACACCCTACTACAATAAAACCACACCCGGCGGACTCGTGAAACATTTTACGGCTGTCGCAGAGGCGGCGGAATGTCCGATGATAATCTACAATGTCCCATCGCGGACCGGATGCAACATTCCTCTTTCGGTATACCGCGAGCTTTGCGAGTGCGAGAATATCGTGGGAGTCAAAGAAGCGTCCGGTAATCTTTCGCAGATCGCACAGATCGCCGCATTCTGCGGTGATGCTATGCCGATCTACAGCGGCAACGACGATCAGATCGTCCCCATACTTTCGCTCGGCGGAAAAGGTGTTATCTCGGTTCTTTCGAATGTTTTGCCAAGGGAAACTCATGACATGTGCAGCCTTTGGTTTGAGGGTAAAACAAGTGAGAGCCGCGATCTGCAACTTAGATATCTCGAACTTTGTAACGCACTTTTCTGTGAGGTCAATCCCATTCCGGTAAAGACGGCGATGGAAAGGCTTGGTATTTGTTCCGGTGAGCTTCGCCTGCCGCTTTGCGAGATGGATGTGTCAAACAAAGAAAAGCTGTTTGCCGCAATGGAGCGTGCGGGGCTTATCTGATCAAAAACATCGCCAATGTTTGCTTTGGCGATGATTATCGGACAAGCAGGATAAATAACGAAGAAAATTGAAATACATAGGATGAGAAAATGCTGAAAATACTTTTTTGCGGTGCGGCAGGACGCATGGGAAGGGCGACCGCGGAGCTTGTCGAAAGGGATGATAATGTAACGATCTGTGCAGGAGTTGATCTTGCAGGTGATGTCGCACTTCCTTTTCCGATATACGGAAAGATCAATGATGTGAAGGAAACTCCCGATGTTATCATCGATTTCTCGAATCACGCGCTCCTTCCGGATATTATCTCATATGCCGTCAGAAACCGAACACCTGCTGTCATTTGCACTACCGGTCACAGTCTCGACGAGCTTGCTATAATGAAAGATGCGTCAGCAAAGATACCGATCTTCTATTCGCGCAATATGTCACTTGGGATCAATTTAACGATCGAACTTGCAAAACTCGCCGCCTGTGCACTTGGGAGCGACTACGATATCGAGATCGTCGAGGCGCATCACAACCAAAAGCTCGATGCACCGAGCGGCACTGCACTTATGATCGCCGACGCGGTAAATAAGGCACTCGGCGGTAAGGAACAATACATATATGATAGGCATGACGTCAGACGCAAACGAAAAAAAGACGAGATCGGCATACACTCGATACGAGCAGGCTCGATCGTCGGCGAACACACGATAATTTTCGGCGGCGACGAGGAGATTCTGAAGATCTCTCACTCAGCAACGTCAAGATCGGTATTTGCATCGGGAGCACTCTCCGCCGCAAAGTTTATCGTTAACATGCCAAACGGTATGTTTGACATGGGTGACATCATAAGAAAAGTGAATTATTGATCAAAAATTTTCATTTTTTTTTGAGCCGTAACTCTTGACAACCGGATAAAATTCTGCTATAATATCTAATCGGTCACGACAATGCAGTAATACTGCAAAAATCAATAGGTCAATCTATTTTCCGAAGGGGTCTAAAAAAATGGAACACATGGAACAAAAAAACAGAAGAGTCGGAACCGTATCAAGGGGCATCAGGTGTCCTATCATTCGCCAGGGCGATGATCTTGCAGACATCGTTTCACGCAGCGTCCTCGAAGCGGCAGAATACGAAGGCTTTGTGCTTCACGATCGCGATGTTATCTCGATAACAGAATCGATCGTCGCACGTGCGCAGGGCAATTATGCATCGGTTGATGATATCGCGACAGATGTTCGCACAAAGCTTGGCGGACAGACGATCGGCGTGATCTTCCCGATACTCTCACGCAACCGTTTTGCTATCTGTTTGCGAGGCATCGCAAAGGGCGCAAAGAAGGTCGTCCTCATGCTCAGCTATCCTTCCGATGAGGTCGGAAATGAACTTGTCAGCCTCGACAAACTCGATGCGGCAGGAATCAACCCCTACTCGGATGTGCTCACTCTCGAGCGCTATCGCGAGTTGTTCGGCGTCAACAAGCACGAATTTACCGGTGTCGACTATGTCGGATATTACGGAGATCTTGTGCGCGAATCGGGTGCTGATGTTGAGATAATTTTTGCCAACAATCCGCGCGCGATCCTTCCCTATGCCGATCATATACTTACATGTGACATACATACACGCGCACGCACAAAGCGCATTTTGAAGGATGCCGGTGCAAAGGTCGTACTCGGTCTTGATGACATCCTCACATCTCCGCTCAGCGAAGGTGGTTACAACGATAAATACGGTCTGCTCGGCTCGAACAAATCGACCGAGGGCAAGATCAAGCTCTTCCCGCGCGACTGCCGCGATCTTGTACTCGATATCCAATCCCGCATTCTGACGGCGACCGGCAAACATGTAGAGGTCATGGTATACGGCGATGGTGCATTTAAGGATCCCAAGGGCAAGATCTGGGAGCTTGCCGATCCCGTAGTCTCTCCTGCATTCACCGACGGTCTTATCGGAACGCCGAACGAGCTTAAGCTCAAATATCTGGCGGACAACGATTTTAAGGATCTCTCGGGCGAGGCGCTGAAAGAGGCTATCTCCGCAAGCATTCGTGCAAAAGGCTCAAATCTCGTCGGCAACATGGCATCCCAGGGCACAACTCCCCGTCAGCTGACCGATCTGATCGGTTCTCTTTGTGATCTGACCAGCGGCTCGGGTGACAAAGGCACACCTGTTGTACTTGTTCAGGGATATTTCGACAATTACACAAACTAACGGCAATTACAGCGCGTTTTTCCATACAGCGAAGACCCAACCGAGTTTTTTCGGTTGGGTCTTTTGTTATGTTAAAAGTTTTGGTCAAACGAGCATGTTGCAGATGAGATCGCCGTATTCTGTGGGATTTTCGACAGGCATGCCTTCGATTATTCGTGCCTGAGTATAGAGGATCTTGGCGTAATCCTTGAGTTTGTCCTTATCCGAAATATAGAGTGTCTTAAGTTTTTCGGCGATCGGATGTGTGCTGTTTATCTCGAGTGCAAGATCAGCCTTGATCTTGGGTCCGCCCTGAGGCATAGCATTATATACCTTCTCCATCTCGATCGTGATCTCGCCGACACTTGCAAGGCAAACGGGGTGATTCTTAAGCTTATTGGTAAAGCGGATCTCTTTGACACTATCTCCGAGTGCTTCCTTCATAATACCGAACATTCCGCTTGACTCTTCGTTAAGCTTTGACAGGCTCTCCCTTTCTTCATCGGTAGACAGATCGAAATCGCCCGCGCCGATGTTGGTAAAGGTCTTTTCGTTGTATTTATCAATTGCCTTGAGCGCAAATTCGTCGATATCCTCGGTGAGATAGAGGATCTCGAGTCCCTTTTCCTTGACAGCCTCAGTCTGAGGAAGCATATCGATCTTATCTACACTCTCACCGCAGGCGTAATAGATGTTCTTCTGATCCTCGGTCATGCGCGACACATACTCGGACAGAGAGACAAGCTTCTTTTCGGTCGATGAATGGAACAGAAGAAGATCGGACAGAAGATCTTTATGCATACCGTAATCGCTGTAAACGCCGTATTTGATCTGTGCACCGAGTGCCCTAAAGAACTCCTCATATTTCTCGCGATCGTCCTGCATGAGTTTTACGAGTTCGTTTTTGATCTTTTTCTCAAGTGATTTCGCAATGGCTTTGAGCTGGCGATCGTGTTGGAGCATCTCACGCGAGATGTTGAGCGAGAAATCTTCGCTGTCAACAAGACCGGTTACAAAGCTGAAATACTCGGGGAGGAGGTCAGCGCATTTTTCCATGATCAGAACACCGTTCGAATAAAGCTGAAGTCCCTTTTCAAAATTCTTCGAATAATAGTTGAACGGAGCGTGCTTCGGAACATAGAGAAGTGCGTTATAAGACACCGTACCCTCGACCTTTGCGCGAATAACCTTTGCCGGATCTTCGAAATCGTAGAATTTTTCTTTATAAAACTCGACAAGATCAGCCTCTGTCACCTCGTCATCCGATTTTTTCCAGATAGGCGTCATGCTGTTGAGGATCTCTTCGGTGACGACGTCTTCATATTCGTCCTCACTTCCCTCTTTAAGCTTAGAGGATGTAACATCCATAACTATCGGGTAGCGGATATAATCAGAATACTTCTTTACGAGCGATCTGATGCGATACTGATCAATAAACTCGCCATACTTCTCATCCTCGGTATCGGGCTTTATATGAAGTGTGATAGTTGAACCGTGACCGTCTCTCTCGGCGGGAGAGATCGTGTATCCGTCTGCCCCCTCGGACGACCAGATATTTGCCTGATCCGAGCCGTACGCCTTTGAAAGGACGGTGACCTTATCGGCTACCATGAATGCCGAATAAAATCCGACACCGAACTGACCGATAACATCAATATCCTCTTTCTTTTCGTTATCGCGCTTGAAATCAAACGATCCGCTGTGCGCTATAGTACCGAGGTTGGTTTCAAGTTCCTCTGCCGTCATACCGCAACCATTATCGGTCAATGTGAGTGTGCGCGCGTCCTTGTCAAGATCGATCCTTATTGAAAAGTCAGACCGATCAAGTCCGAGTGAGCTGTCACCGAGCGAGCGATAATAAAGTTTGTCGATCGCATCGCTTGCGTTAGAGATGAGCTCGCGGAGAAAGATCTCCTTATGTGTGTATATCGAATTGATCATCATGTCAAGCAGTTTTTGAGATTCCGCTTTGAATTTTTTCGTTGCCATATAATTCACTCCTTTATTTTCATTGCAAAACAAAAATAGCAGTCATTTGCTTCGTTTGACACAATTATACACGCCTTTTGTGAAAATAAGGTTGTATAAATGTTAATTCAGCGTAAACAATTAGCAGTCGCATTCGACGACTGCTAATTGGACTGCTTTATCTTAATCTTTTTGCCACAGATCGACTGATACACGGGGGCAAACCATTTTCGGTGCGAAGGCTGTCGGCGATTGCCATGACAAACTCTCCGTTTGATGGGCATTTCTTTTTATAGACGATAGTGTAGGCAAAAAACTCGATAAGGACATCCGAATTGCCACGTGCGCACGCGATCTTCAGGGCGTGGCGCATTGAGCGTTCGACGCATGCGGGTGTCGTTGAATACATCTCGGCAACCCTTGGATAGATCGTTCCTGTCATCGATTCGTGGCAGCCGCTGTCGTACATAATACGGATCGCCGCACGCAGATAATGGTAACCGTTTATATTGGCAGGCATTCCCATACTACGCATGATCTGCGATATCTGTGCATCAACACTCGCATCTCGGTTAGCATGTTTACTTTTCACGGGTCAAAACCTCATTTCTCAAAATAGTCATTTTCGTCAGTTATGTCAAAAGGTTCATCGGGCAGACAAAATTCATCGAGGTCACGGCAAAACAAGTCGGGCAAAGACTTCGGCGCGGGTCGCCGGTTTTTGACCGCATCATCCATTTCGTCGGCAAATCGGAGCATATCGTCGACCGACCTGTCTCTGCGACGCCTCTTTGCCTTTGAGATCATCACTCCGAGAATGACCAAGAAGACCAAGGCGATTGCAACGAAGGCAAAGGACGAAAACGCCGCAGATTCGACGACCCTCAGTGCAACATCCTTCCAAAAGGCGATCGAATAATAGTTCGGCTCATACGCGTTTATCTCAGAGAGACGATCGGTGTCGGCACTTATAACGGTGCCACACTTTGTACAGGTCGACTGCCAAATTCCGCAACTTATGAGTGTGGCTTTTTTTATTGATGTCCACTCGCCGTATGCATGTCCGACAGGCTCTATATCCTCATAAACCCTGTATCCGCATCCGTCCGAGCATACGCCGCTCCTGACGCCATACTCGATGCATGTCGGCTCAAGCGTGACCGACCAAACGATCTGATAGTCAAGCTTTTTTGTAAAATTGCCGCGCATGGACAATGAGCAGGAGGAACATGTGTAAAGTGACCATCCTTCGCTGTCATGGGTAGGTTCGTAATTTTTTACCTGCCACATATGCTCAAGCGTCGGAATCGTTATTTGATACGACGTTCCGCAATACTCGCAAGAGTAGAGATCAAAGCCTGTCTTTGCGCATGTCGCATTTTCGGTATATGTCTTATGGTAGCGATGGTTGCTGACGGGCGTGAATGAGTCCCGGAATGTTTTTCCGCACCTGTCGCATGAATAGGTCGTATATCCTTCGTTCGTGCATGTCGGAGCGGTCACCACTCCATCCGAATATGTATGTCCGACGGGCTCGCCGGTTGTTTTTGTTTCGCGCTCGCCGCAGACTCTGCACTCCCTCGTGATCGACCCCGACTCCGTGCAGGTCGGATCTTCACTTGATACCGTCTTCCAATTATGCTCTGTCTTATCAACATATTTGGAGATATAAGTTATGCTGCACTCAGTACATCTGTATTCGGTGTATCCCTCAGAACTGCATGTCGGTTTGACGACCGTTTTATTGTAATTATGAAAACAAGAGAGGATGAGAGTGCCTTTTTTCATTTGTGCGTCAACATCACTGCCGTCCGCACCTTTAATTCCTTCCGAACCGACAGACGCCCTTATGCTGTAATTTCCGAGTTCGGCACGATTGTCGAGAACGAATGTTGCCGTGGCGTAAACGCCGTTGCGAGTCATTGGTGCACCCGTTGAGGTGAGCGTGAAGACTCTGCCGTTTACCGAGGCGGTGACATTTTCGTCATTGGTCAAAAAAGAAGGAAACGATATCGAATCAAGGCGCATGACCGAGCTGTCATAGGAGAGTTTTATCGATATGATCGACAATCCGGGATTGTCCGACAAAATGATCGAAACGGTAAATTTCTCGCCGCGGAGCGCCGTATTGTTATCATCTACCGTCACGGTGACGGTGTTGTCGGCGTATGATGGCAGCGACAATCCGACAAGAGTGATCAGCGTGCAAACAACGCACAAAATGATCGTTTTTACAGATCTCATAACAAAATCCCCTCTTCAAGTTCGGGCGGCGATCGTCCGATCTGCCGTCCTCTATATATTATAAACATTTTCGGATTTTTTTCAAGGGGTTTTTGAGACTTTTGATAAAATGTCATAAAAATTTTTCAAAATACAGATCTTTACTAATGAAAAAGGCTTTTTGTAAAAAATATCCGAATATCTTTCCAAACTTCACACGAGGTTCACATTTGGGGCGTAAAATGAAAGCAAAAAAGCTTACTGAAAGGAAAACAGATATATAATGAAAAAAACATCTATCGGCGGGCAGGCACTCGTCGAAGGAATCATGATGCGCGGACCCGAGAAAACGGCGATGGCTGTCAGAAATGCATCGGGAAATATCATCAAAGAAGAATGGACAAACAAGACGTCCGTACCAAAGATACTTCGTATTCCGATCATCAGAGGTATCTACGGAATGCTCTCCTCGCTCACTATCGGCTACAAATGCATGATGCGCTCTGCCGACATTGCGGTACAGGATATTTTGGAGGAAGAAAATGCCGCCGCAAAGGCAGATTCCGAAAACGCTGACGAATCGACGGTAACCGAGATCAAAACGGAAAAAGAGACTAAAAAATCAGAAAAAGACAAAGCAGAAAGTCCCATTTGGTTCACGATAACAATGGTCGTGTCGGTCGTTCTGGCATTTGCACTCATGATCGGTCTTTTCGTCCTCGCTCCGACCTTTCTCGGGGGACTGATATTCAGCGATGCGGAAGGTTTTTGGGCAAGACTCGGCAGATCGGCTTTTGAGGGCGTGGTGAAGATCGTACTTCTCGTTCTCTACATGTGGGCAATATCCTTTATGAAGGACATTCGTCGAACATTCATGTATCACGGTGCAGAACACAAAACCATTTTTTGCTATGAAAACGGTCTTGAACTGACAGTCGAAAACATCAGAGCACAGGGGCGTTTCCATCCGAGATGCGGAACATCATTTCTTATCTTAATGCTGATCGTCGGCATATTCATCGGCTTTTTCATTAACGTTGACAGTTGGCTTCTCCGATTTGCGATACGACTCGCTCTTCTTCCGTTGACGGTCGGCATCGGATACGAGCTGATAAAATTTGCGGGCAGGCACGACAACATACTGACGAGGATCATTTCAGCCCCCGGAGTGGCACTTCAACACATAACAGTTCTCGAGCCCGACGATGACATGATCGAGTGCGCTATCACAGCAATGAGTGCGGTGATTCCCGAAAACCCCGACAAAGACAATTGGTAAAGAGAGAGAAATAAAATGAAAAAGAAAGAAATTGTGAGAATGTTGATGCTCTTTCTGAGTTTTATCATCTTCGTTCCATTCTCTTTTTTCGTCTATTACGGCAACACTGCCCTCTACATGAAGGCATATTGTGACGGACAATACAGTGATTTTCCGCTGATGCTCCTTTTCACGATCATTGCAGGTCTTGGTCTGTCGCTTATCGTACAGGTCATGCTTATCTTCTTTCTCCCCGACAGCAAGATCGAAAAGAGAAACAGGTTTCTTCGAATATCGGTAAGCGACAGTGCTTGTGTTTTTCATGTAGCAACATACATAATCTCGCTTTTATTTCTCCTGCTTTTAATACTTGGGCTTGCGTCCATGCCTATAATGATAGCCGTATATCTTCTTCTGCTTATTTGTGAGGCACTGACGATCTTTTTGCCCGGTCAAAGCGATGCTTACGCACCATCAAACAGATCGGAAAAGAGTTCGGATGAAAAAACGCTCGACAGTTTTGTTGTATATCTTGACAAGCTTTCGTCAAAATGCGAAAGTCCTGCGATGAGAGATGCACTCGGTGAGCTTATCGCTACGCTGAAAACGATAGATCCGTCGCTCAGCCACGGTATGCAGGCACTTGAAACTGAGCTTAGTGCGAAATGCGTTTCGATCGAGGATGCGATATCAAAAAATGACGGAACAAAGATCACGGTGCTTACTCGTGAGCTTCACGACACATCCGACCGACTTGAAAAGAAGATATCCGCCGCGGTTATAACGCTGAAGGGTGACGATTTTTCAAGAAGAGATGACGAGATCGCCGAGGGTCTGATCGACGAGATCCTTGACGCATACGAGATCGATGAGGAGTGCGACATTGTTAACATTGGCACCGAGCTTTTTGACGATCTGCGTTTTATAAAAGCGAAAAGATTTGCCGAGAGCTCGTACTGCGAGACTCTTGAAAGATACGAAAGAGAAATCATCGAGAGAGCAAGAAAAAAAGACGAGGACGAAAAGCTAAAAAACAAAAAGTTCGAAAAGATCTTCTCAAGGTTCATTTATGCGGGATATGTGTCAGCCGTGGTCGTTATTGCCGTCTGCTTTGTCATAACGGCATTTATCACAAGACCGGGTGGATTTTCGTTTAGCGAAAATGAGGATGGCACACTCACGCTTATCGGATACAATCCGCTCTACGGCGAAAGTGTTGTCATCCCGACAATTGTGAACGGTAAGGCGGTCACATCGATATCCACAAACGCCATTCGCGGTGACGGACGAATCGTTGAGATAATCATACCCGAAGGGGTAAAACGGATAGAGTACGAGGCTCTTCGCAGTCTGCCCTCTCTTACTGTGATATCGTTGCCCGAAAGTATCGAGTACATCGGCAACTACGCTTTTTACAAAGACGATAGTCTTGTGATCTACTATGCGGGGAGCAAGGATGATTTCGAAAAGATCGAGATCGGTGCAAACGGCAATGATTTTCTTTATTTGAACAAAGATCAAAAGATATTCTCGGACAATGTGATCAAATACGCAAAAGAATCATCAAAGAAAGACTGATCTTCTTTTAAGCAGAGAAATGCGGCAGGCTGAATTGTGCCGCATTTCTTTCTTTTTTTCTCGAATTTTATTGACAAAAACCGCAAACTATGATAAAATAAGGAGAGCGATATCATGGTTATGGGGGAACACTCATGAAAGATCGAAAATATATTTTATCGGGTTTTGCCGATGAGGCATCGGCGGATATTGACGGGCAGATAAGAGCGATGATCGAAAACGGTCTTTCCGCGCTTGAGATCCGCGGAGTCGGGGGCAAGAATGTGACCGAGCTTTCGGTGTCCGAATACAAGGGCATTGTCAGATCACTTAGCGATGCATCTCTTTATATCTCATCCATCGGATCGCCGATAGGCAAGATCGACATTTGCGATAACTTTGACCGCCATTTTGACACATTCAAGAAGCTTGTTGACCTTGCCGACAGATCATCTGCAAAATACATGCGAATATTCAGCTTTTACGGAGTGGACAGCATCGAAAAAGAGATTGAGGTCTACAGACGACTGAATATTTTGTCGGACTACGCAAAAGGCTCGGGTGTCATTCTTTGCCACGAAAACGAAAAGGGGATCTTCGGCGAAACACCCGAAAAATGTCTTAAGATCTTTGACAATGTACAGGGCATTCGCGGCGTGTTTGACCCTGCCAATTTCGTTCAGTGCGGCGTTGATACCAAGGTTGCGTGGGATATGCTCTCGGAGCACATTGAATATCTTCACATAAAGGATGCTCTTGCCGACAAGAGCGTTGTTCCTGCAGGCAAAGGGATCGGAAATCTTGAGTATGTGATGAGACAATACAGCAAAACAGGCAAAAACATATACTCGCTTGAACCGCATCTTCGCATTTTTGAGGGTTTTGCAAAGCTCGAAAGAGAAAACGAGAAAGCGGATGAGCTTTCCGCATACACATTTGACAACGGAATGGATGCTTTTCGTGCATCGGCAAATGCCGCAAAAGAGATACTTAACAAGATCTATAGATAGACCGAAAGGATGGATATGATCATGAAAAAGATAAAAACAGGAATAATCGGTGTCGGAAACATGGGAAGTGCTCACGCACGCATGTTCTCGGACGGCTCGTGCCCCGAGATAGAGCTTGTTGCTATATGCGACATCGATCAAAGAAGGATCGACGCAACTCTCGCCGCACTTTCCGATATATACGCCAAAAAGGGCGAGCCGATGCCGAAGATAGACACATACGAAAGTGCCGAGGAAATGCTCGACTCGGGATGCCTTGAGGCTGTCACGGTCGCAGTGCCACATTACGATCACCCGAAATATGTTATTGCGGCACTCGAGCGAGGCATACACGTTATATCCGAAAAGCCTGCCGGGGTTTATACAAAGCAGGTTCGTGAAATGATCAAGGCAGCGGACGCTCATCCCGAGACAACATTTGCCATGATGTTCAATCAGCGCACAGATCATGTGTATCGCAAAATGAACGAGATCGTAAGATCGGGCAGGCTCGGACAGATGAAGCGTGTCAACTGGATAATAACGAATTGGTATCGTCCGCAGTGCTACTACGACAGCGGCAACTGGCGTGCCACATGGTCAGGCGAGGGCGGCGGCGTTCTGCTCAATCAGTGTCCGCATCAGCTTGATCTGCTCTGCTGGATATGCGGTCTGCCGAGTGTTGTTGATGCACATCTCCATTACGGCAAATGGCATGACATTGAGGTCGAGGATGATGTTACGGCATATCTCGAATTTGAAAACGGAGCGACAGGTGTTTTCATAACATCAACGGGAGATGCACCCGGCACAAACAGATTTGAGATACTTTTTGACAAGGGGCGTCTCATTTGCGAGGACGGACGTCTCATTCTCGACGAGAACACGATCGCCGAGTCTGAGTTCAGGCTTGAAACCAAGATCCCCTTCTCTGCCCCCGAGCATAAGGTTACAGTTCCCGAGACAGACGGTCTCTCACCTCAGCATGTTGGTGTTTTTAACGCTTTTGCCGCTCATATTTTGAGAGGCGAGCCGCTTGTTGCCGACGGCAGAGAGGGCATAAACGGACTTACGCTCTCAAATGCGATGCATCTTTCGTCTTGGACGGGTTCTCCTGTAAAGATTCCGTTTGACGAAGATCTCTTTTATGATGAGCTTATGAAACGAGTAAAGACATCTCGCAGAAAAACTGCGACGATCGATCCGCTGACTGCCGACACATCGGGCAGCTACGGCGGCGCAAAATAAAAAAAGGAAAAAGCAAAAGGGAGTAACGAACATGGCGATCTCACCGATGATGCAGCAATATCTCGACATAAAAAAAGAATATCCAAATGCTATACTATTTTTCAGACTCGGTGATTTTTACGAAATGTTTTTCGAAGACGCAAAGCTTGTGTCCCGTGAGCTTGATCTCACGCTGACAGGCAAGCAGTGCGGCGAGACAGAGCGTGCCCCAATGTGCGGTGTTCCCTATCACAGCTCCGAGAGCTATATCGCAAAACTTATCGACAAGGGCTACAGTGTAGTCATTTGCGAGCAGGTTGAAGATCCCGCACTTGCAAAGGGTCTTGTAAAGCGCGATGTTGTAAGAGTGGTCACTCCCGGAACGGTCACCGACATGACACAGCTCTCGGAGGGCAAAAACAATTATCTTGCATCGGTGTTTGTTGCCGAGCCGATTGCCGCCGTCTGCTTTTCTGACATTTCAACAGGCGAGATCCGCGCGACGGTCATTGACAATTTCAGATCGGCTCTTTTCAATGAACTCTCGGTATACAAGCCGAGGGAGATCGTAACAAACATTGACACATCAAAGGATGAGCAGTTCAGATCATTTTTGCAAAACAAGCTATCGGCGGTGATAAAGGATAATCAAAAAGAGCGATTTATTCCGTCAATCTGCCGTGACGCCCTCACCGAGAAGCTCAAAATGCAGAATTATGTTCTTAATACATTACAGACAGAGCTTATCACCGCGACAGGTGCGCTGGTCGGATATATCGCGGAAACGCAAAAGATCGATCTGTCCTACTTAAAAGCACCGATTTTCTACGACTGCGGTCAGTACATGGAGATCGACAGTTCGACCAGACGTTCGCTCGAGCTTTGCGAATCGATGAGGACGGGAGAAAAACGCGGCTCTCTTCTTTGGGTGCTTGACAAAACGCGAACATCAGTGGGCGCAAGAATGCTCAGATCATGGATCGAGCAACCGCAAATGAGCACATCGGTCATATACAGACGACAAAAGGCTGTTGAGGAGCTTGTCAGCGAATACATTCTCCGCGACGGATTTTCGGAAACTCTTAAGGGTATGCTCGATCTGGAGCGACTTATGACAAAGGTCATTTACGGAAGTGCGAATGCCAAGGATCTGCGCGGAATAGCCAATACCGTTTCGGTATTTCCCGAGATCTCGCGACTTCTCGGCTGCTGCAAAAACGACCGCATGGCAACGCTTTTCAACGAATTTGACAAGCTTGGTGATCTGTACAAATTACTTGACGATTCGATCGTAGACGATCCTCCGTTCTCGGTCAGAGAGGGCGGATTCATCAAAAGCGGTGTTAATCGCGAACTTGACCGTCTGCGTGATGTTCTCTCGAACAGCAAAAAGTATCTTGATGAGATCGAGGCGCGTGAGAGAGCGGCACACAACATCAAGAACATGAAGATCGGGCACAACAGGGTCTTTGGATACTATATCGAAGTGTCAAAGACATCTCTTCCCGACGTGCCGAAGGAATGGATACGCAAGCAGACATTAACGACCGGCGAGCGTTACATAACCGAAGAGCTCAAAACGCTTGAGGGTACGATACTCGGAGCATCTGACAAGATCTGCGCGATCGAGTACGATATTTTCACGAAGATCAAAGAACAGCTCACAGAGAACATAAAACGCATACAGAAATGCGCCGAGATCATCGCCGAGATCGACATATATCAGTCACTTGCAAATGTCGCCGTGCGAAATTCATATGTTTGCCCCGAGGTAGATATCGGATACGTGACCGAAATTAAAGACGGGCGTCATCCGGTCGTCGAAATGCTGACAGGTGACTCGTTTGTTCCAAATGACACAGTCCTCGACATCGAGCGCAATCGACTTTTGATGATAACCGGTCCCAACATGGCAGGAAAATCGACCTACATGCGGCAGGTTGCCTTAATAACCATAATGGCACAGATCGGAAGTTTCGTCCCCGCATCATATGCGAGAGTCGGCATCGTTGACAAATTATTCACGCGTGTCGGTGCATCCGACGATCTTGCGTCGGGGCAATCGACCTTCATGCTTGAAATGACCGAGGTCGCATATATTCTCAAAAATGCCACGCAAAGGTCGCTTATCATATTTGACGAGGTCGGCAGAGGGACATCGACCTTTGACGGCATGTCGATCGCGCGCGCTGTCGCCGAATACAGCGCAGGGGGAAAGCTCGGCGCACGAGTGCTGTTTGCAACTCATTATCACGAGCTCACCGAGCTTGAGTCAACCTGCGAGGGTGTTGTCAACTATCACATTGCCGCAAAGAAAAAAGGTGACGGGGTCGTATTTTTACGAAAGATCATTCGCGGAGCGGCGGATGACAGCTACGGAATTGAGGTAGCGGCGCTTGCGGGTGTTCCGAAAGAAATACTGCGGCGCGCCAAGGAGATTCTCTCAAAGCTTGAAGAACAGGCGGCATCTCCGATCGAAAGACCGCAGAAAAAGAAAGACGAGCTTGAAACGATAACCTTCGAGGATCAGATCTCAACAGAGATCAAGGACAGGATAAAAATGCTCGATGTAAACACACTGACCCCGATAGAGGCACTGAATCTTATTTGGGATCTTAAAAAATTGCTTGACTGATCAAAAAGCGAATAAAATTGCAAAAAGGAGGGATCGTCGTGGCAAAGATCAATGTGCTTGATTTTCAAGTTGCAAACCTTATTGCGGCAGGCGAGGTAGTTGAGCGTCCCGCATCCGCCGTGAAAGAACTGCTTGAAAATGCGATCGACGCTGAATCAAAGGAGATCACGGTCGAAATAAAAAGAGGCGGCACGACCTTCATTCGCGTCTCGGACAACGGATGCGGAATGAGTGCCGAAGATCTTCCGATAGCGATACGCAGACATGCGACATCAAAGATCAGCAGTGCGCACGATCTTGACGGCATAATGACGCTTGGTTTTCGCGGAGAGGCACTTGCGGCGATCGCATCGGTCTCAAAGCTTAGAATAATAACAAAAAGGGTCTCGGACTCGCTCGGCACTCTCCTTGCTGCCGAAAACGGAAAGATAACCGATCTGTCGGAGGTAGGATGCAAAAACGGGACTACGGTGATAGTCGAGGAGCTTTTTGCCAATGTTCCCGCAAGACGAAAATTTCTCAAGAAAGATCAATCGGAGGCAATGGCTGTTACCGCAACCGTCGAAAAGATCGCACTGTCGCGTCCCGATATATCGATCAAGCTCATTATAGACGGCAACATGAAATTCTGCACGAGCGGTGACGGAAAAATCTTTTCTGCAGTTTATGAGATACTCGGCAGAGATTTTGCCTCAAAAATGCTCGAGGTCGATTCCATGACCGACGGTGTCGAAGTAAGCGGCTACATCGGCAGACCCGACAATGTCAGAGCAAGTCGTAATTACCAAAACTTTTTCATAAACGGCAGATATGTTAAATCCAAGACGGCGACCGCCGCCATTGAGCAGGCATTCGAGAGCTATATTGAAGTCGGCAAGTTTCCGTGCTGTGTACTCTACATCTACGTTCATCCGACCTTTGTCGATGTCAATGTCCATCCGACAAAAATGGAGGTCAAATTCTCAAACGAAAGACTCGTATTTGACGGCATCTTTTGTGCGGTCAGAAATGCGCTGATGCAAGCAACCGACAGACCTCAGATACTCTTTGAGCCAGATCAAATGACCGCGGGTCAGCACGATATTTACAATGCGTTCGTCCCTGTATATGACAGAATAGCAGACAATACGGCAAGAACTCTCGATCAACAACACATCTTTGACAACATACCGACCATTGACACACAGCCGCAGTCGGGCGAGCCTATATCCGAAAAGCCGCCGCATCCCGACGACTTTTTCACGCCCGCCGACTATCAAATACCGCCTGTTTCGGACGCTGATGCACCGCCGCAGACAAAAGTGAACCTTTTTGATCTTTACTCGGTCGATCGGGATGACGCAGACCAAGACGTCACCGACGCAAAACCGACCGAGAGCGAGGCACTGCTCAAAGCATCAGAGAACACGATAAGCTTTAGTTTGACATCCGAGCTAAAAGGCAGAGACGATCTTGTCGATGATTTTCGAATGCTGGGCACAGCATTTCGAACTTACATCTTTGTCGAGATCGGCGACAAGATCATGATAGTTGACAAGCATGCCGCACACGAGCGCATTCTTTTTGAAGAAATGAAGAAAAACATGCAACGGCAAAGCGGCAACGGGCAGATGCTTTTAGTGCCCATCGAGCTGTCGGTCACACCTGTAGAGCTTGATGCACTTGAGACCTACCGAGAGCAGATCGAACAGACCGGATTTTCATTTACATCGGATGGCAAGAATGTTACAATAAGTTCTATACCGCTGTCTCTCGATGCCGATCGAGCAAAAGCAATGATGGAAACACTTGCAGCAAGACTCTCGGACGGTACGGGAAATGTTGAGTCGACCAAAAACAGTTTTTTCGAGGAGGCTCTTTATCAAGGCTCTTGTAAAGCGGCAATAAAGGCGGGTCAGTATGACAGCGATGAAACGATGGAATGGATCGTGCGAACGCTCAGGCAAAATCCCGAGATAATCTGCTGTCCGCACGGACGTCCGGTCGCAATTGAGCTTTCAAAGCACGAGATAGAGCATCTTTTTAAGCGAATATAGTCAATATTACAAAAAGGCAGGTGTCTTTTGTTCGAGACAAACCGCCAAAAAATAAAGGAGAGCCGCACCTGTTCCGTGCGGAAACAAGAAAATGTCAAAATTTACACTGATCAAAAAAGAAGGCAATGCAAGACGAGGACGAATGGAGACCGTTCACGGAACGATCGAGACGCCTGTTTTCATGAATGTCGGCACATGTGCGGCAATCAGAGGCGGAGTGTCGGCATTTGACCTTCGCGAACTTGGCTGTCAAGTCGAGTTGTCCAACACGTATCATCTTCACATAAGACCGGGCGACAAGGTCATCCGAGAGCTTGGCGGTCTTCATAAATTCATGAATTGGGAACGCCCCATTCTCACCGATTCGGGCGGATTTCAGGTCTTTTCACTCGCAAAGCTCCGCAAAATTAAAGAAGAGGGTGTATATTTCAACTCGCACATAGACGGAGCTCGCATTTTTATGGGTCCTGAGCAGTCGATGCAGATCCAATCAAATCTCGGCTCTACAATAGCAATGGCGTTTGACGAGTGCATAGAGAATCCCGCCGAATACAAATATGTGAAAGCATCCTGCGAACGTACACTGCGCTGGCTGGAGCGTTGCAAGGCCGAAATGGCAAGACTCAACTCACTTGAGGGAACTGTCAATCCTCATCAAATGCTTTTCGGCATAAACCAAGGCTCAACATACGAGGATCTGCGCACATGGCACATGGATGAGATTGCAAAGCTCGACCTCGACGGATACGCGATCGGCGGTCTTGCGGTCGGCGAAGAGGCAGAGGAAATGTACCGCATTATCGAGGCGGTCGAGCCTCACATGCCCGTCAACAAGCCGAGATATCTCATGGGTGTCGGTACACCGCAAAACATTGTCGAGGGCGTATATCGCGGAGTTGACTTTTTTGACTGTGTTATGCCGTCGAGAAACGCACGTCACGGCAATCTCTTTACTTGGGAGGGCAAGCTGACCATACTCAATCGCAGATTTATGCTTGACAATGAGCCGATATCTCGCTCGTGCGGATGCCCTGTATGCAAGAGATACAGCAGAGCATACATCAGGCATCTCTTGAAAGCCGACGAGATGCTCGGCATGAGACTTTGCGTTATGCACAATCTTTATTTCTACAACGACCTCATGCAGAAGATCAGAGATGCGCTTGACGGCGGATATTTCGAGTCTTTTTACCACAAATATGTTAACAAACTCGCAGAGAGGATCGAGTAACACCATATACACAAACCGTCTCGCCGAAAACGGCGAGACGGTTTAATGTTTATTGATTTTTGTGTGTCAGACAAGATCAGCGATCGATTATGTCAACCTTTACTTTTTTGCCGTCTGCATTCGCAGCCGCTTTCATCACTGTTCTGATCGCTTTTGCGATCCTTCCGTGACGACCGATAACCTTGCCCATATCACCTTCCGATACGCTCAGCTCAAGAGTCAGCTCCGAGTCATCCTCGTCGTCGCTGACGCACTCGACGGAAACACCGTCGGGATCGTCAACAAGGCTCTTTGCTATGTCGATCAGGGTCTGCTTCAAATCGGTCATTGCAATTCCTCCGTTAAAGTGGTGATGATCCTTAATTATTTAAGGATCTCACACTTTTTGAGCAGTGCTCTGACAGTGTCAGTGGGCTGTGCGCCATTCTTGAGCCATGTCTCTGCCTTCTCAGCATCGATCTTGATCTGTGCGGGATCGGTCATGGGGTTATAAGTACCGATCTGCTCGATGAACTTGCCGTCACGGGGTGAACGAGAATCAGCTACAACTACATGATAAAAAGGTGCCTTCTTTGCGCCGACTCTCTTAAGTCTGATTTTTACTGCCATTTTTTCTTCCTCCAAAAATTACGGATAATTAAAATAATATATGTTATCTGCCGCATGCGGCATAGAATAACCGATAGATCACATTCCGAACGGCATCTTTAATTTACCGCCCTTTTTGCCTGCTCCCATTTTGGTGAGCTGTTTCATCATTTTGTTCGTTTGATCGTACTGCTTTAAGAGCCTGTTAACATCCTCGACTTTGACACCGCTTCCCTGCGCTATTCTCTTTTTGCGCGAGGAATCGATGATCGATGGTTTTGTGCGCTCTTCTCTTGTCATTGATTTGATGATAGCCTCGATCCGCCCGATCTGCTTTTCGTCGATCTGTGCATCCTTAAGAGCAGACGTCTTGACCCCCGGAATCATTCCGAGGAGCTGTTCCATACTGCCCATTTTCTTGATCTGCTGAAACTGATCGAGATAATCGTCAAGCGTAAATGTCTGCTCACGTATTTTTTTCTCAAGCTCGATAGCCTTCTTTTCATCAAATTGCTGTTCAGCCTTTTCGATAAGCGAAAGTACATCACCCATGCCGAGTATGCGTGATGCCATACGATCGGGGTAAAAAGGCTCTATCGCGTCCATCTTTTCGCCCATGCCGACGAATTTGATGGGTTTGCCGGTAACATGACGCACTGAGAGTGCCGCACCGCCGCGCGTATCGCCGTCGAGCTTTGTAAGAACGACACCGGTTATATCGAGCATATCGTTAAAGGTCTTTGCGACATTTACGGCATCCTGACCAAGCATTGCATCGACCGTGAGAAGGATCTCGGTGGGAGATACCTCTTTTTTGATCTCGACAAGCTCTTCCATCATACCCTCATCGATATGAAGTCTGCCCGCTGTATCGATGATAACGACATCATAGCCGTTTTTGCGTGCGTGCTTTACGCCCTCGGATGCAATCTTTACCGGTTTGTTGCTGTCCTTTATTGAAAAACAAGGGACGCCGACCTTTTCGGAAACGATCTCAAGCTGTTTTATTGCCGCCGGACGGTACACATCGCAGGCAACCATCATCGGGTGCTTGCCCTGTTTTTTAAGAAGTGCGGCAATCTTGCCGGCATGCGTGGTCTTACCTGCTCCCTGCAGACCGCACATCATGATAACAGTCGGCGGATTAGATGCGATCTCAAGCTTTGAAACTGTCGAGCCCATAAGAGCCGTCAACTCTTCGTTAACGATCTTGACGATCTGCTGTGCGGGAACAAGGCTTTCAAGTACCTGTGCACCGACAGCTCGTTCGCTGACCGACGCGATAAATTCTTTGACAACTTTATAGTTAACATCAGCCTCAAGCAAAGCGAGCTTGATCTCTCTCATCCCCGCCTTGACGTCAGCCTCTGTAAGCTTGCCTTTGTTTCGAAATTTTTTGAATGCCTCGTTCATTCTGTCAACAAGACTTTCGAACATAAATTCACTCCTTACGAATTGAGGTCGCCGCAGATCTGTCTCACAAGCTCAAGCATCAAGGACTTGTCGTCAGAGCCGCTCTCTATCATGTCCGAAAGCGTCTCTCCGCACTCTCGTCTACGAACGAAAGTACTGTACATACCAAGCTTCTCTTCATAAAAAACAAGCTGACTCTCGGCTTTACCGATAGCATCGCGAACGCCCTGTCTCGTGATTCCCGTAAGTTCGGCGATCTCGGACAACGACAGGTCATCATCAATGGAATATGAGAGCATCTCACGCTGTCTGTCGCTCAGAAGTCCACCGTAGAATTCAAGCAGTATCGAATAATACGGTCTGTCCTCGTTTCTTTCGCTCCTCATCAATGCCACCCACTGTAAAGCAATCTGCTTTACATATTATAGCACAACGATCGACGTTTGTCAATAGTTTTTTGAAAAAATTTCAAGAATCTATTGACCGCAGGAAGAAAATATGATAAAATATCTATAACATATCATAAATCTACAAAAAAGCGAAAGGGAGAACCATTTTGAAGGTATCACTTGTAACGGGTGCGTCATCGGGAATCGGGCGCGAATTTGTAAAACAGTTATCCCAACGGGGATATGACAGGATATACTGCATCGCAAGGCGCGAGAGCAGACTTTGCGATCTGATAAAAGAATTTGGTGACAAGATCGTGGCGATAGCCGCCGATCTGTCTGTCGAGAACTCGTTTTCGACGATCGTCGATCGACTTAGTCAAGATAACATCGAAAAGATAGACACTCTTGTTGCGGCGGCGGGATTTGGCAAATTCGGGTCGTTTGCAAACAACAGCGAGTCGGACATGGAGGCAGAGGTCAATGTAAACATCCTCGGCGTTATGCGAACTGTGCGTGCCTCACTTCCCTTTTTGAAGAGCGGATCAAAGGTAATAATAATGGGCTCGCAGTCATCCTTCCAGCCGCTTCCCGAGTTCAATGTCTACGCATCCACCAAGGCATTCATCCTCCACTTCGGACGAGCGTTGAATGTCGAGCTGTCAAAGAGCGGCGTTACTGTTACGACAGTATGTCCCGGATATGTCGCGACCGAATTTTTCGATGTTGCGAAAAGATCGGGTGACCCCGATGCGTGCCAAAATTTCAGCCCACTCTACCTTGCCTCGGATGTGGTAAGGCGAGCACTTATCGATTCGGACAGAGGAAAGGATGTGTCAATATACGGTGCACGTATAAAGGCAGCACGTCTTCTTGCAAAGATTCTTCCGCACAAGCTCGTTATGAGCGTTTGGCTTAAGATAAAATAACATTAGATATCCGACCGCAACACCCTTTTGTAAGTGTTGCGGTCTTTGTTTTTGTAAACAAATTGTTAATCGGCAATTTTTTCTGAAAAAGCTATTGACAAGTCGATAAAAAAGTGGTATGATACAACTGTTCTATAAGCCATAGAACAGTTGATACAGAAAGGAGCAGATGATATGTTCACGGTTGACGCGATGGCAAGGACGCCCGTATATGAGCAGATACGCGATCAGCTCGAAAAATTCGTTTTATCCGGAATAATGAAGCCGGGTGAGCAGCTGCCGTCGGTGAGATCACTTTCTATCGAGTTATCGATAAATCCGAACACGATACTAAAAGCATACTCGGACCTTGACAACAAAGGGGTAATCACCGCTGTTCCCGGAAAGGGATATTTCGTTTGCGACAACGCACGCGACATTCTTTGGATGAGTGCCAGACGACGGCTCGGTGATCTCAGGGCACAAATACGGGACATGGCACTTGCCGGAATCGATAAAAGTGAGATATACAGTCTTGTAGATCTTGCTTACGAAGATGCCAGCAAAACTCCCGAAAACAAGTAGATCGCATTATTAATCATAGCGAAAGGAAACAACTTATGATCAAAGCAACAAATTTGACGAAGAAATTCGACAGCTTTACCGCCCTCGAAAACATAAGCTGCACGATAAACGACGGCTGTATATACGGCATGGTCGGTTCAAACGGTGCAGGAAAATCGACATTTTTACGCATTCTTGCGGGTGTATACAAGCAGGACTACGGTCAGGCAACAATTGACGGTCAACCGATCTGGGACAATCCCGATGTAAAGAAGAGGATAGCCTACGTCCCCGACGAGCTGTTTTTCCTGGCGGGATCGAGCATGAACCGGATGGCAGATTGCTACAGATCGATCTGGAAGTCGTTTGACGAAAAAAGGTTCAAGGATCTGACGGCGACATTCGGTCTTGATCCGAAAAAATCGCTCGGCACATTTTCAAAAGGCATGCGCAGACAGGCGGCTACTGCTTTGGCACTTGCTTGCAAGCCCGATTACATCTTCTTTGACGAGACATTTGACGGACTCGATCCCGTTATGCGAAATTATGTTAAAAAGCTGATATGTGACGATGTTATTGAGAGACGTGCGTCGGCGATAATCACATCTCACTCGCTTCGTGAGCTTGAGGATACCTGCGATCAGCTTGCCCTTCTCCACAAGGGAGGACTTGTGCTTGAATCGGACATTCAGAATTTGAAGACCGCGCAGTTCAAGATACAGATCGCCTTCGGTGAAGAATACGACAAGAGCAAATTCGAGGGAATAAACATTCTCCATTTCACAAAGCACGGTTCTGTCTCCAACATGATCGTAAAGGGCGACCGCGATGAGACATCGGCAAGGCTCTCGGCAATGAAACCGCTCGTCCTTGACATACTCCCCCTCTCGCTTGAGGAGGTATTCACCTACGAGATGGAAGCACTCGGTTACAAATTCAATCTCGACTAAGGAGGGATACAGATATGAAAAACAAAAAATCATTCAGCCTCGGTCTTTACCTTGAGGCGTTAAGGCAAACGCGAATGATCGGCATCATGTCATTTATCGTCATGACATTTGCGGCCGTAATAGTACCTATCAGCAGTGTAATAATAGCAAATGCCGAGATGAAAACATATCCGACCGACACCGTTTACGAGATCACCAAGGAAACGGTCACAGGATTTGCAATGAATCCGCTTCTCTTCTTCATTTTCCTCGCAGTCGTGCCTGCCATGACGATCGCACTTTTCGGTTTTCTCAACAAGAGAAACACATCTGATTTCTACCACTCGATTCCCCACACGCGTCTTTGCATCTATGTATCGTTTGTACTTGCGATACTCACATGGACTCTTACTCTGATAGTATCGACATCAGCAATCAGCTCACTTGTATACGCACTGCTCGGCAAATACTTTATTCCGCTTTATTCGACACTTGTGAAATACGCCGTCGGATGCTTTATTGTATCCCTCTTGGTCGTATCTGCTATCACCCTTGCCATGTCTATAACCGGCACGACGCTTACAAACCTCGTTCTCGTCTGCCTCATCCTCTTTGTTCCGAGAGTCTGCTATTTTGCCTTTGACGCATCAATTGCAAGCTCGCTTGACATTTTGGTTCAAGGTCGTGTTTTACCGCTCTCGGGCAAAGGATACAACATGCTCACCGATATTTTCATGTCAGTCATGGGTCTTATGGGATCTTTTGATATGCTCGACATCTTCTTTAGCCTCAGCGGTATCATATACACCACTCTGCTTTCGCTGGTCTATGCCTGCCTCGGCGCATTTTTCTTCTGCAGACGAAAGAGCGAGGCGGCAGGACGCTCGGCACCCAGCCGCAGGCTTCAAAACGTATATCGCTATGCGGTTACAATGGTCGTATGTTTCATCTCGATAGCGATGATCCTTTCTTCGAGAAGATCGCTTGACGAGGGCGACATCGTCGGTATCGTCATCATTTATTTGGTGGCTCTGTTTGCCTATTTCATTTACGAGCTGATCACGACGAGAAAGATCAAAAATCTCGCGCGTGCGATCCCCGGGCTGCTCGTTATCGTTCTGCTCAATGTTGCTCTTATCGGTGCGGGCAGTATAACAAAGAACTCGGCAATGTCTTATACCCCCGATCCCGACGAGATCGAGAGCATACAGCTCTACAATGAACTTGGCAATTACAGGTACAATTTCGATTATATCGAATACAAGCAGTTTGTCTACAGTGACTACAAGATAACCGATCCGGAGATCAAAAAGATCGTATCGAACACTTTGCGGGATAACATAGAGCTCATTAAAAACAAGAAGAGCTTTTGGTCACAAAAAGGCGGAACGGAGGCGACTGTAATAATTGAAACAAAAGGCTCGTCGAAATACCGCAATATCATGCTGACCGACGAGGATTATTCGAGGCTGAACTATTCGCTCTTTGACAACGAGAATTTCAGAAACAACTTTACAAAACTGCCCGACGATTACACATCCGTGTACTTCACATCCGATGTCGGAGGTGTTCATCTCTCAACAGACGATGCTGAAGAAATATACAACAGATTAAAGGAAGAGCTTGCCGATGTTTCTTACGAAACGTTCTATGACAGATTAATCGAAGACAGATACGGCAGTATACGCATTGAGGTAAACACTCTTATTAAAAATCAAAGTATAAGTATCAATATACCGATCTTCGGCGATATTTGTCCCGAGACTTACAATCTTTGCTTGGCAAAAGCTTCTGAAAACGCAAATAATTCACTCGACGATCTGCTCGCAGATCTTAAGAAGATACAAAACACCATCGAGACAGAGGATATAAAGTCCGATTCTTGGGCAGATATCATTTTTTATCTCTATGACAAAGAAAGCGGCAGTTATCATTATTCGTCTTTCTATCTTGACGCAGAATCAGACAAGAGTGCAAACGAGGAGATCGACAAACTCTTTAAGCTTCTATCGAACTGCAAATCGGAAGATCTGCCAAAATACAGCGACAGCTATCTCTCGGCAGACATCACCAAGCTCGCAGACGAGTATTATGAGGGCGATGATTACATCATGCAGAGCTACGAAAGTTCCATATACCTCATAAACATCGGGGATGCTGATGCGGATACGATAACCAAAGCGGTTGAAAGAATAGCCTTGATACTCAACGGAAATATATCGGAAGATAGAGATACCGGTATTACCGAATAAGTGAGGTCTTTTCAATGAAGTTCAAAAGAATCATTGCCCTTTTGTGGCTTGTCACTCTGCTTTTGACATCGTGCGTGTCAATTCCCGACGCCGGACAGGTCGGCGGATCAGAGCAAGGCCAAGAAAAGCTCACGATATGTCTTGATGCGGGACATGGGGTCGGTGATGTCGGTGCGATATCCCCTTTTAAGGACGGGGGTGGCAACGAGATCTACGAAAAAGACATTAATTACGAGCTTGTCTTGATCATAAAAGAAGATCTCGAGGCGATGGGTTATGAAGTCATCCTTCCGCGAGGCGGGGATGACGAAGATCCTGTCGCGGGATATGACGATGAGGGCAAAAGCGGCATCGTACAGCGTGTGAAGTTTGCCAACAAAAACAAGTACGATCTGTATATCAGCATCCACTGCAATTCCTTCTCGGACGAAAGTGTGAGCGGAACGAGGCTCTATTACAACAAAGGTAACAACAACAAAAAGAACAAGAAGCTTGCCGCATCTCTTTCATCGGCGATCAAGGCAAAATTTTCAGTCGGGCCGAAAACCTACGACAATGCCGATCTGTACGCAGTTACGGCAACAAACATGCCCGCATGCCTGATCGAGATAGGATTCATCACAAACAAAGGTGATCTTGACAAAATGCTTGACCCATCATGGCGAGATGATTTTGCCGATGCCCTGTCTGTCGGAATTTCAAAATATCTTAAATAAAGAGCAAACGCATCGATTGGCTACCGTCAATCGATGCGTTTGTTTATTGCTTATTATAATGTAATATCAGTCGTTTGTCTCCCAGTTGTGATAAACATCCTGAACATCGTCGTCATCCTCGAGAGCCTCAATGAGATTTTCCATGTTTTTGATATCATCATCATTTTCGAGCGTGACATATGATGACGGAACTTTTGTGACCTCGGCGGAATCGAGTGTGTACTTTGCCTCAAGTGCACTCTTGACTGCGTTAAGGTCGTCGGGCTCGGTATAGATCTCAAAAAGGTCGCCGTCGGCAATGAAGTCTGCCGCACCTGCCTCGAGTGCATCCTCCATGACCTTATCCTCGTCATAGTCGCCGTCCTCGTTGTTTATAACGATAAGTCCCTGATCGGAGAACATAAAGCTGACGCAGCCCTGTGTACCCATGTTACCGCCGAATTTATCGAAATAATGGCGGACATTGCCGGCAGTTCTGGTCTTTTTGTCGGTCGCGGTGGTAACTATGACTGCAACACCGGCAGGACCGTAGCCCTCATAAGTGTATTCCTCATAAATAACATCATCCGCGCCCGCTTTGTCGATTATGCGCTTTATGTTATCGTTCGGCACATTAAGGCTCTTTGCCTTCGAGATAAGATCGCGGAGCTTTGTATTCGACGTCGGATCGGGACCACCCTCTCTGACTGCGATAGAGATCTCCTTACCAACCTTTGTAAAGACCTTTGCACGCTGTGCGTCTGTCTTTTCCTTTTTGTGCATTATATTTTTCCATTTGCTGTGTCCTGACATTTGTTATTACTCCTTGTATTATATTTTTTCGGGCGTCTTCAGGCAGATGAGCGGAAGCGCACTGTGAAGAACGGTATTTGTAGCCTTGGCAAGTGCGACTCTCGTGTTTTTGACCACCTCGTCCTCTGCCGAGAGGATGGGGCACTCGTGATAAAAACGATTGAACGCAGTCGATACGGCAAGGATATATCTCGTAATGACCGACGGCTCATAATCGGATACGGCACGGAGTACGCTTTCGGAAAATTCGGACAAAACCTTGGCAAGCTCGCTCTCGAAGGGTGAGGTAAATTTTATTTTCTTGGGATCGACAGTAGCTGCTTTTTCGAGTATCGAACATGTACGTGCATATGTGTACTGAACATACGGACCGGTATTGCCGTCAAACGAGAGGGCATCATCCATCTTGAAGCTTATATCCTTTATGCGGTTGTTCATGAGATAGTAGAACACGACTGCACCGACACCGACCGCCTCTGCAGTCTCGGATTTGTTTTCAAGGTCAGGATTTTTGTCATTTATGACATCGGTCACCTTTTCGATGGCGGCAGCAAAAACATCACGCAAAAGAACGACATTTCCGTGGCGTGTCGAAAGCTTTACGCCGTCAATGCTGACAGTGCCGTAGGGGACATGAACGAGCTTATCATACCAATCGTACCCCATCAGCTCAACGACCTTGAACCACTGTGCAAAATGAAGACTCTGCTGAGAGGATGTGACATAGATGCACTTGTCAAAATCGTATGTGTGCTTACGATAAACGGCGGCGGCGATATCGCGTGTCGGGTAAAGGGTCGAGCCGTCACGCTTCAAGATAAGGCAGACCGGCATATTATACTCGGACAGATCGACGACCGACGCGCCATCATCAAGCTTCAAAAGTCCGCTCTCGCGAAGTTTTTGAACCTGTTCGGGCATCTTATCTGTATAAAACGATTCGCCGTTATACGAATCGAATGTAATGCCGAGCTGATCGTAGGTCTTCTGATATTCGGCAAGCGAAAGCTCGATAAACCACTTCCAAAGCTTTATATTCTCGGGGTCGTTGTGCTCGAGCTTTGTAAACTCGGCTCTTGCAAGGTCGTCCAGCGACTCGTCCTTCTCTGCCTCTTCGTGAAAACGAACATAGAGAGCCACCAGTCCGTCGATACCCTCTTTTTCGATGTCGGCGACAGATCCCCACTTGCGGAAGGCGACGATCAGTTTGCCGAACTGAGTTCCCCAATCGCCGAGATGGTTTATGCCCACACACTTGTATCCGCAAAATTCGTGGAGCTTTTTGAGTGAATGACCGATAACAGTCGTGCCAAGGTGTCCGATGTGGAAGGGCTTCGCGACATTCGGGGATGAATAGTCAAGCACGACTGTCTTTCCCTCACCGATATCGGGGCGTCCGTATGCCTCCCCATTTTCGAGTATCTCGGGAAGCGTGTCCTGCTCGTAATAAGTATTTGCGATCTTGAAATTAAGATAACCGCCAACCACATTGATCTTATCGATAAAGGTCAGCGCGGAAAGTGCCTCGTCCTGCGAGAGTGTTGCGGCGATCACTGGCGGTGATTTGCGAAGAAGCTTTGAAAAACGGAAGCAAGGCAGTGCGATATCGCCCATCGAATCATCGGGCGGATATTCGAGCATCGCGCAGATGTCATCCGCCGAAAAAGAATTATCGCCCGCAACCTTGCATATTGCATCGCAAAGCACGGATGCGAGGCTGTTTTTTAATTTTTGCATAACCGAAATCCTTTGTCTTGATAAAAAGCATTAAAATACATTATATTATAGCACATTATCGTATTTATTTCAAGCCTTTTTCGAAAATTTTTTATTTTTGTTTATTTAGCTTGTTAAATCCGCACGCCGGGAACGCCATCAAACAAGTTCGCGATGTCCCTTGCATATTTGTTTATCTCGGTGGTTGTTTTTTTGTCCGCGATATATTGATTTTTTTTGCAAAAATTCAAAAAGCTCTTGTCAATCGGTCATAAATGTGGTATAATATAAAAAATGCAAAAAGGTGGGATAAAAATGGCTTTTCTTCGGGTGGATTTTCATTCGGATGTACTCGGCATGGCAATGGGGATGGATATTATTCTTCCGCAAAGTGCTCAAACGCAGATCGGTATGCTCTCGTCCGGCGGTGGGTGTTGCAAAACGCTTTATCTGCTTCACGGGCTGTCGGATGATCACACGATATGGGCACGGCGGACGTCGATCGAGCGATATGTCGCGGGCAAGAACATTGCCGTTGTGATGCCGAATGCGCACAAGAGTTGGTACACGGATGCTGTCTTTGGGGAGCGCTACATGGAATACATTTCAAAGGAAGTGCCTGCGATCTGCCGCTCTATGTTCAGGCAGATGAGCGATCGGCGCGAGGACAATTTTATCGCAGGGTTATCCATGGGCGGCTACGGTGCGCTCAAGATCGCCTTATCGATGCCCGAGTCTTTTTCCGCGTGCGCAGGGCTTTCGGGGGCGTATGATATAGAGCACAGATTTATGCGTTCTCCAAACGATCAAAGCATGAAATTGATATTCGGCACGCCGGAGAATGTGCGTGGTTCGGTAAATGATGTCTACCATCTTGCTCGTACTCTTGCGGAGAGTGGGAAAGAGCTGCCGAGGGTATATTTATGGTGCGGAACGGATGATAGTCTTTACGGCGAGACAGAGCGAATGGGCGCACTTCTTGACGAGTGCGGATATGATCTGTCATATAACAGCTCGACAGGCGATCACACATGGTTCTACTGGGACAGAGAAATACAGAAGGCGATCGATTTCATGATATCCGATTAAAAAATCGGGCGAGTTTTGCGACTCGCCCGATTTTTGGGACTAACTCTTTTTATTTACGTGTTCATGAAGAGCAAAGAGCATGATAGCGGCACTCTCGCGAGTGAGACTTGAATTTGCGGACGCTTCATCGATATCTCGGATCAGTCCGATATCAACAAGGCAGGAGATCGAGCCGTCCGCACCTGCCGACACATCGACGCTGTCCGATGCGTTATGGTCGAGCGTGAGGATCTCGGCGATCATTGTTGCCGCCTCGGAGAGAGTCACCGCTCTTTCGGGCATGAAGTTGCTCTCTCCGACGATCCATCCCTCGTGCACTGCCGTCGCGACAAAGGGACGAAAACAATCGCGTATCGCGTTATCGTCCTCGAACGAGGTCTCGAGTGCAATATCATCCGTGCTCTTCCCTGCCGCAGTCATGGCGAGTGCCAAAAACTCAGCCCTTGACATATCGGCACTTGGCTCAAAATAATATTTGCCGCCCATCATTCGCCCGATGGTTATCCCCGACTCGGCAAGTCTCATTGCCGCAAGGCTCGCTTTGTTGTTTTTCATATCGCAGTACTCGATATCGATCTTCGGTCTTTCGACGGCAAGTGAAACGATAGTTTTTTCGCCCATATTTCCGTGTGAGTCAACGATTTGATAGACAAATCCGTCACTACCGACAAAATCGTCGATGGGCGTATAGACAAAATCGCCCTTTGCACTGTCGGTGAGTCTGAGTGTTCCGTTTTTGGGATAATCGACTATCATATATCTGATACTGTCGCCCTCGGGGTCGCGTCCGTCGAGACGATCGTAAAGAGGGATATTTTCAAGTGTCGTGCGAGTGATAATGCCGTCAGTCGAGGTGCTTGTCGGAGCGAAGTTCAGCTCGGAAACAAGACTGAGCGAGCAGGTGAGTGCGATCGGTTGCGAGGACGAGACTGTCCCGAACACGAAACTGCAATTTGTCTCCTTTGCCTTTTTGGGGACAAATGTGAGTTTTGATATCGATTTTCGGGATATTATCTGACCTGTCATCACGGGTGTTGACGAGAGGTAGAGTGTTCCGCTCTCGGCACTCGGCAGGGTCAGCACGGTTATGCTGTTTATACGCTTTACTCCGAGGGCACTTTCGAAATCCTCGGGGGCAAACTCGATCGGATATGACGACATGCCGGTCTTATAAACGGTGATACCCGAGGCTAAAACGTCAAGTCCGGGGGAGAGTGCGCCATCATCGGCAGAAAGCGGAAGGATGCATGTTGACGCAAATATTGTCAACGCGGTGAAAAATGAAAGGATCTTTTTCATGTCAGACCTCCTGAACGGTCCGTGCGACCGTTTATTTGTGATGATATTTTGAGCTTTCGGGCGTGATAATATACCTTTTACAGAAAATTAAGAAAATTTTTATTGATGCGGCGAAAATATGTGATACAATAGATCGACGGATCTTCGGAGAGTGTGCTGTGGATATAACAATAAATGAAAAATACGACAAAAAATGCGTGCTGACATATTTGACATATGAGCTTAGGTTGTCGCACCGATCTATCTCGCGACTCAAAAAGCTCGACGACGGAATATTGCTCAACGGAAAAAGGGTCACCGTAAGGGCGGTATTATCGATTGGTGACCATCTATCGCTTGCGGTTGAAGACAGAGAATCACCCGACAACATCGTCCCTTCCGACATTCCGATCGAGATAATCTATGAAGACGATGATCTGATCGCTCTGAACAAACCGCCGCATATGCCGACACATCCGTCTCACGGGCATTACACCGACACACTTGCCAATGCCTTGGCGTATTACTACAAGCAAAGATCGGTTCCGTTTGTATTCAGAGCGATCACAAGGCTTGACCGCGACACAAGCGGTATCGTACTTGTTGCAAAAACGAAGGATGCGGCATACAAGCTCTCGTCCGACATAGCGTGCGGAAAGATCTGCAAGTGTTATCTTGCGATAGTCTATGGTGTACCGAGTTCAAGCAAGGGAAAGATATCGGCATACATCAGGAGAGCCGAGAAAAGCATAATCAAGCGAGAGGTATCAAGTGAGAGCGTCGATGGCTCGGTCTATTCCGAAACGCTCTATGAGACAGTGGCATCAGCGGATGGCATCGCATTTATTGCGGCGTCGCCGATAACCGGCAGAACGCATCAACTGCGGCTTCATTTTTCGCACATAGGATGTCCAATGCTCGGTGATGACATGTACGGCGTCAGATCGGACATAATAGACAGGCAGGCACTTCATGCGTACATGCTGAACTTCACGCATCCGACAAGCGGCAAAGAGATGGTGCTGAGGGCCCCACTGCCGCATGACATACTGTCGATAATCGACAACACGGCGAACATCAAGAAAAAAATCGATGATGCGGCAACACAACTGATACAAAAAGCGAAGAAGACACGAAAGGAACACGACAATGAGTGAAAGTGAGATCAAATCGGTGAAAAATGGCAACAAAAACTTTTTTGTGAGATTTTTTTCCAAAACAATCGGCAGCATAAAGACATTTTTCGCAAGTGCACCAAGGGTATGCATAGGATTTTATATTGCGGCGGCGATCGCGTTTGTGATACACATTTTATCATCGATGATCCCGAGCTTTGCTGATTTTATGATCAAATATCCCTGCGCCGCGGTCAGATTTATTCTTGCAAAAATGACCATGTGGATACCCTTCTCGCTTGCGGAGATGATAATCATGCTCGTGCCGATCATATTTATTGTACTCGTCGTTGTCGGGATAATCATTTCAAGCAAAGGAACGACAAAGCAGTATATAGGGATGACTGCGTCACTGCTGGCGGCAATATCTTTTTTCTATTCGACATTTGTCTTCACGCTCGCCCCCGGATATCAAGGCTCGACGCTTGATCAAAAGCTGGAACTGTCTGCCGATCCCGTATCTGCGGACGAGCTTTACGACACGGCTGTATATCTGACAGACGAGTTAAACAAGATCATTGACACGATCGATTTTACTCCAAACGGAGCATCGGTCATGCCATATGACCTTGATGAGATGAACGACAAACTTGCGGCGGCATACAAAAAGGCGGCAAAAAAATATGATTTTATCTCGCCGCTTCATTCTAATCTGAAGTACGTTATCCTGTCCGAACCGATGTCATACACGCACATAACGGGTGTCTACACATTCTTCACGGGCGAGTCTAACATCAACGTGAATTTCCCCGATTACACGATCCCCTACACTGCCGCACACGAGCTTGCACATCAGCGAGGGACAGCACGCGAGAACGAGGCAAACTTTGTAGCATTTCTTGCATGCATGGAGAGCGATGACGTATACATTCGCTACAGCGCGTACACAAACATGCTTGAGTACGTTTTGAGCGCACTGAGCAGTGCAAGTTCGGAATTGTACAGCTCGATGTGGGAAAGGTTTGACGGCAAAACGATAGGCGAGTTTAATGCGTATTCGATATTTTACCAGAAATATCGGCAAAGCACCGTATCGAATATAAGCTCTACAATAAACAACACCTATCTCCAATCGCAGGGCGTAAAGGAAGGCTCAAGGTCGTATGGTCTGGTCGTCGATCTCATGGTCGCCTATCATAAAAGCGATAAAACATGATGACAAGATGTCACTTCTCGAATATACTTTACTGTGGAGATTTTTGCTCGATCAAAATCGGATAATAATTCGACGAATTTGTGCAAAATTTACAGTCAGTTAACAAACTCGACCACTAAAAAAGATATAATTATAATACAAGATATCGCATAAAAAACAGAGTTTTGTATACTCTCCTTCGCCATGAAATTCAGGGAGCGAAAGATACCAAAGCATGCAAGAAGAACTGAAAAAAGTTTGAAAGGATCGGATCATATCGGGAACACGACAAAGTCCCGACATGATTTTATATACATCTGACATGGATAAAATAATAATCTCGGGCGGACGTCCTCTTTACGGAGAGGTTGAGATCGACGGCATGAAAAATGCCGCTCTGCCCATCATCTTTGCGACCATTTTGGTCCGCGGAAAATGTCAAATCCGCAACCTTCCCGCAGTAAGCGATATTTCAACATCACTTGAGATAATCGAAAGTCTCGGAGCGATCATCAGGCGGCTTGGCCGTCATGCGGTCGAGATCGACACATCGGGCATACGTGTGCGTCCGGTACCATCAGATCTGTCACGAAAGATGCGTGCATCATATTATCTTATAGGAGCTGAGCTCGGTCGCTTCGGCAGAGCACTCGTCGGTTATCCCGGCGGGTGTGATTTTGGAGTCAGACCCATTGATCAGCACATCAGAGGTTTTGAAAAGCTCGGTGCAAACGTGTCTGTCGAGGGTGGATACATAGATGCAAAGGCAGAGGGCGGTCTTGTCGGAACGAGTGTGTTCTTTGACATTGTCACTGTCGGTGCGACACTTAATGTCATGCTTGCCGCCGTTCTTGCCGACGGAATAACCGTTATTGAAAATGCGGCGCGTGAGCCGCACATTGTTGACCTTGCCAATTTTTTGAACACGTGTGGTGCTGACATCAAAGGTGCAGGCACGGACACGATCAAGATCAAGGGTGTCAACGAGCTTCACGGATGCAGTTATACAATAATTCCCGATATGATAGAGGCAGGAACATACATGACCGCTGTTGCCGCAACCGGCGGTGATGTTGAGATATGCAACATCATCCCAAGGCATATGGAATCGGTCAGCGCAAAGCTTGCCGAGATGGGCGTTACCGTCATTGAAAATGACGACAGCATACGTATCGTCAGAGACCCCGATGTGCCCCTTCGTCCGTGTACGATAAAGACCCTTCCTTATCCCGGTTTTCCGACCGATATGCAACCCCAGTTCGGTGCGCTTTTATGCATGGCAAGCGGTGCGGGCACGATAAAAGAGGGTGTTTGGGACAACAGGTTCAAATATGTTGATGAGCTAAAGCGAATGGGTGCCTCTGTCGAGATACTTGGCAAGACCGCCGTCATAACCGGTGATCCGTCAAAGATGTTCGGCGCAGCCGTGCGTGCTGTTGACCTTCGCGGAGGTGCAGCCATGATCGTTGCCGCACTTGCGGTCGAAGGTATTACCGAGATCGACAACATTCGTTTGATCGAGAGAGGCTATGATGATATCGTCGGCAAGTTCTCGGCTCTGGGTGCGAATATCAAAAAAGTAACCGTCAACTCCCCCGAGGATTCACTTGACGCGGCAAATTAGATCTAACTCAAACTCGGCAGGCGGCAAAAGCTGTCTGCCGAGTTATTTAAGATAAGGATTGCATCATATGAAAGAATTTAAGATAGGAAAAAACGATTCGGGACAGCGGCTCGACAAGTTTCTTTCGAAAGCCGTGAAGGGCATACCAACCTCACTGATGTATAAGTCCATACGCACGAAAAGGATCAAAGTCAACAGGAAACGCGCCGAGATCTCATATATATTATGCGAGGGGGATCTTGTACAGCTTTTTCTTCCTGACGATGTTTTTGACGTCTCAGGGGCTGTTCACGACCTCTCCGAAAAAGCTGTCACGCTTGACATTGTTTATGAGGATGCAAACATCATTTTATGCAACAAGCCCGCAGGTATGCTTGTACACTCTGGCGATGGTGAGGATGCCGACGAGCGAGAGACACTGATCTACAAAATACAGTCCTATCTTTTTCAAAAAGGGGAGTACGACCCAAAGAGTGAAAACTCGTTTGCCCCTGCCCTTTGCAACAGAATTGACAGAAACACCTGCGGCATTGTGATCGCGGCAAAGAATGCAGAATCGCTTAGGGTGATGAACGATCTTATTAAAAGACGAGTTATCGAGAAAAACTATCTATGCGTCTGCCATGGTGTTTTCAAAGAAAAATTCGGAAAACTCACGGGATACATGATAAAAAACGCGGCAGACAATCGTGTTGAGGTCTATAAAAAACGCCCAAGCTCCAAGGATGCTCGAACAATGGTGACAGGATATCGAGTTATCGCCGAGCACGATGGGCTTTCTCTTCTCTCCATCGAGCTGATAACCGGGCGAACACATCAGATTCGCGCACATCTTGCCTCGATCGGACATCCTTTACTCGGCGATGGCAAATACGGGGTAAACAGAGACGATCGCGCCAGGGGCTTCACCCATCAAGCACTCTGCTCCTACATGCTTTCGTTCAGAGACGACGAAGGATACTGCTCTCTCTCGTATTTGATTGGTAAAAAGTTCTCTGTTCCCACAAAAGATATTAAATTTCTGTCACTCTTTCCGAATGTGAAGATATGAGCATATGAATACAAAAAACAAGCTGATTTTACTTTCGATGACAATAATCAGCGGCATATTGACCGCCGTGACCTTACAGTACGACATTTTGTATCCGCTGTCATATATTTCCCTGTCACCGTTTTTCTATTGCATCCTCTCTTTTTGGGATGAAGGGACATCTTACCGAAAGCTTTACGGTATAGGTATGCTTTGGTCAATGTCATACTATATGGTCGTATATTCATTCTTTCTTGCGATGTATCCCATGGATTTTTTGGGGCTTTCAAAGATCACGGGAGGGTTCATGGTCGTCTTCTGCCAGGTCGGTCTGTCACTGCTTCAGTCGATAGCGACAGCATTTATCGTTCCTCTGACACGTCTTGCGTGTCACCGCAAGAGCCTTTCGCCGCTGATCTTTTCGGCATTATGGATAATACTTGAATGGCTTCAAAATTTCACCTGGGCAGGCGTTCCCTTTCTGCGACTTGCGATATCACAAACATCATTTGCCCCCGCAATGCAGTCGGCATCGATCCTTGGTTCACTCTTTTTGTCATTTATCCCCACATTCAGCTCTGCCGCGATCGGATATGCTCTCTTTTGTCTGAAAAAATACGGCAGACAATATTTATTGGTAAAACTCTATCCGATAATTGCCATCCTGCTGATCGGCACAAATTTGATCTTCGGAGCGGTGAAGATCACATGTTACAGCGATAACACCGACAGAGGCGTAAAGGTCGCACTTATACAAGCCAACATCGGATCGATGGACAAATGGGAGGATGGTCAGATGATCAATACGATCGAACGACACATCGAACTCTCCCAAAGAGCGATCGACGAAAGCGGAGCAGAGTTTATTATTTTTGCCGAGACAGCTATCAATTACAACTTTATCGCATATGAAGATCCGACAGTGAAAAATCGGTTTGCATCATTTGCAAAGGATAACAATGTAACCCTTTTGATCGGCACATTCACAAGTGACGCCGAGCAAAACTCATACAACTCGACTGTGATCTTTTATCCTGACGGCAGTATCGAAGACGAGCCGTATAACAAAAGAAGACTTGTTCCGTTTGGCGAATTTGTTCCGATGGAAGATCTTTTGCGAGTGCTTTTCCCGTTTTTGACAGACATGAATCTCTTTGAAGGACAGATCACGGCAGGAAATGACAGCGAGGTCAAAGAGGCTGCGGGCGGAAAGATCGGTCGGCTTATCTGCTTTGACTCGATATACGACTACTTGACACGAAAAACGAGTGCGGATGGTGCGGAAATGCTCCTGCTGTCAACAAACGATTCATGGTATCTCGATTCACCGGCTGTGTATATTCACAACGACCACGCAAAGTTGCGTGCGGTAGAATCGGGCAAATATCTGCTGAGAGCCGCAAACACCGGCGTTTCATCGATAATCGATCCACTCGGCAGAACAAAAAGCGAGCTCGGACCTTTGAAAGAAGGAATTGTTATCGAAACCGCCTATTTTAATTCGGAACGGACAATCTATTCCTATACAGGCAACATTATTGTCATAATTGCCTTCATATTCATTGCATATGAGGCGGCAGAAAAGATCATCTCGAAAAAGCGCGGGAATAATTGATCCCGCGCTTTTTATATTGTTTTAATTGCTCTGTAAAGCGCGTCAAGGTCGGCGGATGTGTTCATCGGCGAAAATGAAACCCGAACAGCTCCCCCTTTGGGCGTGCCGACCCTTTCATGCGCGAGCGGTGCGCAGTGCAGTCCCGAGCGAGTGCAGATACCCCATGAGTCAAGATATCCCGAGACCTCCGACGGTGCTCTGCCGACAACATTGAAGACAAACGCCGAACCTTCCGCAAAAACCGGCTTATAAACAACACACCTACCGATCGACATCAGCATATCCTGCCCTCTTGAGACGAGCATATTCTCGTGAGAGGCAATTTGATCGATCCCCAACATTTGTACATAATCAATTCCGGCTCCGAGTGCCGCGATCGCCGGAACGGGCAATGTGCCTGCTTCGAGGCGTTCGGGCAGGATCCTTGGCATGCCGATCTCCTCCGATGACATACCGCTGCCTCCCTCGATAAGTGTTGACAGCCGTTCCTCGCTGACTCTGTCCGAAAATGCGACAAAGCCGATGCCCATTATGCCAAACAATCCTTTGTGACCCGGTGCGCAAAGTGCGTCTATCGAGCATGCGTTCATGTTGATGTGCACCGAACCGGCGGACTGTGCCGCATCAACGACAAACATGATCCCTCTGTCCCGACACAGTCCTCCTATCTCTTTGATGGGAAGGGTTATGGGTGCTATGTTGGAGCGGTGGCAAGCAATCAACATTTTTGTATCCGGTCTGATCTTTGACCTGATCGACGCGATAACATCCTCTCTCTTTCCCCTTGATGAATAGACATCAAAGCTTGCCGAAATATCTTTTCTGCCGCAAAGGGCGGCGACAGACCGCCTGACGCTGTTGTGTTCTATATCCGATATAAGAATGTGTCCATCTCTGTTATTCCACAAACATTTTATAGCCATGTTCAACGCATAAGTCGTATTTTGCGTAAAAACCACACGCTCGGGCGTTGCTCCGAACATATCGGCTATCTTCTCACGCGTTTCAAACACCTTGTTTGCCGATGTCAAAGAGAGTTTGTGCACTCCCCTGCCGGGATTTCCGCCGCATTCGCATGCCGCCTGTTTCAGTGCATCGTATACCATGTCGGGCTTTGGATATGTCGTTGCGGCATTGTCAAGATAGATCAAATTATAGCACCTCTTTAACAGTCATCTTATTATCCGACCGTAATTTATGTCGGAGACCCGCAAAATATGCACGGCATTAGAAAGGGATGTTCCGTCGATATCTATCCCGTATGAGCAACCGTTTTTGCTGAGTTCGGGTGGCAGAGCAACAACGTGTGCCCTTATCCCGTTTGATCCGAGCACTCTTGCCGCATGTATCGCCGCCGTGTTTGAGCGCAGTGTTATCAGCGCATTTTTATTTTCCATATTCCAATACACTTCCTTATCATTTTTGCAGTTATTAAATGATATGCGAGCGGTAACAATAGCGTTAAAAGCAGGATGCACCAAAATGATGCATCCTGCTTTTATTGGTTATGTGGTAATATGGCTATGTGGCTATATGACATTAAGCTTATTTCGTGCCGAAAATACGGTCGCCCGCATCGCCGAGTCCGGGGAGGATGTAGCAACGATCGTTGAGAGTCTCATCGACATGAGCGCAGTATATCGTTACATCGGGATGTGCCTTCTTGAGTGCCTCGATACCCTGAGGTGCGGCGATCATGCACATGAATTTAATATTCTTTCCACCGCGTTCCTTTATGAAGTTGATCGCCGCGACTGCCGATCCGCCTGTTGCGAGCATGGGATCGGTGACGATGATCTGTCTTTCAGAGATGTTGGGAGGAAGCTTGCAATAATACTCGTGAGGTTGCATTGTGACCTCATCACGGTAGAGTCCGATGTGTCCGACCTTTGCGGTGGGGACAAGCTCGAGGATACCCTCGACCATGCCGAGACCTGCACGAAGGATCGGTACAACAGCCATCTTCGGTCCTGCGAGAACCTTGGTCTTGCACTTGGTAAGCGGAGTCTCGACCTCGATCTCACTAAGCGGAAGATCGCGAAGCGACTCATAACTCATGAACATCGTAACCTCTTTTACAAGTTCACGAAATTCCTTTGATGAGGTGTCCTTACTGCGCATGATCGAAATTTTGTGCTGGATCAGCGGATGGTCAAATATAACTACGTTTTCCATTTTGATTTATAATTCCTTTCTTTGTCCGATATATCGTATAATCCGCCAATGCGGAATAAACGCAAAAAAATACGACAGAAATATCTGTCGGTCAAAAGAAAAATACAACAGGGTGAAAAACGGCACAAGAGATAATGACATCAAATCTTACCATTATCGTCATCATGTCAGTCCCCTCCCTGCCTTTTTTGTTATTGTATCACATCGGGAGAAAAAAGTCAATAGTTTTTTCAAAAAAATCGACTTTATCTCCCGATATATCCCTTGTTTTCGCTTTATCGCATGTTACGCTTGAGGGCGGCGACTCGGCAGGCTCGTTTGTAGGCTTCTGTGTAGTAAAGCTCGGGGGACATTGCGTCGTAAGGATCGTTTTCATGTCTATCCGGTTTACTCTTTGGCGTAAGCTCGAAGGTAAGCGGGCCGTCGAAATGATATTTATTCAGCCGCGAGACTATGCCCAACCAGTCGGCGATACCATCAAACGGAAGAAGATGCAGATCATCATGCCATGTGATGTTGCCGTCAAAGTCGCGTATACCGAGGTTGTCGTTCAGATGCGTTCCGACGAGTCTGTCACCGTAGAGCTTCATCATATCTCGTCCTCTGTTATAGCAAAGCTCGTGCCCGGTATCCCAGCAGAATCCGACAGACTCATAATCAGCAAGACCCGAAAGGACGGCATCAAGATACTCCTCGCCCTCGGTATTTTCAAATCCGAGTTTAACCCCGAGAAGCTCAGCCTCATCAGCAAGTCTCTTGAAATTTTCAACGCCCTCGGGTGTGGGGGTATGATCGTTAAACCCGATAAAGGTATGGACGATCATAAGCGGTACATCATATTCGGCGCAGTCGCGAAGACAATCAAGCAGCTCATCAAGTGCCGCCTCGGATGCGCTCGACTTTTTCCACATATCCGCAGCCCTTCCAAACGGTGCGTGGATCGACTGATAAAAGCTGCCGACCCGATCTGCCTCGCGTCTGAACTCGACAACAGAGCCGACGCCGTTCCAACCCGAGAAAAAGCCCTCAAAACCGATCTTACGAAAGAGTGCGATCTGATCCTTCGCACTTATTTTTGACTCATCGCCGAGTCCCATACAAAGCATGCTGTTCCACATAAAAATTCACCCCTGATCCTTCCAAACAAAATTATAATTTATTGCCTCGCCGCCATCGACAAGGATATTCTGCCCCGTGCAAAATTTATTTACGACCGTAAGGAAATACGCCCACTCGGCAATCTCCTCGGGTGTTGCCCACCGTCTGAGCGGAGTTTCGTTCATTATTTCATCCCAAAGCTTTGGATCGTTCATGACACATTCATTGAGTGGTGTTAAGACGCCGCCCGGGTCAAGACTGTTACAGGTAGCCCCGTATTTTGCAACACGCATCGCGACATTTTTTGTGTATGACATTACTCCACCCTTGCTTGCGGCGTATTCGGGAAACTCAGCACCCGTATGTCCGCTTGCCGAGCCGATATTCAGCACCGACCTGATAGACGGCTGTATCGCGAGTTTTTCGGTCGTTCGTATAAGTGCCTTAAGGTTGACATCTATATCGTCCTCGTTCTGTGTGCCTGCATTATTGATAAGGATCTGTATACAGTCGATATCGGGAATACGATCGATGTTTCTGACATCCTCGGCTATATGCGTATAATTATCGTGATCAAGCGTTGCCTCTTGTCTGTCGATACCGATGACCGTATGACCCTTCTGCAGAAAAAGCTCGGCGATCGCTCTGCCGATACCGCGCGACGTGCCGGTTACAACTACCTTCATTTTTCGTTTTTTCCTTTCTTTGATGATATAAATTCAAGATATTCCCTGCCGACCTGCTCAGATCTCCATTTTTTTGTTATTTTATAGCCGATCGGAGAAAAGATGATCTCCATAACAAGCTCGACAACAGCACCCGTCAAGGAACATGTTGCCGCTTGAGTGATAGTCCAGTGAAAGCCGTCCCAAAAATGCGGTGCCATCACCACAAACACGAGCAGTGAAAAGACAAAATTGTCAAAAAACTGTCCGACAAATGTTGAAACATAGGTTGAAACGGCATAGGAGAGTCGCCCGTCGGGGTTATTCTTAAACAGCTTGCCGATCAGATAATTCAGCGAATTGTTAAGGATCGCCGACAGCAAAAACGCGATCGTACTTCCGAGCAGTATAAAGCGACTTCCGCCGAATATTCGGTCAAATTCGCTGTAATCCGCCGCATTTGAGGGGATTATGCTTGCAACATAAAAAATAACGCAGGAGAGCAGATTGATCGCGGCGGCAAGTATTGATATCCGATTTGACGCACGCGGTCCGAAGTGCTTCGTTATTATGTCCATGCACATGAACGACAGCCAAGAGATGAGTATTCCGCCGTCAAGTGCAAAAAAGTCAAGCTGAACAAGTGTCTTGTTTGCGAGAAGATTCATGCATATGACGCTGACCACAAAGAGCGTCACTGTCACGGCGGGAATCGATCTCAGCAGTATTTTGAATGCTGTTATTTCGTATCTTATCTTATTTAACATTGTTTTCCTTGGTTTTTTCGTTTATCAATTCGCAGGCATAAAAATCTATATCAAACATCCTGCATTCGCCCATAAAATCAAATCCGAGGCGCTTATACATATTTATTGCGGCAACATTTTGCTTTGCGGCAAGCAGATGTATGGCAGAGCACCCGCTTTCAAAAAGACAGCAGATCAAAGCATTTGCCATTTCCTTTGCTATCCCGCGCCGCCGTCTGTCGGGCGAAACACCGAGCCTTGTCATCTCAAGAGCATCGGGGCACTGATACTTCCAAAGATCAATATCCGAAAGTTCGCTCTCGGGTGCGACAGACACGCATCCGACAACTCTGCCGTATTCCTCAAGAACAAACAGCCGATTTGCGCCAAGATCATTTGCGGCGTCATCGACCGTTGGATAAAACTCATTCCATGTCGAGCCGTCGCCTCTTTTCGCACTGTCCTTGTAAATATCGGAAACCGCCGCTATATCGTCATATCTTGCACTGCGAAGTATCCGCCCACTTGCGAGAGTGAGGCAAATTTTTGTTTCTTTTGAACACATATCCATTGTCTAACCTCTTTTCTCAAATGATATTATAGCATATTTTGGAAAAGTTTGCAACAAAAAACGATTATTTCGAATATATCGACCAAAACTCGAATAAACTGATCTAAAAAGGGGGAATCTTTATGAAAAGCTCTCTCAAGCTTTGGCAGTTTGTCGGATTTGCGCTAACATCATTTTCGGGCACCTTTCTCCATTTTCTTTACGAAATATCCGGGAATTCGCCGATCGCCGCAATGGTTTCGGGGGTCAATGAATCAACATGGGAGCACATGAAGCTCCTGTTCTTTCCCTTGTTCGCCTTTGCAATTATCGAGAGTTTTTTTCTGAAAGACGTCGAGGGATTTTGGCGCATAAAGCTCTCGGGCATATGTGTCGGTCTTGTGCTTATACCTCTGATTTTTTACGCATACAACGGTGTTATCGGAAGATCGCCCGATGCTGTCAACATAGCGATCTTTTATATTGCCGCCCTTGCCTCATATGTATATGAAACGAAGATGATGATAAAGGGTGATACAAAATGCACGCACGACAAAGTGGCATTCGTCATTCTTTGTCTGATCGCACTCTCGTTTGCGATCTTCACCTTTCGTACACCGAGTCTTGCAATATTCAAAGATCCGATAACGGGCGGATACGGACTGTAAACGTCAAAAATCGACAGAGCAATCTCCGTTGCATGCACAAATAACACTTTGTGCATTCTCTCGAGCATATCGGCTGCACTTGTTAAAATCACCGTTTGATGATTTTATAAACTTAATACCGCCAAGCGAGCATGGAACAAACACAACGGTGGGGGCGGCAAGCTTATAGAACTCTATGTCCCCTCCATCAAGTCCGTGATGGGCAAGCTGAAGAAAATCGCACTTTATTGCATCATGCGGAAACGATTCCAGTATTTTTAGAAATCCGACTCTCGTACTGTCACCCGTAAAGAGCATTTTTCTGTTTTTGCTCGAGATCATAAAAACAAGAGACAGTTCATTGAAGGAAGTTGCATTATTAATGTCCCGGTGATCTCTCCAAGTGAAAAGAAATTGAATGTCAAGTCCGTCGATCATAATTCGTTCCTGCGTGCGTGGCTCAAAAACGGATGAATCGAGCGATTCAAGCGTTCGTGCCAACAATTTTTGTTCGGCATATCCGAACCCAAGAGGGATATTGGTACACGCGCATATTTTTTCAATTTTTATCGTGTCAGCAAATCCAGCACCTGACGAAAAAAATGTAAGAGCACCAAAATGGTCAAGATGAGTGTGCGTTATTATCCAAAGAGAAACTGTCGGAACACTATCGTTTGACAATGACGACAAGATCCCGAGAATGTGCGCAGCATCGTTTCTGCACTCGCCGCCATCAACAACTATTAGTTTACCATTGTCAGAGACAATTACATATCCCATACCCGCCGCAGGCCATTCTTTTGAAAAATCCCCGTCCTCGCGTGATGCGTTTGTGCAAATTTGTATTATCTTCGCCATACTTTCTCCTAAAATCACTTAGTGTCTATCCACGCGGCGATCCTGTCGTCATTTTGCCATGTCTTTCCTGCAGATGCGTAATCAACAAGCGTCACACTCTTGCCGCCCTTTAGCGGAAGATCGACGGCGATTGTATGAGGCTCGGAAATTTCGACACGTTTGGCATCTTGCACAGGCAGATCAAAATCAAACGGTCTGTCAACATCGTACCCGAGCTTTTCCGAGACAGCAAGCACGAGCGGTCCGCGATGAAATGCAATTCGTGATCTTGCACCCGGATCTTCCCGAACATATGTCGGAACGATATAGTCTTCTTGCCAAATGACCTTGTTCATGAGGATGTCGTGGTCGTAGCTTACGGGTTTTTCGGCTCTGATGCTCATATCAAGACCAAGCTCAACTGTATCGCCGACGCTCCAAACCCTTTCTATCTTGATATATCCCTTTTGAACGTCCATAGACCTGCCGCAAACTCTGACTTTGGTGTTTTCGCTCCAAGATGGGTTACGAAAGATCAGCGAAAAAGGTTCATTCGTTTCTGCGGCAACGCAAACAGATATCCTGCCGTCTCGCGGATAATCGGTATCGATCAGAAGGGACAATTCTTTTCCCGAGGGCAAGGTCAGATCGATCTTCCCTTTTTCGTAAAAATTGATCACCACTCCGTTTGATGACAACATTACCGCCATACGGGATACAAGACCGACGCCTGCCGAACCGATACAGGCGCAACAGCCATAATACCTGAGATCGGGCATGAGAAGAAGTCCGCCGACACCGTTTCCTCTTTTTCCGAGGGTCAACGGGCTGTAGCTGTCAAAGCAAAGCGGTTCGATCACCGCCTGCGGATATGTCGCGGAAATTGCAGAATCTATGGAGTCATTAGTGTTAAGTGCACCGAGATAGGCGTTATAAAAAGAAATTTCAAAAGCGTCCGCATATTTCGAATCACCGGTAAGCAGTGTCATTTGCTCGAAAAATTTCATAAGCGTGACTGTAACGCAGGTCTCCTGCATGATCTTTTCATTATCAGAGCTTGCCTGCCGCACGGTAGAGTGATCAAAAAGTTCATGTGTACATCCGCTGCTGCCAATGATCGTAAAATCGGTTTCAAGCAATCTTGTCGCGTAATTGGTGAGTGCCTCTTTATGCCACGGTATCCTCTTCACACGATAATATTCGAGCAGTCCCTCAAAACAAGATGTCATTTCATACGCTTTTGTGATCGGATATTGATAAGGCGAAAGTTTGTTCTCATAGGCAAGCTTAAAAATGTTTGCGACCGACGTTCCGCCCTCATTTGCGATATAGTCGGCAAACGCCAGATATTTTTCATCAAGCGTTATGTTATAAAGTCTGACTATCGGCTCGAGGACAGAGGATGAATTAAGCCCCCGCCAATTGGAGGTTGCCTTTGTGATCGGCTTTTTACCGTCGGCGATCGGTCCGATCTTTGAGATAAGATAATCGGCTTGTGCACAAAGCGAGTTAACTATCATGTCCGCAAGTTCTTCATCCTCGCAGATCTCAAGAAAATACTGCATTCCGAGCATGACATATTTTCTGCACCAGATATCCCAGCCGCAAAGCTCATTATCTTTGCCGTATGTGCTGATCGCACCGTCATCATCCGCACAGTCGAGTATATCAACGATCGCCTCGCGAAGAACCGAATAAAGCTCTCTGTTTTTGGTATATCCGAACACAAAGCACGCGCCGCGCATCATTTTGCCGAAATATTCGCCTCGCCAACCGAAATTGCCCGAGTCGGACTTCATCCTGAACTGCCCGACGAAACGTTTCCACAGATCGGTGTCAAGGAGTTGTCTTTTTTCGACAAATTTTGCCGCACTGTCAGCAAGACCCTCGAAGTGACATGTTGCATTTGCTCTGTTAAATATGTCGGAACGATCGACATTGTAATTTGCTCTTTTCATCTCACTAAACGCTTGCATTGTATTCACCTTTTCATTCTTAACTTAGATACAGAAAAAAGCACACCGAGGTGTGCTTTTTTGGCCCACCCTGAGGGATTCGAACCCTCGACCAACGGAATCGGAATCCGGTACTCTATCCGGGCTGAGCTAAGGATGGACACATGCGCATTATAACATATTTTTTATCTAAAGTCAAGTAAATGACGACTTTTTTTCAAAAAACTCTTGATTTTTTTGAAAACATATGGTATAATGTCTACCGTGACATGCGCCGGTGTGTTGGAATTGGCAGACGAGGTGGACTCAAAATCCATTGGTAGCGATACCGTGCGGGTTCGACCCCCGCCACCGGCACCATAAAAAGCACTTGCTTTCGCAAGTGCTTTTTTATTGAGCGCGCCTATCGTCACACGAAAAATGAAGCAAGGCTTTGGCCTATGAAGCAAGCCTTCGGCTTATGAAAACAGGAAAAATAGTCGAGAGCGGCACACACGAACAACTGATGTACCAAGGCAGCATTTATCGCAGATCGTTGAGCCAAGAGAGAGGGCAATCGGCTGAAAGGTACTGGCGAATATCAAGAAAAAGAACAAATTCGGGTATTTTTTCGAAAATGACTTGAAATTTGTAAAGAAATGATATATAATATGAGCAGCCCAATCACACAAAACCGAAAGGATGATGAAAATGAAAATTTTAATGCTCGGAAACAGTTTCACATTTTTCAACGACATGCCAAACACTCTCGCAGAGATCAGCGGGTACGAGGTAACACAGCACACACAGGGAGGTGCATATCTTGACATGCTCCTCGACAAGGACACCGATTACGGTAAAAAGACCTATGAGCTTCTCGACAATAAATATGGCTGGGACATTGTCGTTCTCCAAGAGCAGAGCAATGCTCCGATAACCCAAAAAGAGCGTTTTATGAGTGCGGTTGACAAGCTTTGCGACATGATACGCTCGATCGGCGCACGTCCGATGCTCTATGCGACATGGGCTTACGAAAACGACGGCAAGGAACTTCATGCCCTCGGATACGAATACGATGACATGTTCGAGCAAATGTACAAGTCCTATCACGAAGCGGCAGAAAAGAACAATGCCCTGATCGCGGATGTCGGAAAGGCGTTTCATGATGCAGGAACGGACGCAGGATTATATGATCCCGACAGCTACCACCCGAGTGCAAAAGGCTCGCATCTTGCGGCAGAGGTCATAAAGAAGGCAATATCCAACGCAAATATCAACTGACACACAAATATCACCCCTCTTTGTATTGAGGGGTGTTATTTGTGTGTGTTATTCTTCAATCGGTTGTTTCGGGTGCATCCGCCGACCATGTCACACGCTCGGCAAGGACGGGAAGGAGCTTTTGCTGCATAAACTGCGAAACAAGATTTGACTGTCCGAAGTATTCGACAAAGCCTGCAACATCCTTTATTCCGTAATAATAGCTGTAGTAGGTGGCGTACTGCTTGTAATTTTTGGTCGTCATCATGATAAACTCATCTTTTGTCAGCTTTATCTCATAAACACCGAAAAGGTAATTCCATACAAGTCTTTGTCCGATATAGTTCTCGACGCTCGATCTTGCGTCCTCGTCAAGTTCTTTTAGCTTGTCAGCCGTAAGATCTTCCTCTTTTTTGTTCATGTACTCAAGGTAGGATTTTTTATACTCGGCGATCTGCTCATCGACCGCATCCGACGGATATGTCTCGACCTCGACAAGTTTGCTGACAGCGTCGTAAGCTGCCTGTCCTTTATACTGACTCACAAGGAACGACTTGAAATCATCGATTTTTTCGTATTCTCCGTCCGTGTGCTTTTTGACTATCTCATCGGTGAGCGTGGGTGCGGGATCAGCAGTCTCCACCTTTGTTACCCTGACCGCAAAATCTATAAGCTTCCCGCGAAGCTCGGCTAGTCCGTAACCATCGCTGAATCGCACGGTAACGGTGAGCATATCGCCTGCTTTTGCTCCTATAAGCTGTTCTTCAAAGCCGCGAGCATTTTTCGAGGGGTCATCGAGGGATGTATACGGTCCGACAAAGCTGTTTGACCCAAGAACGAGCGGCGTTCCGCTCTCTGCTCCCTCGTTGGTCATTCCCTGCATCGTGCTGTCCGAAAATGACTCACCCTCTACCGCACCGGAGCCCGTGTAATAGATCGTGACGCGATCACCGTTTGCCGCGGCAGTATCGGCAGATGCCTCGGTATATGTCTGATACTCGGCGAGTATTTCGGAAACATATTCGTTATACTCTTCTTCTATATCCTTTTCGTAAAGGACAACGCTCGACAGAGTGCCTACCTTCAAAAACTTGAGATAGTCATCATAAACAAACTCGCCCAGCGGAAGAGGGTCGCTGCCCGAAAGCTCAGGGAAAAGCAGGGACGAAAGATCGACATCGGTCGAGGGTGATGTTGTTGACGGCAGGGTCGATGGAGCCGTGGTGACCAAAGCCGTCGTTGTCGAGGCAGCATTTGTTGTCTTCACATCCTTTCCCGAGCAAGAGATCAAAGATGCGGCGGCAAGAGTCAGTGCGAGCGCCGAGGTAACATGACTTGTGAACTTGTTATTTTTAGACATTATTAAAATTCCTTTTTGTTAAACATCGACGCATGTGATCGCCGACTGATATTTCCACGCTTTATTATAGTCAAAATTTGTGAATAAATCAACCCTTTTCCCTCTTTTTTGCTTTGTATGCGATCGTATAGGGCGGTTTGAATTATGAATACAATGATAATTTTGAAAAATCTATTGAAAAAAACCAAAAAATTTGGTATAATGTCCTTGCAAAAAAATATAAGCGAGGTATTCGTACTATGAATATGCCAAGACCCGAATATCCCCGCCCTCAGCTTGTCCGCGATCAGTGGGTAAACCTGAACGGCACATGGGAATTTGAGATCGACAACGCCGTTGTCGGAAAAGCAAAAAAATTTAACGAGAGAGCCCATCTTGACGGAGAGATCACCGTTCCCTTCTGTCCCGAGAGCGTTCTGTCCGGTGTCGGAAATGTTGATTTCATGAACTGTGTATGGTACAGAAAAGACATCGAGATCCCGTACGACTGGGCAGGAAAGAATGTTCTCCTCACATTCGGTGCGGTCGATTATCACGCAACCGTATATGTTAACGGTGAGTACTGCGGAGAGCACAAGGGCGGCTACACTCCTTTCACGCTTGACATAACCAAGCACCTCAAAGAGAGTGGCAACTACATAACCCTTTGTGCAGAGGACTATACAAGAAGCGGTGATCAGCCCGTCGGCAAGCAGTCGCAGGCATACTACTCCGCAGGTTGCTCCTACACCAGAACGACCGGCATTTGGCAGACAGTCTTCATGGAGCCTGTTGACAAATTCTATGTCGAGAGCTACAAGACCTATCCCGATCTTGAGAACTGTGCTGTTGACCTTGAGATCAAGCTGAACAACTACGCATTCGGCTCAAAGATCACTGCTGTTGCCTTCTACGAGGGCAAAAAGGTCGGCGAGGCATCGACGATCCTTGAGTCCATGTCGGCAAATATCTACCTTCCCCTTTCCGAGAAGCATCTTTGGGAAGTCGGTGCAGGCAGACTTTACGATCTGGCGATCACGGTTGAGAACGACGGAAAGATCACCGATGCCGTAACAAGTTATTTCGGACTCCGTTCGGTTGCGCTCACCAATCGCAAATTCATGCTCAACGGCAAGAGCGTTTTCGGCAGATGGGTACTTGATCAGGGATTCTATCCCGACGGCATCTACACCGCTCCCACCGACGAGGCACTCAAAGCTGACATCGAGAGATCGATCGAGCTTGGTTTTAATGGTGCAAGACTTCATCAGAAGATCTTCGAGCCTCGTTTCCTCTATTGGGCAGACAAGCTCGGCTATCTTGTATGGGGCGAGCACGGCAACTGGGGAATCAACTACACCGATCTGCGTCAGATTGCAAACTGGCTGCCCGAGTGGATGGAATCGGTCGTTCGCGATTTCAACCATCCCTCACTCATTGGTTGGTGTCCCTTCAACGAAACATGGGATGTTAACGGCAACAGACAGTCGGATGACATAATCAGGATCTGCTACGAAGTTACAAAGGCTATGGATCCGACACGTCCCGTTATTGACACATCGGGCAACTACCATGTCGGCGGACACACCGATATATTCGACATTCACGATTACGATCAGAATGTCGAAAGCTACACCGAGCGTATCGGCAAGGGCGTATTCGTAACATTCAAGGATCGTCAGAACTGGTACGGGCATCCCTTCTTCGTATCCGAATACGGCGGAATCCAGTGGTCGGTCACCGAAAATGGTTGGGGTTACGGCAATGCACCGAAGACCGAAGAGGAATTTATCGCTCGCTACAAGGGTCTCACCGAGGCGATGTTGAACAATCCCGATTGCTTTGCATTCTGCTACACTCAGCTCTACGATGTTGAGCAAGAGCAGAATGGTCTCATGACCTACGACAGAAAGTACAAATTCGATCCGAAGATATTCCGCGATATCAACACACAGAAGGCTGCTGTCGAAGACTAAATTAACACAAAAAATCTCTCTTGGTCCTTTCGTGCCAAGAGAGATTTTTATATAATTTATATAGGATCAAAGATCTTCTTTTATTGCAAAGATGTCGCCCGACTCTTCGATCTTGTCTTTATTACCGACAACCACGCAAAGATTCTTTTCTGCAAGAGGAGCAATAAGGGATGCAAATCCTTCGATATCCGATGCGGTTGTGGACATTGCCTGTCTCTTATATTCGCGTCTTCTTTCATCATTGTTTCCTTCGAAATAGTTAGTTTGCGCACTTGCGCCTATATCGCGCGGGCAGAGCGGACGCTCGTAAGCCGCGGCAGTCGATATGACATACTTCTCGATATCGGGTGTTCTCGACGCAAATCCGTCAAGATAAGAGAGCGTCTTATCATAAGTCTCGATGGTTCCCTTCACCGACGGGTCGCGGAATGAGCTGAATCCTGCGTATTTATCGTCAGCCTTGAAGCCTACACCATACGCACCGCCGCGAACTCTGACCTCGTTCCACAGCCAATCAAGCGAAAGAATGTTTGCGAGGACGCGGAGCTTTCCGCTGTATTCAACACCCGACTCTGCAGGATTATACCCCTTTGCAACATAGTTTACGCCCGCAGGGATGAAGAATGCCTCGTTTCCGCGGTATTCGGGAGTGAGTTTATAGATCTTTCCCGAGCCTGTAGCACTATTGAACGCAGGATCTGCCGAAACAAATCCATCGACTGCCGACTGCTCGCCGGTAATGCCTACGGTAAGGTTTTCAAAGCAAAGCTCGCGTGCGACTGACTCGAGTCCGACCTTTATCTCATCAAAGCGTGCGTCGAAGTCAGCACAAAGCCCGGACAGGAATTTATAGTAGCCTATTCCGAAGAGCTTGTCGTCATACGCGCCCTCGACCGAGCAGTAGGATTTGACACGTGTTGACGCGTAATTGTCACCTCTCTGCATGATCATCATCTGCATCATGCTCTTTGCCTGATAGAGTATCTTTCTGATCTCTTCTTTGTTTATGGTGCTGTGGCAGACGACCTCAGAGCCAAGATCGAGCGCATCCTTGAGATTGTCTTCAAGAATGCTTGACTTGACCACGAAGCAAGGCGTGACCTTGGTCGTGTCTTTTGCATCAACAAAAGAGCGGACAGACGCATCAAGCGAGCCGAATTTGGTCTTGATCTGCGCATCAAGGTCAGCCGCGCTGTATTTTTCGGTGGAAATCTGACCGAGAAGATTTGCGTAAAGTGCCGCATACGAAAGGTCTTCGGGAGCAAGACCCGAGAGATCAAAATAATAGTTGACATATGCGATCCTTTTTGTAAAGAGATCGGTGATAACGAGCGGTCTGTCGCGGAACATGCCGACCTTGTACGGAAGCTCGGTGATCTTGTCCGAAACATCGGCAACAGAGAGCTTCGGAAGGGTCGCGAGTGCCTCGGGGGTATCTTCGGCCGTCTGATACTTAACAAGTCGGCGATTGGTATCAACAACATCGCAAAGCTCGGACTCCGAGAGAGATGCTCTGTATTTTTCGACTCGCTCAGCCTCGACCTTTGCCTGCTCTGCCGCAATAGTCTTGGACGGGGTCATAACAACGATAGCCTTGTGATCAGAGTTCAGGAGGTATTTCTCGATAAGATCCTCAAAATATCTGCCCTGAACGCCGTTTTTGATGTTAACCAGTGCCTGCTCGTATTCAAGATAGATAGCAGGATCGCCACCGTAGAGCCAGCTCGACATCATATCAAGGTTGTAAAGAAGTCCCGTCGGCATCGAGCCTTGTTTGCCCTCGCGAAGTCTGAACTCAGCCTGATTGATCTCGGCAAGGAGAAGCTTTTTGTCGATTCCCTCTTTGACAAGCTTTTCAAGTTCGGAACGAAGAAGTGCGATGAATGCATCCTTTTTATCCGGATCGGTCTTGCGGAGTTCGAGTGCGACATAAGGCTGTGCAATGCCGTCGTAAACGAGCGCCCAAAGATCCTCACCGAGTCCGCTTTCAAGCACTGTTTTTTTGAGCGGCGACTCATTGGTGGATGCAAGAGCCTGCATCAGGATATCAAACGCGAGCAATTTTTCACGCTCTGAGAAATCACCGACGACAGATGCAAATGCGATGTAGCTGTTCTTTTCCTCGCTGTCGCTCTCGGAGATCGAGTAAACGCCGTGCGCGTCGAGCTTGACGGTAGGTGTCTGCTTTGCGATATCGAAGAAGTTGCCTGTGCGATCGTATTTCGAGAGATATTCCCTGTCGATGTACTCAAGTCGCTCTACAACATCCATATTGCCGTAGAGGAACATGAACGAGTTTTCGGGATGATAATACTTTTTGTGAGCGGCAAGGAACTGCTCATATGTAAGATCGGGGATAACAGAGGGATCGCCGCCAGACGAATGTCTGTAGATCGTGTCGGGATAGAGTGCGGCGTCAATGAGGTGGAACATCTGCGTGTCAACAGACGAATATGCACCCTTCATCTCATTGAAGACGACACCGCGAAGCGACATAGGCTGATCTTTGTCCTCGATCTCGTAATGCCAGCCCTCTTGCATGAAGATCTCCTCGTGATCGTAAACAGCGGGAGCAAAGACAGCGTCGAGATAAACGCTCATAAGGTTTGCGAAATCTTTGTCATTGCAGCTGGCAACGGGATATCCTGTTTTGTCGGGGAATGTGATAGCATTCAGGAAGGTCGCCATAGATCCCTTAAGAAGGTCTACAAACGGCTCTTTGACCGGGAAACGCTTAGATCCGCACAAAACCGAGTGCTCGATGATGTGGAAAACGCCGGTACTGTCCTCAGGAAGCGTTTTGAACATGACAGAAAAGACCTTATTGTCATCATCGCAGTCGATATAAATAAGTTTTGCGCCCGATTTGATGTGCTCAAGCTCGCAGAGATTGCCGCTGATCTCGTCAATGTACCTGATACGGTCAACGCGAAATCCACCGTAAACTTTGTTCAGTTCAAGTTTTGCCATTAAAATCCATCCTCTCGTGATGCAATGCATCAAGTAAAAATTTCTTATGCTGGAATTATACCATAAAATATGCAATTTGTCAAGGAAATTTACAAAAATACACCGATATCTCTTAAATTGTTTCAGCTTTACTCACTTATAAAAGATTAGGGGTAATTTAGTCGCCATCTCCCACCGCCGTATACAAACGAGGAAAATTCAAAAATATGTCTAAAACAAAGTCCCGAAAAGCCTTATGTAGTTAAGGGTTTTCGGGACTTAACATTTGCCGTGAAATTGCAAGAAAAATGCGAGAAATCGGGCGAAAAACAGTAAATAATCTAAAAAGCAAA
>CAZORL010000010.1:0-13502 GCA_964582375.1 uncultured Lachnospiraceae bacterium
GGGGGCTTGCTCATCTCGATGAAACGATGATTTGACAAATCGGGAGGAGCAAGCCCCTCCCCTACCGCCGAGATGGAGTTTGACGGTCGATTTATTGGAACACAAAGATTTATTCTCGACGCCTCATTCAAAACAGGCTGTCTTAAATGCGAGGAAGCATTTAAGACAGCCTGTTATTATTCTTTTGCAAGCACCATTACGCCGGTGTTGGGGATCTCGATCTCGAGAACGCCGTGGGGGACGGTTATGTTTTGGGCGGACAGGAGGGTGCCGGTGCAGGATTTGATCTCGATCTTGGCGGCAAAGGGTTCGCCGGTGTTACGGATGAGGGTCGGGGACTGCCAGGAGGCGTTTATTACGGCGAGGGTGGATATGCCGCTCTTTATTTCGAGGTCGGATCTTGAAAAGAGCACGGTGAACTGTCTGCCGTCCTTTATCGACTCGGCGGAGGTATAGTTTGCGGCAGGATCTCTTGCGGTCAGTCTCCCCTCGATCAGGCAATCGCGCCACTTACGCCAGAGATCCATATAAAAGGCGAGCATCTTTTTATGCGACTCGGGGAGATTTTCGATACGCACCGAGATCTGCGGAACGAGGAAAAAGCTGTTTGCGATCTGTAGTGCGGCAGACTCAACAGAGGTCTCGGTATGCCACATCAGCATATCCGAATGCACGGCTGTCTTATCGGTGATAAAGCGCAGATTGATGCCGTTGACTCTGTTGCGCATGATATCCGCAGGGCAATCACCCACACGGAGCATATTGCCGAGGCGGCGCATGACCGGTCCGACATAGCTTTGTCTGAACTCGAAGAGCATATCGGGCTTAAGTGCGGAAAGTCTTGCCTTGATCTCATCAAGCAGTGCGCAGACAGCGTCCTGGATGGATGCGTGATCCATTTGATCGTTCAGTGTCGGGGTTTCATTTTCGAGATGGCGGAAGGAATCGATAAAGTCGAGCTTGAAGCCGTCAAGCCCCCATTCTTTGACTGCGCGCTCGTAGGTCTTGCAGAGATAGTCGCGGACATCGGGGTATCTCGGGTCAAGGACGCCCACTCCTTCCCATGTATGATGGAATTTGTCCTTGAATCTTGCATATGCTTTTGAATGTTCGCCGACGAAGGGCACCGAATACCACAGGATGATTTTCATACCGACCGAGTGGACGGCATCGACAAGAGCCTTCATGTCGGGGATCTTTGAGGGTGTCGGTTCCCAGTCGCCGCAGAAAGCGTATCCGCGGTTGTTGTCATCGGTCTGCCATCCGTCATCGACGATGACGCTGTCCATACCATATTGTTTCGCAAGTTTCAGCTCGGCGACAAGGTCATCCGAGTCGAGTTTTTGGTGCATCGAATACCATGTCGAGTACATCGGCATTTTTGCCGCCTCGGGGACATCCGCCTCGGGGCAATTCTTGCGCCACTCATCCGATATCTCTCTTGCCTTATCGTAAAAATCGACGCTGTCTCTGTCGATCCTCAGCGTACACTCATATTCTTTGATCGGCTCGGTGATCTCGGCAAAGAGGGTGAGCGAGCATGTCAGTTCGCCGCTTTCTTCGATGACGCCGATCGAAAATTCGCTCGGGTTGCGAAAATCCGAGAGTGCCGCCGCAAGTGTACTCTTGCCGCGAACGTCGGTGCAGACATAGAGCGGCAGATTGGATGCCGATCTTGAACCCATGTGCAGTGCTGCCCAGTTTGGCGATATGCAGTGCAGATCGCCATATGAGGGCGACCAGATCGATATCGTTTCGGCAAGCGGCAGTCTCCATTTAATTTTGACCGGTTTCGGCATTTCGACGCTCGCAAGCTCGATCTTGATCCCGATGCTTGCACGATCGCCGTCGTATTTTTCGGTGGTCATTGTCAGTGAGTATTCGGTATCGCTCGTGAAGGTGATACCGCAGAGGTTAAATTCTTTTGTTGGCATAATATATCCTTTCACCTGCGGCAGGCATTGTGATGGTTCTATTATAAACGATAATGGCAAAAAAATCAAGAGTTTTTATAAAAAATCGGTTGACATTGACAAAAAAATATGCTATACTTTCATCAAGAAAACATGTGACATGAAGCGGAGATGATACTTGTGAGAACGATCGGCAATATTTTGTGGTTTTTATTCGGCGGACTGATCGGCGGGATTGCGTGGTCGGTCATCGGACTTTTGTGGTGTGTGACGATCATCGGCATACCGGTAGGGAAGCAGTGCTTTAAGATGGCAAAGCTCGCATTCTTTCCGTTTGGCAAGGATGTCAGATACGGCGGTGGCGGATTTTCGTTTATTGTCAACATCATTTGGATAGTTTTTTGCGGATGGGAGCTCGCTCTCGGCTATGTTGCGCTTGCGATCGCCTGGTGCGTGACCATCGTCGGCATCCCCGTGGGTGTGCAGTGCATGAAGCTTGCAAAGTTATCACTTATGCCGTTCGGTGCAAGGGTGAGATGAAAAGCAAAACAATACAGCAATACAAAAGGAGAACTTCAAAATGACATTTATTGAAGAAAAGATCAGAGTTTCTTGCGAAAATCTCTCGGGGAAGATCGTCACCGAGAAGATGAAGATCACCGATATGATGATGACCTTCTGCGACTACAAGACCTCGAACACGCCGCCCGATGAAAATGCCGATTGGGTGCATTTTGGCGGCGGCGAGATCGATTTCGGCAGTATCGACAGACATTGCTGGTTCAAATTCAGCCTTGATCTGCCCGAAATTGATGGATACCACGAGCAACGTCTTATGACGAGCGGCAGTGCGGACAACGGATGGGACGCTAATAATCCGCAGTGCACGCTGTTTATTGACGGCGACAGCGCGTATCAGGCGTTTGACACAAATCACAGATCGACACCGATCGTGCCCGGGCATCATGATGTGTTTGTCTATTTTTACAACGGAATGAACTCGCCCACCGTCTCGGTCAACTTCTATTATGCGACGGTCGATCTTCGCATCGAAAAGCTTTATTACGATCTTTATGTGCCCTACAGTGCGCTTCGAGCACTTCAAAGGGACTCGGCTGAATATCTGCTGATCAGAAGCAAACTAAACGAGGCGACAATGCTCCTTGATTTCCGTTATCCTTATTCGGACGATTTTTATAACAGCATTGCCGCATGTGACAGGTTCATGAGAGAGGAGTTTTACGAAAAGGAACTTTCTCAAAATGTCGGCGAGATCGATCTTATCGGTCACACTCATATAGATGTCGCATGGCTTTGGACGATAGCACAGACAAAGGAAAAAGCACAGCGATCCTTCTCGACCGCCGTAAAGCTTATGGAAAAATATCCCGACTACATTTTCCAGTCAAGTCAGCCGCAGCTTTACGCATTTGTTAAGGAAAACGACCCCGGACTCTACTCGCGGATCAAAAAGCTTGCCGCAGAAGGACGGTGGGAGGTCGAGGGTGCAATGTGGCTCGAATCGGACACCAATCTTGTCAGCGGCGAGAGTCTTGTCAGACAGATCCTGCTCGGCAAAAAGTTCATGCGCGAGGAATTTGGTGTAGAGAGCCGCGTACTCTGGCTGCCCGATGTTTTCGGTTACAGTGCGGCACTTCCGCAGATCCTCAAAAAGAGCGGCGTACCCTTTTTCTTTACATCGAAGATATCATGGAGCGAGACAAACAAGTTTCCGCATGACAATTTCATCTGGCAGGGCATTGACGGCAGTGAGATCTTTGCGGTGCTCAGTCAGGCGTATGTAAAAGAGCTTGATCCCTCGTCGGTAAAGGCTTCATGGCGCGATCATGTTGAAAAAGAGTATTCGGACACCGTCCTTTCGACCTTCGGCTACGGCGACGGAGGCGGCGGACCTACGGTGAAGATGCTCGAAAATTATGAGAGACTGAAGAAGGGCATCCCCGGTCTGCCGACAGTCAAAATGAGACGCGCGGGCGAGACCATCGAGCAGATCGAGCGCGAGTTCAAGGACGCTTGCGAGAGGCTTCGTTTTGTGCCGAAATGGTCGGGCGAGCTGTATCTTGAGATGCATCGCGGCACATACACATCCGCCGCTCACAACAAGAAGAACAACAGAAGATCCGAGATACTTTATCAGAATGTAGAGACAGCATCGGTGATCGATTGCCTGCTTGGTCACAAGAGCGATTATCCTGCCGATATGCTTGACAAAAATTGGCATACGATACTCAAAAATCAGTTCCACGACATCATTCCCGGCTCGTCTATCGGCGAGGTCTATAAGGTGTCGGACGCCGAGTATAAGGAACTTCTTTCCGAGGGCGGTGACGAGCTTGACAGGCGTATATCGTCGATTGCGTCGAGCGTAAAGAGCGACGGCGGACTGTTTGTTTACAATCCAACGCCCTTTGACCGCACTGAATATCTGACGACTGATGGTGATGTGTTCCTTGCCGAGAATGTCCCCGCACACGGTTGGAGCGTACTTTCGCCGACAGCTGCACCCTCTGATTGCAAAGCGGGCGAAAAGGTACTCGAAAACAGCATGGTCAAGGTCGTTTTTGATGACAAATTCGGCATATCGTCGATTTTTGACAAACGCCTTGGCAGAGAGCTTGTCGAGCAGGGCAAACGTGCAAACGAGCTTCTCGTTTTTGAGGATTATCCGAGAGAATATGATGCTTGGGAGATCACCGAGTATTACAAGCTCAAAAAGTGGATCGTTGACTCGGTCGAGTCGGTCGAGTACGAAAGAGGCGACACATATGCTGCAGTCAAGATCACAAGAAAATACATGACGAGCAGAATCGAGCAGAGGATCGTCCTGCACTCGGGCAGCCCGAGACTTGATTTCGAAACATATGTCGATTGGCATGAGGATCATGTTCTGCTCAAGGCCGCTTTCCCGACGACCGTTCGCTCGGACAGCGCAACCTATGAGATACATTTCGGACACATTAATCGCCCGACACACAGAAATACATCCTGGGACGAGGCAAAGTTCGAGGTCTCGGCACACAAATGGGCAGATCTTTCGGAGCACGGATTCGGCATCAGCCTTCTTAACGATTGCAAATACGGACACAGCGTCGAGGAAAATGTCATGACGCTCTCTCTCTTAAAGGCGGCGACGAATCCGAATCCCACATCTGACAGAGGCGAGCATTACTTCACATATTCGATCTATCCGCATGACGGCTCTGTCGCAGACGGCGGCACGATCAAAGAGGCGTATGCGCTCAACGATCCGCTCATTACAAGACACATCGAGCAGAGCACAGAGGGAAAACTTCCCGAGAGCTATGCATTTGTTACAAGCTCGTATGAGGGATTTGCAGTCGAGACGATCAAAGCACCCGAGTACGGCGAGGGCATAATAGTAAGAGGCTACGAGGCGTACAACGGCAAATCGGGGGTCAAACTCACCTTCGGATTTGATGTTGACAAGGTCTATGTCTGCGATCTGATGGAGAACTGCGAGCGTGAGCTGTCCGTAAACGGCAGATCGGTCGAGTTTGACGTCACAAACTTTGAGATCGTCACTCTGCGAGTTATCGCAAAATAATAAACAAAAACCAAAGAAGACGGGGTACATTACAAGACCGCCCCGCCTTCTTTGCGGAACTTATATTTACAATGAAAGAAAGGCAATTCAAATGTTTTCACTGCCAATTCCGATCCTTTTGGCGATCACGGTCATTGCAAGCTGGCTCAACTCGCTCATCTGCGGTTATTTTCCGAAAAGAGTATCAAGCGATGACGGCGCGATCGACGCATTTAATCTTTTCCGCAATCTTTTCTGTGCGGCGGCGATCGCACTCCTGCTTGCACTGTCGGATGCGCTCGGCTCGGTCAGCCTTTTTACGATATTGCTCGGTGTGCTCATGGGACTTGCCAACATTTTCGGTGCACTCGCACATCTGAAGGCGTTTGCTATCGGCCCGTTTTCCTACACGACTGTCATCGTATCGCTGTCCGCGATCATTCCCGCACTTTCGGGACTTTTCTTCGGGGAGAGCATTTCGGCACTTCAGTGGGTCGGTGTTGCACTTATGGCACTTTGCCTGTTCCTCTCTCCCGAAAAGGGCGAGGGCGAGCAGAAAAAGGCAAGCGTAAAATGGATGATACTGTCGCTTGTCTCCGCCGCATTGTCGGGGGTCACGGGCATCATTCAAAAGGTTCACCAAAACTCGGAGCACGCAGACGAGATGGGCGCACTGCTTATCTCTACATTTGCTGTCTCGGCGGTGATCTCGGCATTTATGCTTGCTTTTCGGAAGAAAAGTGGGAAGATCGGGTCGTTTGACTCGGTGATGCACAAGCCGATCTTTTGGATATTGCCGATAGTCGGCGGATGCGTGTTCGCCTTTCCGCATACCATCAATCTGTTTCTTTCGGGCAAGCTCGACTCGGTCATCTTCTTCCCGATAGTCAATCTCTGCCCGATGCTTGTTTCGATGCTCTCGGGTATGATCATCTTCCGCGAGCGGCTCTCGCTCCGCAGATGGGCAGGGGTGGCGGTCGGGATACTGTCTACCGTGCTCTTGGCAGGGATCATTTGAGATACGAGATACGAGATACAAGATAATTGTGCGGTGGAGATCTTGGTATTTACCTGCCGTTTTATTGTAAATTGACTGTTTGAAAATCAACAAATTATCCTAAATGTGACCAAAAACACCGTTTTGGCTTTGCTGAAACGGTGTTTTTAATATTTTGTGGAAATTTTTTCAAATACCTATTGACAAGGTAGACATTTTGTGGTATACTAAATACCTACCAAATAGGTAGACAAGAAAGGATTTTTTCAATGACAAACAGAAATATAGATATATACCTTGACAACGCTGCGACAACGAAGGCATCGAGACGCGCGATCGACGCCATGATCTCGTGTATGGAGAAGTCCTACGCCAACGCATCGTCACTGCACACACCCGGTCAGCGTGCCGCTGAGGTGTTGCAAGAGGCGAGGGAGAAGATCGCCGCGTGCATCGGAGCGAGTGCGAGGGAGATAATTTTCACCTCGGGCGGCAGTGAGGCCGACAATCAGGCACTTATTACGGGAGCGTACGCAGGCAGAAAAAAGGGCAAGATGCACATAGTTTCGACAGAGATCGAGCATCACGCCATCCTGCATCGGCTGAACAGGCTTAAAAACGAGGGCTTTGACATAACGCTGATAAAGCCCGACGAAAAAGGATATGTAAGCCTTGATGCGGTCAGGGCAGCACTTCGCGAGGACACCTGCCTTGTCAGCGTGATGTATGCAAACAACGAGATAGGTACGATCGAGCCGATAGCCGAAATAGGCAGACTTTGCCGCGAGAGGGGGGTCATTTTCCATACAGATGCCGTTCAAGCGGTCGGACACATACCGATCAATGTCGAAAGAGATAACATTGACATGCTGTCATTCTCGGCACATAAATTCCACGGTCCGAAGGGAGTCGGCGCACTCTATGTGAGAAAGGGCATCCCAACAACGGCACTTATTGAAGGCGGCGCGCAGGAACGGGGAAGACGAGCCGGAACAGAGAATCTGCCTGCAATCGTCGGCATGGCAGAGGCACTTTGCGAGGCGACAGAAAATATGGATGAGGATAGCAGACAAATAAGCCTGCTGCGAGACAGACTGATCGGCGGGCTGTCAGAGATACCGCATTCGATACTGAACGGTGATATGCAGAGAAGACTGCCCGGTAATGTAAGCTTTTGCTTTGAGGGGATCGAGGGCGAGTCGCTCCTGCTGCTCTTGGACGATAAGGGGATCGCCGCATCATCGGGGTCGGCTTGCACCTCGGGGTCGCTTGACCCAAGCCATGTTTTGCTTGCGATAGGCAGAGTGCATGATATCGCACACGGCTCGCTCAGACTGACCCTTTCAAGGGAGACGACCGAGGATGAGATAGACTACACCATCTTCGCAGTGAAGGAGACTGTGGACTACCTTCGATCGATATCGCCGATCTGGCGTGATCTGATCACGGGAAAAAGAGAATTTTTGATCAAATAAGGAAGGAAAATAAACAAAATGGCACTTTACAGCGAAAAAGTTATGGATCATTTCAGACACCCGAGAAATGTCGGGGTCATTGAGGATGCCGACGGTGTCGGTGAGGTCGGAAACGCCAAATGCGGCGATATCATGAAGATATATATAAAGACCGACGGAAAGGTGATAACCGATGTTAAATTCGAGACGTTCGGATGCGGATCGGCGATAGCGTCAAGCTCCATGGCAACCGAGCTTATCAAGGGACGGGAATTGTCCGAGGTGATCGAGCTGACAAACAAAGCGGTCGTCGAGGCACTCGACGGTCTGCCTGCACATAAGATACACTGTTCGGTTCTCGCCGAACAAGCGATCAAACGCGCCCTTCGCGATTATTACGACAAAAACGGCATAGAATACGATCACGAAAAGCTCGCCGACGATGACGATTGCCCGAGCTGTCATGTATAAAATTCTTTAGATACATAAAAGATCTCGCAAACCGAATGGTCTGCGAGATCTTTTTGATATATGGGCTTATTCCGTGTACAAATGCAGATTGCTGTTTAATACTATTTCGGGCTTTATGTAGAGCTTTTGGTCAGGGTTGGATTGGTGCATTATCTCTCTTAAAAGAATACGGACTGCTCGCTCTCCTTGGAGCTTTTGATTCTGCGAGATTATGGCTACAAGTTCTCTGTCGGCAAGCAACCTTGTGTTTTTTTCATGAAGGTCGACACCGATTATAGGAATGTTCTTCAGATCACGGCTCTTTTTTACGGCGGCTTTTACTGCATACGCAAAATATGATGAAACAAATATTCCGTCGGGGGCAGGAACGGCTGACATCAGATCCTTTATCTTTTCTTCTACCAGTGAAGGATCATCATTTGTCGGGATGTATGATGATAAGGACATGCCGTACTTTTCAAGAGCAGCATTGAAGCTGTCGTACACACGCATGTGTATTTCGGAATCCTTTTCTCCGGAAATAAGAGCACAATTTTTACAGCCGTACAGTGAAAGTACCTCGGCGGCAATGCATCCTATCGTTTCTGCATTTATTGATATCAGACATCTTTCACCGAGAAGCTTTGGTCCGACGACAAGCTTTACAATCGGAATGGACAGAGCCTCGATCCTCTGAAGCTCGGAGTTTATCTCGGGGATCGTGTAATCCTGCATTTCGATTATGAGACCGCTTGCCGAGATATCGACCTGCCTCAGCGCGTTTAGCATGCTTTGAACATCATAATTGTAGGTGATAAAGTTGCATACGGCAGGGTTTGCATCCTTTTCAAGACCGATCTCGATGCCCTGCATTAGTAATGATTGCACCTCTTTCGGGGTGTCGGGTATTACTACGGCAATTTGCGGTGTTTTCCTTGATAACATTTGCGCGGCTCGGTTCGGTGTGTAGCCGAGCTTCTCCGCTTCCTCGAAAACGCGCGATTTTGTTGCGGGGGATATCCTGCCCCTGCCGGTAAATGCAATAGACGCGGTGGCGGTAGAACAGCCTGCTGCAAGCGCAACATCCTTAATGGTTATCTTTTTCTTCATTTTGCTCTCCGATGAAATTTTTTATCGTGGCACTGTCTTATTATAGCACATCTTCGCAACCTTGTCAACTGTCAAAAATATCGAAGAAACGAAAAAAATTTCAAAAAAATATTGACAAATGAAAATTTATGTGATATAATGATTTTGCTAAAACGTTTTAGCTAATTTGCCTTATTGATTAAGGAGGAAATCGAGATGAGAGAGAGGCTCAAAAAAACAACTGTTAAATGCATAAGCATACTTTGCTTATGCAGCATGGCTTGCGGACTTCTTGCCTCGTGCAAGCAGGAGAAGCCGACTGTCACGGTAAGCAGTACGACCGAGTCACCGACAACAACAAAAGCTCCGCAGACGACTGCTCCGGTGACAACGGACAGCAAGCCGTACACAAGGGTCGACGCCGTTATTTCTGCGATAGAGGCTATTCCGAGCAATATAACACTTGCGCACCGAGATATTATAAACAGTGCGAATGCGACATATGCTCTTTTGTCAAAGAAGCAAAAAGAGTCTGTTTCGGATAGTCTGACAAAGAAACTTAATGACGCGCTCAAAAAGCTTGAAGACCTCCGAAATTCTGCCGATACGGGAGACGGAATATATCTTTCGGATATTGAATGGTTGAGCTGGAAGATGTACAGAGCCACCTCCGATGATAAGAATCCCATATATCGACCCTCGAGAAATCAAAACGAGGCAGGCGGTATTATATCGATCGCAGGTATAGAGTATCCGAAGGGACTAAGAACTCATCCGGATATAAGCTACGATGCCGAATTTGTGTACGATATAAGCTCTTACAAATATACAACATTTTCGGCAACGGTAGGCAAGGACAGCGCGGCAAAGCCGGGATACGGAACTGTGCAGTTCTTTATTTACGGTGACGGGAAGCTCCTTGCGACAAGTCCCTTGCTCGATGTCGGAAGTTCCTCCTATATTGCATGTGATGTGAGCGGAGTAAAAACTCTTGTACTCGCAGTATCCGCTGTGGGATCGGAGATCTATGACTCCTGCGCATTCGGATATGCAATGCTCAGCAACAGACCATGCTCACCGTCTGATGCACATATGGAAGAATACCTGACCGAAAGATCGCCGCTCAAAGCGACCGACGGTGTTGTTTACGACGCAGACGACAGATCGGTAATATTTAATGGTGCAGATCAACAGCTTGATGTAAATGTTTCGGGCGTTTGCAATGTTTTTTCGGCTGTTGTCGAAAATAATTCGGCCATTCCCGTAGAGATAAGCCTTTTTATGGATAATAAGCTCTTTGTTACCTTTACCGTCAAAATGGGCATTGGCGAGGAGATCAAATATGTACTGAAGAGCGGAAAGCTTACCATTAAGACCGATGGTAATGCTCAAAATATTATATTCAAAGAGGCAAAGTTTAACATGGAAGAAAAGAAAGAAGAAATTTTTGCCGATCCCGTGGAGTACAGCCACAGTACCGAGGAAAAATACAGAGGTTGGATCAATGATCTTGCAACACTGCCTGTTTCGTTTGTTTACGACGGAGTAAAGTATTTCGGACTCGGCTCTGATGACTTTACCGAAATATCAAGGAAGGTCACTGCCACAAAGATCTCCGAAAGGACTATCATCACGGTAAAACACAAGGCAAGCGGTGTTGACATCACGCTCGATGCCGTTTTCTACCCCGAGTACAACGCATACGAGTGGACACTTTTCTTTGCGAATAATACCGACAAACGCACTGGAATCTTCTCCGATATAAGAGGTGCGGAGATGTATCTCTTCGGAAGTGATCCGACATTGTACGGAATAAAAGGCGACGGTATTCACGATTATTACGGTGAATACACGAAGAAAGTGACGTCCGTCCTCACGGATCAGTCGGCACTCGGTAAGCCGACGCAGGATGTTTTCCCTTATTACAGATTTGACACGTCGGACAACATTGGAGTTTTCATTGCGGTAAGCTGGGGCGGACGCTACCAGAACAGATTTGCTCCCGTAGAGGGCAGCGAAAAGAATGTCGTTCGCTTTACTGCGTCACAGCTTGAGCTCTCCTGCTACCTCGATCCGGGCGAGAGCATAAGATCGCCGCTTGTCGCATTCCTTGAATACGACGAGACGACCGAAGAAACGGGTATTTCGAATCTTTGGCGCAGATTTATGATCGATTGCAATATGTACAGGGTGGACGGCGAGGTAATTAAGCCCATGATCACCGCATCTGCGTCCTGGATCTATGATTGTATGACCAATGCGACCGAAGAAAGCCAAATCGAGGCGATAAGATCTTATTTCGATTACGGCATCGCACTTGATTATTGGTGGATGGATGCCGGGTGGTACACTCTGCCGTCAGGCTCTAAGATAAATGCATGGACGCAAACGGGAACATGGAATGTTGACAAAAACAGATTCCCGACCGAATTTAAGTCGATAAGCGATCTTGCTGACGATCTTAATATGCGAGGAACGATTCTTTGGTTTGAACCTGAGAGAGTCAATTTCTCCGCCGCAGACATTCAAAAGATACATCCCGAGTTCAAGAGTGAATGGCTTATCAGAATTCCGGGCGACCCGAACAGTCTGCTCGATCTTTCAAACAGAGAATGCAGAGAGTGGCTTGTCGGCATCGTAAGCTCGATCATGGAAAAGGGCGGAATTGATATTTACAGACAGGACTTCAATTTCCATCCCGCAAATTCTTGGAGCAGTCTTGACAGCTACGGGAGAGTGGGATTTGCCGAAAATATGTATGTTCAGGGCTATTATGCATATTTTGATGCACTCCTCGAAAGATTCCCGAACATGTATATCGACACCTGCGCATCCGGCGGAAACCGTATGGAGCTTGAAACGATCAGACGTGCGGTAGCTCTTCACAGAACTGATGCAAATGTTGATGACTCCACCAGAACACAGGCTGCGACACAGGGACTGTACAATTGGATCCCGTTCAGCGGACATCCTTCCAATGCAAGCCTTTCAGCCCAATTTGATGTCTATCAGATCCGCTCGACATATCTGCCTTCGGTGACTCTTAACTTTGATTACAGAGACAAAACCGCAGATTGGGAAAAGCTTTCCGCACTTGTTGAAGAGTGCAGAATGGCAATGAAGTATTGCTATAACGATTACTATGAGCTTGTCCCGTGGAACAACACGGCAAGTGCATGGCGCGGTTGGGAATTTATCAACAGTGCCGAGAACGAGGGTGTTATTCAACTCTTCTGCCCCGAGGGATGCTCGGAGCTGTCCAAGACAATTAAACTTTACGGCCTCGATCCGAATGTTGTTTACGTTCTCACCGATGTGGAGGGTATCAATTCCTGTAAGATGAGCGGCAAGGCGCTTATGGAGGTTGGATTTACCGTAACTTATTCAAAAGCCAGATCCAGCTCGGTCATCTTTATAAACACCAAGAAGATAGAAGTCCCCGATCTTCAGCCCGAAAAGGAGCTCGTTGTTCCCGCGATTCCCAAAGGATCGATCGTAGTGAGCGATCTTGAGTGGAGCAGCTGGAAGATGATAGCATCAAGCTCGGATAATCCCACATCACCTTATGCACCGAGCTTTAACAAAAACGAGGCGGGCGGAACTCTTGTCATTAGAGGACATTCCTTTGAGAAGGGAATAAGAAGCCATCCTGATGTAAGCGAGCCTGCGCAGATCGTTTACGATATATCAAAATACTCGAACAAGTACACTAAGTTCTTCGCGTTTGTCGGTAAGGATTCGGCAGGCGGGTCCGGCAATGTGCAGTTCAGCGTACTTGTTGACGGCAAAGTGGTTGCCGTAAGCGATGTTTTGTCATTTGGTCAGATAGGATATGTCGCGGCTGATATAAGCGGCGGAAAGACACTTACGCTTGTGTTCGGTGATGGCGGCGACGGATATTTTAATGATTCGTCTGCGTTCGGTAATCCGATGCTTATGACCGATGCGGCTTTCGCAAGGTATATGATCGATGCCGGTTTGAGTGAAGATGCGGATATTCCCGAACCCGATCCGAAACCCGAACCCGATCCGAA
>CAZORL010000010.1:13602-52809 GCA_964582375.1 uncultured Lachnospiraceae bacterium
CCCGATCCGGAGCCCGAGCCTGATCCGGAGCCCGAGACCGATAAGCCGCTCGTCATTCCCGAAATACCCAAAGGGTCGGTCGTGGTGAGCGATCTTGAGTGTAAGAGCTGGAAGATGATAGCATCAAGCTCGGACAACCCCGCATCACCCTATGCACCGAGCTTTAACAAAAACGAGGCGGGCGGAACTATCGTGATCGGCGGCTATTCCTTTGAGAAGGGAATAAGAAGCCATCCCGATGTTAGCGAGCCTGCGCAGATCGTTTACGATATATCAAAATACTCGAACAAGTACACTAAGTTCTTCGCGTTTGTCGGTAAGGATTCGGCAGGCGGAACAGGAAAAATACAATTTAGTGTGCTTGTTGACGGCAAAGAGGTCGCCGTAAGTAAGATATTGTCGCTTGGTCTGATAGGATACGTTGAAGCGGATATAAGCGGCGGAAAGACACTTACACTTGTCTTTGGCGACGGCGGCGACGGAATCTCGGGCGATTCATCGGCATTCGGAAATGCGATGCTCATGACCGAGGATGATCTTGCAAAATACAAAGCCGATGCAAACATAAAGGACAGCGCTCTCGTCATTCCCGAAATACCCAAAGGGTCGGTCGTGGTGAGCGATCTTGAGTGGAAAAGCTGGAAGATGATAGCATCAAGCTCGGACAACCCCGCATCACCTTATGCACCGAGCTTTAACAAAAACGAGGCGGGCGGAACTATCGTGATCGGCGGCTATTCCTTTGAGAAGGGAATAAGAAGCCATCCCGATGTTAGCGAGCCTGCTCAGGTCGTCTACGATATATCAGAGTATTCGGACAAGTACACCAAGTTCTTTGCGTTTGTCGGCAAAGACTCGGCGGGAGGATATGGTAACATACAGTTCCGCGTATTGGTTGACGACAAAGAGGTTGCCGTAAGTAAGGTCTTGTCACTTGGTCAAATAGGATATGTTGAAGCCGATGTCAGCGGCGGAAAAACATTGACGCTTGTATTCAGCGACGGCGGAGACGGTTTTTTTGATGATTCGTCTGCATTCGGCAATCCGATGCTTATGACCGATGAAAACCTCGCAAAATATAAGGAAAGCGCAAATCTTAACAAATAACAACTAAAACTCAAAACAGGCATGACCTTTGGTCATGCCTGTTCTTTTTGTAACATATGAATTATTCATGGTCTGTGCCGCAAGCTCACTCTATTGGAGGGTGAAAAGGCGTTTAGAACCTCTCTGCAATGCCTCAGCTCGAGTTACAGCTCTGACATGAACCTGAACACCTCATCGTCGTCACCGATGAGATATTCGTGCCCGAAATCGGGGTAGAGGACGATCGACTTTTCGGACTTTATCTTGTTGTACACCGCAAACTGCGTTGACGGCGGACAGCTTGTGTCCATCAGTCCCGTTGCCATCCGAACCTTTGCCCGAATACGCGGTGCGAGATGCTGAATGTCGATATATCCAAGCTTCGTGAAAAACTCATGCTCTCGCTTATGAAGCGGATCGAAATTTCGAAACCAATATCTGATCCCCTCGTATCCGATGCTCGTGTTGCCCATCTGCCAGACACGCATGTAGTCGCTCATGTAGGGATAGGATGCGGCACACAGCTTGACTCTTTTGACAAGTGCCGCCGCAGCGATCGACAGACCGCCGCCTTGCGAGCCGCCGTGTACGCCGACACGATCGGGATCGACAGAGTCAAGCGACATTATAAGCTCGACAAATCTTGCCGCATCGAGAAAGAGATCGCGTGCGAGAAGATCGTGCGGATCGCCGTCTATTCCGCGTATAAACGGACTTGAGTAGGTAGTCCCGAGCCTGCCGCCGACATCCTGCGAGAGTCCGCCTTGACCTCTGCAGTCGAGAGATGCCGTAACATACCCTTGCGATGCATAGATAAGCAGATTGTTCCACCTGTCACAGCTGCCCGAAAGTCCGTGAAAGTGGACGATCGCAGGCAGCTTTTCGAGGCGATCTTTCGGAATTGCCACACGACCGTGTATGCGCGCACCCTTTGTCGAGTTGAACCAAACATCATACATGTCCGCAATCTTTGACGGAAATGGGCATGATATAAGTTCAAGCTGCGGATCGATTCCCTTCAGCTCACAAAGGGAGCTTTCCCAAAACACATCAAAATCATCCGGCCGCGGATTGATCCCACCATAAACCTTGAGTTCTTCGATCGGCATGTCAACACATGGCATAATATCACCTCACGGGATTATTGATCTTACTTTTTTGAATTTACATAATTCATGACCGATTCTTCGACGAAATCCATAGTGCAGGGACCGACGTCGAGGACGGCTTTATGGAACTCGACGAGCGAGAACTTATCGCCGAGGGTGTTTTTTGCGTAGTCGGCGAGGCGTTCGATCTCGAGGTAGCCGACGTAGTAAGACAGGAAGGTTGCAGGCATGCCGAGGAGTTGGTCGTATATTTCCGCGGCGCCGCTGCTGTTGAGACCGTTTTCGTCAAGGTATTGTTTCAGCTGACCGACCGTCCAACCCTCGTAATGGATTCCGATATCCATTCGGCACTCGGCGTTCCAGCCGATTCGCTCGTTTATGACATAGTATCTTATGATCTTTTGTGCAAGCGAGTTACTGTAATCGTCAAATCCGTAGAGCGTGTACGCATAGTTGCCGGCGTAAACAGCCCATCCTTCGGTATATCCGGGGAAGGAAAGCAGTGTTCTTATCGGCGCGGGATCTCCGCTGAGGTAGTACACATGCTGATACATATGTCCCGGGAAGCCCTCATGGGCAAGTGTGCTCAGTGCGTCATCTGCTGTCATGTTCGATCCGTTGATCTTCATTTTGCCGTGGAGATAGTCATCGATATAAGGTGTGACATAATATGCGACAGTGCCCGACATTACGCTCTGCATTGCCTCGGACAGATAATCGATCTCGTAACTCTCGCCGCTGATTGCGGGGAAGTCTGCCTTGATCTTGTTACGCAGAAATTCGAGTACCTCCTCGGGCTTTGAAATACCGATCGGATATCCCTTATAGAGGCTGTATCCGTTCACAAATTCGGCATCGTTATAGAGGTCCATAAGTTCATTGTAGAGTGCCGAATAATCAGCCTCGAGTGCCCTTATCATCTCGTCACAGCTCATTGACGTGGAGGATGCCTGTTTTGCGAGCAACTCGTAATACTCCTTGCCGCCCTCGAATCCGCAAAGTCCGAACTCGTTCTTTGCTTTGCCCTTGAATGATTCGAGCGTCGCAACCGCTTTTTTATATGCGGGGATCATGTTGTTATTTATTGTGGTGCGGATCTTTTCGACATAATCCTTCTTAGCGGCGTCATCGATAAAGTCGATCTTGTCAAACTTTTCGCGCACGACATCGACAAGATAGAGATCGCCCTCTGTGTCCGAGATGGCACGACACTGCTCGATAACGAGATCGAGCACCTCGTCGGTCATTCCGTAGCCCTTCTCGACTCTCTCACCCTCAAATTCGAGCATTTCCTCGAACAGATCGGGAAGCTGATCGATAAGCGTGATGAAGTCGTCGATATCCTTTTGACGATAGAACTCATATTCGGACAGATTTGTGGTTATCGCTATGTGAACTCCCGAACCTGTATCGAAATATGTGCCCAAATACTCGTATTTTTCATCCCCCATCTCGGCTGACTGCGAAACATATGCCTTCAGTATGCGGAGGTTGAGTGAATTTTCGGAGGACAGCTTTGCGGGGTCGAAGCCGTCAAGAGTCTTGACCACCTCGTCAAACGGGAATTTGTCGTCTTCCTCGTCAGCCTCCCAACGAACCTCAAGGTTATCGAGTCCGTATTTTGACTTGTCCTTAATGGTGAAATGAAGGGTGAGCGTGTCGAGAGAGACCTCGTTTAAGAACAGATCGCTTAAAAATTTCTCAAAGCGCGCATTTTCCGCTTCGTCAAATTCGACTGACGGTGTTGTTGACGGTATTGTCGCGGGCAGAGTATCGGGCGGCAGGACATCGGGTGATGTTGTCGTTGACTGCGATTGTGTCGATGTGGTTTTTGCGGTTGTGATCGGCGGCGTATTATTCGATGCGCATCCCGAACAAAGGATGGTTACCGCCGCAAGAAGTGATGCGATCAAAGAGATCGCTGAAAATGAATGCTCTTTCATATAGGTTTTCCCCCAAGATTGAACTGACTTATCCTTATCAGAACGCCCAAGTGCCATTTTCGAAGATCTTGACGCTCTCGCCGCTCTCGGTCTCGGCGGTGATGGAGAGATCCTCTGTTCCGATCATGAAATCGACATGGATCATCGAGTCGTTGATGCCCTTTGCGTGCAGCTCGTCGATCGTATATTTCTCGAAATCCTTTATGCAGGCGGTAAATCCCGCACCGAGTGCAAGGTGGCACACGGCGTTTTCGTCAAAGAGAGTGTTGTAGAAAAGCAGTCCCGAGCGGTTGATCGGACTTTCGAAGGGAACGAGCGCGCATTCTCCGAGGTATGCCGCACCCTCGTCCATCGAGATCATCTTTTCAAGAAGTGCCTTTCCGACCTTTGCGTCGCACTCGACAGCCTTGCCACCCTCGAATCTGATCCAAAATTCATCGATCAGCACGCCTCTGTAAGAAAGAGGCTTCGATGCATATACAATGCCGTCTGCCTCGCCGCGCATTGGCGATGTGAAGACCTCCTCCGACGGGATGTTCGGATTGAAGAATCTGCCGCCGAGAGTGTTCTCGCCGCCGCCTGCGAAGATTCCGTCGGGAATAAGTCCGACGGTGAAGTCGGTGCCGTTTGATGCACTGTAGTGGAGCTTTCTGATGCCGAGCGAGTTAAGATATTCGTAACGGTGACGCAGATCGTTGTTGTGCTCCTCCCATGCGGCGATCGGATCGCCGTCGGCACGCGAGGTAAACAGGATAGCCTCCCAAAGCTTTTCGACAGCCTGCGACGTGCGAAGCTCGGGGAAGACTTTCTTTGCCCATGCCTTACCGGGCACTGCTGCGATCACCCACTGGTACTTGTTGTCCATCTCCTCGCGGATCGGCTTTATGATCTTGTATCTTGCCTGATTTGCCTTGGCAAGCTTCTCTTGATTGATGCCCTTAAGCCCATCGGGATCGGACGATTCGAGATAGATCATGACAGGGAGGGACTCTGCGCGATATTTGAGCTTCGAGATCTCCCAATCGAGCATGCGATTCATGATCTTTTGGGAGCGATAGCGGGTGTGAACTTTTGCCAGCGGCTGATAGCTCCATTCGACGGTGACGGTCGATGCACCTGCCTTGTAGCATTCCTCGACGACCATCTGCACAAATTCGGGCTGATCAAGCTCTGCCGATACGATGACCTCTTGTCCCTTAGCAACGTGACCGCCAACATTTGCGATAAGCTTTGCGTAATTTTTGAGTACTGTTTTTTTCATTTTGATTATGTCCTTTCGGTGTTTTATTTGTGATATTTACCGCCTGCGGCGATGTTTAATGCACGATATACCTGCTCGAGCAGGATTATCCGCATAAGTTGATGTGGAAATGTCATGCGAGAAAAGGAAAGTCGAAGATCTGCGGCACGCTTGACCTCGTCGGGCAGACCGTCAAAAGGTCCGATGACGAAGCATATGTGCGAGTGTCCCCTTGAGGGCAGAGTGTCGATCAGCTCGGACAGCTCCTCGGACGATAGCTCTTTTCCCTCGACGCAGAGAGCGATTATGTACGCACGCTTTGGCAGTGCGGGCAGGATCGGTGCACCGTCGCGAAGCTCGACCGTGTTAAAACGACAGTAGCCCGACAGCCGCTTTTCGTATTCGGCTGCCGCCTCGCGCAGATATTTTTCTTTTAAGTTTCCCGAGCAAACGAGCGTGATATCAAGCATTGCCGCCTACCTTGAACTCAAATTCCGCACTGCCGAGTGTCGGATCGAGCTCGTAATCGATGCAGTAGACAAATATCGTATTGTTTCCGTGTGAGAGCTCCTCGCGAATCGATACGGTGGGCACTACATCTGCGTTTTTCATCTTCATGCTGACATCGCCAAACAAAACGCGCCCATCACGGAGTGTCGGCTTTGTCATGCTCACAAAACGCTCCGTGATGCTGTTAACACGCTCGCCCCATGTGTCGCGAAGGGTGATGTCGTCGTTCGACAGATCAAATACTCGCTCGAATTTGCCTATGTCGATCGGGTACGCACCGTCGATCCTGAGCGAGACTCTGTTACCGTCAAGGCTCAGATCGCCGCGATATTCGCGCCCCTCATGTTGGAGCGTGCCGTTGATGATCGGTACAGAGTGGCTCTCCGAGCTGTTGCAGAAGATCGTGTATCTTGTTGCCGCTCTGAAATATTGCCTTGTGTATCTGCCCGAGCCTATGTCGCAAAGCTCTTGACCGTTTTTGGTGGCAATGATGAAATTGCCGACATCGTTGTGGTTGTGCGGCTCGTCATTGTGCCCTGCCTTGACGGCAAACGAGTAGTTGCCGCGAGTGGTGATATATTGCCCCGCACTCTCCAACAGACAGCTTGACAGTGTCACCTCGGATGAGGTCGCATCCGGCATGAAGAAAGCGAAATAGCGGAGCATTTCCACCCATCTGCCGTCAAAGGTCTTCAGTCTGTCGGATGTCGGCAGGGGCGCGGCGTCCTTGTATTCTCTTGCAAGCAGATGGACGAGTCTTGTCGGTGCTTTCGCATAGATGTTGCTGTCCGAGAAGCTGACTGCCGTGCCGCCGAGCATGAAATTCTTGGACGGAAAGGATGCCATGAGTTTAACCTTTTCGTTCTTGAAAAGGTCGATCCTGCCGTTTGTGTGGATTCGGAGCATATCCGCAAAGTAGCAATAATAGCCAAATCCGTAGCTCCAATAGTCAAAGCCCTCAAGGCATGCACCGTCGGAGGTGTATGACTCAAGACAGCAATTGACGCTTGCCAGCAGGCAGGGAAGATATTTTTCGAGCATTTCCGGCTCTGCGTAGATCATGGTCATGCCGATCGAACCTGCGCAGACCGCTGCCCAGTTGTTCGCACTCTTTTCCCACCAGAATTTGTGTGTGACATAATTTTCAAGCACGCGCGACTTAACCTCTATCTTGACACGGCGAAGGACACGCTCGTGAAGGCGATCCTTGAGAAATGCCGCGATCTCGGTCAGAGTCAGCGCAGTCTCGGATGAAAAGAGATCGACACTCGTTGTGTCGCCCTCGTAACTGCCGTCGCAATGTGCAGGCAGTGACCAGCTGTACTCGTCGCATATCATCCAGATAAGATCCTCGACCTTGTGCAGATACTCGTCGCACTCGGGGTAGACAAGCGACATTATAGCGGCATTTGCAAGTCGGATACGTCTTGTGAAATACGGTGCTTCAAACGATGATCGATCGCCGTCATCGTAGAAACGGTTGCGCGCCGAAAAGGGCAGCTCGGGCATGGGCAGTGTGCGCTGTATCTCGTATTGCTCCTTTATGTGTCCAAGCACATCGGCGTATGCCTCGTTTGTTCTTACATTCTGCCAAAACTCCCCGTCCAGCAGTTCGGGATAAAGCTTCATTATTTTACCTCCTGATATCCTGTTATATATAAAAGGTAGAAAAGGGCGTTATTTCAAAAAGAAATTGACCCAGACGATATCGAATATGATCACAAGCGACAAGGGAAGCAGGACATAGATAAGTTCCTTGCCGAGGGCGTGGCGACGTTCTGCCGCCGAAAGCTTTGCGGAAAGCTCATCTTTTGGCATATCGGGCGGATAATCGCTTGCCGACGGCGGCTTTTTCGAAAAGCAACGGGTCAAAGCGAATACCACACAGAATAAAAGTCCTTCGGCAATGTAAAATATCGGGTACATCCAAACAAGCCCGTATTTGAGCATGACCATGTATAATATCATGAAAAGTGCCAAAAAGAAGGCGAGTTTTATCGCTTTTTTGGCAAGCGAACTATCGATCTGCGGCATTTTACGCATATATTGTCACCCCTCTCGGTACTTGTCGGCATATGCGGTGGCAAGGCTGTCACAGCGTTCGTTATATGGATGTCCGTTGTGACCGCGAACCCAAACATAGGTTATCTTGTGCGGTCGTATCGCCGTGAGAAGTCGCTCCCAAAGATCTGGGTTCAGCGCGGGCGAGCCGTCCGATTTTTTCCAGCCTCGCTTTTTCCAGCCGACCGCCCAGCCCTTTTCAAGTCCGTTTATCACATATTGCGAATCGGAAGTGAAGATCACCTCGCACGGCTCTTTCAATGCCTCAAATGCGGCGATCGCCCCCATCAGCTCCATTTTGTTGTTGGTCGTTGACGGTGCGCCGCCCGACAGCTCTTTCTCAACGCCGTGGCAGACGAGTATCGCACCCCATCCGCCCGGACCCGGGTTGCCGCGGCAAGCACCATCGGTGTAAATTTCGACTTTTTTCATTTTCAACTATCTTATTATCTCTTGCTTTGCGCATCGAACGCCAGTTCAACAAGTCTGTCGATGATCTGCGGATAGGTCATACCGCCCTCGCAAATGAGCTTTGGGTACATCGATATCGAGGTAAATCCGGGGAGGGTGTTGATCTCGTTGAAGATGATACCGCCGTCCGCCTTTACGAAAAAGTCAACGCGCGACAGACCCTGCGCACCGAGCGTCACATAGACCTTGCGTGCCCACTCGCGAACCTTTGATGATACCTCGTCGGGCAGTCGTGCAGGGATGTAATATGATGCGGTGTCGTTTTTGTATTTGGTGTCGTAATCGTAAAACTCAGCACCCGGGTCGATCTCACCGCAGACCGATGCTACGGGATCGTCGTTGCCGATGACTGCGACCTCGATCTCGCGACCGTCGATAAATTCCTCGATCAGCACTCTCTGCGGATCGGTCTTCAGTGCTTTCTCGACCGCGGGGAGCAGTTCTTTGCTGCACTTGACCTTCGATACGCCGACAGATGAGCCGGCAGACGAGGGCTTGACGAACACGGGATATCCAAGCTCGCTCTCGACCCTTTGCTCGACTGCCGCAAAATCACCCATCGACTCTTTTGTCAGCACGACAGCCTTTGCCTGCGGAACATCGGTCAGCGAAATGAGGGCTTTTGTCGTCGCTTTGTCCATCGCGGCGGCGGATGCCTTTGTCCCCGAGCCGACAAAAGGAATGCCGACAAGCTCAAGCAGACCTTGAAGTCTGCCGTCCTCCGAATATTCGCCGTGGACTGCAGGAAATACGACATCAATATAGATCGCTCTGTTGTCGCGTGTCAGGATGGCATAAAGTCCGCGATCGGGTGTGATGTAAGCCGATGTCAGACATTCGGGATGATCACGCCATGTGTCGTCACGGATGTGTTCGGGTTCTCCCTCGTAAAGCATCCACTGACCGTTTGGTGTTATGCCGAGCGTCGTGATGTCGTATTTTTCATGGTCGGCGTTCGTTATGATCGAATATGCTGTCAAAAGCGACACTTCGTATTCGGAGGATCTTCCGCCGAAGATCACACAGAGATTGATTTTGTTGTTCATAGCAGATTTCCTTCATTTATTATATATAATGATTTTTGTGTTTTGAAAGATACGCGACACGGTCGTTGCCCGACAGATCTTTCGTTATCTCTGCCGAAAAGCCGTGCTCACCTGCAAGGGTGCGGATGGCATCTCCCTGATCAAAGCCGATCTCGAAAACGAATCCGCCGCCGTCTTTGAGATTTTTGGCAAATGTACTCAAAAATCGCCTGTAAAAGCAAAGTCCGTCACCGCCGCCGTCAAGGGCGATGTGCGGTTCGGCTGAAAGCGATGGGTAGGCGGCAATGTCGTCTGTCGGAATGTAAGGTGGATTTGAAATTATCAGCCCGAACCTTTCATTACCCAACGGATCATCGTACAGCAGATCGGCATTCACAAGCCTTGCTCTGCCTGTGAGCGAGAGTGCCGCCGCATTTTCTCGTGCGGCATCGAGTGCGCCCTCTTGTATGTCAACCAAAAGACCAAGCGGACAGTCGGGACGCTCGTCAAGGAGCGTCAGTCCGATGCATCCCGAGCCTGTGCAAAGATCGGCAAAAGGCTCGCCGCTCTTAAGCTTTGACAGTGCGACCTCGACCAGGCATTCGGTGTCGGGGCGTGGAATAAGGCAGTCGCGGTTTATCTTAAAATAATGGCGGTAAAAGAACCACTCGCCGATAATGTATGCAAGCAGCTCGCCATTCTCAACGCGTTTAAGAACGGCGGCAAGCTCGTCTTTGTCATGAAAATGCTCGGCGGCGATCATTGCCTCAAGATTTGTGATCTCTCCCACGCTCAGCCCTTCCCCTTGATCTCGTTTAACATGTTGACCACGGGGATGCCCTTGCGGACAGCCATGTTGTATGTTTGAACACTGCCCGATCTGCGTCTTGCCGTGTCAACATAGGCGATCAGCATGTCGGCACGATCGACCATGTATTGGTTGCGTGTCTTCATGCATCCGTTTACATATTTGTCGGCGATCGTGACAACCTCGTCATAGTATGAAAGGAGCGTTTTGTAGACCGATTTGTCATACTCCGACCACTCGTCTTCCTGACCGCGATGCGGACAAACGAGCGTCATGCGGAATTTTCCTTCGTATCCCTCTTTCTTTAGATGCGAAAGTGCCACTGCGGCGACCGTGTCAAAGCCGAGCGCACCGCCGATGTAAAATTCGGTCGTGCCGTGATTGTCGATAAGATCGGCAAGCCTTGCCTTGAGAAGGTCGCATGCGAGCCTTTTTTCGGAGTCGGTCATGTTTCTGTGTCCGGTAAATGCGCAAGATCTGATAATTTCCATAATGATGTAATTCCTTTGATTTTGTCTTTTTTAGGTTAGTTTGCGCTTGTTTGGGTGTTTTCGGCGAGGTAAAATGTCTGATATCCGATCCCTTCGCAGTATCCGACGATCACGCCCGACGATACCTGCGAAAGAGATGTGAAAACAAAAGGCAGGACGATGTTTCCGTCGGTGTCGATCATGCCGAGCGTGCCGTCCTCAAGTCCGACAACGGCAAGTCCCTGTATGAAGGGTGTGGCGTAGGTGAATATGGGCTGAGCGATCCACTCGTCATCGATCGTGTAAAAACCGTATTTTCCGTCCTTTGAAAGGAGCATGACTCCGTTCGAGTATCCTTCCAATGTGTAGCCGTCGGGCGGATTTCGCTTCTTGCCGCTTTTGCTCATGAGTATGTCGATGTCGCTGACCGTTCTGTTGGCAACGACGTGGCTTGTTGTGACAACACGGACGCGAAGGTAGCCGTTGTCGTAGCCGGTAGAGCCGATCGACTCTATGCCGAACGTGTCGGGCAAGGTGTATTCATCGCCGACCGAATGTCCCTGACCGACGACCTCGGTCTCCCAATGGTACCATCCGCGCGGGACAAATTGGACTCTGCCGTTTGAATTGACGACACGCATGCGATTTGCCTCGGGAAGCATGACGACGGCGACGTTGTCACTGTAATTGTAGGCTTTGTAATAGAGTGCGGTCTTCCATTTTTCGGTTTTTACCGTCTGAAAGCGCATGAAGCCGCTCTCGGGATCAAATTTTGCCTCAAGTCCCTTTGGAGCGATCTCTTTTGCGGGATAATCGTAGAAAAGCTCTGAGCGAATGTCGCCCTTCTCGATCTCACAGAGTGCACCATCCTTGACGATGTAATACTTATCGCCGTCCGAGAAGACCGGACGGTTTTTCATGTCGCGTGCGTAGTAGGGGGTGACACCTCCGAGATCCTCGATCACGGTTGCCCCGTACATGTCGCAGAGCTTTGCCTTTTTGCCCTCCTCGCTGTAGAAGATCAGATATCCCATGTAGGGTTGAAGGCTCTTTTTTGGGGTGATCGTCGGTGTCGAGATGGTAATATATGATGCGTCAAGGTCGCCGTATTGCTTTGAATACTTGCTTTTGACCTCAGTGCCGCTGGAATAATCAATGTTATAGACCTCGCCCGAGAGTATCTTGTGCTTTTCTGCATCATACACATCGGTCAAGATGATATCTCCGCTCTCGCCCGAGACATATTTGTCGATCGGGGAGATCAGCGTGTTGTAATTTGCCACTCTTACCGAGCAGGCTGTTGCGGCGCGATCAACGATCAGCCCCGCGATCGATCTATATCCGAGCGCATAGCGCAGATTTGTCACGTATTCGGTGCCGACATCGGTCTTTTGGTCGGGAACATAAACATCGGTGGGCTTTGGAGCGGTCGTTGTCGGAGCGGTCGTCACGACAGAAGGAAGACGGTCTGTTACCGTCACCGAGGTGGTGACCTTTGGGGGTTGCGCTTTGTCAAAAAGCCCGAGAGAGAGCGCGCCTATCGGCAGTGATATGCCAAAGAGGAGCAGTGCTGAGCAGATCTCGACGGCAAGTCTTGGAACCGGTTTCATAAAATTACTTCCTAACTGTATAATATGGAGCGGTGAAGAAAAATAATAGCTAAAACAGATCTTACGATAAAAATTGCAAAAAGCAGGTTGCAATTTGTCCTTGCAACCTGCTTTTCAGGAGATCACGGGGACGCCGCGATATCAACGGTTTGTATGTTTGTCGATCAGAATATGCAGATCGCACCCTTCGTGCGGATGCGAAGGATGTGGCACGCACCCTTGCCGAATACGCCGTCAAGCAGCTTGGCGAGTGCTTTTGCCGACTCGGTCGGAACGAACGCCTGGATAGTTCCTGCAAATCCGCCGCCGTGTACACGGCAAGCAGAGGTCTTGTCAAGTCCCGAAAGATATTCCTCGGTCAGACAAAGCGCAAGCGAAAGTCCCTGCTCGGCAACATTTTTAGTGGTGTAAACGTTTTGCAGATATTTGAAGGACGAATTGCCGGATGCACGAACGCCTGCAAAGAATGCGTCAAGATCGCCTGCCTCAAGAGCCGCCTTCTGTGCGGCAACGCGGTCATTTTCGGCAAAGAAGTGAAGTGCGCGGAGAACGGCACGGTCACCGCAATGCTCGCGAAGCTCGGGAATGCGTGCCATGAAGTCGGCTTTGTTGACGTCGCGGAGAACTTCACCGCCAAGCTCTTTTGCAATCGATTTCATCTCGGCGGGGACAGCCGCGTAGTCGGGGGTAAGATCTGCATGGTTTCCGCCGGTGTCAACGATGCAGAGGCTGTAGCCGAGTGCGGACAGGTCAAACTCGGGCGAGTCGATGATCGGCTCAGAGGGGTCGGCAAAATCGATCGAGATAAATCCGCCGTAAGCGCATGCCATCTGATCCATCAGTCCGCAGGGCTTGCCGAAGAAAACGTTTTCGCTGTACTGCGAGATCTTTGCTATCTCGACATTGTCGATGTCATTGTGGTAAAGGGTGCGGAGGATGTTTCCGATCATGACCTCAAAAGCTGCCGATGACGAAAGTCCCGAGCCCTTGAAGACGTTCGATGTGGTGTACGCACGGAAGCCGCCGACAGTGTAGCCGTGCTTTACGAATCCGTCGCACATACCCTCGATGACCGCAAACGAGGTGGCGAATTTGTCGGGATCGACATGGATATCGGCGATCGTGACAACATCCTCGGGGAAGCCCTCGGATTTGACCGCGATCACACCGTCGTCGGTCTTTGACGCAACGGCGATAATGTCAAGGTCGATCGATGCGGCAAGTACTCTGCCGTGGTTGTGGTCGGTATGGTTGCCCGATACCTCGGTCCTTCCGGGAACGGAGAAAAGACGAAGCTCGTCCGAGTCACCGTAGGTCGCCTCGTAGCCGCGAACTGCCGCTATGTAACGCTCTTTCTGGCGGGCAAGATTTTCGACACCGTAAAGTTCGGTCATGATCGAGTCAAATTTTCCTTGCTCGATCGCTGTGATAAGCTCTTTAACATTCATAATAAAGTCTCCCAATAGGTGAATTTGTTTTTGTACATTACATTATATCATTTATTTTCAAGATAAGCAAGGTCTTTTGCAAAAAAATCTGTAAAAACAATATTAACAAAGGAAATATCGGATGTTTATCTGCAAATCAATAAAAACTGACCAAGCTATCGATAAACTGACCGAGCTGTTGAGGAGTTCTTTGGTGAGACAGTCAAAGAAAAACAAAAAAATCACCAAAACGCTAAAAAAAGCATTGCATTACGGCGGATTTTGTGCTATAATATGAAAAAAGAAAATCTTGAAACAAAAAGGGCAACCTGTATGAAAAAATATCTTGCTATCGATATCGGTGCCTCAAGCGGCAGACATATTCTCGGTCGGCTCGAGGACGGCAAAATCATAACCAATGAGATCTTTCGATTCAAAAACGGCGCAACCCGCTCCGAGTCGGGTCACCTTTGCTGGAATTTTGAGTGCCTTTTTGACTCGGTGGTCGAGGGACTGTCGAGCCTTGACGAGTGTGATCGCCCCGATCATATCGGCGTTGATACATGGGGTGTCGATTTTGTCCTGCTTGACTGCGATCTGCAACCGATCGGTGAAACTGTCTGCTACAGAGACGATCGAACCGAGGGCAGTGAGGCAACCCTTGCAAGCTATATTTCTTCTGAAGAGTTGTACGCACGCACGGGCATCCAGGCAAACAGGATCAACACGATAAATCAGCTGCTTTCACTGAAAAAATATGCGCCCGATCAGCTTGAGCGCGCGGAGCATCTGCTCTTTATCCCCGACTACATAAACTACAGGCTTACGGGTGTCCTCTCATGCGAGTACACGAACGCATCGACCTCGGGGCTTCTTGATGCCGAAAGGCGCGATTGGGATCATGATCTGATCGAAAAGCTCGGTCTGCCATGCCGCATTTTCATGCCGCTTACCATGCCGGGAACACGTTTGGGCGCACTCTCGCCCGAGATCGCCGCACGCGTCGGCTACACCGCCGAGGTGATCCTCCCCGCAACGCATGATACAGGGTCGGCAGTGCTGGCAGTTCCGTCGGATATCCCCCCTCTCTATATCAGCTCGGGGACATGGTCGCTGTTCGGGTGCGAGATATCAAAGCCCGAGACCTCGGAGAGCGCGCGTGAGCTTAATTTCACGAACGAGGGCGGCTTCGGCGGCAGTTTCAGATTTCTAAAGAATATTATGGGTCTGTGGATGATACAGTCGGTCGCCAAGGAAACCGGGCTTTCGTTTGCCGAGATCGAGGCAAACGCGAGGAAATATGTTCACACAAATCTTCGTGTCGATGTCAATGATGACAGATTCCTCGCCCCTGCATCCATGTCGGCGGCGGTTCGCGATGCCCTCGGAGTTGACGTCTGCGACGGCGAGTTGTTTGCGGTGATCTATCTTTCACTTGCCGATTGCTATAAAGTTGCCATTGACGGGCTATCGGAGCTTGTCGGCACGCTCCCCGATGTTATTAACATAGTCGGCGGAGGCAGTCGCGACACGCTGCTTTGCGAGCTGACGGCAAGTGCTTGCAAAAAGCGAGTTCTCGCAGGACCTGTCGAGGCGACCGCACTCGGCAATCTTGCGGCGCAGATGATATGTACGGGTGATATTGCCGATAAGAGCGAGGCAAGAGAAGTTATTTCGAACTCGTTTGAGATAAAAGAATATGCTAAGTATATGAAATGAACTAAAATTGACCGAAAGGATCTGCAAAATGTTATCTGAAAAGAAAAATGAGCTTACCATGCAGGCATATGCGCTTGCAAAGAAAATATACGCCGAGCACGGCGTCGATACCGATGCGGCGATCGAAACCTTAAAGAGGCTCTCGATCTCGATACACTGCTGGCAGGGTGACGATGTCGGCGGATTTGACAGCCCCGACGCACTCTCGGGCGGCATAATGGCAACAGGCAATTATCCCGGCAAGGCACGCACCCCCGAAGAACTGATGGCAGATATCGATCTTGCCTTTTCGTTGATCGGCGGCGTCAAAAAACTTAATCTGCATGCCTCTTATGCTGTGTTTGATGAGGGCGAGTGGGCTGATCGCGATGCACTGCTCCCCAAACACTTCGCAAAGTGGGTCGAATTTGCCAAAGCACACGGTGTCGGCATCGATTTCAACCCGACCTTCTTCTCGCATCCGATGGCGGCATCCGGGCTTACACTCTCCTCGCCCGATGAAAATGTTCGCCGCTTCTGGATAAGACATGGCATCGCTTGCCTTAAGATCGCCGAGTATTTCGCAACCGAGACCGGCATACCCTCGGTCATGAATATTTGGATACCCGATGGCTATAAGGACACCCCTGCCGACAGATACTTGCCGCGTGCGCGTTTTGCGGCATCGCTTGACGAGATACTCTCAACTCCGTACGATAAAGAAAAGGTCAAGGTCACGCTCGAATCGAAGGTATTCGGCATCGGCGTCGAGTCTTACACCGTCGGTTCGGCAGAATTTTGTCAGAGCTATGTACTCTCGCGCGGCATTGTTCCGCTGATGGACAACGGACATTATCATCCGACCGAGCTTGTTTCGGACAAGATCTCGTCTGTCCTGCTCTTTAATAAAAATCTCGCGCTCCATATAACTCGCGGCGTTCGCTGGGATTCCGACCATGTCGTTCGTCTTGACGATGAGACAAAGGAGATCGCAAAAGAGATCGTCGCAAGCGGTCGAATGGATGATATCTTCATGGCACTCGACTATTTTGATGCGTCGATCAACCGTATCGCCGCATGGGTCATCGGAACGCGCAACCTGCAAAAGGCACTGCTTGCCGCACTGCTTACGCCTCACGAAAAGCTCCGTGCCATGCAGGACATGGGCGATTTTACCCACCTTCTTGCTGTATCGGAGGACGAGAAGCTCCTTCCGCTCGGTACGGTATACGGCAAATTCCTTGCCGACTGCGGCGTTGAGGCTGATTACATGAGTGTGATCGATGCTTACGAAAAAGATGTTTTGTCAAAAAGAGTGTAAAGGAAATAATCAAGATGAAAAACGATATTTTTGAATCGGCGTTTGCCGAAGGATTTATAAAACTTTGCGATATGGGTTGGCAAAAAGGCTGGCATGAGCGCAACGGCGGCAATCTGTCATATCGCATAAAGGACAGCGAGATCGCACCCTATAAGGCGACCCTTTCAAGCGGCGCACCTTGGCAGGAGATCGGTGTGACCCTTCCCGAGCTTGGCGGACAGTACTTTATGGTCACGGGATCGGGCAAGTACATGAGCAATGTAAAGGGCGACCCTCGTGACACACTCTCTGTCATCGAGCTGTCAAAGGACGGCAGTCTTTATCGTATCGTTGCCGGACTTGAAAACGGCGGCAGACCGACATCCGAGCTGCCCACCCACCTCATGGGACATGCCGCTCGTATGCGTGCAACAGAAGGCTCGCGCCGTGTGATATATCACTGCCATCCCGCAAATCTGATCGCCATGACCTTCCTGCTCCCGCTCGAGGATAAGGCGTTCTCGCGTGAGCTTTGGGAGATGATGACCGAGTGCCCGATCATATTCCCGGCAGGCATAGGCGTTGTCAAATGGATGGTTCCGGGCGGTGCGGAGATCGCCGAGGCATCTGTCAAAAAAATGCGCGATTTTGACGCAGTCGTCTGGGCGCATCACGGCATTTTCTGCGCGGGCGATGATTTCGACAACACATTCGGACTTTGCCACACAATCGAAAAGGCGGCAGAGATATGGATCAAGGTTCGCTCCGTCTCCGACAAAAAACGCCAGACCATCACCGCTCCCGAATTTCGTGAGCTTGCAAAAGCTTTCGGTGTAACGCTGACAGAAGAGTTTTTGGAAGACTGACAGCGAGGTCGATCGCAAATTGCCGAGATGCTATATGCCGACCATATGAACAAATCAGGAAGCCTTTCCCCTGACGGGAAAGGCTTCCTGACATTGTTATCTCATATCTTGTATCTCTCAATAGTTTTCGGCTTTTATCTCGAAAAACGCCTTTGGATGGGCACAGACGGGGCAGATCTCGGGGGCTGACAGGGATATCTCGATATGTCCGCAGTTGCGACATTCCCAGATCTGCACACTGCCGCGCGAAAATACCTCGCCTTTTTTGATATTTGATATCAGCGCGCGAAATCTGTTTTCGTGCGTGCGCTCGATCTGCCCGACGGCACGAAATTTCGCACAAAGCTCGACAAATCCCTCGTCCTCTGCAACCTTGGCAAAATTTTCGTACATATCGCTCCACTCGTATTTTTCGTGATCGGCGGCATTTTGCAGGTTTTCGTCAAGATCGCCGATGCCGCCCAGCTCGCGATACCAGAGTTTGGCATGCTCCTTTTCGTTGTCCGCCGTCATCATGAAAATGTCGGCTATCTGCTCGTATCCTTCTTTTTTTGCGACCGAGGCAAAGAAGGCGTATTTGTTTCGCGCCTCCGACTCGATCGAAAATGCGGTCATGAGATTTTTTTCGCTCTCACTTCCGACATATTTGCTCTTTTTGCTTGCCATGGTACTCACTCTCCCGTTTGATCGATGTTTTTTCGGATGAAGTGTTGACACCATGGCACGATCTTATTCGGCAGAGCGAAAAAAAGCGCACAGACTATTGACTTTTTTGCCCAAGTGATATATAATTTAGGTATCGAAAGAATCGGAGGATCATCAAATGCTTTTCAAAAACGCAGAGCTTTACAATGTAAGCGAAATATTTCAAAACGATGACGGCAGTACGGGCTGGCTTCGTGTGCCGGAATGGGTCGATCACGATCTCAGCGATGGCGGAAAACGACAAAACAGAGGAGCGACCGGCGTTGAGCTTCGCTTCGTTTTGCACTCGGGAGAGGCAAAGATCCGCATGTCGGCGGACTCGAACGACTTTACCAATGCTTTCCATGTATATCGCGGTGCTATTCAGGGCAGTTGGGACGATCACGAGCTGAACAAGAGCGTCAGAGAGGACGCTGCCGATTATATCATTCGCCGCTCGCCCGACGCAGGGGATTTTGCCCGTGTCGCTCGCCTTTCACGCCATCCCTTTGATCCTGAGGTCATTCGCGTGATATTCGATCGCGGAAGATTTCACATATTCGATATCGAGGGCGATATCGAGCCGCCGTCCGCCGCTCAGACACCGCGTGACACTATCCTTTTCTATGGCTCGTCGATCACGCACGGCTCAAATTCCATTGATCAGTCGCATAGCTTTGCCTCTCGTGTAGGCGCACGCCTTGGCATGGATGTTCGCAATCTCGGATTTGCGGGCAGTTGTGCACTTGAGCCGTCAATGGCAAAATTTATTGCCGACGAGGGCGTCGCGGGCAAATATTCGGCTGCCGTGCTCGAGCTTGGCATCAACGTCATGTGGTGGGAAGAGTCGCTGATCTGCGAGCGTGTTGAGAACATACTTCGTGAAGTGGCAGGCAGAAATCCCGAAAAGCCGATGGTCGTCATCTCGCCCTTCTATGCTTTTGAGGATCTGCGCGGCGGCAGTCATCTTGCTGTATGGAGAAAGATCATTCGCGAGATCGTTGAGAGGCTGAATTATCCGAACGTCAGATATGTGGACGGTCTTTCACTGCTCGGCGCACCCTCACTGCTCTCTGCCGATCTCGTTCACCCGAACATCGACGGCGTAGATGCCATTGCCGACGGACTTACGAAGATCCTCGGCTCGATGCTTTAATGTCGCTGTCCCGAAATGGCAATTGTGTACAAAAAGTTATTTTTTTACCGTAGTTATTGACAAAACGGCAAAAATGTAATATAATATACCCGACTATAAAAGCCGCAGGGAGTGTTATCGTGAAATTTTTTATAGCAATACTGATAATCTTGGGCACGGCAGCCCTTTCCGCCGGGGTGACCTTCGGTGAGATCTATCTTACCAAAAAGAAAAACGTGCTCGCAGGTCTGATCCCTGCAGGTGCGGTTGCGGCAGTATCGTACATCGTGCTTTTCATCATGTCGATCGTCTCTGCAAAGTGGTACACTAAGTTCATTACATTTTACATATTGCAGATCCCCGTGATCGTCGGTGTTGTCATGCTTGTGCTTTTTCGCAAGAAGTATCGCCGCCACGAGTCGGACGAGAATGCACGTCAGGCAAGACTTCAAAACGCACGCCGTATCGAGGGCGAAAAGCAGGCAAGGCTGAACACACTGCTTTTGGGATTTCGCTGTGCCGAAAGCTCGATGAAGGTCGAGGGACAGCGCGAGGTCGTCCTTATGTCAAGGGACGGCAAGACCTCGGGTGCCATCGCATCCGAACTTGGGGTCGCTGTCGATGAGATCGAGCGTATCCTGTCGGCGTTTGATCGTTATGTCAATCGCGTTGACACAGACGAGGCAACATCTGTTGACCGTATACTTACCCCCGAGCAGGAGGAGAGCATCGTCAACTATCTTGTAAACTCGACCCCTGCCGAAAACAATCTGTCCGCATCCGCTTTGTGGAACAGAACGACCGCGCGTCTGCTTGCGTCAAATCTGCTCGGTGTCAATATTTCGACCCGTATGATCAGCGCATACCTAAACCATTGGGGTCTGACAGTCCCCGAGAAGCAGACGATCAGGTCACGTTCCGCAAATCCCGAGGTGCGCTCTTGGCTTGCGGGTGATTATGAGAAGATCAGAAAAAAGGCAACCGACGGCGGCGGAGAGCTTATTTGGATCTATACCGTAATGCCCGAACGACTTGCCGATGTTTCGGTTTCGGTTCCCAAAAATCCACGGCTCCTCTGTGCGGTCTCTGCCGAGGGTTCGGTCGCATTCCGAGTTTATGATAAGGATGCCGGAGCATGCTTTACCGATTTTGTCGCAAGTCTGACTGCACTTCCCGGTCCGAAATTCTATGCGATAATCAACGAGAATTACGAAAAATACATGGATACGCTCGGACGCGATCGCCGTCGCGCACTTTCCGATCGGATCGAGTTCTTCAGCGGAGAAATTAAATAACAAAAGCGAAACGAATTATATAAACGAGGCGATCTTTGCGGACGCCTCGTTTTTTTTCGATTTTTTTCTTACAAATATTGACATGTCGGCTGTTTTGTGCTATTATAGAGAGTGCAAACGGACACAAAAAAGGACAGGACAAAATGACACTCAATGACTTGAAAATAGGGGAGAGCGCGGTCATCACCGCCGTCGGAGGCGAGGGCGATCTTCGCAACAGGCTGATCGATATGGGACTTATCCCGCACACGCGACTCACTCTCAGAAAGGTCGCACCGATGGGCGATCCGATCGAGATACACATTCGCGGCTATGAGCTGACCCTTCGCCGCGACGATGCTGCAAACATATCGGTCGAGATGACCTGCGGCACAAAAACTCCTCTGAAAGGTAACGGTAACTGATAGAAATGATCTTCGCACTTGCAGGTAACCAAAACTGCGGAAAGACAGCTCTGTTTAACGCACTCACCGGTATGCGTGCGCATGTCGGCAATTTCCCCGGAGTGACGGTCGAGCAAAAGATAGGCGAGATACGCGCCCATCCCGACTGCTCTGTGGTCGATCTGCCGGGCATATATTCACTGCGTCCCTATACACAGGAAGAGATCGTGACGCGCGACTTTATTTTAGAGCAAAGACCCGATTGTATAATCAACATCACCGACGCCACCAATATTGAACGCAATCTCTATCTGACGATGCAACTGCTCGAGCTTGATATTCCGATGGTGCTCGCACTCAACATGATGGACGAGGTTCGTGCAAACGGCGGAACGATCGATATCGACAAGATGAGCCGTGAGCTCGGTATCCCCGTCGTGCCGATCAGTGCGATCAAGGGAGAGGGTGTGTCCGAGCTTTGCGACCGCGCGATCGAGGTGGGCATGTCCAAAAGGCGTCCCGCACGCGCCGATTTTTGTCGTGCCGATTCGCCCTGCCATCGCTGTATACATGCGGTGATGCATCTGGTTCAGGATCACGCCGAGAAGAACGATCTGCCGATAAGATTCTGTGCCTCCAAGCTGATCGAAAGCGACAACGATATCGCAAAAAGACTCGGGCTTGACTCAAACGAGATCGAGCTTATCGAGCATTGCCTCATTCAGCTTGAGTCCGAGTCGGGACTTGATCGAAACGCCGCACTTGCCGATATGCGATATACCTTCATCGAAAGCGTCGTTGAGGCGGCGGTCGTAAAATGCAGTGAGAGCCGCGAGCATCGCAGATCTGTCGCCATCGACAAGGTGCTTACCGGCAAATATACGGCGATCCCCATGTTTTTGGGCGTAATTCTTTTGATCTTCTGGCTGACCTTCAATGTGATCGGCGCGGGACTTCAAGAGCTTCTCGAATACGGCATCGAACAGCTCTCGGCGGTTGTAGACGGTGTGCTGACATCGTTTGGACTCAATCCCGTGATACAAAGCCTGATCATTGACGGCATATTTGCGGGCGTCGGCAGTGTGCTCTCATTTCTGCCGGTCATCGTCGTGCTCTTCTTCTTTTTGTCCATCCTTGAGGACACAGGCTATATGGCACGTGTCGCATTTGTCATGGATAAGCCGCTTAGAAAGATCGGACTGTCGGGCAGATCTTTCGTTCCCATGCTGATAGGCTTCGGATGCTCCGTTCCTGCGATCATGGCAACACGCACCGTATCGTCCGATCGAGATCGAAAAATGACCACCATGCTTGTGCCTTTCATGAGCTGTTCGGCTAAAATACCGATCTATTCGGTGTTTGTTGCCGCATTCTTCCCCGGCAATGGCGCGCTTGTTATGTTTGCACTCTATCTTATCGGCATGATGCTTGCGATCCTTGCCGCACTGATCCTCAGCCGCACGCATAAATTCAGAGGCAAGCCCGTACCTTTCGTTATGGAACTGCCGAATTACAGATTCCCCTCGCCAAGGAGCGTTGCACTTCTGCTTTGGGAAAAGGCACGCGATTTTATCGAGCGTGCGTTCTCGATAATCTTTATTGCCACCGTTGTGATCTGGTTCTTGCAGTCGTTCGACTACAGGCTGAACCCGGTTGCCGATTCGACCGACAGCCTGCTTGCACTTGTCGGACGGCAGATCTCGGTTATTTTTAAGCCGCTCGGATTTGGCGATTGGAGATTTTCGACGTCGCTGATATCCGGATTTATCGCAAAAGAGCAGGTCGTCTCGACTCTTGCCGTGCTTGCGGGATGCGAGCAGAGCAAACTTTACGCAGCCCTTCCGTCGCTTTTCGGCTCGACTCTTGCCGCTTGCAGCTTTTTGGTGTTTACTTTGCTATACACCCCCTGCGTTGCCGCCGTTTCGGCTATCAGGCGTGAGTTTGGCTCAAGACGCGCGACTGTCGGCATCGTGATAATGCAGTGCGCCGTCGCTTGGCTTGCCGCATTTCTCGTTTATACGATCGGTGGGCTGATCATATGACATGGATCGATATCACAATCATCGCCCTCATCGCTCTGTCCCTCTTTTTGGCGGCAAGGATGTGGAAACGTGTAAAAAAGAAAGGATGCACCGGCAACTGCGTATCCTGCTCCCAAAAATGCAAAAAATGATAAAGATCCATTTTCACCCAAAGGGCGAAAATGTTCCGAACTTCCTACCTCTTTCTTTTTACCTGTTATATAAAAAATGTCTGTCTCGAATGCGTGTTTCGCATTCGAGACAGACATTTTTTATATCAGTTGCCGCATCCGCAACCACAGCCGCTGTTGTAGCTGTTGCCGCAGAAGCCGTTTGTGCCGCTGTTACCACAGGTGCAAGTGTTGTTGCAGTTCATAAACAGAAGAATGAGAGCTATGATGATGAGCCAAATGATGGGGTCATCAAAAAGATTGCACAGGCAGTTCATTTTTTGACCGTTCCTTTCCGTGACTTTATTTACGGCATGCCGTAAATAAATCTCCTGATTTTTGTCAAGCGGGATATCCGCTCTTCTCTAACATATTATGCAGGAGGGAAGGGAGTGTGAATGCAAACTTATTCGAGGAAAAGCTCGTCGGAATTGAGAAATTCCATAGCCGACGCCTCGCCGACTATCGGATAGTCGTTCAGCGCGCCGCATCCCTCGCAGTAGACTCTTACATAGTTGTCAAATATCTTGTATTTGTAGGAGGCGAGCTTCGGGTCTTTGCATCTGCAGTGTATATCGCCTGCTTCTTTCATGTCAGCCAAAATAAATCGCATGACCTCGTCAACCATGTAATCGGGCGAGGACAGATTTTCGCGCTCGTGCAGATTTTCGAGATCCTCAAGCCCCGCATCGCGCATCATTTGCATAAGCTCCTCGTTTGCCTCGTCAAGAGCCTTTCTTACAGGCTTTTCCCTGCCAATGAAGCAGAGGTCAAGCCCTGTGTAGGTGCAGGGAAGTCTGAACACATCATCATCCGAGCGGAAAAATGTGCTTGATGCAAGCGTGAAGTTGTGCGGCTTTTCGCAAACGAGACAGGGTACACTTATTCTTAACTTGCGATCGCTTGTGTAGGTGATCGAAAGCTCCGATTTTCCGCAGGCGCATTTGAGCTTTAACATATCGCCCGAGAGCGCGAATATTCCCACCAAGCTGAGAACGCTGTTTCCGCAATGCGGGCAACGATAGGCAAGAGTCGTTTCTTTTTTGTCGATTATCATTTGTTCAGTCCTTTCTAAGTCGATGTCATTCCTTTATGTTAACATATGGTGCGGCGACAAGCTCACCGCAAAGCTCTGCCGGGAGGGCGTTCTTTGTCTTGTATTCCTTCATTCCGAGATAGCTGTCGTATATCGGCAGTGACAGCTCGACACGATTGGTCTTGCTGTCGCTGTTAAAAATAAGCGGAGATGACAGCTCTACATTGTCTACAAAGTAAACATTCAGTGATACCACTCCGTTTGTCGGGAGCTTGACATCCGAAAATACCAGCCGACGGTATTCGTAAGTAAATCTTGATGACGGATAGTAGGTGTACTCTGCAGCATATCCCTTGCCATCCTCACCCACACCCTCGAGTGCGAAGAAAAACGGCTCGCCCTTCGGCAGGGCATCGAGCGCACACTCCTCCATCAGACTGTCCAGTGCCGATCTGTTGTAGCGCACGGTTACCGTAAGCTCGCCGGTCGATGGGACGTACATCAGACTGCTTATCTTGAAACTGCCGTCCGAGGTAATGTCGTTGTGCGATACCGTTTCGTATTCGGGGATACCCTTCTCATCCTTGCCGATCTGCTTTTGATAGGTGCAGATTTTCTGCGTCTGTATGACAAATGAGTCGGGGTCACTTTCGTATGCGGCGATAGAACTGCTCGTCCAAATAAATCCCTTCGCTGAGTCGGGATCAGATTTGATGAACAGCCTGAAAAAGATCAGACCGTACACAAGCACGACAAGCGAAAGTGCGATATAGCGGAGCACTTTGCCAAATCTGCTTTTGGGCTTTGTTTCTCCGTCCGACCAGTGGTCGTTTTCCATCGTACCGTTATCCATGGTATATACTTCCTTTCCGATCTGATGGTGTGCATACCACACCGCATTATATTCTACCATATTTTTTCATTTTATGCAAGCCCTTTTTTGTCCGACCGTCAAATCTTATGTAAATCTTTTTTTAATAAACGCTTGACAACTGCATCGTAATGTGGTAAAATAAGAGGCACATTTATATTACCGACCTATGAAAGGGGATCAAATCATTATGGAAGAAAAAAACCAAGCCGAAAATAAGAAAATAATCTTCTCAGGTGTTCAGCCCAGCGGACTGCTCACCATCGGAAATTACATCGGAGCGATCCGCAATTGGGTCGGTCTTGCGGATGATTATGACTGCATCTACTGCGTAGTCGATCAGCATGCGATCACGGTCAGACAAAATCCCGCCGATCTTCGCCGCCGCACATACGAAACGCTCGCGATCTATATCGCATCGGGCGTCTCTCCCGAAAAATGTACGCTTTTCGTTCAGTCGCATAACCATTGCCACGCCGAGCTGTCCTGGGTGCTGAATTGCTATACGCAGTTTGGCGAGCTGTCGAGAATGACGCAGTTTAAGGATAAATCGGCAAAGCACGCCGATAATGTCAATGCGGGTCTGTTTACCTACCCCGTTCTGATGGCATCCGATATCCTTCTTTATCAGACCGATATGGTTCCCGTCGGTATCGACCAAAAACAGCATATCGAGCTGACACGCGATATCGCCGCAAGATTCAATCAGGTCTATGGTGACACCTTCACAATGCCCGAGGGCTTTATACCGAAGACCTCGGCAAAGATCATGTCGCTTTCCGATCCGACAAAGAAAATGAGTAAATCGGATGAAAATCCGAACGGATTTGTCGCGATACTCGATAAAAAAGAGGATATAATAAGAAAATTCAAGCGTGCGGTCACCGACTCGGACACCGTTGTTCGTTTCGCCGACGGCAAGGACGGCATCAATAACCTTATGAATATCTATTCCTGTTTTACCGGTAAAACTCACGCCGAGATCGAGAACGAGTTCGACGGACGTGGCTACGGCGATTTCAAGCTCGCAGTCGGCGAAACGGTCGCAGATGCACTTGCGCCAATTCAGGCAGAGTACGCAAGACTCATGAACGATAAGGCATATCTTGAGGAGATCATGAAGGCAGGTGCGGATGAGGCAACTCGCAGAGCAACAAAAACTCTGCGTAAGGTCTATCGTAAGATCGGGTTCGTTCAGCCGAAATAAGGCAAAATAGAGTATAAATGGCTTATTTCGTAAAGATAGGCAGCTTTTTCGGCGAAAATCTCCTTGTTTTTGCCGCATGGCTCTTGACGGTAAATACAGTGGCCTTCGTTCTCGCCGCCGAGGATGAAAATAGGGTCGCACATAAAAAGCATCGCTATAGTTTTTGGCTTCTCGCAATCATCTCTCTTGCAGGCGGCGCACTCGGCGGTCTGATCGGGCATATGTTCTATTATAGCGGCAAACGATCGCTCGCACGCGGGAGCGTCCATTTGATCTTCTTGATCTGCCATCTCTTGCTGATGTTCGTGTCGATAATCGCTGCAGAAGAAAGCCCTGTCGCCTATTTTTCGGGAGCAGTTGCCGATATTTGCTCGATTGCCGCACTTCAGTCAAGACTCTTTTCCAAATACTCTCATGCGATCATCATACTCTTTGCGTCGGCGGATGTTGTCGGTTTGATGCTTTTCGGTATCGATAAATATCGCGCGACAAGAAAGAAAAAAACAAGACGTATCCCGGAGCGAGTTCTCCTTGCGGTATCGATTTGCGGCGGCGCACTCGGCGGCACTCTCGGAATGCTACTCTTCCGCCATAAGATCCGCCACCCCAAATTCAGTGTGACTCTGCCCCCATTGGCAATCCTTCAAACAGCATTCGTTTTGTGCGTTATGTAAAAGAAAATCCCTTCCTTTTGTCATTGACAGATTGTCATTGACAGAGGAAGGGATGTTTTTAATGGCATTCGAGCCAGGTTTTGCCTATGTTTACATCGACGGTCAGGGGGACTGCCAGGGTGGCGGCGGTTTCCATTTCATTCTTCAGGATCTCTGCGGCGGCGGAGGCGTCCGCCTCGCTTGCCTCGACGATAAGTTCGTCATGAACTTGCATTATGAGTTTGGCTTCAAGTCCGCTTTTCTCGAGTGCGCGCTCGACTCGTATCATTGCGATCTTTATGATATCCGCCGCCGAGCCTTGTATCGGGCTGTTCATTGCCACACGCTCGCCGAAGGCGCGCATAGATGCCTTGGGCGAGGCAAGCTCGGGGATGGCGCGTCGTCTGCCGAGCATGGTCGTGACAAATCCCTGTCTGTACGCCGACTCGACTGCCGCCGACAGATATTCCTCGACGCCGATATATTTTGCTTTATAGGCTGAGATATAATCCGCCGCTTGTTTTTTCGTTATTTTCAGATCCTGCGAGAGCGAATAGTCACCGATTCCGTAGACTATGCCGAAATTGACCGCCTTTGCGCGTTTGCGAAGTTCGGGTGTGACCTCGTCCTCGCTGACGCCGAAGACCCGGGCGGCGGTTGCCGTATGAATATCCGCCCCCTCGTTAAACGCCTTGCACATCAGCGGATCGCCCGAGATGTGTGCGAGCAGGCGAAGCTCGATCTGCGAATAATCGGCGTCGATCAGAAGTTTGCCGCTCGGCGCGGGAAAATATTCTCTCATCCTGCTTCCAAGCTCGGTGCGGATGGGTATGTTTTGCAGGTTCGGCTCGGTCGATGACAGTCTGCCCGTGGCGGTGACCGTCTGATTGAAGGATGTGCGTATCCTGCTGTCCTCGCATGCGGCGGCAGGCAGACCGTCGGCGTAGGTCGATTTCAGCTTGGTGACCTGTCTGTAATCGAGTATCAGGTCTATTATCGGGTGGTATGGGCGGAGCTTCTCGAGCACCTCGGCGTTTGTCGAATATCCCGATTTCGTTTTCTTGAACGACGGCAGACCAAGCTCGTCAAAGAGGACCGTGCCGAGTTGTTTCGGCGACGATATGTTGAAATCGTGCCCGGCGATCTCAAATATTTTCGCCGTGTCATCTCTGATCTTTTCGTCAAGCTCGCTCGAAAATTTGCGCAGACCGTCGGTGTCAACGAGCATGCCGCGCTCCTCCATCTTGTAGAGAACATGTGCAAGCGGCAGTTCGATGTCAAAATAAAGTGCATCTGCCGATATTTCGCGAAGTTTCTCCTCAATATAGCTCGAAAGTGACCATATTGCCGCCGCGCCGACCATGCGTTTTCCGAGATACAGTTCCGAAAGTCTTGTCAGATCATAATTTGACTCGGTCGGCGAGAGCAGATACGCGCCGAGCATTACATCAAATGAGCAGTCTATCGTGCGGTGCAGCCTGTGGAAGATGCTTTTGCAGTCAAAGAGCAAAAACGATCGTCCTTGTCTGTCGAGTATCGGTGCAAGCTCTGCGGAATCGTCGAAGCTTATCTCAAAGATTCGCTCGCCGTCGCAAAGCTCGACACTGCCGTCCCTGAGCAAGAGGGCGAGCAGATCGGTGTCGATCGTGCTTGCTGCCTCGGATGCCGTAAGTTCGGTTCGGGGAAGGGAGGGTGCCTCCTCGGGTCTGTCAAGCGAGAGCCTTTTTGTAAATGCGGTAAACTCAAGCTCGTCAAAAAGCGCGCGCAGCTCGCCTTTGTTGATGGGTGCGATCTCAGCCGAGTTTATACCGTGAGGGAGATCGAGCGGAACATTGTCAACGATCTTCGCAAGAAACTGCGACATGTAAGCAGACCCCTTGCCCAATGTCAGATTTTCGAGCATTTTGCCCTTTTTCAGCTTGTCAAGGTTTGCATAAAGCCCATCGAGACTGCCCCATTCGGCGATCAGCTTTGATGCGGTCTTTTCGCCGATGCCGGGCACTCCGGGAATGTTGTCGGACGAGTCGCCCATGAGTGCCTTCATGTCAACGAACCGGCTTGGCTTGACGCCGTATTTTTCCTCAAATTCGGGGGAGTTAAATGTGATCGTACCGCCGTTTGAGGCAAGCCTGACTGTCGTCTGATCGTCGATAAGCTGGAGACTGTCGCGATCGCCGGTCAAAATATAGGTGTGAACACCGCTCTCGCGTCCCATTCGGGCAAGCGTTCCCAAAATATCGTCAGCCTCGAAGCCCTCTTGCTCCAGAACCGCGACGCCCATGGCGTGTGCGAGCTTTTTTGCGTATGGAAACTGCATGAGCAGCTCCTCGGGGGTGGCGTGTCTGCCTGCTTTGTAAGCGTCATAGCTTTTGTGACGGAAGGTCGGTGCGTGAACATCGAAGGCTATTGCCGCGTATTTCGGAGACAGCGTGTCAAGCTCGGAGAGCAGGACGTTCATAAATCCGTAGAGTGCGTTCGTAAAGAGTCCGCTTTTTGTGGTCAGCGGACGGATCCCGTAGAATTGACGGTTGAGGATGCTGTTGCCGTCGATTATAAGCATTGTTTCATTGTTCATGGCAAGGTGTCCTTTTCGAGGATTGGTTGTTAATATTTCAAAAAAAATCTGCTGTTTACAAAAAAAGACTTGCATCTTTTTGATTTTTGTGATAAAATAGTCTGTCGGATGTTTTACGATATAATTACCGTAACGATATATAAAAAGGAGGTGAAAGAGTGTTCGGAGCTAAAAAAACAAAAGCGGCGGTGTTCGTCGATTTCGATCATTGGTGCATATCTATGTTTCAAAAATACGGTGCAAAGCCTGATGTGCGCGCGTGGTATGACAGTCTTTGTCAAAGCTACGATCTGCGCGAGGTATATTTTTTCGGAGATTTTTCAAATCCGCAGCTCCGCTCGGTAAAGAGCGATCTGCGAGCCATAACCGATAATGTGATCGATACGCAAAATTCGGACGGTCACAGTGAGAAGGATTACACCGATTTTATTATGCTCGATCAGCTTTATCGCAAATCGGCTGACCGATCGGTGAAGACCTTTGTTATTTTTTCGGGTGACGGTCATTTTTCGCTTGCCGCGCGCTATCTTAAAAACGAGTGTCAAAAAGAGGTCATTGTTTACGGCGTTAAGGACGCTATCAGCGGAAGACTTCGCGAATGTGCGTCAAAGGTTATTGAAATGCCGCAGGCAGAGGAGCTTGCTCGTTGTTACAAGCGAGCCGTTTACAGGCAGATCAGCGAGGTCTATGCGGCAAACAAGCGTGCAAATCTTACATTCCGCACGACAGCATCGGTAGTTGCCGCCAAGGTCGGCGTCGATGTCGAGACGATATCGAATGTCATGAACGAAATGATCGCTGACGGCTATATCTATCAGACTAAAAAATATGTTGCTCAGGGCAATTTCTTGAAGGTATTGAAGCTTGATTCCGAAAAGATCTCGTCTGTCGGATTTTTTGAATAGTGTGAATAAAACAAAATAGAAAAACACAGATCGGGCGGTGTGCGCGGGAGATGACATCCGACATCCGCGACACCGCTCGAAATTGATTTTAGCCGAATATCTTAAAGATCACAAGTGCGGCACAGGATATGACTGCCGCCACAGCGGATATGATCGCAAGGCTCTTTAATGATTTTTTTGCCTCTGTTTTGTTTGCGGCGGATACATTGCCCTGCGTATCGTCGCTCTTTGTCGCGGCAGTCGTGTTGACATTCGAATTTCCTTCGCCTTTTTTGTCGGTCGTTATGATCGGTCCTCCGATCGGCGATGTGGTCGGCTGTTTTTTGTCGGCGGTCGTTGTCGTGTAGGCATCGCCCGTCGAAAATTTGATAGGATCGTCAACACGCGACGGCCCGACTATTATCCAAGGATCGTGCGATGGTGGTTCGGCGGTCGTTCTCTTGGTCGTCGCCGGAGCGGTGGTCTGCACCGGTTCTTTTGTGGTCACGATCGGCACCTCGGTCGTTACGGTCGGCTCATTTGTTGTCACTGCCGCCACCTCGGTCGTGACAGTCGGCTCGTTTGTCATGACGGGGGCGGTCGTTTGCGTCGGCAGCTCGGATGTCACCTCCGTGATCGGCGCAAGGGTAGTCTCGGCAGGGATGGTATCGGTCGATGTCGCCTCTGTTGTGCCCGGCTCATCGGTCGGTTCGGCAAGGATCATTAAACTGCCGAGCAGAAGGACGCAGGATACTGTCATGGCGATCGCCGAGAGCCATAATTTTGCTTGGCGCATTTTATATCATTCCTTTCGGATAATTCGTTCAAATCGATTATACCACATTTTTCAAAAAAAAACGAGATGTATTTTGTTAAAATTATTCTTTTTTCGTAAGTTGTTTGTTGTTTTTACCGTAAAAGAGGAGGTAAAGCTATGTCAAAGATCACATGGAATGCAGGCGCACTGCTCGCCCCTTTGCCTGCCGTGCTCGTCACGACAAAATCGGGAGATAAGATCGATGTAATGACCGCCGCGTGGACGGGGATCGTCAATACAAAACCATCCAAAACCTACATTTCGGTGAGAAAGAGCCGACTTACGCACGAGCTCTTGACCGAGGGTCGCACTTTCGTTATCAATCTGACGACCGAAGATCTTGCCTTTGCGGCAGATTTCTGCGGTGTCCGCTCGGGACGCAATGTCGATAAATTTGAAAAGTGTTCACTCGCAACATCACCTGCGTCAAAGATCGACGGTGTGCTCATCGACAGATCGCCCGTTTGTATCGAGTGTGCTGTCACCGATGTGGTCGAGCTTGGCAGTCACGATATGTTTGTCGCTGATATTCTCTGTGTCGATGTAAATGAAGAACTTGTCGATGATGCAGGAAGGCTCGCGCTCGAGCGTGCGGGGCTTATCGCTTATGTTCACGGGCAGTATTTCACGCTCGGCAAAAAGATCGGAAAGTTCGGCTGGTCGGTCGAGAAAAAGAAGACAGGGAAGAACAGAGGGACGGTTCACAAAAAGTTAACAAACAAAAATCGGCAAAACACTTGAAAAAATCTGTATTTATGATATAATTATAGCCACCGCACGGAGAAATACTCAAGTGGTGAAGAGGCGCCCCTGCTAAGGGTGTAGGTCGGGCAACCGGCGCGAGAGTTCAAATCTCTCTTTCTCCGCCAAATACCCTTCTCGAAAGAGAAGGGTATTTTCTGTTTTATCCCATTCGTCTCCAAAGACCCGGCGACAGGGTCATTCTCTTACAATTGATCGGGTGAACCGACAGCATTTTTTGCAAAAATCTATTGCAATTGTCGGCGATATGTGCTATAATAAGGTAACGAACGTTTGAAATGAAAAAAGTCTGAAAATAAATTTTCAGACGTCGAAAACAACAATGGCAAATTATACAGAAAAACAGTGGAACGAAAAAAAGACGAGTCTTATGGAGCGATGCTACAACGGGTTTGCGGAGCTTGGACTTCACGGAACGGGCATTCGGGCACTGGCAAAATATTGCGGATGCACTACCAATATGCTTTACACCTACTTTGAAAATCTGGACGACTTGATCGTGCAGTCAACCGAGTATTGTATGAGCCGCGTCGAGGATGAGTTTATGGCAAAAGCACCTGTTGACATTCCCGATCTGTGGCGGTTTATCGACGAGATCCCATACTGGACAGCCGAAAATCACGGTAAAAAGTACCGCCTGATGTATCAGGTATACACTCATCCGAAATACAAGCCATACGGTCAAAAATTTTTTGCAGGCGTGGATAAGCGATACGCCGAATATGCCGCGCTCCTTGAGGGTAAGCTCGGCATACCGAAACAGAAATTGATGCCGCTCATATTTGTTCTGATCCGAGCATGCGTGCATTACGCACTCTTCGAGGATGAAGTTTATCTGAAATCGCAGATCGATGTGCTCAAAGAAACATTAGAGCTTTTTATCGACAAATACGCCTCAAAACCACAGCCGATATAAAATGTATCGAGCCGTGAAGCAATAAAAAATAATTTTTAGACGGAGGGAAAACAAATGAGAAGAACAATACGGAAGCTCCTGCTTGTTATCTGTCTTTGTGCGCTGTTTGTACCGTGCATGTTCTTTACGACGGAGGCGGCAAGCACACCCGGGGAATCCGCAGAAGGGGGAAGTGCGATCGAGGACTACGGTTTCAGCATCAACGGCGTGGCTATCACCTCGGCGAACGATAGCGGTGTCGGCTATTCATATGTTGCTGTGAAAAACGAGCTGACGCTGACCGGCGATTTTGTCACTGACACATCGGTGACCTACGCGTCTCCCGATAAATATGCCGTCCGCAAGGATTATGTGTACCGGATGGACGGAGGAGAGCTTATATACTACATACCGACGATCGATCTGAGCGGCAAGGACTCGATCACTATATTGATCGACGGAGAGGTCTCGATCGGTAAATCGGGCGAGGGCAGGAGAGGCTACGCAAGCTCAAGCGGCACTCTTATAAAAAGCTACGGCATATACGGCGAGAACTGCGAGATCACTATTTTGCCCGTCGGCAACAGTCTCGAAAAGCTTAATATCGAGACTACCGATACGGCGATCTACTGCAAGAAGTTGAGTATCTCCGGTCGCGATGTGGGTCTCGACGTGAATCTCGAGCTGAATCTCGACACATACGACACCTCGGCGATCTACACCGTCCGCGACAATTGCGAGATATCGTATGCGACAGTCACGGTCGATACCGACAATCTCGGCAGCCTTTATAAATCCTGGAACAGCAGCAGTGATTACAAAAACGACAAGGGCATATATCGCTACGATTCGATCGCGGCAGTTTATGTCGGCTACGATCCGGACCTGTACGAATATTCTTCGCCGGAACTGAAGCTCGGACATTATGCCACACTTAACGTCAACGCATCTGCCTCCGGAGTCAAAGATTCGTTTCGCGAACTTAGTAGCGAGATAGAGGGTTTTGACAATGACAAGTCAATTCCGGTCTACAAGGATGGTCAGTGGAAGACATATGAAACAGAAGATGTACGCGTTTACTGCGGTATTTTTGCCAACGGCTGCAGTGTAGTGGTATATGACTCCGCACTGAATGTTAATTTGAAAGCCGGTAACTTGACGTCTTACTTCAATGGTCTTCTCACCACCGGTACACGCTATCTCTATCGCACTATAGGCGTCAATATGAGTTATGCGCATTTTGGCAACGCATCCGTTAACGTGAATATGTTCGCCTCCAATTCGAATGAAACCTTCGCTTTCGGACACGACACCCACGCTTTCTACAGTATGCGTTATTACACACATGATGGTCAAGAGGGCACATACTATGCAGGCGATGCCTCGATCGCTTTTGATTATGAGGACTACATTCAAGTTCGGATCGATCAGAGATATTCCAATGACCCCGTCGAGCACAAGAGACTGGTAAATTCGCAGTCAAGAATGTCGAGAACGCTCTGCTGGGAAAATTCCGGGAATTTCCGCTGCTTTACCGATGATTATTATATGATCAAACAAGAGTATGACGAGATCCGCGGCGAGCTGTGTCTTTTCCGAAGCGTCAAGGTGCTGAAGGAAAATTCGGCGATCTATTTGCGAGAGAACGGAGATTCGTATCAGTACTCGAATTATTACGATTTTCGAGATGCGACCGATCTTTCCGAATACGTTATTGACATTGAGGAGATGGGCTGGGAAGAAAAGGACATTTATGTTTACTCGGGCGAATTTGATATAACGCCCGCAAAGAGCGGTATCGTTCTGACCGTATATGATGAAGCGTATGTAAAGATCGAGCTTGAGGGCGGTATCAGCTTACCCTACACCGGGAAGATAGACATCAGAATGGCAGGCAATGTGAGAGTCGAAGGTGACGGATACATGACCGACCTCAGTGCGTGCGGCATCCATCTCGACGTGATCGAGGGATATCGCGAGAACGAGCTCCTCACTTGCGGCAAGCTCATTCTGGTAGGCGGCACTGCCGAGACAGGAAGTATCGCCGAAGATGTGTATGTTGCCATGCAAGGCGGAAATTACCGATTCAGCAATGAAAAGATCACCACATTTGTTGAATACAACGGGAAATTCAATTACAGTCAATGCGCAAAATATACTGTAGATCTCGGCGAATATTCACACTATTTCGAATACTCGAACTTTGTCACAAGCGGCGGATACGGCACGGGTGGCATATATCCCATAGACGGAGTGCTTTATTTCTGGAACGACCCTAATGCTGCTCTCACCTTTGAAGGCAACCCGATCTCCTTCCATCATTTTACCTATGATGACGGCAGAGGCTACAATTCCTATGTCTTCCCCCGAGCGAGCAGTGACAAGAGCAAATACACCGTTTATCGCATCGAGGATAGGCTCGTGATCAAGCAAGAGGGTCCGTCGAATTATTATGTTCAGCACGGTGAGAAAAACCTCAAGCTGACCTCATTCTATTTCGTAAGAGTCTGCAATATCCCCGGCGACAACCCCTTCAACACCAACCCGGATAGTCTTATTGAGATCGAGATCCCGGGCACTCAGAGCCGCACCATACCGAGCGGATCGGAGGTTCAGTGGGGATGCTTTGACAAAGATAACATGCCTGTCTTCTTGACGAGAGAACAGACTCTCTCCGTGGTGATCGACTCGATCGATTACAAAACGATGTCCGACTATCACGGCTACTACTGTCGGTTGCTGACGGGCAATCATGTTGATGCAAGATACGAGTTCAACATTTGTATCATCACATTCGACGACCCGACAAATCAGATCGTCGGCGTGGGAGAGAGCGCACATTTTAACATTCCTTATCGCATCAATGGCAACTGGGTCGAGGATGACGGATTTGTATGCAGTTGGGAATGGCGTAAGAACGAGAGCGACACGTTCAAGCCGATCACGGGCTCCGAGGGCGAAACCTATGATTACACCGCATTTTTCAACTCGATCGAGGATAATTCTCACGGATATCAGTTCCGCCGTGTCGTGACACTTAAGCGTGAGGGCAAGGACGACATCAAGTTCTGTTCTGAGCCGGTGACGCTTCTTATGGGCGCGAAGGTCGTGAGCGAGCCGACACCTAAGTCGATCGTGCTCTATACCACCGATTCGCGCGAGACCCTCTCGTTCAGCGTCAAATATGTTCGCGGCGCATCCGTGACCGTTCTGAAAGGGGTCGGCACGACGTTTGTGACAGTTGACGGTGTCGAGCTGAGCTATTCGACCGATGCTGACGGAGTCACGACGGTTACCGTAACCTTCAGAAAAGAAAAATTCTGCGACGCCGAAGGCAACTGGGATCCCGAAAAGCTGCACGGAGTTTTCAGTCTCCAAGTACATGGCGAAAAGCTGGTCGGTACGAACAAAGAACTGCAACTCAACGACAATTATTCGAGCGGTGTTGACATTACCGTGCAGGAAAAGCCCAAATTCACAAGCACCCCCGTTGCGGACACGGTTTTGGCAGGCGGCGATCTGACGGTGAGCGTGAACTGTGAAAACCTTCTCTGTGATGATGAGAACAGCTCCATGTGGTGGGAATACAGCAAAGACGGTGGCACGACATGGATCAAGGTTACGGAGACCGACAGTTCGAAGGCGATCTACATCTACAACCAGCGTGGCATCGATATTACCATCGGAGTTATTGGCTCGAATTCGAGCGGTTACAAACGCCCGACCCCGTATATGGGAACATTTTTGTACATTAAAGGCATTTCCGCCGACATGAACGGCGCGCTAGTTCGCGCGGTCATGAAGGACGGTACGGGAAACACATGTTACAGTGCGACTGCGACACTTGACGTTATACCTTTCCCGCAGATCGCAAAACAGCCGCAGAGCCGGAGCGTGAATCTGGTCAACGATTATGCTATAATCGATTTTACATTCGACGGCGATATCCCCTCGGGTCTGACCGTGACCTATCAGTGGCAGAAACGCTATACAAAGAATGATGCATGGGCAAATTTCGACGGCGGCGCGACAAGTGCAGTCAATGATAACATGCTCGCATTCAACGATCTGGCAAGCCAAGATGAAAAGGCGTACTATCGCTGTGTCATCACTGTAGTCAAGGATGGCAAAACATTCACAATAACGACCGATGAGGCGGAGCTTGTCATCACGCAGGATGTGATATTCGCAGGCTATACGCTCACCCTCGACGGCACGATCGGACTCAATTTCTACACCATCCTGTCGAATGAGTTCAAGGCGAGCGAAAATGCGAAGATTCAGTTCACCATCGACAATATAACGAGAGTTTGCAAGGTCAGCGACGCATACACAAGAGAGATGGACGGCGTGACCTACCATATTTTCTCCGTGCCCGTCTACGCTTACCAAATGAACCTCGAAGTTTTGGCGGAGGCGTTCCATAACGGCAAGAATGTTGCCGATGACCTCGAATCGATCAGATCTTATGCGACCTATATCATAAAAAATGCAAGCGATTACAACGATGCTGATGTCGCATTCGCAAAGGCACTGCTGAACTACGGCGCGGCTGCTCAGAATCAGTTCGATGCAAATAAGGACGATCTTGCAAATAAAGATCTGACCGATGCTGATAAGACCGTTCCCGAACTCGGGGCTGCCGATCTTAGTCAGTACAGAGGCGGTGGCACACCGAGTGACGCTATCGGATGTGTCGAGGGTTGGAATCTCGTCCTCGGCTCGAAAACCTGCCTCAATATCTACTTCACCCCTGCTGACGGCATTGATATCGACAGCATCATCTTCAAGATCGACGGCAAGGTCGTCGATTACGAGAGCGCGCCAGACGGCTATAGGATACCGATAAAGAATATTAAGGCGTGGGAACTTGACAGATCATACATTTTCACAGCCGAGCTTGACGACGGTACGACGGTCACATACGAGTGCTCTGCAATGAGCTATTGCTATAACGTGCTCTGCGGTGGAGTCGAGTACGAGCAATCCCTGATCGATCTCGTCTGCGCACTGCGTGAATATAACCTTAAATCGGAGATATACGGAGGTCAAAATGCCTAAAACAAATAAAAACCTCAAAAAAACTTACATAATTCCAAAAGCTAAGGTCGAAAAGGTCGATGCAACAGACCTGATAACCGCAAGCACACCGTTTGTTCCAAACAAAAAAAGAACGACCGGGCATTGGAATTTTTGACAGAGCAAAGCCGCATTGCGACTGAGCGAAAATAAAATCAGACCTACGGTTCAGATCTTTTCTGTTCCGTAGGTCTTTTTCTTCCTTGTCCGTATATCGTCGTGCACCTCGTATATTATCAAGCTCATTTGCTGTCTTCGTTGTTCATCAATAATTTCAAAGCTTCAAGCTGTTCGTCCGAAAAATCGCCGGATGAACGAGCAAGCGAAACAGCCGGCTTTTTATCGGCTCTCGGCTGACATCTCGATTTTGATGGAGATTTTTTTGATGGAAGAGAAAATAAGATTTTCGCAAAACCATTGACATTTTGCCCCAAATGATGTAGAATAAAGACGTGAATATCGATATACAAACAGAAAGGCAAGGTGGGGTGGTATGCCGCTTCAAATTGAAAATTTTGACAAAAACTTCGGTCATATCAGTGCTAAGCTGATGTCGGAGATTTCCGCATACATTGATGACAACTACATACAGTATGAGAGCGATGCGGCTGTTTTGCGTTGCTATGCAAGCACGCCTTCCTTGGACGAGGCTGTAAGTCAGATCGATGAGAGCTTTTCCGAAATGCTCCTTCGGAAGATCGACGAGTCGGGCATGACCGATGTGCAGGTCTACAAAAAAGCCAACATCGACCGCAAGCTCTTCTCGAAGATCCGCAGTGATAAGCACTATAATCCGAGCAAACCAACTGTGATCGCGTTTGCTATCGCACTTGAGCTGTCTTTGGATGAGACGAAGGATATGCTCATGAAGGCTGGATTTGCGCTTTCTCACTCAAATAAGTTCGATATTATCATCGAATATTTCATCAAAAACAGAAATTACAACATTTTCGAGATCAACGAGGCTCTGTTTGCATTTGATCAGAGTTTGCTTGGTGTATGAGGAGGATGAATCTATGTCTGATCAGTTTGTTCTTCAAAATACCAAATGTAAAGTCACCATAATGTCGCCTGCCATGCGACCAAACCCATTACGATTTATGATAAAATATGACT
>CAZORL010000011.1:0-44741 GCA_964582375.1 uncultured Lachnospiraceae bacterium
TCTGAAAATAAATTTTCAGACTTCGGAATTGAGGCTTTCTTTGCCGCAAATTCTCAAAAGGGAGGGATATCTTCGATGAAAAATCAACCGCTCGCGGATCTGATGCGCCCGAGGACGCTTGATGAGATGGTCGGACAGGCACATCTTTTCGGCAAAAACGGCGTCATCAGACGAATGACGGCGCAGAAATATCTCCCGAACATGATTTTCGCAGGCCCTCCGGGTACGGGAAAGACGACTGCCGCGAACATTCTTGCCGAAATGTCGGGCATGACCATACACAGGCTCAATGCGACAACTGCATCGCTCTCGGATGTGCGCGAGGTCTGTGCCGAGACTGCCACACTGCTCGGCTCGGGCGGAATACTGCTCTACCTCGACGAGATACAATATTTCAACAAAAAACAGCAGCAATCACTGCTCGAGTACATAGAGGACGGCAGGATTACCCTGATCGCATCGACGACCGAAAATCCGTACATGTATGTCTACAACGCCATCGTTTCACGCTCAGCTGTCTTTACATTCAAAGCGGTAACTCCGACCGAGATGCTCCCCGCAATAAAGCGCGGAATTGACATTTTGAACAGAGACAACGACACAAAGAAGACTATCTCCGACGATGTTTGCAAGATGATCGCGGGCACGGCATCCGGCGATGTCAGACGTGCGCTCAACCTGCTCGAAAACTGCTACATTGCCGCCGACAGCGAGATAACCCCCGAAACGGTTGGAGGACTGTGCGAGATCAATGTCGGAAATTTCGACAAGGACGGCACCGTCCACTACGATCTGCTTTCCTGTCTTCAAAAGTCGATACGCGGAAGCGATCCCGACGCTGCGCTCTTTTATCTTGCGCGCATCCTCGAGGGTGGCGATCTGCTCGGCGCATGCAGGCGACTGAGGGTAATGGCGTCCGAGGATGTGGGGCTTGCATATCCGCTTGCCGCCGTGGTGACCGAGTCCTGCGTGCAGTCCGCACTTGCGGTCGGTCTTCCCGAGGCGTCGATACCACTGTCAAATGCCGCAGTACTGCTTGCGACATCGCCAAAATCAAACAGTGCGCACATAGGCTACGAGGCAGCAGCCGCTGATTTTCGTGCGGGGCTTGGGCAAAATCTGCCAAGGCATCTGCGCCAATACACGAATTTTGACGGATACAAATATCCGCACGACTATCCCGATCACTACGTCAAACAGCAATATCTTCCCGACGATCTTGTCGGCAAGAAATACTATGTCCCCGGGCAAAACAAAAACGAGTCGGCATCCGCCGCATATTGGGATGCTGTCAAGAAAAGATCGGAAGAAAAATGATCTTTGCGGAGACAGCCAAAATAAAAGTTGAAAGGAACAACACAGCATGGACACGACCGAGATCAAGAACACGGTTGACACAGAGGAACAGGTCGCTCAGAGCGAGCCTCCGAAAAAAGTGAAGAAAAAGCGATTTAAGGAAGGCAGGCGTCTGAAAACTCTCCCGCCGCTCACAGTTATCACGCCTTTTATCATGAAAAGGCGCAACGATGCCCTGAACTATTATTCCGACTCGATCGAGATTGACGCCGCCGAAAAATACATCGCTGAAAAGCGTGCGCAGGGCTACAGAGGATTCGGGCTGATGCACATTTTTCTTGCCGCGTATGTTCGAACGCTTGCCGAAAAGCCGGGCATCAACAGATTCATTCGCGGACAGCGAATTTACGCAAGAAACAATATCGAGATCTGCCTGACGATCAAAAAAGAGTTTTCGCCGACATCCCCCGATGTGGTAATAAAATTCTTTCCGAAAGCAGATGCGACGGCAGTCGATGTTTACAACGAGGTAAATTCGGTTGTCGCCGAGAGCCGTGCGACAAACGACAGCGATTTTGAGGGAGTCATGAACTTTCTCGTAAAGCTCCCCTCCTTCCTCTTTAGGTGGACGGTCGGTCTTTTGACCCTTCTCGACTATTACAAACTGCTCCCGAGATACCTGACCAAGCTCTCGCCCTTCCACGGCAGTTATTTTATAACCTCGATGGGCTCGCTCGGCATCAAGCCGATCTATCATCACATATACAATTTCGGCAACGTCCCTCTCTTTACATCGCTCGGCACGAAATACAAGGAGAACTACATAAAGGATGACGGCAGCGTGGGAACTCGTCGCAAGGTCGATTTCAAGGTGGTCATGGATGAGCGCATATGCGACGGATTTTACTACGCGTCGGCGCTTAAGGTCATGATGTTCTACATAAAGCACCCCGAAAAGCTTGACATCGCACCCGAAAAGATCGTTGACGACGTCGAATAAGGGTCAGACGGTCAAAAAATTCAAATTATTCAAAGAAATTTGCAAAAACCCCTTGACAAAATCGAAAATATAAGGTATAATATATACCGTTGCAGGAATGCAACGGTATATGCGAGAGTGGCGGAACTGGCAGACGCGCACGTTTGAGGGGCGTGTGGTTTACACCGTACGGGTTCAAGTCCCGTTTCTCGCACCAAGATCCTCGCCCGAGAGAGCGAGGATCTTTATTTTAATTTAATATAAAAAATTGCCACCGGGCAAAGCAAGCATTTGTTGCGTATCGTTAGGTCTTTGAGGATACGCGAGCAGATGCTTTATTTTTTATCGAAAGGAATGATCAAAATGAAAAAAATCTCACTTACTTCTCACGCTTCGAGGCGGATCTTCTGACCGCCGTGTTTTAATTCATCTTAAAATCATCTTAAAAGCACTCGGCACGACAAATTTGTTTTTCAGCACCGTCTGGAGTCACAACAAGCTTTATAGCGGTCTGTCTGACCTTCCTCTAATCCTTTGGGCGATGGCATCGGCAACAAACCGTTCGTATATTTCGTTTATCATTTGCTTTGCCGTCTTTTTCGCAAACGATCTCTACTTTTCGGGAATTCTTTCTCTTTATCTGTTTTTCATATTTCTGCATTTTTCGTTACCGATAACATGCTGACCGCAAAAGTGTTCCGAATTTGACATTTTTGCGGTTTTATATGTCGATAATATCGGCAAGGATCGTATTTGAGACGAGAAATCCCTTTGTCGTGAATGAAAGTCTGCCGCTCTTCATCTTCATGAAGCCGCCGTCGATATATTTCTTTGCCGCCTCATATGTGGTGCTGTCGGGGACTATTCCCTCCTCAAGGCGAAGTGCGAGCATGACCCTCTCGGCGGCAAGCTCGGTATCGGACAGCTCGACAAGATCGACGGCAGAAGGCTCTCTGCCCGACTCGATCGATGCGATATAAGCGTCGATATCTCTCGCAAAGCCGTATCTTTTTCGATCAAAAAACGAATATGCCGCAGGTCCGAAACCCAGAAATTCCTCGCCCTGCCAATATTTAAGATTGTGTCGGCTCTCCCTGCCACACTTTGCAAAATTGCTGATCTCATATCGGTGATATCCGTGCTCGCAGAGCCGCTTGACCGCCGCCTCGTACATATCGCTCTGTGTATCGTCGTCAGGGAGCTTTAGTCTGCCCCCCATCCTGCCGAATGGAGTATTTTCCTCGACCTTAAGCCCATACAGTGAAATATGCTCGGGAGCAAGCTCTGCCGCAGTGTCGATCGAGGATACCAGGCTGTTGATCGTTTGAAGCGGTATTCCGTACATGAGATCGACGCTGATGTTATCAAATCCGACTTGCCGCAGCATCTCATAGCTCTCGACAAATTTTGCAAGATCGTGTCTGCGTGACAGCATCCGAAGCTCTGGGTCATGTGCCGATTGCAAACCGAGACTTATGCGATTTATGCCGATCTCTTTTGCCGTTTGCATCTTATCTGCGGTAAACGATGCAGGATTTGCCTCCATCGTTATCTCGGCATCGGGGGTAACATCGTAATTTTCAAAAACCGCACGGCAAATACGCACTATCTGCTTCCCGTCAAGCAGGCATGGTGTTCCGCCGCCGAAATAGATGCTGTCGATCGACCGATCGGCAGCGATACTGCCCCTTGATGCTATATGAGCGCAGAGAGCACCGACATAGTGTTCTCTGCGCTCGCTGTCGCATATCGAATAAAAATCGCAATATGCGCACTTACTCTCGCAAAAAGGGATGTGTATATATAATCCAAGTCCTTTTCGCTTATTCATCACTCTTCACCGTCAAGGCGAAGAACAGCCATAAACGCCTCGGGTGAGACCTGTACCGAGCCGAGCTGGCGCATCTTCTTCTTGCCCTCTTTTTGCTTTTCGAGAAGTTTCTTCTTTCGAGTGATATCGCCGCCATAGCATTTTGCAAGGACATCCTTGCGCATTGCCTTGACAGTCTCACGCGCGATTATCTTGCCGCCGATGGCAGCCTGTATCGGAACCTCGAAGAGCTGACGAGGGATATTGTCCTTTAGCTTTTCGCAAATTCTACGTGCCCTCGCATATGCTTTTGATTCATGTACGATGAAAGACAGCGCATCGACGATCTCGCCGTTCAGTAGGATATCAAGCTTTACAAGCTTGCTCTCCTCGTAGCCCGATATTTCATAATCAAGCGAGGCGTATCCCTTGGAGCGGCTCTTGAGCGCATCAAAGAAATCGTAAATTATCTCGTTAAGCGGCATCTCGTAGTGAAGCTCGACTCGCGTTGAGTCAAGGTATGTCATATTCTTGAAATTGCCGCGTCTCTCCTGGCATATTTCCATCAGACCGCCGACGAATGCGACGGGGGTGATGATATTTGCCTTGATTATCGGCTCGAATGCCTGCTCGATCTCGTCGGGATCGGGGTAGGATGACGGATTATCTATCATGACCGTCTCGCCGTTTCGCTTTACGATCTTGTAAATAACGCTGGGTGCGGTCGTGATCAGGTCAAGATTGAACTCGCGCTCGATCCGCTCTTGCAGGATCTCCATATGAAGAAGTCCCAAAAATCCGCAACGAAATCCAAATCCGAGTGCAGCCGATGTCTCGGGTTCGAACGAAAGTGCGGCATCGTTCAAGCGGAGCTTTTCAAGCGCATCGCGAAGATCGCCGTATTTTGATCCGTCAGCGGGATAGATTCCCGAGAAGACCATCGGCAATGCCTGCTTGAATCCGGGGAGCGGCTCGGGTGTCGGACGATCGGCAAGGGTCACCGTATCGCCGACGCGTGTGTCCGCGACATTTTTTATGCTCGCCGTAATATATCCGACCTGCCCTGCCGATATACTGTCGCTCTTTTGCATTCCGAACGCCTCGAGCGTTCCGACCTCGATCGTTTCAAACTCAGCACCCGTATTCATCATCCTGATCTTGTCGCCCGCCTTGAGCGTGCCGTCGAAAACGCGAACGTAGACAACAACGCCGAGATAAGCATCATAATAAGAATCGAAGATCAAGCATTTGAGCGGTGCGCTCGGATCGCCGCTTGGTGCGGGCACATCCGAGACGATCTTATCGAGCACACTCTGAATGTTGATGCCGTTTTTTGCCGATATCGCAGGAGCATCCTCTGCGGGAATGCCGACAATGTCCTCGATCTCTCTCCTTGTGCCCTCAATATCGGCTGATGCAAGGTCGATCTTGTTGATGACAGGCACTATTTCAAGTCCGGCATCGATGGCGAGATATGCATTTGCGAGCGTCTGCGCCTCAATTCCCTGCGTGGCGTCGACGATCAGTATTGCGCCCTCGCAGGCGTTCAGCGATCTTGAGACTTCGTAGTTGAAGTCAACATGCCCGGGAGTATCGATCAGATTAAGAATATAAGTCTCGCCGTCGGGGGCTTTATAATCGAGCTTGACGGCACGCGCCTTTATCGTGATCCCGCGCTCGCGTTCGAGATCCATATTATCGAGGATCTGCTCCTCCATGTCGCGCTTTGCGACCGACTGCGTTGCTTCGAGCAGTCGATCGGCAAGAGTGGATTTGCCGTGATCAATGTGTGCAATTATCGAAAAATTGCGGATGTTTTGCTGTTTTACTTCCATATTGTCTGAAAATTAGCCTTTCATACTCTGCTTTCAGCGGTTGGTATTCGGTTCGGTGGTCGGTGTCGGCACTGTCGATGTTGTCGGCGGCTGATCGGTCGGCGGCTGATCGGAGGTCTGCGGCGGCGTTGTGACAGGCGGCATGGTCGTTGTGGGAGGAGTGGTCGTTACCGGATTCTCCGGTCCGAGGCTGACGACGAAATCGATCGTTGTCAGCTTATCGGGAACAGCCTCGCCGCGATAGGGCACCTGGCTTATGATCTTGCCCGCATCGACCGTATCCGAGTAAACATATGTGACCGTACCTGCGGCAAGATTTGCTTTTTCAAGTGCGGTCGCCGCCTGCGATATTGTCAGTCCGACAAGATTCGGAACGATCGAGTAATCAACATCGGGACCCTTGCTGACGTATGCCGTTATGGTGGTATCCTTTGTTATCCTCGTTCCAGCCTCAGGGTAGGTAGAAACTATTCTGCCCTGCGGCATCGTATCGCTGAAGACCTTGACGAAATTAACATTTATCTTTTTCTCGGAAAGCAGTATACTCGCATATCTGTACTCAAGCCCGACATAATTATCAAGCACCGTCATATCCTCGCCCATGCTGAGCTTAAGGGTAAGATCGCAATATGTCTCGCCCTTTATGATCTGGCGTCTTGAATTTTTCTTGGGCGATTGCGAGATGACCGTGCCATAAATATGATCGGCATCGGACACCCATTCGACGGTAACCATATACCCCGCCTCTTCAAGTTGGTGCTGAAGATCGGCAGTATACACCTGACCCTCGAAATCTCCGACGATCAGCGTCTGCGAATCGGCAGGACTCATGAGGGGAGCAAAATACAGTTCGTATACAAAAAGAAGGGCGGTAAGTCCTACAACGCAAAGTGCGCAAAGTGCCCCGAGAAGGATCGACACAAGCGAAACTCCCGCGTGTTTTTCCTTGACCTCTGTCTTGACGATGACCTTTTTCTCTTTTTTCGGCTTTTTCTCTGTTTTGCCGCGTTTTTTGCCCTTTTTGCCCTTTTTGCCGCCTGCGACCTTTCCGACCGTATCAAAGCCCTTTTTTTCAAGAGCGGAAACATAGCTTCCCGAAAACAAAATGTCATCGGTGCTCTCGGGGTCATCGTCGATCGGGAGGGTGACAAAATCAAATGTTGCGTCAGGATTTGATCTCAGTCTGTCCAGGCAATCGAGCATCTGTTTTGCGCTGTCAAATCTGCCCGACGGTTCTTTGCAGATCGCTTTCATCACGACCTGTTCAAATCCTTTCGGGATATCGGGGCAGACGGAAGAGAGCGGCTCAGGCTGATCTCCTATCTGCTTATAGGCGACCTCCATCGGATTTTCGCCGACAAACGGAAGAGAGCCGGATGCCATCTCGTAAAGCATTATGCCGAGCGAATAAATATCGCTCCTGCGGTCAATGGTCTTCCCTCTTGCCTGCTCGGGGCTTATATAATCGACCGTACCGACCGTCGTGCAAGAGACGGCAAGCGGATCGTTAGTCGGCAGTTTTGCTATGCCGAAATCGGAGATCTTGATCCCTCCGCCCTTGGGAAGAAGGATGTTTTGCGGTTTCACATCACGATGGACCACATTTTTGGAATGTGCGTGATCGAGAGCCGAGAGTATTCCGATAGCGATATCGATCGATTCGGCAGGAGAGAGTTTCCCTTTTCTTTCGATATAGGATTTTAGCGTCTCGCCGTCAACATATTCCATAACGATATACTTTATATCGTCTCCGTTTGAAAAATCGAGTCCCTTTATGATATTCTCATGCGACAGCATAAGGATAGCCTTCGCCTCGTTGCAAAAGCGTTCAACGGCGTCGGGATCGGAGAGCAGTTCATCGCGGAGCATCTTTATGGCAACGGGTCTGTTCATTACCTCGTCATGTGCAAGGTAAACTACCGACATTCCGCCGCTTCCGATCTGCTTTTTTACGGTATATCTGTTATCAAGCTTTTTTTCGATATATTTCCGATTTTGTTCCATGTTTTCTATTTTATTCCTACAGAATTTTTATTGTTACGATCAGTCGGTCACGAGCATGACGGTGATATTATCACCGCCGCCGCCCGCATTTGCCATGTTTATCAGCTTGTCCGCCTTTGATCTCAGCGAACCAAATCCGACAAGCACCTTGTATATGTCGCGATCGGACAAAACGCCGGTCAGACCGTCGGTGCAAAGAAGGAAGAAGAACGGAGCTTTTCTTTCAAGTGCGACCTTATACAGATCGGGGGTTGCGTTTGCGCTGTACCCGACCGATCGTGTGATTATGTTTCTGTGCTGATGTGTCGCGGCAAGGGCGGGATCAAGTCTGCCGTGATCTATCAGATCCTGAACATACGAATGATCCTTCGTTATTTGAAGCAGCTCGTCATCCGATATCATATAAGCACGACTGTCGCCGACATTAAGTACATAAGCGGTCTGCCCCAAGATGAGCAGTGCGACAAGTGTCGTTGACATGTCGATAAACTCCTCGTCGGCACGCGCTCTCTCACAGATCGCCTCGTGCGCATGGCGAAGTGCGTGGGTCATCATGAACTTTACCGAGCTTTCGGGGATGGGGGCTTTTTTAAGCGGAAGATGGGACGAGAGTTGTTCGGACATAGATCTGCAAAAAACCTCACAACAGAGCGTGCTCGCAACATCACCGCCGCTTGCACCTCCGACTCCGTCGCAGACCGCAAAAAGCGCAACGCCATCTGCAAGAGCGACGCTCAAAAAAGCATCCTGATTGTCAGTCCTGCTCTTTCCGATATCACTTTTTCCGAAATAATTCATCGTTATGACCATCCTTTCCGAAAGGATCACCTTTTATACCCTATTACCCTTTATGCCTCAGCTGACCGCAAGACGCATCTATATCCGACCCGAGCTTTCGCCTGACTGTTGCATTGATACCCTTCGATATAAGCACCGCACAAAATTTATCGACTGCGGCTCTGCCAGAGCTTTCAAAATCACGCTCGGCAACAGGATTGACCGGGATCAGATTGACATGGAGCGGCCGCTCGCCCATATAGCGATGAAGAAGAGATGCCAGCTCGATCGCCTTTGTCGGGCTGTCATTTTGCCCTGCGATCAGCGTATATTCAAAGGATATTCTGCGTCCCGTCTTGTCAAAATAATCGCGACAGGCAGTCAGCAGGCTGTCGATGTCCCATTTATTGTTGACAGGCATGATGGCGGATCGGTCGGCATCATTTGATGCGTGAAGCGAGATCGAAAGCGTGATCGGAAGTCCCTCATCCGCCAGCGAATATATCTTGTCAACAAGTCCGCAGGTCGAAAGTGATATATGACGAAGTCCTATGCAAAGCGAATGCTCCGAACTGACTATGCGCAGAAACTTTATCACATTCGCATAGTTGTCAAGCGGTTCGCCGACGCCCATCATGACAACATTCGATATTCTTATCGAAAGATCGCGATCGGCGACTGCTATCTGACCGAGCATTTCGGAAGGTGTAAGATCACGCACCTTGCCACCGATGGTTGAGGCGCAAAATCTGCATCCCATCGGGCAGCCTGCCTCGGACGAGATACACATCGAATAGCCGTGCTCGTATTTCATCACGACACCCTCAATGAGCTGTCCGTCAACAAGTCTGAAGAGATATTTGACAGTCCCGTCGATCTTTGAGACAAATTTTCTCTCGATCTTCGGATAGCGAAGTTCGGCACATTCCGAGAGCCTATCGCGAAGGGACGCGGGAAGATTGCTCATTCCCTCAAAATCGACCGCCTTTGCAAGCCACTCGGATATCTGTTTTGCCCTGAATTTGGGCTGTCTGAGTGTGGCTTCTGCGAATGTGCAAAGTTCATCATATGAAAGCGACAGTATATCTGTTTTTTCGAAATTCTCGGACATCCCATTGACTCCAAACGGTATAATTTTGCTTATTCATCGTTTATTATATCACAAAGATAAGACAATTTCAACGTTTATTTTGTTTTTTTGCGTCGAACGGGTGGCAATTTGAGAAAAGTTTACATTTAGATAATATAATTTTAATGCAAATTCGGGCATACTGTGTTATACTGAGACTGTCGAAGGACAGATCGGCTGAAAAACAAACAACAACAAAAATCAAAGGAGATGTGCGAATATGAAGAATTGCAAAAAATCGACTGTATGTACGGTCATCAAGGTGATCATGATCGTCGGCGCGATCGTTGCCGCCGCCGCTTTCGTTTATCTTATCGTGAAAAAGATGAAGGCAAAGAAACTCGCCGACGGTAAGGCAGACACCGAATGCGATGAGTGCGCAGTTGACGAATACGAGGTCTGTGACATCGGCAGTCTCTGCAATGACTGCGACTCCTGCGAGGGCTGATATAAATCAAAAGCAACACTTTCGATATACACGAAACAAGAAAACGGCGATACTTGGTTTTCACAACCGAGTATCGCCGCTTTCTGTCTTCAATTAAGTATCTCTTTGCTCCAATGCAATTCCGATCAGCCGATCTGCCCGATCTGCCATAAACAGAGGGATGTTCAGCACATCGTCATCCAACTTCAGATTATCGAACGAGAGTCGGATGCGGAGTTTCACTTTATCAGAGAACAATTTCTTAAATTTTCTGAGGCTTTTCTTGCCAAATTTGCCTCGGACTATACTCCGCACCTGTAAAAAAATCAACCAATATCGCATAATTATTAAGATTTATGTGTTTGAGATCACATTTTTATATATTTTAGCGTGACAACAGCGGCATGATCGCTCATGCCGCTGTTACGAAAGTAATAATACTGTTTTATCGAACCGCTCAAAATGGGCGGTGTTTTATTTTGACAACTCATCCGATGTGTCGTAATCGCGAAATTCATCGAGGATATCCGAACGTCTCATATCGACGAGCTTATCGTTATACCGCATGGCGAAAGCAAGCACGAAAACTCTTGAGGCACCCATCTTAAAGAGAAGATCCGAGCCTGCTGACGCGGTCGCGCCTGTCGTCAGAATATCATCGTACAAAATAACGCTCTTTCCGGCAACGCTCGGGAGAGCCTTTTCGTTTATTTCATATGCCGAATAGGCGTTTGCAAGTCGATCCTTTGCCGAAAGTCCCTTTTGCTCCTTTGCGTTAAGGCGAACGAGTGCATCAACATAGCAAAGTCGGAGCTTTTTTGCTGCCATGGACGCCGCAAGTCTTGCCTGATCGACCCCTGTTTTTCTGATTGCCGACATATCGCGCGGAATCGCGGTGATCACGGCATTACGATATTCGGGAACGCGGCTTTTGATCGCTTTTACGGCAGAATTTGCGAGAAGCTCATACAGATATTTATTGTTCGACCCTTTTGCGGCAAGGACTATTCCGTCGGTGACACTGTCCCAAGCGGTATATCTTGACACATGAATACATCCCGAAAGATTACCGGGCATGCTCACGGGTCGGCAATGGCATTTTATATGTTCTTTATCGCATCTCGGGCAAAGCGAACGGCGTTCAAGGTCAAATTTTTCGGCACATTTTGTGCAAAGAGCAAACGAATATCTGCTTTTATACTGTTCGTGGGTAAGTTTTATCAGATCGCCGCACCCAAAGCAGTGGGGCGGCCAAACAATATCAGCAATGGACGGTACGAAAAAGCTTGATTGTTTTTTCATAATTTCGCAAAAATCATAGTTCAAATTTTTTCAGCAGATAACGAAGTCCGGTATAGCGATTGACCGTTCTGTTATTGCTGACCATTCCCTGCACTACCTCGGGACGTCCGACGAGAACGACCATTTTTTGCGCACGGGTGACTGCGGTATAGAGCAGATTTCGCGTCATCAGTTTGGACGAATAGTTGAACATCGGAATTATGACTATCGGATATTCACTGCCCTGACTTTTATGGATGGTTATCGCGTAGGCATGTTCCAGCTCCTCGAGACTCGAAAAATCATACTCGGTCGATCTGTCATCAAAGCGAAGGTGCATCTTCTCCTCTGAAAAGTCGATCTGCTCGATTATGCCGATATCGCCGTTGAAAATTCCGACACCCGCCTCGTTTCCGCGCTCCCACTCGATATCATAATTATTCTTTACCTGCATGACCTTATCGCCCTCGCGGAAGACATGACCGCGAGATCGATATTCGCGTTTTCGCTTGTCCGGCGGATTGATCACCGACTGAAGCAGGGCGTTGAGCACCTCCGTCCCCGCGATCCCCTTATGCGAGGGTGTTATCACCTGTATATCGTTTCTGACATCAAAACCGTATGTACGCGGCAGTCGATTGACCGACAGATCGGCGATCGTCTGTGCGATCTTATCCTCGTCGCGTGTCAAAAAGAAGAAATCCCCCTGCTTATCGTCAAGCACGGGCAGTTCGCCGCTGTTTATCGCATGGGCATTCGTTACAATGCGGCTCTCCTGTGCCTGACGGAATATCTCGGTAAGTCTGACCATCGGAAAGATATCACAACCGATAATATCCCAAAGGATGTGACCTGCACCGACGGACGGAAGCTGATCGCTGTCGCCGATAAGCACAAGTCTCGCACCCGGCTTGACCGCGTGAAGGAGAGCAGACATCAGCATGGTATCGACCATTGACGCCTCGTCGATTATTATAAGATCCTCGTCCAGAAGATTGTTTTCGTCCCTTAAAAAAGCCGGTTCATCGCCTGTATACTTGACCTCAAGCATTCGGTGGACGGTCTTTGCCTCGTAAGATGTCGCCTCCGACATTCTTTTTGCGGCGCGTCCCGTCGGGGCAGCAAGTGCGACCTTGCATCCAAGCCGCTCGCCGATCCTTATGATCGCGCGAATTACGGTAGTTTTACCCGTACCCGGTCCGCCCGTCAGCACCATTACGCCATTCTCGAGTGCCGAAACGATCGCTTTTTTCTGCTTTGATGCGTATTCGATACCCTCCTCGCGCTCGACCTGTTCGACAAGTCGTGATATATTATCGGCACTGTCGCGGCGAAAGACCGACATAAGAAGTGAGAGCTTTTTGGCGATAAACATCTCCGCATCGTAATATTCGGTGAGATATGCACAGGAAGTTCCGCCGAAATTCACGATCTTAAGCCCGTTTATCGGCTTTTGAAGTATTTCCTCTATCCTGTCCCGATCGACATCGAGTATACTCGCCGCAAGAGGAACAAGCTTTTCGGTCGGAATAAATGTATGACCGTTTTTGACCGCATTGCAGGAAAGCGCATATTTTAGCCCGGATTTTATCCGCTCGTCGCTCGATCTGTCAAATTCAAGCGACTCGGCAAGCTTGTCCGCACTCTCGAAACCGATACCGTTTATCTTTTCGCAAAGGACGTATGGGTTCTGCTTTATGATCTCGACCGCGCCGCTCCCGAACTGTTTATATATCTTTATCGAGACGGCAGGTCCGAAATAATCTCGGCAAAACATCATTACCGAGCGCATACCGAACTGACTTCTAAACGCCTCGGACACTTCATCCGCTTTTTTGGGTGTTATTCCCGGAATATCGGTCAGATAACTCGGGTGATTTTCAATGACGTCGAATGTATCGACCCCAAACATCGCAACGATCTTTTTAGCGGTCTTTTTGCCGATCCCCTTGATACTGCCCGAGGCAAGATATCGTTCCATTGCAGCGGCGGTCGTCGGAAGCTCTTTTTCGTAATATTCGACCTTGAACTGCGGTCCGTAGGTCGAATGGTTTTCCCAATGTCCCTGTGCGCGGATAGTTTCGCCGACAGCAATTCCCGGAAGGATGCCGACGATGGTGATCTCTTCTTTACCGATATCAAGATCGCAGACCGCATATCCGTTCTGCTCGTTTTGATATGTGATGTAGGCAACAGCCCCTTCAAGTGTGACCTTGTCACCATCCGAGGCGGCAGATATATTTTCGTTCTCCATCACGGCATCCTCCCTTCGTTATTTATTCTTTCCTTTACTATTGCCACCCTTTTTCGATCTGCGGCAACACACAAATCGCTCAAAAATGCGACAAATGTCGTGAAGCAGCGTATATCCGCCGTAAACGCACAAAAAAGCGGTAAAAATTTCAAATACAAGCATCTGCAACAGGATCTGCCTCCCGATACATCCTATGCATCAGCCTTTATTATGTTTCGCTCTGTATCAGAGATCAAGCTCGCGGCGAAGTGCTCCTGCGAGATCGCGTCTTTCCCATGCGACATTCAGATCCTCCCTGCCGATCTGACCGTAAGCGGCAAGGGATGCGTATATCGGTTTGCGGAGGTCGAATTTTTCGATGATCGCCGCAGGACGAAGATCTACAAGCTTCGAGACAGCATCTGCTATGACCTCGCCCGAGAGCTCGGATGTGCCGAAAGTATCGATCATCAGCGAAACGGGACGAGCGACGCCTATCGCATAAGCAAGCTGAACCTCACATTTTTTAGCGATCCCTGCCGCGACGATATTTTTAGCGATATAACGTGCCGCATATGCTGCGGTGCGATCGACCTTTGTCGGGTCTTTGCCCGAGAAAGCACCGCCGCCGTGTCTGCCGTATCCGCCGTAGGTATCAACGATGATCTTTCTGCCTGTCAAACCGCTGTCACCCTGAGGTCCGCCGACAACAAATCTGCCTGTCGGATTGACGTAGACCTTAGTATTTTCATCGAAAAATCCCTCGGGAATGGTCGGTTTTATGACATATTCAAGCATATCCGCTCTGATCGTGTCGATCGAGACATCGGGATTATGCTGGGTCGAAACGACAACGGTATCAACGCGAATCGGGCAATCACAGTCATATTCAACCGTGACCTGTGTCTTTCCGTCGGGGCGAAGATATGCGAGAGTCCCGTTCTTTCTGACCTCGGTCAATCTCTTTGCCATTTTATGGGCAAGCGAGATGGGCATCGGCATAAGTTCGGGAGTTTCGTCGCAAGCAAATCCGAACATCATGCCCTGGTCACCTGCACCTATCTCGTACGAGTTGTCCTGCCCGTTCTTCGCCTCCAGCGAGCGATCAACACCCATGGCAATATCGGGCGACTGCTTATGTATCATGCTCATTACCGCACAGGTCTCACAGTCAAAGCCGTATTTTGCACGGTCATAGCCGATCTCACGGACTCTGTTTCGGATAATGTCTTCATAATCGACCGATGCGGTCGTGGTGATCTCGCCCATGACCGACACAACGCCAGTGGTGACCGTCGTTTCGCACGCCACTCGTGCCATAGGATCCTCGGCGATTATCGCATCAAGTATCGAATCGGAAATAAGGTCGCAAATTTTATCGGGATGACCCTCGGTGACCGATTCGGATGTAAAAAGTTTTTTCATTTTAATGGTTCCTCTCTCTTTTCAGACTATCTTTCGATATCCTCTCGACAAAAAATCCTCGGAGCAATCCGAGGACAGAGACCGAGTATAGATCTCATCTCCAAGGAATTAGCACCTTACGAAATTGCAGGTTGCCGTGGCATCGCAGGGCCTGTCCCTCCGCCACTCTCGATAAGACATTTTATTATATCACACGATCGGCAATATGTCAATATATTTTTTGAAAAAAATTCGTCAAACCAAAAAATCCGCCGTCGAGGGCAGACTTTCGAGGTAAATATCACATAAATATTTTGAGAAATCCGACGACACCATAAGATGCGGCGGACATGATAAGTCCGGCTGTCAGAACGCCGAGGAAGATCGAAAGGATTGCTTTCGAAAACTTCATGTTAATGAGCGATGCAACAAGTGCGCCTGTCCATGCACCCGTCCCGGGGAGAGGGATCGCAACAAAGACCATAAGCCCCCAGGTCGAATATTTCTCGATCTTCGGGCGATTCTTCTCAGCCTTGGCAAAGAGCCAATTCGAGACCTTATTAAAGAGTTTTATCTTACATTTCGACATCCAATTAAGTATAGCCTTTATAAAAAGGAGGATGAAGGGTATCGGGAGCATATTCCCGAGGATGCTGAGCGTAAAATTCTGCCAAAAAGGAAGACCGAACCCTGCGCCGATCGGAATCGCTCCTCGAAGTTCAATGATCGGGATCATCGAGCAGAGAAACACGCAAAGATGTTTGCCGAGAGTTTTAAGAAAAAAGGTTTTAATTGCTTCAACCATAAAAAATTCCTTTATAAGTTAAGTAAAAAAGATCGCTCGCACAAAATATCAAAAGAACGAGGGGCTTCCGTTTAGAAGAAGGATGCCGACAATGGCAAGAGCAACGAACAAAATGCCGAAAACAATGGTGAGCGGGATACGATTTTTGGTGGCGGTATGTGCCTGTGCCTGTGCCTGTTCGGGGACAAGGCGTGCCGACCTGAGTGCTTTTACGATAGGTTTATAGATCAAAAACACGATGCCAGCGTTAAAAAGAGCTTTGACAATATTAAAAGGAATAAGAAGTGTCGGAAACATTGCCGCGACCTCGGATGTTGTGGATCCGGTATAGATCGGTGTGATGAGAAGGTTTGTTCCGAGCATCACGGCAGTCATCGAAATGACCGATGCGAGAAGTCCGAGCACAGCAGATGTTGACGAGCGTTTTATCCTATAGACGAGCGATGCGGTGACAGAAAACGCGGCAGATCCGCAGAAATTCATAAGTGCACCCCAAAACCCGGTCGAGCCGTTCGTGATCGCCTCAAGAAGGGCTACAACAAAGGAAAGCGATACGCCGCCGATCGGCCCGTAGATCATTGCGGCGACCGTGATCATCGCGTCCTTCGGGTCAATTGTCAGAAATGCGATGCGAATATGGACGACGAACTGTGCGACATAGGCGAGTGCGGCAAAAAGTGCGAGTACGACAAGTGATTGAACTTTAGATCTGTTTTTCATATATCCCCCATGATCGGGGAAAGGATAAAAAAAACCGACAAAACGTCGGGGATGCGTTATTTTTATCTTTTCCCATCCGGACTTTACCGTCGGTACAGGACTCTCACCTGTTCGGCATATGCTCGCGGACTTATGACAGATGTCAAACACCGCCGGTGTGGAATTACACCAACCCCTAAAGATATTATTTGATTAAAACACTTATTATTCCCAAAGAGGCAAAGCCTCTTTGGGAATAATAATTAATGATTAAGCGATGATGTTAGCAACGACACCCGAGCCAACGGTTCTGCCACCCTCACGGATAGCGAAACGGAGGTTCTGCTCCATAGCGATAGGTGTGATAAGCTCAACGTTCATATCAACGTTATCGCCGGGACGGCACATCTCGACATCGTCGGGAAGAGTGATAACGCCTGTAACGTCGGTCGTTCTGAAGTAGAACTGAGGACGGTAGCCGGAGAAGAAGGGCTTCTGACGTCCGCCTTCCTTCTCGGTAAGAACGTAAACGTGACCAACGAACTTGGTGTGAGGATGAACGGTGCCGGGCTTGCAGAGAACCTGTCCACGCTCGATCTCGTTCTTCGCGATACCACGAAGAAGTGCGCCGATGTTGTCGCCTGCCTCAGCAAGGTCAACGGTCTTGTGGAACATCTCAACGCCGGTAACGGTGGTTGACTTCTTCTCGTCAGAGAGACCAACGATCTCGCAAACGTCGCCGATCTTAACAGTACCACGCTCTACACGGCCGGTAGCAACTGTACCACGACCGGAGATCGAGAATACGTCCTCGACAGGCATAAGGAAGGGAAGGTCAGCCTGACGCTCAGGTGTAGGAATATAGTCATCAACTGCGTCCATGAGCTCGATGATAGGAGCGTATACGGGATCGGAAAGATCCTTGGACTCAGAGAGAAGTGCCTCACGAGCAGAGCCGCGGATGATCGGAAGATCGTCGCCGGGGAAATCATAGCTCGAGAGAAGATCGCGAACTTCCATCTCAACGAGGTCGAGAAGCTCGGGGTCGTCAACGATGTCGCACTTGTTAAGGAATACGACGATTGCGGGAACGCCAACCTGACGAGCAAGAAGAACGTGCTCGCGGGTCTGCTGGAGAGGTCCGTCAGTACCTGCAACAACGAGGATCGCACCGTCCATCTGAGCTGCACCGGTGATCATGTTCTTAACATAGTCAGCGTGGCCGGGGCAGTCAACGTGAGCGTAGTGACGCTTGTCGGTCTCATACTCAACGTGACGGGTGTTAATTGTGATTCCACGTGCCTTTTCCTCGGGCGCGTTGTCGATCTGGTCGTAAGCAAGGAACTCGATGTTCGAGTTCTTGAGAGCCAGAGTCTTGGTGATAGCTGCGGTAAGGGTTGTCTTACCGTGGTCAACGTGACCAATGGTACCAATGTTTACATGGGGCTTAGTTCTTTCAAATTTAGCCTTTGCCATTTTAGTTTCCTCCTAAAATTTATATCAAATTTAATTTTGATTATAGTTGTTGATGATTACTTGGATTTGTTTTTGATGATCTCTTCGGAGATGCTCTTCGGAACTTCAGCGAAGTGGCTGGGCTCCATAGAGTACTGACCGCGTCCCTGTGTACCGGAACGGAGGTCGGTCGCATAACCGAACATATTTGCGAGCGGGACGTTCGCGATGACCTCGGTCGCGCCCGAAAGCTCTTCGGTAGACTGGATCTGTCCTCTGCGGCTGTTAAAGTCGCCGATGACGAATCCGAGGTAGTCGTTAGGTGTAATGGTAACGACCTTCATGATCGGCTCGGTGAGAACCGGCTTTGCCTTCTTCATAGCATTCTTGAACGCCATGGAACCTGCGATCTTAAATGCCATTTCGGAAGAGTCAACTTCGTGATAAGAACCATCATAAAGGGTGACCTTAACGTCAACGACGTTGTAGCCTGCAAGGATACCATTCTGCATTGCGCCCTGGATACCTGCATCGACAGCGGGGATATATTCCTTCGGAATAGCACCGCCGACGACCTTATTGATGAACTCATATCCCTTACCGGGCTCGTTCGGCTCGATGGTGATCTTTACATGACCGTACTGACCCTTACCACCCGACTGACGTGCATACTTGCAGTCCTCGTCTGCCGACGCGGTGATGGTCTCCTTATAGGAAACCTGGGGAGCACCGATGTTTGCCTCGACCTTGAACTCACGAAGGAGACGGTCAACGATGATCTCGAGATGAAGCTCACCCATGCCTGCGATGATGGTCTGACCTGTTTCCTCATCCGTATAGGTGCGGAATGTCGGGTCTTCCTCGGCAAGCTTTGCAAGAGCGATGCCCATTTTTTCCTGAGCGGCTCTGGTCTTCGGCTCGATAGCCTCTTTGATAACAGGCTCCGGAAATTCCATCGATTCGAGAATTACGGGGTGCGAATCGGAGCAGAGCGTATCACCGGTGGTGGTGTACTTAAGTCCGACTGCCGCTGCGATATCGCCCGAGTAGCAGATATCGAGATCCTTACGCTGGTTAGCGTGCATCTGCAGGATACGTCCGATTCTTTCCTTCTGACGCTTGGTGGAGTTGTACACCGTAGTGCCTGCGGGAAGAGTTCCTTCGTATACGCGGAAGAAGCAGAGCTTTCCGACGTAGGGGTCGGTCATGATCTTGAACGCAAGGGCTGCAAAATTGCCGTCGTCTGTTGCGGGGCACTCGACCTCGTTGTTGTCCGGATCGGCATCGGGATTGATACCCTTGATCGCAGGAACGTCGGTAGGTGCGGGCATATAGTCAACGATAGCATCGAGCAGCTTCTGTACGCCCTTGTTTTTATAAGAAGTTCCGCAAATTACCGGAACGATCTTGTTATCGATGGTAGCCTGACGGAGTGCCTTTTTGAGTTCGGGAACAGTGATCTCCTCACCCTCAAGATACTTCATTGCAAGCTCGTCATCTGTCTCGACGATAGCCTCGACCATCTGTGCACGGTACTCATTGGCTTTGTCGAGCATGTCGGCGGGAATAGGCTCGACACGCATGTCCTTACCCATCTCGTCGTAGTAAACATCAGCCTCCATGTTCATCAGGTCGATGATTCCCTTAAAGGACTCCTCTGCACCGATAGGAAGCTGGATCGGAATGGCATTTGCCTTCAGACGCTCGTGGAGCATCTCCACACAGCGGAAGAAGTTTGCGCCCATAATGTCCATTTTGTTGACATATACCATTCTCGGGACGCCGTATTTGTCGGCCTGACGCCAAACTGTCTCGGACTGAGGCTCAACGCCGCCCTTTGCACAAAGGACAGTTACCGAACCGTCGAGAACGCGGAGCGATCTCTCGACCTCGACCGTAAAGTCAACGTGACCGGGGGTGTCGATAATGTTGATACGCGTCTCGGGTGCGGATCCGTCGAGCTTTTTCCAATGGCATGTGGTTGCAGCCGAGGTGATCGTGATACCTCTCTCCTGCTCCTGAGCCATCCAGTCCATCGTTGCCTCACCGTCGTGAGTCTCGCCGATCTTGTGGTTTACACCCGTATAATAAAGGATACGCTCGGTCGTCGTGGTCTTACCTGCGTCGATGTGAGCCATGATACCGATATTTCGGGTATTTTCAAGTGAATATTCTCTGGGCATTGACTTTTCTCCTTATTTTTTTTACTACAAACAAATTGACCTTTGTGATTGGTAGATCAATATCTGTAATGAGCGAAAGCCTTGTTAGCCTCAGCCATCTTGTGAGTTTCTTCCTTCTTCTTGACAGCTCCGCCCATGTTGTTGTTAGCATCAAGGATCTCGGCTGCAAGACGCTCTGCCATTGTGTTCTCACTGCGGTTTCTGGAATAAGTTCTCAGCCAACGCAGACCAAGGGTCTGACGCCTTTCGGGTCTTACGTCCATAGGAACCTGATAGGTGGAACCACCTACACGGCGAGCCTTAACCTCGAGAACAGGCATAATGTTCTCAAGCGCTGTTGTAAATACTTCGAGTGCGTTCTTCCCGGATTTCTCTTCAACGATCGCAAATGCGTCGTAAACGATCTTCTGGGCAACACCCTTCTTGCCGTCGTACATGATATTGTTGATAAGCTTTGTAACCAGCTTAGAATTGTACATAGGATCCGGCAATACTTCTCTTTTGGAAATTCGTCCTCTTCTAGGCACTGTACTTCCCTCCTTCATAAAATAATGATATCATAGGTACTCGAAAGCTTTCTTCCGTTAAGCGCTCGGACTGTCGGAATACAATAAACATTGATCTTCAACAGACTCGGTGCACAAACATCAGATGATTTTTAATACCTTCCCTCGCAAAATAGATATTACTTCTTGGCTGCTTTGGGAGTTTTTGCGCCGTACTTGGAACGGCTCTGTCTGCGGGCATCAACGCCCTGAGTATCAAGCGTACCGCGGATAATGTGGTAACGCACACCGGGAAGGTCACGAACACGACCGCCGCGAATCAGTACAACCGAGTGTTCCTGAAGGTTATGACCGATACCGGGGATATAAGTGGTGGCTTCGAGACCGTTGGTCAGCTTTACTCTGGCGATCTTACGAAGAGCCGAGTTAGGCTTCTTAGGGCTGGTCGTGGAGACCTTAGTGCAAACTCCTCTCTTCTGGGGCGAGCTCTGATCTGTCGGAGCATTGTTCAGAGTATTGAAGCCCTTCTGAAGCATGGGGGATTTTGACTTGTAGACCTTTTTGGATCTGCCCTGCTTTACAAGCTGATTAAATGTTGGCATATTGCACCTCCTGTTCTGCAAAGATCATGTTTATTCCATCCGAGCGACACAGTTTCAATGCCTTGTTACACAGGCATGCATCGTTCGACCTACATATTATATCATTCAAGCCCAAAAAAGTCAATAGAGATAGCAAATCTGATTAAAATTCTCCCTTTTGCACATCTCGCTCGGATAATCTTAATCGCTTTTTTGGAACTTTTGACGGCGATTATCGGACATTTTTCGAGAATATCCGCCATTTTTCAAAAAATCATACCGATCGGGGATGCGATCGGTATGATTCCGTATAGATTTTATATAAGAATGAAGAATATCATTCGGTCTTGTAAAGGGAGTTCCAATAGTTGACATACTGATAGGTAAGCGATCCCTTGGTGCTGCCCGACGTCATGGTCGAAACCGCATCCTGACTCGTGAGCCATGTGTTGATCGAAACGAGGAAGTCATCGGCGGTAGGCTCATCCTTTGTGGTAGATGCGAACGACTCGAACTGACGAAGTTTTACCCACAGTTCATCATACAGCATATCAAGCTCATTGATGTAGTCCTCAAGCATCTTCTTGTTCGGATCGGCGGAACCATCATCGTCGTAATTCATATCGATATTCAGCCTTGAGTAAATGCTGTAGATGGCGTCAGCGGATGCCTGCTTTGCACGAGCCCAGCCGTTTGCCGAGATCTCAAGCTCCTTCTCGGACATTTCGCTGTTCTGCCATGCAAGGAAGGTGTTTCCGACCTGATACTCGCTCATTACATAAACGGTATCACCCTCGTGCTTTCTTGTAACGATGCCTGTGCTCTCATCCTTGGTATATGTGACATTTTCGACACCGTAAAGAAGGGTGTTAAGCAGCTTTTCGTTCGTATAAAGCTCCTGAATGAGCTGATAGCATCTCGACGAATCGGACGAATAGTTGGAAATGGCAAATCCGTAATCAAGCATCTGAGAGGAGTTTGCTACCGGCACACCCGTGCGGATAACATAGTACTCATCCTCATACTGTTCGGGGAGATCGCAATAGCCCTTAATGAAGGCTGCCGCGAAATTCTGCGAGAAATCGGGGTCTGCGTTATGGAGAGCGTACTGACCGTTGACCTTGCCGCAATCGACATAGGTCGTAAGGATCGATCTGACTGTTTCGTTCGATGTGATGGCAGACGGAGCCTTGGAGGTGCTCTCGATCATCGTCGAATCAAGGACAGTACCGTAAACATTGACATTGCCGGTAAGGCTCGTTATGTTCATATCATAGATGTTGTAGAGCGGGATCACGCCGTCCTCGTTCTCCGCTACATCGACAAGATACTCACGAAGATCGGGAAGTCCCTCGACATCGGTGATGGTGTAGGGGTACTTGTCGAAGAGATCCTTCTTGACGAGCAGATATTCGTACTCGCCGTAGTAAGCGGTTCTCGGAATGAATGTTACGGGGTCGCCGTGGACACCGTCGTTGCAATAAGCAAGAAGGTTTGCCGAGATGTATTTCGTGATCTTTGTAAGCGCCGCATCCTCGGATGTGAACGCCGAATCGATCGCCGAGGTATCGACATATTCAACGCCGAATACATCCTCACTGCCGGCAGCAATAGCTCTGAGTTCGAGATACATATCACGATCGGGGATCATGAAAACATCGATCTGATTTTCATAAGGTTCGGGATAAGCGGTCACCTCTCTGTACTGACCGGGGATTATCTCAACCTTGACAACATCTCCGTCGTTGCCGAGAGAGGATTTCTTTATGCCCGCATCCATATCTGCCTGTCTTGCGGCAAGCTTTTTGAGGATGGCATCCTTGTACTCGTCCTTCGTGTAGAACTGCAGAGAGACATGGATGTTGAGATTGTTCTCGGTGATCTGGTTGACTGCGTCCTCAACGGCGGCAATGCCCTTCTCGGTAGTCTTCTCATCGGTAACCATGGCAAGTGTCAGGGTGAGCGGTTTGACCGCTTCCGAGGCGGCAACATTTCCGGAGCTCTTGCAGCCCGTAAAGAGGGATGCTACGGAAATAAGCATCAGCAGTGCCGTGCCGAGGCTTACAATACGTTTTTTCATGCGGGATATCCTCCTTAGAATTTCCATTATGAAATTATGATCATGCTGTCGGAGAGCATGTCCCGACAGAGTGCGGCATGTGCTTTTTTCAGTGCCACTACAGCTTCCTCTATTTTACAACAAAAAATGAAATATGTCAAGGTCTGCGACGGGATAAAAAATGAATATTCTTTTAATTTTTATGAATATTCAAGTTCCCCGACCAAAAAATCACCCGATATCCCTCGCCTCAACAAGCAAGCCTTTGTATATCATGCACATGTCAGCTCGGCATTTTGCACAAAATCACATGCTGATTTTTGTGCAAAACGACAGTTTTTTTGTGATGCAAAAGTTTTTTGCCGATTTTCGGGGTCAATTATCGAGATAATCGCGAAGCTTTCTTGATCTGCTCGGGTGTCTAAGCTTTCGAAGTGCTTTTGCCTCGATCTGACGAATACGTTCCCTTGTGATCTGGAACGCTGCGCCGACCTCCTCAAGCGTGTACTGTTTGCCGTCTTTGAGTCCGAAACGGAGCATCAGAACCTGTTCCTCTCTCGGTGTCAAGGTGTGAAGCACCGACAAGAGCTGATCGCGAAGCATCGTCTGCGAGACTCTGTCGGACGGAGACGGCGAGCTCTCGTCCTCGATAAAGTCATAAAGCTGTGAATCCTCTTCCTCACCCACCGGTGTTTCGAGCGGAACCGGGTCAAGTGCGATCTTCATGATCTCACGCACCTTATCGACCGGCATTTCGATCTCTTTTGCGATCTCCTCCGCAGTCGGATCTCTGCCAAGCTCTTGAAAGAGCTTTCTCGATGTACGCGACACCCTGTGGATGGTCTCGACCATGTGCACGGGTATTCTTATCGTCCTTGCCTGATCGGCAATGGCACGGGTTATCGCCTGTCTTATCCACCATGTGGCGTAGGTCGAAAACTTGAATCCCTTATCCGAATCGAATTTTTCGACAGCCTTAAGCAGACCGAAATTGCCCTCCTGTATCAGATCAAGGAAAGAAAGTCCCTTGCCCGAATGCCTTTTGGCGACACTGACCACAAGACGAAGGTTTGCCTCGACAAGTCTGTCCCTTGCCTTCATTCCCGCCTCGCTTGCGGCTCTCAACTCCTCGATCTGCTCGGGGGTCAAACCGTCGGGTTCGGCAAGCTGCTTGTCCGCCTGAAAGCCGTTATGTATAAGCTCGGCAAGCATCGGCTCCTCATCGGGACGAAGCAGGGGTATCGAGCCGATATCCTTTAGATACATTCTGACCGGGTCATCGATTGCAAGGCCGCCCTGTGCGAGAAAACGCTCCATCTCCTCTGCCGAGGCGTAGCGTTTTGCCTCGTTCTCGATCTCGGCGATCTCGATTTTGTTCATCTCGGCGGCAGGGTCGGATTCGACCGCATCGATCGACTGCACATCGAGAGACAGATCAGCATCCGACGGCTCGTTGTGTTCGGAGGCAAAATCGTCATCATCAAACGCATTCATAAGATCGTTGTCCGAAAGTGAACCTTGATTTAAGCTCTTTTCGAGAAGTTCATCAAGCGTTGATCCGTCAAATCTTACTTCCTGATCATCGTAAGACATAAATATGACCTTCCTTTCCGTCTTGCGCTCCGATGTTTGCATATGTCTTGAATGCCCGAGGGCTCGGGTATCGGAGAGCAAGTCTTCCCTTTTTCAAGGCGATGTGCCTTGATTTTTCAGTATTTTTTGTTTTTCTTTATTTGTTCGATGGTTGTGATCGATCAGTCAAGATAATCGTTGATATGCTTTTTCTTGAAATTTATCTTTCCTCTGATCTTGCGAAGTGCCTTTGCCTCGATCTGTCGCACGCGCTCCCTTGTGATGTTGAGTCTGAGTCCGACCTCCTCAAGGGTATGAACATGATTGTCGATCAGACCATAGCGGAGCAGGATGACCTTTTCCTCCCTCGGGCTGAGGCTGTGAAGCTCCTTTAACAGCTCGTCGTGGAGCATCGAATGGAACACCGAATCGGGGGGCGTCATGGTGTTGTCATCTCTTATAAAGTCACCGAGATGCGAGTCCTCTTCCTCTCCGATCGGAGTCTCAAGCGAGACGGGATCCATTGCGATACGCATTATCTCGCGCACCTTGTCTGATGTAAGTCCCATATGCTCTGCAATTTCATCGACCGTCGGTTCTCTGCCAAACTCTTGATTAAGTCTGCGCGAGGTCTTGGAAAGACGGTGGATAGTCTCGACCATATGAACGGGAATGCGGATGGTCCTTGCCTGATCGGCAACAGCGCGTGTGATCGACTGTCTTATCCACCATGTCGCATATGTCGAGAATTTATAGCCCTTGCGGTAATCGAATTTTTCGGCAGCCTTGAGCAGTCCGAGGTTGCCCTCCTGGATCAGATCGAGGAAGGAGAGTCCCTTGCCCGAATGACGTTTCGCTATGCTGACGACAAGGCGAAGGTTTGCCTCAACAAGGCGACTCTTCGCTGCCTCTCCCGCTTTGATCTTTCCCTCAAGCTCTTTTATGTAATCGCTCATCTCGGCGGTCATCTCAGCCACGGGCGTCGCTTTCAGCTCATCGATAATGCTCTGTGCCTGCTTGCCGTCGTAGACCACCTGTGCAAGATCCGCCTCGACCGCGATCGAGAGCAGCGGAACTTTACCGATCTCCTTAAGATAAAGTCTGACCGGATCGTCAATGGCAAATCCCTCTCTGACGAGTGCCTTTTCCATCTCCTCGGCACTTGAAAACTGACCCATCTCGTTTACGAGCTCGTCGGCGTTTGAGTTTTGCAGATAGTTCGCGATCTCTTTCTCGTCGCCGTCCGGACCGTCCGTCATATCCGCCGAACCGTCAAAAACGGCATCGTCAAAGTCGTCCAAAAATCCGAAATCGTCAAGTCTGCCCGCACTTGCGGTAAGATCGCTCGCGTCGTAAAGTCCGTCTGCAAGATTGTCCTCATTTATTCTCATTATGTGTTGTTTCCTCCGCTTTCTACATCCCGTGGCCGATCATCATCAGTTCGGCTCACCGTTACCGTTTGAATTTGTGTTATTATTTTTGTTTTTGCTTCTTTTTTGAAGTATCATGTCGTTTATGTCAAGCTCCTTCTTGCCCGCGGCATCCGCAAGAGTTGCCATGCAGGAAAGCATGATATCAAACGTATTGTTTGACAGATCTTGCCTGTCGAGCTTTAATTTCGACAGCCGCCCCATTTCATCGACAGTAAGTCCTTCACCGAGCGACATTGCATCAAACTCACTGCCGCTCGAATGATCGAGCATGAGTGCGACCACCTTTTTACCGAAGGATGTGACGAATTTGTCGGGTGAAAATTCGATGTTCCTGTTTTTCATCTCGCCGATATACTCGGGGTGGATCATCAAGATACCGATGACCGCATCCTCGGCACGGGAGGCGCGTATATTCTTGACGGAGTCGGGATTTACCCTGTCGTTATATCCCGCCGACTCGAACATGAGCCTCTGTGTCTCGTCCCGTTTTTCGGTGCGCATTCGCTTTGTTCGGAGTCTTTCGACATCCCGCCGCATCGAGTCGGGGCTGACACCGAAAATTTCGGATGTCGCATATATATGCAGATCGCGCCTTGCCGCCGAGGGTACGCTCGAGATCAGTGCGACCGTCTCGTCAAGTGCCTTTATCTTATCATCGGCAAGCGAGAGATCGTATTTTTCTTTTATCGCATCAAAACGAAAATCAAATTCGGACCTGCTGCCCTCCATCAGCTTTCTGAAGGCGGCGGCACCGTATTTTCTGATATATTCGTCGGGGTCTTTGGCGTTTTTCACCTTAAGTATCCTGCACTCGACCCCCACCTCGCCGAGCAATCTGAACGCCTTTGATGCGGCGTTTTGCCCTGCCTCATCGGCATCGTAGCAAATGACGACGCTCTTGGTGTAACGCTCGAACATCCTTGCCTGCTCGGGAGTGATCGCCGTTCCGAGCGTTGCCACGGCATTCGTAAATCCGGCACCGTGGAGTGCGATAACATCCATATAGCCCTCGCAAAGAATCATCTGAGCCGAGCATGATGCCTTGGCAAAATTCAGTGCGAAAAGATTTTTGCTCTTTTTGAACGCCGGGGTATCTGACGAGTTGAGATATTTCGGCTTCGAATCATCCATAACTCTTCCGCCGAATGCGATAACATCACCCGACGGCGAAATTATCGGAAAGATCACGCGGTTTCGAAAGAGGCTGTAGGCATGTCCGGTCTTGTCGGATATGCGTGCAAGATATGCCGCCGACAACTCGGCATCACTATAGCCGAGCTTATGCATATATTGTGGAAATGCGCCGAAATCATTCGGGGCAAATCCAAGCCCGAAGTGCCGTATGAGCGGCATCGTAAGTCCGCGCGAGAGCAGATAATCAAGCCCTTGTTTGCCCTCGGGAGTGTTCAGCAGAATATTGTTGAAATATCTTGCCGCCGCCTTGTTCATGGCAAGCGTTCGCTCACGCCTGTCGCTGTCGATACGCTCACTCTCGCTTCGTTTGACCGTAATGCCGACACGCTTTGCAAGCAGCTCGACAGCGGACGGATAGTCGAGATTTTCGACCCGTCTGACAAATGTAATGACATCGCCGCCGACACCGCAACCGAAGCAATGGAAAAATCCTTTATCGGGGCTGACCGTAAACGACGGTGTTTTCTCGCTGTGGAAGGGGCAAAGTCCGACATATCCCGAACCCGACCGCTTAAGCGTGACATAGGTAGACACGACATCTTCAATTGGACAGCGAAGTCTGATCTCTTCAAGCACCGTCTGATCTATAAGCGGCATTTTACCCATCCTTTCGCGTTTTTTATGCTTTTTATTCAGGGAATGTATTTACCCTTATAATATAATATACGCAAATAATCGGCAAAACCCTTTTTTTCGGGTCATGCCGAATATATATCCTCACGGACGCCTGTCGTATCGTTCGCCGACGACCAGTGCACAGTCGCGACCCGAGGACATTTCGGTGACGAGGTCAACGATCTTTGCCGAATATTCGATCGGTGCGGCAAGGCTGACCTCGACATCCGCACCCCATGTCACGTTGTCGATTATTATCGGCATCGACGAAAGTGCGTGCGATAGCTTTTGCCAGAGCGAATAATCGGTGGTGAGCAGTATCTCGTGAAAAGGCTCAAAGGATATTATCCCCGCATCCGAGGCGGCAAGCGACGCCGCCTCGGTATAGGCATGCACAAGTCCGCCCGTACCGAGCAATATTCCTCCGAAATATCGTGTAACGACGATGACGGCATCGGTAAATCCGCCCTTGCGGATAACATCGAGCACGGGCATACCGGCAGTTCCCTGCGGCTCACCGTCATCACTGTAGCGCATGAATCCGCCGTCTTTTATGACATAGGCGTAGACATTGTGGCGTGCGTCGGCATGTTTTTTTCTGATCGAGCCTACAAAATCGATCGCCTCGCGCTCGGTCGTCACATGTGCGGCATATCCGAGAAATCGACTCCTCCTGTCCTCGAAAAGAGATGTACCGTCACCGCCGAGGGTTACATAATTTTCATCCACAAAAATCCCTCCGATCGATGATCATCTCACCTTTATTTATCCGAGAAGCTTTTCAAATCTGCCCCTTGCGCGCTCATCGAGCAGGGCGACGACATCCACACCGTCGTCGGTATATTCAACATCCTCGACAGTCCCAAGCTCGTAAAGTTTCGACACGAGGTACGCCTTGGATGCAGGAAGCTTGTATCTGACAAGTCTCTTGCCCGCAAGTGCGAGTTTTTCAAGTTCGGCAACAAGATCGTCAACGCCGCGTCCGTCAAGAGCCGAGAGTGCGACGATCGAGCCGGATGCGGCGCGAAGGAGCAGTTCGGGAGCGATCTGCTCGGCAATGTCGCATTTATTGAGCACATAGAGCCTCGGTTTATCGGCGGCGCCAAGATCGTAAAGCAGTTTTTCGGTGACCTCGAGTTGACTGTCAGCCTCGGGGTCGGAGGCGTCAACGAGCACCATCACGGCATCGGCGTACTTTGCCTCGTCGAGTGTCGAGCGGAACGCCGATATAAGATGGTGAGGCAGGCGTCTGATAAAGCCGACCGTATCGGTGAGGAGCACTTCCCTTCCGCTCGGGAGAGTATAGGCTCTCGTGGTAGGGTCAAGTGTGGCAAAGAGCTTATCCTCGGCAAGTATGCCGGCACCCGTCAGTCTGTTCAGGAGCGTCGATTTGCCGGCGTTGGTATATCCGACCACCGCTATCTTGCAAAGATCGGAGCGATCTCGCTTTGCACGTTTTGTACGCCTGTTTTCCTCAAGCTCGTCGATCTGCGCACTCAGTGCGGATATCCTTCTTTGGAGATGTCGTCTGTCAGTCTCAAGCTTGGTCTCACCGGGACCTCGCGTGCCAATACCGCCGCCAAGGCGTGACATTTCACCTCCCCTGCCCGTAAGACGTGGGATGGTATACCGAAGCTGTGCAAGCTCGACCTGCAATTTGCCCTCGCCCGAGCGTGCGTGGAGGGCGAAAATATCGAGAATGAGCATGGATCTGTCGATGACCCTGACGCTGTAATCGCCCTCTGCACCATCCATGATACCGTCTTCGACATTTCTGATCTGTACGGGAGAAAGCTCATCGTCAAATACGACAAGCCCTATATCGTTGGCACGGCAAAGCTCACCAAGCTCGGCGAGTTTTCCGCTTCCTATATAAGTTTTGGCGATCGGGGACGCAAGCTGTTGTACGACGGTCGAGTGAAGTTTTCCGCCCGCTGTTTCCAAGAGTCTTTCAAGCTCGTCAAGCGAAACTGCCTGCTCGTGCGGATCTTTATCGGGTGTCAGCACCGAAACAAGAACGGCGAGCGGCTCGCTTTCGGTTTCAAATATTGATACTTGTTCTTTCATACACGTATTCCTTCCATTCATGAGTCATCATGCAAAAGGGATGCGCCGAGTGATAAAAAGCAGGCGCACCGCAACTTTTGCAAAATCAAAAATTGCGCGTGCGCCCACACTTAAGATAGATCCCGAGAAATTCGAAAAATTATTTTCTGACTCCTGCCAGACGCTTCTTGAATCTGTCAACACGTCCGCCTGCATCAACGAATTTCTGCTTGCCCGTGAAGAAGGGATGGCACTTGGAGCAAATTTCCACAGTCATATCGCCCTTCGTGGAACGGGTCTTGTACTCGGCACCGCACGCACATCTGATCGTGCATTCTTTGTAATCGGGATGGATTCCGTTCTTCATCTTTAACACCTCATTTACTAAAAAATCAAATAATCGTCTTCGAAAAGAAATTAAATAAATTAAATTCTTTCCTTGATCTTCGCATCCTTGCCCTGCTTGTCGCGGACATAGTAGAGCTTCGCACGGCGAACCTTGCCGTAGCGTACGATGTCAACCTTTGCTACGTTGGGCGAATGCACGGGGAATGTCTTCTCGACGCCGCAACCGTATGCAACGCGTCTTACGGTAAATGTTTCGGAAATTCCGCCGCCCTTCTTAGCGATTATAACGCCCTCGAAAAGCTGAATTCTCTCTCTTCTTTTACCGTCCGAAGATATCTCAACGATTTTGTTGTGAACACGAACCGTGTCACCGATGTTAAGAGTAGGTACTTCTTCCTTGAGTTGCTCGTTTGTTAAAGCCTTAATAAGATCCATTGTCGGCTTCCTCCTTAATTTGGATAATCCCGGACGTTCGTGCAGAGCTATATGCAGAGGACCGTCCATCGACGTTGCCACATGGCACGCGTTTCGTATTATACCACATATTTTTCTAAATTGCAAGGGGTTTTTCAAAAAAAATCAAAAAATTCAAAAATTTTTTCAAAAAATTCAGAATGAAAATAGCCAAATGTCCTTTACTTTTTTTCGTTTATGTGATATAATATGTGGTATAATTGATGTAGCCTTGCGGAATGCCCGCAAATACAATGACCTTTATTACTCTGAGATTCGGAGGATCTATTCTTGAAACACATTATTTTGGCTTACAAAGAGGCAAAACCTCTTGATAACTCTCCCATGATATCGCTCATGTCGCTCTCGCGCGGCAGACTCTCGGCAGTTCCCAACATGGCTGAATTTACAGGATGCAGTAATCTTAACGAACTCGGCTATATGACATCCTCCATTGCCAAAAGGCTCGATGACGACTCGGATATTTACATCAGGGCGACAGACATACCAATGACGCACGCCGAAGTCTCTCACGATTTCATTGCGCCGCTGACAAATGCCGCCGCCGCAAAAAAATTGCCCGTCGGGATAGTCACACTTTGCATCCGCGAAGACGACGGCGCATGCGAATACAGGCTCTTCGGCTCGCGCGATCTGCCCATCCCCGACGAGCACAAAGAATGGACGCTCGGCACGCTGATGGATTTTCTGACATCGCCCTCCGACTTTGACGATAAGATCGACACCGTCCCGCCCGAGGTACAGATGCCCGACACTGCCGATGTACAGCTAAAGACAGAGGTCAAAAAGGTCGAGGAAAATAAAGCCGGAAATGCGGTCGTATCGTCGATATTTGATTGGTACGAGCTGTTTGCCTACGCCATCGCCGCGGTACTTGTCATAATGTCGTTTTTTGTCAGACATTCGCCGGTTGAAGGCTCATCCATGTATCCGACACTTGTAGGGCACTCGTCAGCCCCCTCATCGACCACGGTCGCAAAAGGGTATGATGTTCTCCTTATTTCGGGGATCTATGAGCTTGATCACGGTGATATCGTTATAATTCAAGAACCGACACAGCCTACCGAACCGATCGTCAAACGAATCATTGCAATGGGCGGCGACAAGATAAAGATCGATTTCACCAACGGTGACGTTTTCCTCAACGGCGAAAAGCTTGACGAGGACTATGTAAATGAAACGGATATTCCGATACCGACCGAGGGATTGACCCCCGACGAGGACGGCATTTGGGAGGACACCGTCCCCGAGGGCAAGATATTTGTCCTTGGCGACAACAGAAGAGTATCGAAGGATAGCCGATATTTCGGATTTATCGATGAGCGAAATGTCATCGGAAAAGCGGTGCTTCGCATCCTTCCGCTCGAGAAATTCGGAAAATTAAACTAAACCAAGCTGATAACATCAAAAACACAAAGGAAGGTGCGAAATGCCGTCCGAGGTAATACAGTGGTTTCCGGGCCACATGGCGAAAACACGGAGAATGATGAAGGAATGCCTGCCTCTTGTCGATCTCGTTATTGAGATACTCGACGCAAGGATACCGCTCTCATCAAAAAATCCGGAAGTAGACAAAATATGCGCAGGCAAGCCAAGGCTCGTGCTTTTCTCGAAATCGACGCTTGCCGACCCCGAAATGGGGCAAAAATGGAAGAGCTATTACAAGACCAAAGGCATACCCTGCATATTCTGTGATTTCATCACGGGTGCGGGGATGGGCGAGATCGAGGGAGCTGTCAAAGAACTGCTTGCCGAGAAGCTCGAAAGATACAGGGAAAAGGGTATGGCAAACAAAGCCTTGCGCGCGATGGTCGTCGGCATCCCGAATGTCGGAAAATCTTCATTCATTAATAAATTTTCAAAAACAAAAAAAGCGAAGGTCGAAAATCGCCCGGGCGTCACGGTAGACAAGCAATGGGTGGTCACGCCGTACGGTATCGAGCTGCTCGACATGCCGGGCGTGCTTTGGCCAAAATTTGATGACAAACGAGTGGGCGAAAATCTTGCGATAACCGGTGCCATCAAGGATCGTGTCCTGAACATCGATGAGATCGCGGTCGTGCTCTGCAAAAGACTCAGGCGCGTCGCACCCGAAAAGTTTTGCGAAAGGTACCGTCTTGAACAGGATGAGATAGCGGATCTGACCGACTACGAGCTGTTTTGCCTGATCGGAAAAAAGCGCGGATTTCTCATTCGCGGCGGCGAGGTCAACGAAGAACGCACCGCAGGTGCTCTGCTTGACGAGTTCAGAGGAGGCAAGATCGGCAGGATCACGCTCGAATATCCGCCGAGATCGGACGCCGAGGGTGCAAAGGAGACACGCGATGCCGAGTTATGATTATGAATCAGCCGCACACGAGCGCGGATATGCCGTCGTCGCCGGCACTGATGAGGCAGGGCGCGGGCCGCTTGCGGGAGATGTATTTGCCGCAGCGGTAATACTTCCCGACGGGCTTGTGATAGACGGACTGAACGACTCCAAAAAGCTTTCCCCGAAAAAGCGCGAGGCTCTTTTTGACGTTATCTGCAAGGAGGCGGTGTCCTTTTGCATTGCATCCGCGTCGGTCGAGGAGATCGACGAAATGAATATACTGAACGCATCCCAGCTTGCCATGCGCCGTGCGGTGGACGGACTGTCTGTGCGTCCCGATCTCGTTTTGGTGGACGGAAATGTCGCGCGCGGATTTGAGATGGCAACACAAACGCTTATCGGCGGTGACGGACTTTCAATGTCGGTGGCGGCGGCATCGATACTTGCCAAGGTGAGCCGCGACAGATACTGCCTTGAGATGGATGCCGCATATCCCGAGTACGGATTTGCCGGGCACAAGGGCTACGGTACGGCACTCCACATGGAAAAGATCCGCGAGTTCGGCGTATCTCCCGTACACAGGAAGACCTTCATGGGCTTTCTCGACAAGCCGCCCAAGGAAAAGAGATCAAGGTCAAAACAGTGATATGTTCAATCCATTCAGATCCAAGAGGCAACAAAAAAGCCTTTCGACAGCGGAAAAAGACGCTGTGGCAGACATTCTGAGCGGCAAGGATCATTACGGCAGAGGGATCTGCTTTGAGCGCGCCGTCGAAGAGTGGCTGAAAGGGCAAGGCTACGAGCCGATCTTCCGAAACTATCGAATACGCGGCGGCGAGATCGATATAATAATGAAGAAAGACGACATTCTCGCCTTTATCGAGGTAAAGGCAAGATACGACAGCGATGCATATCTGCAAAGATACGGCAGACCATCATCCGCAGTAGATGCAAAAAAGCGGCAGAGCATCATACACGCCGCCAAGGATTATATCAGAACACATCCGCAGATCGGCAGACCGAGAATGGATGTTGTCGAGGTATACTATCAGATATTCGGCAACTTTATCGCACTGCGTTTCAACCACATAACATCGGCATTTACCGCAAGACGCTGAGAGATCGGGCAGCGAACATAAACAAAAACACAAAAAGCATGAAAAAAATTCTCATTTTAACGACTGGCGGCACTATCGCCTCAAAGGACACCGAAAGAGGGCTTGCCCCTGCCATCAGCTCTGACGAGCTTATCGGTTATGTCCCCGAGCTTGCGGACATTGCGCACATAACCGCAAAATCGCTTTTTTGCATAGACAGCACAAACATAAGAGCCGATCATTATATAATGATGGTCAGGGCGATAAGAGAGAACTATGCCGACTTTGACGGATTTGTGATCACCCACGGAACAGACACAATGGCATACACCGCCGCCGCACTCTCCTACATGATACAAAACAGCAAAAAGCCGATCGTGCTCACGGGCTCGCAAAAGTCGATATATCTTCGCGACACCGATGCGCGCGGCAATCTGATCGGCGCACTCATGTATGCCGCAAGCGATTTTGCGTCGGGCGTCTCGGTCGTTTTTGACGGCAAGGTGATCATCGGAACGCGTGCGCAAAAAACGCGAACAAAATCCTTCAACGCCTTTTCGTCGATCGACTATCCCGAGCTTGCCAAGATACGCGACGGTCGGGTGATCAACTACATTACGCAGTCTGTAGAGGGTGACCCGATCTTTTATGACAGCCTAAACCCCGAGATATTTGTATACAAGCTCATCCCGGGAGCAGATCCGCACATTCTCCGCTGTTTACAGGGAAGGTATCGAGCGGTGATAATCGAGTCATTCGGTGTCGGGGGGATTCCGAGATCGGAGGACGGCGATTTCATCGGCGCACTCCGTGAACTGATCGATGCAGGTGTGGTGGTCGTAATGACAACGCAGGTATCGCACGAGGGCAGTGACATGGAGATATACGAGGTCGGTCAGGCGGCAAAACTCGAACTTGATCTGATGGAGGCATACGACATGACCACCGAGGCGATCGCAACAAAGCTTATGTGGATACTCGGTCAGACCGATGACAAAGACAAGATCAGAGAGCTGTTTTACACTCCGATAGCACATGACATAATAAAATAAGGTAAAGATCCAGATAGTATTTTTGAGAGGTTTTAGTATGAAGTATCAAAGTACAAGAGAAGACAGAACAGAAGTTTGCGCCGCAGAGGCGATAAAGAAAGGGCTTTGCGAGGATGGCGGCCTGTATATGCCGACATCTTTTCCGCAGATCGACGACGATCTGCGTGAAAGACTGCTTTCGGCAAGCTACCCCGAGCGAGCGGCTCTTATCCTTTCGCTCTATCTGCCCGAATATGGTTATGAAAACCTCCTTGAGGACGCAAGTGCGGCGTACGGCGACAAATTTGACGGCGAGATCGCTCCCGTCAAAGAGCTTTGCGACAGGCTGTACACGCTCGAGCTTTGGCACGGTCCGACCTGTGCATTCAAGGACATGGCACTTCAGCTGATGCCGCGTCTGCTCTCGCGCGCACTCAAGCTGACAAACGAAAAAAAGCGCGCGCTGATACTTGTCGCAACATCGGGCGACACCGGCAAAGCGGCACTTGAGGGATTTTGTGACGTCGAGGGCACTGCAATATCGGTATTCTATCCCGAAAACGGCGTATCTGCCGCACAAAAGAGGCAGATGCAGACCCAAGAGGGTGCAAATGTCAATGTTACGGCGATCAACGGCAATTTCGACGACGCACAGTCGGGAGTCAAAAAGATCTTTTCTGACAAGGAATTTGCAAAAGTTCTCGACGAACGAGGGATCTTCCTCTCGTCGGCCAACTCGATAAACTGGGGACGACTCGTTCCGCAGATCGTATACTATGTATCGGCATACTGCGACATGGTAAACGCCGGGTCGCTTGTTTGGGGAGATGCGCTTGATGTCTGCGTCCCGACAGGCAATTTCGGAAACATACTTGCCGCATACATTGCCAAGAGGATGGGGCTTCCGATCGGCAAGCTGATCTGTGCATCCAATGACAACAACGTCCTGACCGATTTTCTCACCGACGGCAAGTATGACAAGAACCGCCGTTTCCACACGACCGTATCGCCCTCGATGGACATCTTGATCTCGTCAAACTTAGAGCGTCTGATCTGTGTCGCCGCAGGACACGAACGGTGTGCGGAATACATGCGCGAGCTTGCCGAGTTTGGCAAATACACGGTCGATGAGGATGTTATGGCAAAGATATCGGCTGATTTCGTCGGCAAATGGTGCGACGAAAGCGAGTGTCTGTCCGAGATAGCGTCGGTGTTCGACAGATTTGCCTATCTTGCCGACACGCATACGGCAGTCGCTCTCCGCTGTGCCGAAAAATACGCAGAGGAATGCGGAGACGCCGACGAAAAGCACCCCATTCTGGTAGTTTCAACGGCATCACCATACAAATTTGCGCCTGCGGTATGTGATGCACTGGATCTTGACAGCACGGGCGAGGACAGCGAGCTGTTCATGCGACTGTCCGATTACACCGAGACTGCCATCCCCGCACCGCTTTGGTCTGTTCTGACCAAGGACATCCGTTTTAACAGATCCATCGATGCCGACATTCCTTCGATGGAATCGGCAATCGTCGAATTTACCGACTCTTTGGCTTAAAGGTCGCGCAGACCGTGTCGCCCGACGTATTTGCAAATGTCGGCCCGACGGACACCGGATCGGCGGTACATTCGAACTCGCCCTTGTGATAGCTGCAATTTTTGACGGAGCAAACTATTTTGCTTCCCGCACGGCTCTTGCCTTCACGCTTTTCCAATCAAATCCCCCCGATCGCTCATGATCAGTATTTCCGATCGATCGGGGATTATACAAAACATCCGCAAAAAAGACAATGATCAACAAAAAGGTGCAAAAATGGCTCTCTACATTCTCTCGGACACCCACCTCTCGAAAGCAAAAGAAAAGCCGATGGACATTTTCGGCAGCAGATGGACATCGCATGCCGAAAAGATCGAAAAAAATTGGCGAGCGATCGTGACGCCCCTTGACACGGTCATCGTCGGCGGAGACATTTCGTGGGGGATATCGCTCGACGAGGCGGCACCCGATCTGAAATTTATCGCCGATCTGCCCGGGAAAAAGATCTTTTTACGCGGAAATCATGACTATTGGTGGAACACGCTTACAAAAAATCGCGAATTTTTCGATCGCTGCGGGATAGGCGGCATAGATTTTCTCCAAAACAATGCGATATCTGCCGAGGGATTTGTCATCTGCGGCACACGCGGATGGTACAGCGACAGCGCAAATGCGCCGTCGGATGCGGATTACAAAAAGATCGCCGCAAGAGAGGCACTTCGACTGAAAATGTCGCTTGATGCATCGCACGGCATGGAGGGCGAGCGGATCGCGATATTCCATTTTCCGCCCGTGTTCGGCGACTATGTTTGCCGAGAGATCGTTGACATACTTCACGAATATAATATCGGGCGAGTATTTTTCGGTCACATACACGGACTTTACCGAGTTCCGCAGGTGACCCTCTTTGAAAACATCGAGTTTTCACTCTGCTCGTGTGACTTTTTGAACTTCATTCCCTACAGAATAGCCCTCACCGGGTGTACATAGGCGAAAAATATATTAAAAAATTGTAAAACTATTACTTTTTTCGCCCAAACACTTGACAAAATCGTTATTTTGATTTAGAATATACAGGTATGCAATAAGGTTTGACAAATATCGGAGGATAATGAAAATGAGTCTCAGAAATTTAACCACTCCCGAAAAGAATGTTGCTCTTCTTGAAATCGATATAGACGCAGCTGCATTCAGCGCGGCAGTGACGAGATCTTACAATTCGAAAAAGAATAATATTCAGCTTCCCGGCTTCCGCAAGGGTCACGCTCCCCGTAATCTCGTTGAGAAGATGTACGGCAAGGGCTACTTCTTTGAGGATGCACTCGAGGAGCTTGTTCCGGGTGCTTACGAGGATGCGCTCAAAGAGTCGGGCGTCAAGGTCGTATCCGCTCCCGAATATGAGGTAAAGTCGGCATCCGAGGAGGAAGGCGTTGTATTTACCGCAAAGGTATACACAAAGCCCGAGGCTTCGATCGAGGACTACAAGGGTATCGAGGTAACACGCGAGCAGAAAGAGGTCACCGACGAGGCTGTTAATGCCGAGATCGACCGCGTTCGTAACCGCAACTCGAGAACCACCGATGTTGAGGGTCGTCCCGCACAGCTCGGCGACACCGCAAACATCAACTACGAGGGATTCAAGGATGGTGTTCCTTTTGACGGCGGCAAGGGCGAGGACTTCGACCTTAAGCTCGGTTCGGGAACATTTATTCCCGGCTTTGAGGATGCCATCGTCGGACACGAGATCGGCGAAGAATTTGACGTAAATGTCACATTCCCCGAGGAATACCACGCAGAAGAGCTTGCGGGTGCTCCCGTTGTGTTCAAGACCAAGATCAATGCGCTCAAGGAAACGATCCTCCCCGAGCTTGATGATGAATTTGTAAAAGACGTATCCGAGTTTGATACGGTCGCTGAATATACGGCTGACGTTAAGGCAAAACTCGAAAAGGCGGCAGCTGACGAGGCTGACAACGCTGTCACCGAACAGGTAGTTAACGCACTTGTTGAAAAACTCGTTGCCGACATTCCCGAGGCAATGTTTGTGACCGAGACCGAGAATCAGGTTCGCGATTTCGACAACAGACTGCAGATGCAGGGTCTGAAGCTTTCCGATTATATGAGATATCTCGGAACCGACCTTGACGGCATTCGTGCGCAGATGCGTCCGAAGGCTGAGAACCAGGTCAAGCTCCGTCTCGCACTCGAGAAGATCGCCGAGCTTGAGAGCGTCGTTGTCACCGACGAAGAGATCGAGGACGAACTGAAGCGTCTGTCCGACACCTACTCGATCGAGCTTGAGCGTGTAAAGGAGCTTGTTGATCCCGAAGACGTAAGAGTCGATCTTGCGGCTGACAAGGCACTGAACCTTTGCAAGGAAGCGGCTGTCGTAAAGTCGTAAAAGAATAAACAATCAAAACGTAAAATAAGGACGCGTCAAAGGTGCATGCACGGATCATTTGCATTTTGCGTGTCCTTATTGACTTATTCACAGTTATACAGCAGGGAGGAAATTATAATGGCACTTGTACCAACCGTAATTGAAAAAACCGCAGGCGGCGAACGCGCCTACGATATCTACTCGCGGCTTTTGAATGACAGGATCATATTTCTGTCTGATGAAGTAAACGATGTTACCGCATCGATCGTCGTCGCACAGCTTCTCTTTCTTGAGGCTCAGGATCCCGATAAGGATATCTCGCTCTACATCAACAGCCCCGGCGGCTCGGTGAGTGCGGGGATGGCGATCTACGACACGATGAATTTTATCAAATGCGATGTCTCGACTATCTGCATAGGACTTGCCGCAAGCATGGGTGCGTTTCTCCTTTCGAGCGGTGCAAAGGGCAAAAGATTTGCGCTTCCGAACAGCGAGATCATGATCCACCAGCCGCTGGTCGGCGGCATGCAGGGGCAGGCGACCGATATCAAGATCCACGCCGAACAGCTCCTTCGTACAAAGGACAATTTGAATCGCATACTCGCTGCCAACACGGGAAAGTCCTTTGAACAGATCGCATCGGATACCGAGCGTGACAATTTCATGACCGCCGCCGAGGCAGCCGAGTACGGCATCATCGACAAGGTCATTGAAAAACGCGCTTGAGAATAGGATATCGGAATTTATTACGAGGTGTAAATGGCTAATCAATACAACGACAACGAACGCAGACAAAACAGATGCTCATTCTGCGGCAGAACCGAAAATCAGGTCGGTTTTCTCGTTCCCTCCCCCACGGGAGCGTTTATATGCGAAAACTGCGTTGATGTTTGCGCAGACATAATCGATGAGCAGTACTCGGAAACGGACATCGGACTGACGGGGCTCACACTTGAAACCCTCCCCCGCCCGATCGAGTTGAAAAACAGTCTTGACGAATATGTTATCGGTCAGGATGCGGCAAAAAAGGCACTCTGCGTCGCAGTTTACAACCACTACAAGCGCATCTTGTCGAAGGACGGCAGGATGAAGAAAAGCTCTCGCCGCAAGAAAAATGTTGCCGAGGAAAGCGATGAGGTCGAGATCGCAAAATCAAATGTGCTCCTTCTCGGCCCGACCGGCGTCGGAAAGACATTTCTTGCGCAAAATCTTGCGAAAACGCTTCGCGTGCCCTTTGCGATAGCCGACGCAACAACGCTCACCGAGGCAGGATATGTCGGCGAGGACGTCGAGAACATACTGCTTCGACTCATTCAGGCAGCCGATTTCGACATCGAAAGTGCCGAAAGGGGCATAATATACATTGACGAGATCGATAAGATCGCGAGAAAGAGCGAAAATCGCTCGATCACGCGCGATGTTTCGGGTGAGGGCGTACAGCAAGCACTCTTAAAGATACTCGAGGGCACCGTTGCGAATGTCCCTCCGCAGGGCGGTCGCAAGCATCCGAACCAGGATTTCATTCAGATAAACACCGAGAACATCCTGTTTATCTGCGGCGGTGCATTCGAAGGGCTTGACGAGATCATCAAAAACAGAGTTTCGGTCAAGTCGGGCATCGGATTTGGCGGAGAGGTCGCCTCTCGTGCCGAGCTTGAGCAAAAGAATTACCTGCGCGATGTCGTTCCGCACGATATCGTAAAGTTCGGACTTATCCCCGAGCTTGTCGGGCGTCTGCCGGTCGTCGTATCGCTCGACCCGCTCGACGAGAGTGCGCTGAAGAGAATTTTGTCCGAGCCCAAAAATGCGCTCGTCAAGCAGTATCAGGCACTTGTCGGCATGGACAAAGTCGAGCTTGAGTTTGACGATGACGCCATATCGGCGATCGCCGCTCTCGCAATCGAGCGAAAAACAGGCGCACGCGGCCTCCGCGCTATCATGGAGGAGATCATGCTTGATGTTATGTATGACATTCCGTCGAGAACCGATGTGAAAAAGGTCATAATAACCGCCGATGCGGTGAAAAAGACCGCACCGCCGACGCTTGTAAAAAAGACAAAAGCTCTTCCGAAGCCTCCTTCCGATCAGCTGACAGACCAATAAAATCAAAGATCCGACTCAAGCACATTTGAGTCGGATCTTTTATGATATCAGAAAAATCTTATCGTAAATTCTGCCGATCGGCAAGCGTCGGGAGACAGCCCAAACATATCTGACTTCGCCTCAAGCGTCTCGGCATCGCGATCGAGCGACGGGAGCGAGCACCACGGCTCGATACAGATATATTTTGCACAAGGGCTAAGATCGTGCCAGAACCCGACATAGGGCATATCGGGAAAGGACAGCTCGACGCCATGCTCGGATCTGACCGACCGAAGCGTCGCGTGACGGCTCGTTTCGGCAAGAAATATCCCCGCATTCCCGATGATCTCATCAGAAAGACGCATTATTCGGTGATCTTCAAGCGCAAACGGATACCGCTTGCCGCTTTGCAGTCCTCTTTCTGTCAGACCGATACGCAAAGGCTCGGAGCACTGCCCGAAATCGATATAGTGATCGGACAGCTCGCCGTCAAGTGCGAACCCGGGATGCGCGCCATATCCGACGTAGAGCATTTCATTGCCCTTGTTTTTGATCAGCGCACTTTGCGTTATCCTGTCCCCGTCAAGGCGATAGGTGACGGTCAACTCAAAATCAAAGGGAAAGACTGCCATGCTTTCGACATCGGCGATCAGCAAAAGCGATATCTCGTTTTTGTTGACGGATATCGGTGTAAATTCCTTGAAACGGGCAAATCCGTGCGTGCCGAGCTGATATTTTCTGCCTTTATGGGAATAAACACCATCCGGGAGGCGTCCGCAGATCGGGAAGAGGATCGGAGCGTGTTCGCTCCAAAGTCCTTCTTCCCCACCCTGCCAAATGTATTCCCTGCCGTCCTTGACAACAGACACGATCTCCGCACCAAGGCTATTGACCGTGACGGAAAGAGAGTTGTTGGTAAGCGTGTATTTCATAACTCAGACAACTCGGATCACATGGTCAGCTCGCGCGCCTTTGTTCTCTGCTCTTCGAGAGCGCGTGCGATAAACTCATCGACCGACATTGCCGTCGATTCGCCCTTGCGATTTCTGACCATTACACTGCCGCTTTCGACCTCGTTTGCTCCGATAACGAGCATGTACGGGATCTTCTCAAGCTGTGCCTCTCTGATCTTGTAGCCGATCTTTTCGTTGCGCTCGTCGATCTCCGTGCGGACGATGCCTGCGTCGATAAGCTTCTGCATAACGCTCTCGGCAAATTCGTGCTGATCCGAACCGATCGGAAGGATCTTGACCTGTGTCGGCGAGAGCCAGAAGGGAAACGCACCTGCGTATTTTTCGATGAGCAGTGCGAGTGTGCGCTCGTAACAGCCGATAGACGTGCGGTGAATGATATATGGATGCTTTTTGGTATCGTCACGATCATTGTAGACCATGCCGAATTTTTCAGCAAGGAACTGGTCGATCTGAATGGTGATAAGCGTATCCTCCTTGCCGAAGACGTTTTTGATCTGAATGTCGAGCTTCGGTCCGTAGAACGCCGCCTCGCCGATGCCGATCTTGTACGGGATCTCAAGGTGGTCAAGGATCCTCTTCATGATGCCCTGTGCCTCGTCCCAATCCTCGGGCGTGCCGATATATTTTTCGCGATTGTTGGGATCCCACTGCGAGAAACGATAGGAAACGTCCTCGTACAGACCGAGCGTTTTGAGCATGAATGTAGTAAGTTCAAGACACTTCTTGAACTCGTCCTCAAGCTGATCGGGGCGGCACATGAGGTGTCCTTCGGAGATGGTGAACTGACGAACGCGGATAAGTCCGTGCATCTCGCCCGAATCCTCGTTTCTAAAAAGAGTCGAGGTCTCGTTGTAGCGAAGCGGAAGATCACGGTAGGAACGTGCCTCCGAGAGATATGCCTGATATTGGAAGGGGCAGGTCATCGGACGGAGTGCAAAGCATTCTTTGGAGTTGGGATCGCCGAGCACGAACATTCCGTCAAGATAATGATCCCAGTGACCCGAAAGCTTATAGAGATCGGATTTAGCCATAAACGGTGTCTTTGTAAGAAGCCATCCGCGCTTTTGCTCCTCATCCTCGACAAAACGCTGGAGAAGCTGTATCATTCTCGCACCCTTCGGGAGCATGATCGGAAGACCCTGTCCCACGACATCAACGGTCGTAAAGAGCTTAAGCTCTCTGCCGAGCTTATTGTGATCGCGCCTTCTTGCCTCCTCGCGTGCGGCAAGGAAGGCATTCAGCTCATCCTTTGTCGGAAATGCCGTGCCGTAGATACGCTGGAGCTGTTTATTGGAGGCATCGCCCTCCCAATATGCGCCGGTACACTGCGTAAGCTTGAACGCTTTGACCGCGCCTGTCGAGAACAGATGCGGACCTGCGCAAAGGTCGGTGAACTCACCCTGGCGATAGAAAGAGATGTCCTCGCCCTCGGGCACTCTGTCAATAAGCAGCACCTTGTATGGCTCGCCCTTCTCCTCCATGAGTGCTTTCGCCTCGTCACGCGGCAGGAGGAATCTCTCGATCTTAAGGTTTTCCTTAACGATCTTCTTCATCTCCGCCTCGAGCTTTGACAGATTTTCGGTCGTAAATGTTACCTCGCTGTCAATATCGTAGTAAAATCCGTCATCTACCGACGGTCCGATGGTCAGCTTTGCCTCGGGGAACAGTCTCTTGACTGCCTGTGCGAGAATGTGCGATGCAGTGTGCCAAAATACTCGCTTGCCCTCGTCATCGGCAAATGTGAGGGGGGCAATGTCGCTGTTTTCGGTCGCGGGAGCGGTCAGTTCGAGCGTCCTCTCGCCGTCGGTGGCGGCGATCACCTCGCGGGTCATAAGTCCCGCCTCTTTTATAGCGTCGTAAACGGTCGATACCGCATCCGACTCGATCTCATTGTGACAAACCTTAAGTTTCATTCGGTTATCCTCCTATAAAATTTATATTAAAAGCACCCCGACACGCAAAAATGCGTGTCGGGGTGCAATATCGATAGATATACGATAAAATTACACGGTTCCACCCGATGTTTAACTCTTTATGAAAATATTTCATCTGTCCCGACGGTGGTAACAGCACAGACCTCAACATGATCTTTCAGCACACGATCACTCTCTGTGGATGCGGCTCCTGCCTGCCTTGTCCTTCGGTTTCTCACATTATATCACTTTTTTTCGGATATGTCAAGAG
>CAZORL010000011.1:44841-52680 GCA_964582375.1 uncultured Lachnospiraceae bacterium
ATATGTCAAGAGTTTTTGATCAAAAAATCAAAAATCTGTCGGGAACGCTCGCGTTGGCAGGTCGAACTTACATGTCAAGCGCAACCAATGCATGAAGTCTCTCGGCGATTGCCAAAAGAAATTCTTGTGTACCGAGCCTTGTGACATTCGGCAGGGTTGACATTGCGGCAAGGTCTCCTGTCATTTTGCCGCTCTCTATCGTGTCGATCGTTGCTCTCTCGAGTGCGTCGCCAAAAGCGGTCAGCTCGGGGCATGCATCAAGCTCGCCACGCTTTTTCAGTGCGCCGCTCCATGCAAAGATAGTCGCGACGCTGTTGGTCGAGGTCGGCTCGCCCTTCAGATATTTATAATAATGTCTCTGTACCGTGCCGTGTGCCGCCTCATACTCGTATATTCCGTCGGGCGAGACTAGCACCGAGGTCATCATCGCGAGCGATCCGTAGGCGGTAGCTATCATATCCGACATGACATCGCCGTCGTAATTTTTCAGTGCCCAAATAAATCCGCCTTCCGAACGGACGACACGTGCAACGGCGTCATCGATAAGGGTGTAAAAATACTCGATGCCCGCCCTTTCGAAGGCATCCTTATACTCATTCTCGTAAATCTCGGCAAAAATATCCTTAAATCTGTGATCGTAGATCTTGGAGATGGTATCCTTGGTCGAGAACCAAAGATCCTGCTTTGTATCAAGCGCGTAATTAAAACAGCTGCGTGCAAAGCTCATTATCGATCGATCGGTATTGTGAAGTCCTTGGAGGATACCGTCGCAGTCATATTCGTGTATCATTTTTTCGGTGACATTTCCGTCGGCATCGCGGCAGACGAGCGAGCAGGTCGATCCTGCCGACACGCGCATTTCGGTATTTTTATACACATCGCCGTATGCGTGACGGGCAACCGTGATCGGCTTTTTCCAATTCGGAATATATGGCGTGATCCCGCGGACTATTATCGGCGCGCGAAATACAGTACCGTCGAGCATTGCTCTGATCGTGCCGTTTGGCGACTTCCACATCTCGGAAAGGTTATATTCGGTGACCCTCTGCGCATTCGGCGTGATGGTCGCGCATTTGACGGCAACGCCGTATTTTTTCGTCGCGAGTGCGGATTCGATCGTGACACGATCGGCAGTCGCATTTCGATTTTCCAGCCCGAGATCGTAATACTCGGTCTTAAGCTCGACAAACGGCTCGATGAGTATTTCTTTTATCATCTTCCAGATAACGCGAGTCATCTCGTCTCCGTCCATCTCGACAAGCGGAGTTTTCATTTTTATTTTCTTTTCGTCTGTATTCATATCGGCATTCATCTCCGTAAATTATTTATCTGCTATTTTACCACATTTTTTTCGTCATGTCAAGCAAACGGCGAAAATTTTTCGCAATTTCGGTAAAATATCGCAAATAAAGGATTGACTTTCGACGGCATTCGTGATATAATAACGTTACGCGTGTAATATTACAGCAGTATTCTTAAAACACGACCACAGGAGAAATACCGTGCCAAGAAAATTCACATTTCAAAAGGAAGAGATCATAAACGCCGCACTCGAGCTGACGCGAGAGAGGGGGATATCCGCAGTAACCGCACGCGCACTCGGAGCAAAGCTCGGGACATCGTCACAGCCCATATTCGGGCATTTTGACAGCATGGACGAGGTTAAAGCATCTGTCACCGCCGCGGCAAGCGAATTATATCACTTCTATTTGAAAGGCGACATAGAAAGCGGCAAATATCCGCCATACAAGGCGAGCGGCATGGCGTACATTCGTTTTGCACGCGAGCAGAAGGAGTTGTTCAAGCTTCTTTTTATGTGCGACAGATCGCCCGAGGACATGACAAAAGAGTCACCCGAATTTGAAGAGGTTGTTGGCATTCTCGTAAAACAGACAAATATGTCAAGGGATAGTGCGATACTCTTCCATCTCGAAATGTGGGCGTACGTTCACGGAGTCGCCGTCATGATCGCCACGGGATATTACGATTGGAACGAGGAGCTTTGCGGTCGGACCCTCACCGACGTTTACGAGGGACTTCGGCACACATTTGCGGATTGTGACAAATAATTTTTGTCTTCCTTCTTGACAAATCTGCAAAAGCGTGCTATAATATAGTATACCAAACCGGTAGGTTTTGAAAGGGTGAAACATCATGTCAAGAATATACAGATCGGCAGACGAGCTTATCGGCAGGACTCCGCTGCTCGAAATGGTCGGAATTGAAAAAACATACAAGCTTTGCGCCAAAATATACGCAAAGCTCGAATATTTGAATCCTGCGGGATCGGTCAAGGACAGAGTTGCGAGATCGATGATCGACGATGCCGAAAGGCGCGGACTGCTTGTCGAAGGTGCGACGGTCATTGAGCCGACAAGCGGAAACACGGGAATCGGTCTTGCATCGGTATGTGCGGCGCGCGGATATCGGCTGATAATAGTCATGCCCGACAGCATGTCGATCGAGCGCAGACAGATCATGCTCGCATACGGTGCGGAGCTTGTGCTTACTCCGGGAGCCGAGGGCATGAAAGGTGCGATCAAAAAAGCGGACGAGCTTGCCGCATCTATTGAAAACAGCTTTGTCGCAGGACAATTTACAAATCCCGCAAACCCGAAGGCACACTACGTGAGCACGGGACCCGAGATCTTCAGCGATACCGACGGCGAGATCGACTTTTTCGTCGCAGGTGTCGGCACGGGCGGCACGATCAGCGGCGTCGGCAAATATCTGAAAGAGCAAAACCCCGACATCCGCATTGTCGGTGTCGAGCCTGACACATCGGCGGTCCTTTCGGGCATGTCGGCAGGTCCGCACAAGCTTCAAGGCATTGGTGCGGGATTTGTGCCCGACATTCTCGATCGATCGGTCATTGACGAGATCATGAGAGTTTCGTCGGATGCGGCATTCGAGCTTGGCAGAGCCGTCGGCAGACACGAGGGCATTCTTGTCGGAATATCGTCGGGAGCGGCACTTTCGGCAGCAGTCGAGATCGCGCGCCGCCCCGAAAACGAGGGAAAAAAGATAGTCGTTCTCCTTCCCGACACGGGCGACAGATATCTTTCGACCGAGCTTTTTAATTGACGAAAGGAACTATCGACAAAATGATGGTATCGACCAGAGGAAGATATGCGCTGAGGCTAATGATCGATCTTGCCGAGAGGTTCGAGCGCGACTGCGTACCGATGAAGGAGATCGTCGAGCGGCAAGGCATATCAAAAAAATACATGGAGCAGATCATGCCGACGCTGTCAAAGGCAGGGCTTGTCGAAAGCGTCCACGGTGCAAACGGTGGATACAGGCTGACAAAAGCACCATCCGAATACAGTGTGTGGGAGATCATCTCGGCAACAGACGGCTCTCTTGCACCCGTTGCGTGTTTGTCCGAGGGAGCAATTCCCTGCACGCGAGCATCCGAGTGCAAAACGCTTGCCATGTGGGAAAGGTTCAACATTATAACAAAAGATTATTTTTCATCGATCACGCTTGCCGATCTCGAGAGCGGCAAATTATAAAAAGCAAAGCTGTCCCGATTTTCGAGACAGCTTTGTTTTTGCAAAAGGAGCAAGCCGCCGCATCATTCTCCGTCAAACGGGACGACGACCGAAACATTCTCGCCCATCCATTTGGCGCGGCGGGATATGTATTCCTTCAAAAAATCGATCTGTTTTTCGTATGTATTATACGCCTTGAGTGCGGACGGCTGATATCCGACCTTTATGTTCAGGATCTTCCATTTATCAAAGTTCGCCTTTGCCGACGGAGAGATCAGCTCATACAGTCGATCGATCTCCGAATAAAGATACTCGATAAGATCGTCGCCCACCTCCTCCCAGCGAGCGGACAGCCGATCGACAAATTTTTGATCGGACAGCAGATATGTTATCCAGTTCGTCCAAACATAGTCATCCTTGGCATAAAGGCACGCCCAACCCTTGCCGTCAAGCTTGTCGCGATTGAAATTGCCGAACGCGAGATCGAAATCCCAAGCAGGTCCCATTGTAAGCTTGCCGCCTGCGTCCTTTGTAATATAACAGCTTCGGCGGAAGGATGAATCGAGATTATATGACAGCTCATGCAGGATGAACCAGTCGATCAGCGAATCGACATCAATATATTCGTCATATCCGTCAAGCGACTTTACCGCATCGTTGGCTTTTATCACATAATTTTTTATGTATTCAACCTGTGCCTTTGTCAGCTCGCCCTCCTCGGGCGTTTTGATCTTCGCATACTTTATGAGATCGGTCATAAAGCAGGTGACATCCCAAACATCATTCGTGTCTGTCCCGCCGACCTCGATCAGATAGCCCGTATCGAGTTCGGTACCGTTGTCGGCAAGCTCAACTCTGCCATCCCCCGACTCGATCTGCTCACCGATCGAATAGACCCCGATATACTCGCCGTTAAGAAAGAGATCGACGACATACTGTGTCGGTGCCCATTTCATATTATCAAGAAATTTTGCCGCCGAAAAGGCTATGGTATTTCTGACAAGCGATTTGTCCGAGTAATTTGCCAAGAGCACCCATTTTTTTGCCGCAGTAAGCCCGAGAACCGATGTTTTTTCGTTAAATTTGATCTTATAAGGCTTTTTGTCCCATGTCCATGTGGAATTTCCCCTGCCTCTTATCGATATCCCGACCGTATCAAGTCCCTCGAATCCGTCGGCATTATCAGCATTTATTTTGATGTTGCCGCCGACATAGCCGTCACGCGGTATATCCTTTGTCGATGTGACCGTATTGATCACGATCACGGGAAGCTTTGTTGGGATGTAATTTAATGTGAGAAGATATCGCACAACACCGCCCGCGCCGTCGTCTGCCGTGATAGTCACGCCGAGCGGATCGAGCAGATCGCACCTTTTGTTTATTTTCACACTGCCGTCCGAATCGATCGCCAGGAGTGCGGCGCGAAGGGCATCGGGGTCGGCGACGCGATCAAATGTCGCACTGAAAATATAGCTGCCCTCCGTCCGCTCAAAGATGATGTCACTGCTGATCAGGTTGTCGTCGCTGTCCATTCTGATGCTTTTTATCGGGTCGGCACTGCCTCCGAGCAGACCGTCGGCATGGTTGCGACCGTTAAGCGTCCCGAAATTCCAAAGTTCCGCCGCCTGTGCAATGTTCATGCGGCAGTCGTCCCATATCACATCAGCGTGGGGGGCTGAGATCAGGATCGGCGATCGTCCCGCATAACTGCCCTCCTCGGCTGTAACACTGATGGTGGTTCTTTCGTTTGTTATGACCGATATCGGCACTTCGACATATGCACCGCGACATATCTCGATGCTTATCGGCATATCGATGGTGTAATTCCCGACTATCCTGCACCCATCGACAAGTTTAAGACGATCGCCCGAGCAGAGCGTGGGGAGCAGATCATCATCAAGAAGGCGAGCGAGTGCGGCATCTGAGGTTATCTCGATGCATTCGTTCTCGAGCGGGACGGCGTTGAGCGACAGCGCACGAATGTGATAGGAAAGCGGCGATACACTCTCGACAAGAGATGTCGGGAGAACTATATCGCTTTTGGGGGTATCGGCATAAAACTCGCCGCAATCGACGGCGGCTCCGTCCGATGTGACGATCGAAAATCCGCCGCTTGTGCCAAAATCGACCGAGATATCGCCGCTCACCGAAAGTGTTGTCGATTCAAGAACGATATAGCAGGGTCTTGTGACAGACAGTTCCTCGAGCCTGATATTTCTTGTGACAGATAGCGTTTTGGCAAACGATTCATCGCTCACGGCAAGTGCGAGCGCATCGCCGTCACATACATATGAGACGGCAATTTGCCCGATCTCGAAGGTGACAGCACCGAGATGTCCGCCGTCTGAGGTAATATCGAGCGCGATGGCCTTCCCCGCCCCGACCTCGGTCGAGATTCCTCTGCCGTCAAAGAGGAGGCGGCAGTCGGCGGCAGATGCCAAAGCTATCGGCGAAGAAAAATAAAGCAATACCCGAACGCTTTCATCGCCTCCGTTCGACACACTGAGACTGTTTTCTCCGTGAAGGAGTGATATTTCGTCCGAAAAGGAGCTTTTGTCGGCGTAATATTTCGCTTTGTTTACGCCTATGGAGATCAAATCGCTCTCGGGAATGGTGGTCGGAACGGATGTGGTCGCCGGGACTTTGAAGGTCTCGTACGGCACATCACCGCCGCATCCGACAAGCAAGAGGCAAACGATCACCAGTGCGGCAATAATCAGATTTTTCATCTTTATCTTTTCCGTAAAACATGATTTTTATTTTATTATAGCAAATGATTGTGAATAATTCAAGCAATCGAAAAATACCTCCACTGAAAAAAGTGACCTCCTTGTGCACTACAGGCACAGGAGGTCAGCAATCTTATCGGGGGTCGTGCAATCAAGCCCTTTTAAGATGTGCGATATGTATCTGTCATATTCGGTATGATCGATCAGTCGAAACGCAGCCGCCATGCCGTCTATGAGCAGGTCACGTCTCGGCTCGTCTGCGGCTGAACCGAGTCCGAGAAAGCGAAGGACGGTATAGACACCGCACAGCCCGAGAAATTCGTCATAAAGACGCTCCGGTCTGTCCTGGAAAGGAAATTTCGAGAAGAATATGTGATTGACGAGCATATGCTCGAAAAAGATCTCCCATCTCGGAAATGCCTTTTCAAATCGTTCTTTCGCGATATGGTAACGTTCGAGGTCACCCTCGCTGCCGCCGAAATAGGCGATCGCCGCCTCGCCGCATTTTCTTATGCTCTCACTGCGGACATCGAGAATATCGACCATCCGGCGCGCGACACGCAGACCGAATCTCAAATTATCACCGTTTGCCCTCTTATCGGAGATGCCCTCTTCCGTTAAGAGGGTGCTTTCGTTCAGAGCCGCAATAAGTGCCGCCTCATTGCCGCAATCGATCGCACGCTCGACCTCACGGAGAAACAGACCGACACCGATTATGCGCTCGGGAATCGTGTGGTCGCGATCCTGCATTATTCCGATCAGCCGCATTCTGATCTCACGCTCGTGACCCATCGTTTTGAAAACGACGGTCGGTCTGCCAAGTCGCGGCATCGCCAAGGTCATCTCACGCTCGACAAATTTTATCGGCTTGTCGCGATCGAAGAAGATCTCGAGTGTCGCCTCACAGCTGTCGGCAAGCGAGCATTCGTAGCCATCCTCGGACAAGTGGATGCCGCGCGGATATAGTCGGCAGATCTCGGGGAGCGCATCCTCGCCGCATTCGGCATGAAGTGCGCAACGCCCGTCACCCATTCGAATCGGGCAGTTGCCGTCATATCTCGGCTCAAAGCGGGCGTATTCGTCTTCATTTGGTCGATCGAGCACTCTCAGACCGATATCAAGCCGATCACGGAGCGATTTTTTACAGTTCATGCCGATAAGCCTGAAATAGTTTTGCATCGAGACAGTGATCGGCCATCCCTCACAGCAAGCCGATCTGCATGCACCCATTTTGCATGAAAACTCGGAAAAATAATCGGGCGTCAAAAAAGTATGAGTTTCAACCATATATTCGCTAAAATGTTCGCTTTTGATCATCGGAAAAGTGAACGAACCCATTGAATGAGACAAATTATAGCACTATTTTGTCAAAATGTCAACATTATTTTCCAAATTTTCAGCAAATTTTTTCAAAAAATCGATCCTTTTACCAAGGCGGCAAAAGGATCGATCTTTTATTTTATTGATTATCTGACGCTCTTTCTCTTTTTGATGAAAAGAGCAACGCCGCTTGCTGCGATCAGAAGGAGTGCTCCGAGAAGCAAGACGGTATTGTCACCTGTCTTCGGAACATTCGGCTTGTCGGGATCGACAGGCTTGTCGGGATCGATCGGCTT
>CAZORL010000012.1:0-45734 GCA_964582375.1 uncultured Lachnospiraceae bacterium
GTCTGCGGCTTCGTGGTCGTAGTCTGCGGATTTGTTGTCGTTGTTTGCGGATCTGTTACGACATTCGATGTTGTAGGAGAGGTGATGTCGTCGGTCATCGGAGATGTGATCGGGACATTTTGCTCGGTCGAGATGATCGTCTCGGGGAGATCGTCATCGGTGACTCTGCCGCTCTGAAAAATATCGCCTGCCCAATATCCGTCTTGGAGATCGCTGCCGGTCGTATGAGCAGGAACGATCGGACGGTTGAAAACAATATCGCTCTTTGAGCCATCCGTATTGACGATATCCGCAAGGGTGATCGATGTTGTCATCTTTGTCGGGTCGAGCGGCGGCTTTGACGCATCATCGACATTGTGCACTATACCGCCGATGGTGAGGAAGGTTACGGCAGCACTCAGCACGATAGCGTGTGCCGCCTTGATCTTAAATATCATGAGACTGTGATCTTTCGCATGGCGAAAGTATCCTTTCATACTTTTGATAGCAACCGACAATGGCTGTCGGCTATGCATTCATATCGATTTCTGGGAAAAGTCCGCGTGTATTATAGCACAAAACGCCCGATAAGTCAAGTCTTTTTTTACAAGTTATGGTTTTTTCTCTAAAAAATACACGGCTTTCCCACATTCTGTGGGCATTTTCGCGATTTTTGAACCGATCCGCAGCTCAGATACGCCTCTCTGACGGATGTATTTCGGTAGAGACCATCCCGACATCACACTGCTCTTTTTTGGCATAACGCTTTCTGTACTGCCCCGGTGTACATCGGCAGACATCTCTAAAGCTGTTATAAAACGAGTGAACGCTCCCGAATCCCGACATATCGGATATACGCTCGGCAGACAGCTCGGTGGTGGTTATCAACTGAACGGCATAATTCACACGCATCAAATTAAGGTAGCGGCAAAATCCGCCGCCGACGGTACTGCTGAACACTCTTGAGAGATAATCTCTGTTATACCCGAGATCGGCAGCTATCTGTTCGAGCGAGAGATTTTCGGTAAAATGTTCATCCATATAGGAAAGCATTTCCCTTGCGACACCGATCTTTTCGCTGATCACTGCCGTGCCGAGAAGCTCGATCGCCTTATCGATCAGTATATATGCATATCCCTTTGCGGCAAGACTGTTTGAACTCTCGGTCGCCGCCTCAAGTCGCTCGATGAGTTGTCCGAACTCAGAGTGATCGTCCTCGCAAAAGGATCTGCCGAAGGTCTTATTGCGAAAGACTGCCTGAAAGTCGGCGATCTTTCTGACCGAGATCGAGACGACCTTAACGATCGACTCGGTGACCGCCCTTACGCTGTGAAGCTCAAACGAGCCGACGGCGGCAAGTCCGCCCGCGCCGAGAGTGCACTCGCTCTCTCCGACGGACACGGCGATCGAGCCGCTCACGACATAGAGAAGTTCGATCTGCGAATGAAAATGGCAGTCGGACACGGGGTTGTGAAGCGTCCTTACATTGAACCGATCAAGACGATCATTTTCGCCTTGCGATATCTCATACTTTTTTTCCATGGCGTATCTCCTTGCCGTATGTCAATATATTTTTAATACAAACTTTGGGCTTGATTACTAAAGTCAATTTTTTTCATTGATGAGTCAATTATTTGCATTGACATTCTACCACATTACTGCTAAAATGTCAATAACTTTTAGAGAAAAAAACAAGGCAATTTCTCAAGAAGTCGGGAGGTCCCAAGCATGTTACCTTTATGTACACCTGATAAAAAAATACTGTCCGTCATCGCCGAAAAAGGCATCAAAACCGAAGACATTACCGCCGCACTTCAAGTTGACCTAAAGCTTGACGGAAGCTTTGGAAAGTGCTGGCTGTTTCTGGCAACGAAAAAGAACCGTCTTTACAGATACTGCGAAGACGACGGCAAATTTGACTCATGGGAGCTTGACAGGCTCTCGGAGCCGTACATGGACAACTACTCGACATCCTGCCGTATGCTTGTCCACCTGACGGACGAGCCTTTCGCTCGTGGGCTTTCGCGTGAAGAATCCGTGAAGATCGCCGCATCGTCACCGACGATATTCATCTGCGGATGCACAAACGCATTCAAGAGGCACATGGTCGCCTTTATGCAGATATGGGAACGCACGTTTGCGGGCGAAGAGATGTCCGAGAGCGATCCGCTTTTTGAGCAGTTCAACGCCAAGTGTCCAAAATGCGGGCGAGTGTTCAAAGATCAGCGAAGAAAGGTCTGCGAATACTGTACGGGCGGCGGACACACCGTTATCAGAATGCTCAAATATTTCAAGCCGTTCAAATGGCAGCTTGTCAAGGTAATGCTTTGTCTGCTTGCGACATCGGCGATATCGCTTCTCTCACCTATCATCAGCGGCAGACTCCTCTATGACCAGGTCATCACGTCGCCCTCGGTGGATAATGCAGGCAACAAGCTCGGAACTCTGCACGACATACGCTATGTATATGCGGTCGTTCTGCTTATATTCCTGCTTGCGATAGTCTCGCTCATCATAAGCATAGTGCAAGGTCGAGCAAACGCCGAGATGGCAAACAGAGTCACGGCGACGATGAAGAACGACATCTTCTCGTCTCTTCAATCGCTCTCGCTCTCTTACTTCAACCAAAACCCGACCGGCAGACTGATCAGCCGAGTTGACAATGATGTCGTAAGAATAAGAAATCTCTTTATCGACGGCATACCGCACCTTATCATCAACTCGCTGAATTTCATCGGTCTTGCGATCTTCCTGTTCATCATAAACTGGAAGCTCACGCTGATTGTATTCATCCCCGTCCCGATCATAATCTTTATTTTCAGGCACATGTTGCCGAAGCTCTGGCACGCATATTCGATCGGATGGAGACGAAGTTCATCAATGAACACCATGATGGCTGACTCGCTGAACGGTGTCCGCGTCGTTAAAGCCTTCGCAAAAGAGGAAGACGAGAACAACAGATTCGGCAAATATGCAAAAAAGCTTTACGAGGTCAATCTTTACACCAACCTCATAACGCTTACTATCTTCCCGGTCGCCGAGCTGCTCATAGGTATGTCGAGCCAAGCTATTTGGGGCTTTGGCGGTCTGCAGGTTATTGGCAAGCACATGACATACGGCGAGTTCACAACCTATCTCGGATACATCGGAATGATATTCAGCCCGCTCTACTTCTTCTCGACCTTCACGAACACATTTACAGATGCCGCAAACTCGGCAACTCGTATGTTCGAAACGCTCGACACTGTTCCCGATATCATAAACGCCCCCGACGCAGTATCGCTTGAGACGATATCCGACAGCATCAAGTTTGACAGAGTTCACTTCCACTACAATCCCAACAGGATGATCTTAAAGGATCTCTCATTTACCATTCATGCAGGTGATCACGTCGGAATCGTCGGTCACACGGGAAGCGGAAAATCAACGATCGCCAATCTGATAATGCGAATGTACGATGTCGTATCGGGTTCTGTATCGATAGACGGAACAGACATCAAAAAGATAAAGATCGAAGATCTGCGCCGCAACATTGCGATAGTATCGCAGGAGATATTCCTCTTCCGCGGCACGATCGCCGACAATATAAGATACGCGCGTCCGGATGCATCGATGGCTGAGGTCATCGCCGCCGCTCGCGCCGCAAACGCTCATGATTTCATCCTGAGCCTTCCCGAAGGATATCAAACGATGGTCGGAAACGGCAGTCGTTCGCTTTCGGGCGGTGAGCGCCAGCGTATCTCGATAGCAAGAGCACTGCTTCTCTCACCCTCTCTGCTGATCCTCGACGAGGCGACGGCAGCGATGGACACCGAGACCGAACGTCTCATATCAGAGGCGATCGACAAGCTGATCGTCGGGCGCACGTCGATCACGATAGCACACAGGCTATCGACACTCAAAAACTGCGACTACATCATGGCAATAGAGAACGGTGAGCTTGCCGAGATGGGCACTCACGAGGAACTCCTCGAAAAGAAAGGCGTTTTCTATCGTCTCTACACCCTTCAGAGCGAACAGCTTCAAAAGGTCAAGTCGGGCGTTTGACCGACTACTAAAGAAGGAAGGTATTTCTCATGGCAGACAAACAAAACAAGATCGATAATGCGGCAGAAAAAGAGTCCCCCCTTTTCGAGCACAGAAAATCGGTGTCTCTCACACCCGAAAACGCAAAATTTTCAAGATCGACCGGCGGACTTATCTCGCTCACATTGACCACCCCCGAGTCGGGAGAGGAATTTTTTGAAAGAGTTGTAATAGTTCGATCATTCCCGATAACCGACCCCGATCAGTACATATCCATCCGCGAGCCTGACACCCGTACAAGAGGGCGCGGTGACGAGATCGGTCTGATCGAGAACATAAACAACTTTGACAAAGAGACAGTCACCCTGCTCGGTGAGGAGCTTGACCGCAGATATTTTATCCCCGAGATCAAGCACATATACAGCATGAAGGAAAAATACGGATATTTTTACACCGAGGCTCAAACGAGTGCGGGAAAGATAACCTTTGTGCTGAACAATCCCACCAACAACATCAGAACGCTTGAGGACGATCGTGTCATCATCACCGACACCGACGGCAACTGCTTCTGCATTCCCGACCCCAAAAAGCTTGACAAATCGAGCTACAAGATAATCGAGATCTATCTCTGATCACGGGGGTGATACCGCAATGAAACTCTTTTACTCAGTTCCGACAACGCTCAAGGCAGAGATCGAAAAGGCTTCCGAGGGCGAAAAGGTCTACTACTGCGTTCCGTACGATATTGAAGGCGACGATTTCATAAGTGACGGATTTGTCGCGGTGACGCCGCATTATATTATCAAAACAAGGCGTATGGAGGTCGTCTCGGTCTACGAGATCGCACGCATGACCGATTTCCACACCGAAAAGCTTTACGGAAGCGGCGGATTTTACGCCAAGGTCGATGGCACGACGACACTGATCTGCCGATTTGTATCCGGCAAGCATCTTGCAAGATTTTCGGTAATTGCAAAGGCGTGCGAGATGCTTAGAGAAAACGACAGCTCGGAGGCTGTCACATCAAACGAGCCCGAGCAATTCTGTCCGACCTGCGGCAGGCGTTTTCTCAAGGGAACAAAGTTCTGTCCATACTGCCGCAAAAAGACGGATGTTTACAAAAAGCTTTGGGAAATGACCTCGGGCATGAGGCTCATGCTCTTCTTCCCTGTTTTTGCGTCTGCCGTATCGATCATTTTGCGATTTGTGATCCCGGCGATACAGAAAAATGCGATAAACAAATACATTGTCCCCGAGGGCGGCGAGGCAGGATCAATGACGGGATTTATCGCCGTCGTTCTCGCGATAGTTTCGCTTGACATTCTGCAACGTGCGATAAACGTCATCCGAGGTCGTATCTCGGCAGTGTCGGGCAACAGATTCACCCTTCGTCTGCGCAGACAGCTTTTTGAAAAGCTGCAATCGCTCTCAATGTCATCGATCGGCAAAAAATCGACGGGTGACATGATGGGAAGGATCAACGGTGACGTCAGCGTAGTTCAAAACTTCGTGACAAACCTGCTCCCCACCTACTTTTCGCAGATATTCTCATTCATAGTGGCACTTATCATTTTGATAATGATCAATCCGCTCATGTGTCTGTTCGTCTTTATTCCGCTTCCGATAGCTGTTATCGCAATACTCAAGTTTTGGAAAAACATGAGACGACTTTGGCACAGATCCTGGCTGCTCGGACACAGAGTGAATATCCATCTTCAGGACACTCTGAACGGCATACGAGTTGTCAAAAACTACGGACGCGAGGAGAGTGCAGTCAAGGATTTCTCCGACAAGGTTGACAGATCCGCTCGCCAAAGTGAGAAGACCGACAAGCTCTTTGATCTTTTCTTCCCGATCGTCGGATTTGTGTTAAGGCTCGGCAACTACTTCATCCTTCTTTACGGAAATATCCTTCTGTTCGGCGGCAGTATGAATGTCGGCGAGCTGAATCAATTCAACAGCTATGCGAGCATCCTTTACGAGCCGCTGATGCAGATAAACCAGATCCCGCGTAACATCACGCAGTTCTTTACCTCGCTCAGCAAGATACTCGAGATTCTCGAGGAAGAGCCGGAGGTCGAGGATCGCAATTCTCCGCGCGATATCAAGGTCCGCGGCAATCTGTCGGTTCGCGATGTAACATTCGGTTACGAGAGCTACAACCCCGTACTTGAACATGTAAGTGTTGAGGTAAAGCAGGGAGAGATGCTCGGAATAGTCGGTCACTCGGGATGCGGAAAAACGACGCTTATAAATCTTATCATGCGTCTGTATGACCCAAACTCGGGGCGTATCGTGCTTGACGGAGTGGACATCCGCGATCTGTCGCAGACCTCGCTTCGTTCGCAGATCGGCGTTGTCCTTCAGGAAACGCACCTTTTCTCGGGCACGGTCAGAGACAACATAAGATACAGCAAGCCGGATGCGACAAACGAAGAGGTCATCCGCGCGGCACGAATGGCAAACGCACACGACTTCATACTCGGTCTGCCCGAAGGATACAACACCATGGTCGGCGAGAAGGGCTACTCACTCTCGGGCGGAGAACGTCAGAGGATCGCCATCGCCCGTGCGCTGATACATGACCCGTCGATACTCATCCTCGATGAGGCAACGGCGGCACTCGACACCGAGACCGAAAAGCTCATTCAGGACGCCATCAACAATTTGACCGAAAATCGCACGACGCTTGCGATAGCTCACAGGTTGTCAACACTGCGCGGTGCGGACAAGCTGCTCGTGCTCGATCACGGACATGTTGCCGAATTCGGAACGCATGCCGAACTGCTCCAAAAACGCGGCATCTATTACAAGCTCGTAATGGCACAGACCGAAGCGGCACTCGCAAAAGGTTAAGAAGAAATAACAAAAAACGGCTGATCTCTACTCGGGTCAGCCGTAATTTTGAAGAAAAGAAGGAAAATGTCATGAAATACGATATATGTGCACTCGGCGAGATTCTCATCGACATGTCACCGACAGGAAATGATGATGCGGGTGACCCCAAATTTGCCGCAAAGGCAGGTGGTGCGCCGCTCAATCTCCTCGCGACGGCTTCCAAATTCGGCATATCAACAGCATTTATCGGCAAGGTCGGCGACGATGTATTCGGCAGGCAGTTAAAAGAGACGGTAAATATCTGTGGGATCGACGGTTCGGGACTTGTAACAGACAAAGAGCACAACACCACGCTCGCCATCGTAAGGCTTGACGAAGCAGGGGATCGTGATTTCAGCTTTTACAGGCGTCACGGTGCGGATGTATTCATATCGCCAAGTGAGATAAACGAAGATCTGATCAGATCATCCCGAATATTCCACTTCGGCTCGCTGTCGCTTACAGACGAACCCGCACGATCGGCAACCGAGAAGGCACTGCGCATTGCCGAAGAGTCGGGGTGTATCATAAGCTATGATCCCAACTACCGTGCTCCGCTTTGGAATGACGAAAAGACTGCGTCTGAAATGATCAAAAAGCATCTTGAAGCGGTCGATATTATGAAGATCTCGCGCGACGAGCTTGAAATGATCGAACATTCCGAGAAAGATCTGATCGACATGGGTGTCACCGCACTCATCGTCAGTGACGGCAAAAAGGGTGCGAACATCTACACAAAAGAAGGCAGTGTGCACATCGACGCACGCCCCTCAAACACGATCGACACGACAGGTGCGGGCGACATTCTCTTTGGCAGTTTTCTTGCGGCATTCTCGGCGGATCGATGCAGGATCGACACTCTGACGCTTCAAAAGGCGACAGGATATCTGAGTGTTGCCGTGCAGATATCGGGAATATCGACCGAAACAAAGGGTGCCATCGCCTCGATTCCCGACAGATCGGTTTTCGATCGTGCGATGGCACAAATGAGCTGATCGGTTTTGGTCAGCTCATTTTATAAATATAGCATCTGCCTTCCCTACCGACCCGTGTGACAACGCCGACATCGGTCAGAAGAAGGAGCGTTTTTTGTGCGACCGATCTTGATATCGATGCGGCGGCGGCAAAATCGGCAGAGGTGAAACTCTCGGGAAGATCTGTCGGAACAAGTGCGCAAAATCTGTCATTCATGCCAAGATCGACCTCCCCGAGGAGCGCGAGCGGCATGCGTTCAAATCTTGTTGATCTAATCTTCTTGCTTTTTCCGTAGCCGTCAAGATTTCGGTAATCGATGACCTCGAGCAGGATGACATGAAAATCGAGTCTGTCATTCGAGATCAGCGGTCTTATCTTATAAAGCTCGGATACTACATCGTAGACGGTGCCCTTTTTCGGGCTCCGTCTTTTTTCGCCGATCTCTCCCTGCTCTCTGTCGATCCAAGATATCCATTTTATGGCGGGAACGGGGTAAACGACCGTTACTTTATACCCGATATCAAGGAAAAAGGCAAGCTTTTTGCGAAGTCGATCAAAGGAGCGTGTCTGTATCTCGATAATATGCCCGTCCCTCTCGACATCGGCATAATAATCGCCGATCTTTTTTTCGTGGTATTCACCACTCGGCTCGACAAAATATTTGAGTGTCGCGTGAAGTGTCTTTTCGCAAAGCGTTCCGATACCTCCCGATTCTCTCTCAAGGGCGGCTCGCTCCACGGCAATATGAAAGTCTGTCAAGGCTGTCCACCATCGGGTGGCGGTGCATCCTCTCTGCCTTGTCGCTTATCCGAAAAATCGTATATACTCTTCTGAGCAATAACAAGCTCGTAATAAATACCCTTCTTGCGCATCAGTTCATCGTGAGTTCCGACCTCGGCGATCCTGCCCTTATCGAGCACGACGAGTCGGTTTGCAAGGCGAAGTGTCGAGAGCCTGTGTGCGATCGCGATGGTCGTCCGATTTGACATCAGATTGGCAAGGGCATCCTGTATCTGCTTTTCGGTCTCGGTATCGAGCGAGGCGGTCGCCTCATCGAGTATTAATATGCGCGGATCGTGAAGAAGTGCTCTTGCTATCGCTATCCTCTGACGTTCGCCGCCCGAGAGCGTATAACCGCGCTCGCCGATGTAGGTCTGATATGCGTCCGGCAGTTTTGATATAAATTTGTGAGCACCCGCAAGCTTTGCCGCCGAGATCACCTCTGTGCGAGAGGCAGTCGGCTTTGCGTAGGCGATATTATCATAGATCGACCCCGAAAAGAGGAAATTATCTTGAAGTACCGTGCCTATTTGTGAGCGAAGCGATTCCTGCGAATAGCTTTGTATATTGCGTCCGTCGATCAGGATCTGACCGCTGTCAACATCATACATTCGAAGAACAAGATTGATAAGCGTCGATTTTCCGACACCCGAGCGTCCAACGATGCCTATCATCTCGCCCGGCTCTACCGTAAGGTCAATATTATGAAGCACCTCACGCTCCTCGTCGTATCCGAACGAAACATCGTGAAATTCGATCCTTCCGACGATATCGGCATTGATCGGATCGACGCTCTCGGGCACATCCGATTTTTCGTCATATATTTCGAACACCTTTGAAACGGCGGCAAGAAGCCTGACGATCTGTCTCGGGATACGCGAGAGCGAGCGAATCGGTCCGTAGATCAGCCCAACATAGGATGAGAACATCTGCATCGTTCCGAGCGTCATACTGCCGTTTATAACTCGCTTTCCGACATAGTAAAGGATTATAAACTCGCCGAAAGAGACGATAAAGTTGACAAGCGGATTGAAGATCGCCCAGAAAAGCTCATTGCGCGCCTTGATCCTGCTTTCCTCGCTGACGAGCCTGTCAAAACGCTTCTCCTCATAATCTTCCCTGCCGTAAGCCTTTACTATGCGTATTCCCGAGAAAATATCGTGAAGCGAGGTCTGAACTCTGTCCTCGTACTGCCACTGTCCCTCATAAAGTCTGTGCGTCCGATTGATAAAAACTCTGTGGGCAACAAGGAATATGGGAATCGGAATAAAGATCAAGAGAGCAAGAAGAGGGTCATAGATTATAAGTATCACCGCGACGGTCACAAAAATAAGTGCTTGCTCGGCGATGGACGGAAGTTCGTTTGTCAAAAATCCCTGTATAATTGCCGTGTCGCGGGTTATCCTGTGCAAAATGTTTCCCGCTGTATGTCTGCCGACATTTGCGACAGACAGCGTCTGCACCTTATCAAAGACATTGCCGCGAAGTCTCGTTATGACATTCGTGCTCGCCTTTACGAGAAGGAGACTGCGTACTATCGATATCCCCCGCGAAACAAGGCTGACAGCAAGCATCGACAGAATTACCGAGATGAATCCGACAAAATTTTCGTTTTTCGGCGTGATATAGCCGTCGATAAGCAGTCTGTTCAGATATGGAGTCACGAGATTTACGGCAGTCACCGCAAAAAAGAGAACAACAGCGGTGAAAATATAAAATTTGTCCGCCTTTATAACATCCCACAGCTGTTTTATGCTCTTCTTTTTATCACTGCATCTGTGACAAAGATCCGAGCTTTGATGCGGTGGGAGCGGTCTGCCGCACTTTTTACACTTTGTAGCACCTCGTGCACGCGACGGGCGAGGTTCTCTGCCCTGTGAGAGTGCCGAAAGCCGTTCGGCGGTTGCGAAAAAATCGGATTTTGCCGCCATTGTTGCCCTGCAGACTGTTGTTACAGTTCCGTCCGCCTTGACAAGCTCAAGTCTTACAGCTCCCGACAGTACTCTTGCGCTGTAACGATCCCCTTCGTCGAGGACGCATCTGCCGATGACCGTCCTTCCCTCGATCGCCGCATAGCAATCGGGGTAGAAGACAATGCAACCCTTGGTCAGCTTGTCTGCCGCCTGTGATATATCATATTCGAGCAGTGCGAGCGGCTCTCTCGAATATTCGAGCAGTACCTCACGTCCGAGTCTTTCATACATTTTTTGTTCTCGGTCGGTCATTGTTCGCACCTCCTTTTTGTATAGCGATATTTCTTTGACATTTGTCAAATATAAAGTTCGATCAATTTATATGATTTTGCGTCAAGCTTTGCGACATCGGGGATCTCGTAGCGATTGCCGTCCGAATCAACAAGAAAAATGCGTCCGCCGCCTGCAAAGATCATGGATCTGTATGTGTCACGGAGTGTAAATTCAAGCTCGCCGACATCGGTCGAGACCTTCCACGCAGAAAAGCCGAATTTTTCTTTGACCGAAAAGATTTCGGTGATCTTCGGCACAAAATATGATTTTTCAAGTTCATCGCGAAGCATTTTCGCCGTTTCGGGTGAAAAATCGGCAATACTTGCTATAAGACCGATCTCCTCGCCCTCGTCATCCTGAACCGAAATATTCGTAAACGGCTCGGAGAAGGGGAACATACGATGGAGGTGGACTCGCGGTATCGGATGATCGGCAAAATTCGTCTCGACGCCGATAAAGTCTCCGCTTTTGAAAAACGCGGTGTTTTTGCCGTTCAGATAATTTATCCGCATATTGTCTGTGCTGTTCATATTCGATAACTTCCTTTCGACCAAATTGATCATTCTGCGATTCCCGCATCGCGAAGTGCCTGAAGCTGAAGGGTATAAAGTCGGCGATAGACGCCGTCTTTTGCGATAAGTTCGACGGGTCTGCCGTATTCGCAGACCTTTTTGTCCTTGATAACGATGAGATAATCGGCGTTTTTCAGTGTTGAAAGCCTATGGGCGATCGTGATGGTCGTGCGGCCTTTTGACATTTCGTCAAGCGTCCTTTGTATCATCTGCTCGGTCTTTGTGTCCATCGCCGCTGTCGCCTCATCGAGGATCAGTATCTTCGGGTCACGAAGAAGTGCGCGTGCAATGGATATACGCTGACGCTCGCCGCCCGAGAGTTCCTTATAGCCCTGCCCGACCTTAGTCTCATAGCCGTCGGGAAGCTTTGATATAAATTCGTGTGCGCCAGCCGCTTTAGCCGCCGCGATCACCTCCGCAGTTGTCGCATCAGGGCTTGAATAGCGGATATTGTCAAACAGAGTTCCGACGAAAAGATAGGTCTCCTGCGAGACTATCGCGATATTTTTATGGAGTTCCTCGAAGGATATATCCTTGACATTCACGCCGTCAATGGTTATCTCGCCCTCATCGACATCGTAAAGTCTTATGATCAGATTGGCGATGGTGGATTTGCCCGCACCGGTATGTCCGACGATACCTATATTACTGCCGGCATCTATATCAAACGAGATCCCGTCAAGGACCGTGCGATTTTTTACATATGAAAACTTGACATTCTTGAACGACACATCGCCGCGCATCTCGCCGAGCGACACGGGAGAGGTCGGTGCCTCGACATCGGGTTTTGCATCCATGACCTCAAGCAGGCGGCTCATTGCGTTCATGCTTTCGGATGCGTTCTGAACAAGGCTCACGAGCGAGTACATCGGCTCATACACCATAGAAACATATGCCGAGAAGGTCAGCAGCTGTCCGTAGGTCATGCCGAAGCTGTCGGTGACGGTCATCCAGCCGCCAACCGCCCAAACGATTATCGTGCCGAGATAGACAAGCATGCCGAGCATCGGAAAGACGGTCGATGAGTAGACAGAGCGGCGTCTGCTTGCATCCGCAAGTGCTCGATTTGATTTATCAAATCGTGCGGACTCTCTTTTTTCGCCCGCGAATGATTTGACGACTCTTATCCCGTTCAGCAGATCGGAGAGCATACCTGTCATCGCACGTTCGCGAGAATAATTTTTTGCGTTTAGTTTGCGTGCCTGACCGTAGGTCTTGCCGATCAAAAAAAGCGTGAGCGGAAAGAGCAGAAGTGCCAGAAGGGTAAGAAGCGGATTTATCGTGATCATCACGACGATCACGGCAACAACCTGTACGACATTTATCACAAGTATCGGGAAACCGTCAGTAAATGCCCAATATATACGGTCGGCATCCGAATTGACCTGATTCATAAGTCCGCCTGTCGATCTTGCCGAAAAATAGGACACCGACAGCTTTTCGATCGCACCGAATATCGTCTTTTTCATGTCATATGAAAGCTTTGCCGAAATTCTGCTCGAAACAGCCTGCGAAAGCATATCCACACCGACACGAAGCAGTCGAAGTGCGACTATGAGCGTGATCACAAAAATGATCTTGCCGTAGAAACTGCCGTCGGCGGAGAGAACCTCATCATAATAAAATCCCGAGCCGAGATAGGGCGACACGACAGAGAGTGCACTCGTCACAACAAGCAAAAGAAGGGTAATGATTATCTGCGGTATGTATTTTTTGAAAAAGATTAGCATCCCCGACATGACCCTTCTGCCGTCAACGCAGTGGGGACAGAATTTCCTGTCCGAGTCGGGATAGTGCCTTCCGCATTTGGGGCAAAATCTGTCATCCGGCTCAATACGCTCATAACGCTCGCCCGAGATCAGCTTTTCGAAAACGCAAACAAGTTTGAACGCATCATCCTTGCACGAATAGGACATCGTAGCGACCGATCGGGAGACACCCTTTACGCTGCAAACGAGCGTGCATCCCGAAACGCCCTCCTCGAGGCGGAGATCGGCAACATCGGCAAGCCTTTCATCAAACATGATATCGCCCTCATTTACAAAAACAAGTCTGTCATCAAAAAGGACGACTGCGGCAAACGAGAGGTTATCGGGGCGTGAAAACTGTTCGGCGATCATCCATGCCGCCGCTCTGTCAACATTTATGCCCATACCCGCAAGTTTTTTTCTGATTTTGTCTGTCTGATATCGATAGGCGCTCATTATTGAAAGTTTCCTTTCATGTTGATACTTTAGGATATTATAACACAATTTGTACGATTTGTCAAAGGGTTTTCGGCTGTTTGTCTCAAAAATGAGGGCAATTTGCAAAATTTATTTGTTAATTTTTTTCGTCCGCTCTTGAAAGTCGGAGGCTTTTATGGTAGAATAGGTAAAATGTATTTACTAAGAAGGTAAACGGGGGGTGTGCATATGCCGACGATCGGTGAAAAGATAAAGGGTGCGCGGCTCGAGCTTGGGCTGACGCAAAGTGAGCTGTGCGGCGATTTCATGACGCGCAATATGCTCTCGCAAATAGAATCGGACAAGGCACATCCATCACTTGGCACGCTCGAATATATTTCCGAAAAGCTGGGCATACCGACCGGATATTTTACCGACACCGAGGCGACCATCTCGGAATACAAAAAGCGCGAGCTTATGCCCAAGATCAAAAAACTCCTTGTGGGGAAGTCCTACCAAAAGTGCATCGATCTTTGCAAAAAGCTCGATGCGGACGACGAGATCTATCTGATCATTTCAAAATGCTATCTTGAGATAGGCAACATGCATTATACCGACGGTTGGCTCGAAGGAGCGCGACGGGCTTACGTCCTTGCCGATGACACTGCGTCAAAAACGGTCTATCCGACAGACGGCATTCATTCATCGTCACATGCACACCTTGAGATAATCGATGCACTTGCAAATTCCCGCACTCCCGATGTTATCACGGCGATCGGATACGAAGATTCCCACCTGTCCGAGCTTGCGGCATACACCGAAATGCTCAGTTTGATCGAAAGAAGCAAATACGAGGTGGCAACGGGTGTCTACGATGCACTGAATTTGAAGGATCCGCTCTTCAGGATCCACATCAACGCACGACTGTCGATGTCCGCCGGTAATTACAATCGCGCTATATCTCTACTGCAAGAATTGATCGAACGTTTTGACGAGGCTCATGCGGACGCTCTCTTTCGCTACTCGGTATATGCAGATCTTGAGATCTCCTGCAAATCGATCGGAGATTACAAGGGCGCATACGAATACGCCGAAAAGCGTCGCGATCTGTCGGACAAGTTCGGGGTACATGTGAAATAGCTCGTGGGGGGCAATCCCCTGCCAAATATCTTTTATCAACGATCGAGACTGCCCTCGGGCAGCCTCGATCTTGTTTTATACCGCTTATTTCATGTCCGAAACTCTTACGAAAACAAATCCCCTCTCGATAAGTCTCGGGATCAATTCCTCGAGTGCCTCTTTGGTGTGGCTCTCGCCGACGATATAATCATGCATGAGCACGATCGAGCCGTCTTTTGCCTCCGAGAGTACCGTGTCAACTATCTCCTTTTTGCTTCTGTGCGCCCAATCCATGGTGTCGATCGTCCAGAGCACGCGTCTGTAGCCAAGCTCATCCGATGCAGTCGAGACCGTGCTTGACACCACGCCTTCGGGTGGGCGGAAAAGAGTCGGGCGTTTTTTGCAGACGGTATATATGACGTCGGATGTCATATTCAGTTCGTTTTCGAGAGTACCGACGCTCTGATCCTTCATGTGCGGATGGGTAAAGGTATGATTTCCGAGCTCGTGCCCCTCGCGCGCCTGTCGTTTGACTATCTCGGGGGAGATGCAGACATTCGAGCCGACAAGGAAGAAGGTCGCTTTGATGTCATATCTTGCGAGCAGATCAAGGATACTCTCCGTATATTTATCGGACGGTCCGTCATCAAAGGTCAGTGCGATCTGTTTCCGTTCTTCTGCCGCCGAGATCGGAGGCATCGACGCCGTCAAAAGGCAGAGTGCGAGAGCGGTGACAAAAAGTCGTCTCATTTCCACAGCTCCTCGAGCGAGCCGAAACGATAGCCTTCTTTTTCGAGATCGGTCAGCAATCGATCGAGTATCTGAGCATTCGTTGCCGAGGTCGGATGGAGGAGCATGATCTCGCCGTTATGGGTATGCGCGAGTATTTTCTTCAAGGCAGCATCGGGGGCAGGTTGTCTGTTGTTGTCCCAATCGGCATAGGCAAACGACCAAAAAACCGTCCTATAGCCGAGTTCCTTGGCAAGCCTCAGATTGTCCCTTGAAAATCTGCCCTCGGGCGGTCGATATACCTTCGGCATCTCTTCCCCGATAAGCTCCAAATAAGCACCCGACAGTGCCGAGAGCTGTCCGTCGAACATGTCTTTATCCGAGATCTTCGTCATATCGGGGTGGCTTTTGGTATGATTGCAAACGAGATGTCCCTCATCGACCATCCTTTTGACAAGCTCGGGATTTCGCTTGATCAGATTTTCGAGGATGAAGAACGCACCCTTTGCGTCATGCTTTTTCAGCGAGTCGAGCACCTTTTCAACATTTCCGTTCGTATATCCCGCATCAAACGTGAGATAGATGACCTTGTCGCGATCGTCCGCCTTTTTGTTCAGATAATAGCCGTCGTACTTTTCGATAAAGCTCATTGAGGGGTCGATCGGCGGCTGCATATGCTTGTCATTGCCGATGCAGTACCAATTATATGCCGTGTACTCGCCCTCGGCGGCTGACACATAGGCGACGGGCGCCGTGGCGACAAAAATTGCCGCAAGCGCCGAAGCTATACTTTTTATTTTTATATTCATGGCTTAAACTTCCTTTCATTCAATTTATTTGCAGCGCAAAATGCGCTCAATGAAATTATTCCGTAATAAGATCGATCTTAGTCATTTTTCGCGAAATTAATCAAAAAAGCTTGACAAACGGTAGCGAGAATGATATGATATTCTATGTAAAGAAGATAGTCGACCCAAAAAATCGAGTATAATAAAGAATCGGCAATCAACCAATGAAATTTTCACTTCTCCTGTAGGGCGGGGGTATCTCCCGCCCTGCCGAGATAGTGCAAGTGTGCATGTTTAATGTCCGATCTGACATATATTAACATTTTACAATCAGCTGCCTGACTATTAAAGGAGGAAAAGAAAATGAACAACCAAGTAAATCAGTCTTTCGACACTCAAACTCAAAGAAGCCAAAACACACCCTCGAATAATGCAACTACACTTGCGTTCGGACTCACTTGCTCCATCGTCGGCGTAATGGGTGGTTTTATCTCTATGTTTCTCGCATATGCCGTTTCCAAAATGGACACCGGCAGTCGGGAATTAAATCGAGCCTACGGCGGTGATGCATTTACAGGTATTCAGAATGCAACCGCTCAGACCGCCAACAATATTCAAGACTTAGCAGAAATCATTAAAACCGGTATTTCTTTCGCTTTGATCGTTTTTGGTATTGCAATGATAGCCTACTTTGGCATTAAGCTCTTCAAAATCATTGAAAAGCTTAGTGCTAATTCATCTGTGGCAGAGGAGAGGCCGCAGACAAACAAACAGACTGACAATCAAACAGCAAAAGCGACGAAAGCTTACCCGACAAATTCCCAACAACCTCACCCAAACAAAGGTTCAACAGTTCACTCAAAGGTCGAATCGAAAATGTTGGACAGTCCGACAACAATTTACTGCCCATTTTGTGGGGAGGAGCTGTACATAGATCGCCGCATCGATACGATGGAATGTCCTTACTGCACAAGGAAATTTGATCTGTAATACAAAAAACGAGGCTACCGATGATTGGAGTCTCGTTTTTTTGAAAAATTGACAAATATGCAATTGACGATTTTTTCTGTTATTTGTTTACTTTACTTTCCCGATGCGATTTTTCTTTTTTTTAAAAGCAGAATCACACCGACAGCAGCCACAATCGTTGCAACAAATGTGCAAGCAACAAATATCTGCATACCCGTAGTCGGAGTTTGAGGGAGCTTATCGATCTTCTCGGTCTTCTCATATCCGCATTCGTTGCAGGTGTAGGTCAGTCTGCCTTCCTCATCGGTCGTGGATTCTTTGGTGATCTTGCCGTCATCAAAGCTATGTGCACTCTTATCACCGATCTCGCCGCACTCACATTCTTTCCAATGTCCATCGTCATCGCTCTTCCAAGACGAGCTGAAGCTATGCTCATGAGATGGCTGATCGGGGGATGCTTCGGAGTAGGTGACCTCAAGCTCAGAAACGCTGATAAAGCCGGAGCCGCCTGCCGTACCCGCAATTCTGACACCCAAGCAGGATACGGGAGTTTTCAGCGAGAAGGTGTAGCTTTCATAGCCGGGTGCAAAGACGTTATAGCTGTCACCCACGGGATATTTGTCGATACCGTCTGCGGCAACATCGACCCAGCCGTCGGACGTAAGGATCTGCACCTTTATGTCGCCGTTTTTGAACCAACCGCCGTTGTCGAAGTGGTTACCCTCCGAAAATTTCAGTGCGGAAACAACCTTTGCACCGTCGAAGAGATATCCGATATAAGCAAACGCATTTGCGGTTTCGCCGATATATGTATCGTACTGTTGTTTATCGTTTGCACTGCTCGCATTTGGAATTATCTTATCGTTTATTACGCCGATATCCGACGAACCGCCGCCTGTCGGAGAAGATACCGAGCAGATTATGCAGGCAAGCTTTTCGGAAAAGGGCTTATCGCTCTCGATTACGGGAGTGATCTCGGCGACGCTTATGAAATGAGCGTTGCCGCCCGGCTTTCCGACAAATCGAACGCCGCTACACTCGACCTCTTTGTCAAACACGAATGTATAGGTCTCAAAGGGAGATCCGTGCGATGGCATGTCGTTACCCTCGGGATAGCCGCCATCGACAGTCGAGCCGACAGTGACCCACGCATCATCGATCAGTACTTCAACGGTCGGTGTTTTTTCGAACCAACCGCCATCCCAAAAATGGACGCCCTCGGTGAATTTCACCTTCGAAAGAGTTATTTTTTTGTCAAATTTGAGACCGACCCAAAGAGAGTCAAGTTCTCCGCCGCCGCAATAGGTATCATACTGAAGCCACGTAACGGAATCGGTCGTTGACGGGATTATACCGTCGCAGAAGACATTCATATCCTTGTTTCCGCTTCCGGAGGGATTTGTAATCGAGCATATCGGGGAGCTGACGACCTCTGCAAGCTCGGGATCGACGGTAACGCTCGTCTTAAGCGTTACGAGCGTTCCGTCTTCACCCTCGACTCTGCAGGTCACCGTGTATTCGCCCGGCTTTTCATAGCCGTATCGGCATATATTTTCAGAGGTAACAAAGCCGTCGCCCATATCATAGGTGACACTTTTGACCTTTTCACTGCCTGCGCTCGCAAGCTTTACAAGCACCGCACCGCCTGTTGTAGCGTTGACGGTGAGCGTCGCGCCGATTCCGCCCTCCCACTGCTCGTAGGGAACTGCGATAATATCGGCATCCGACACGATCTTGATCCCATCGTCACCGAAGTTTCCGCCGTTTGCATTGACAGCTTCCTTTGCGAGCTTCAGCGACATATCTATCACATCATCGAGAGTGTAGTCCGTGGTTTGGAACTTGTTGCTCGTGTTGACAGCTGATGTATATTTGCTTTCGATAGCCTTTGCGCCGATGAGATTTCCGAGGATGGATGCGGCGGTCGAGGGGTTACAGTCGCTGTCTTGACCGCATCTCGTGGAGATGAGAATGGTCTTTTCCATATCGCCCTCGCCGTAAAGGAGTCCGATAAGTACATATGCGGCATTCAACTTTGCGTCGATATTGATAGCACCCGCGCATTCGGTGCACTTGTCGGAAGATGCCCATTTATCTTCAAGAAGCTGCCAGACAACCTCCCATTTTTCGCCCTTATCATACGCATTTATGACGTCCGTCATTACTTCTTTAAAGAGCGTGCCGTCGGGGATGGTTGCAAGTGCTCTATCAACTATCTCACGAACCGACGAGGCGGTAAACGCCGCCGAGTGCATTGCAGACACGAAAACACCGCCGTAAACGCCGTCTCCGTAATTCATGATATGACCGATCTCAAAAGCTCGCTCTGCCGCTTCATTTACAAGTCCCGGATAGATCATTCCGAGAAAGTCTGCCTCGATCTGCCAGTCAATGTCATCGGCATGGTTATTATACTCGGGGCTTCCGCAATCGGGGTAAGGGATGCCGTTTTGAAGATTCAGTCGTGCTTGATAATTTGCGTGCCAAAGCGGAAATTCGGATTTTGAGAAATTTTCCGCTATAAGCTTGACATCGCAGTCAAGTCCGTGCTTATCGAGCATCTCTATAAAGGGTATCTCGACATAAAGATCGTCCTGAGTGAAGGCATCATTGATCATAGACGGGCTCCACACGGGCATGTCTTTTTCGGGCATGATAACGCCCCGATAATTAAATTCGGTCGATGCCGCCCATGACACACCGATCATTTGTCCGAGCCAACCGCCGAGAAGCTTATCGTAAAGTTCGTCGGTCGTCAATGTCGTCTCGACCTTTTTGATTTCTTCTGTTTCATTTGCGCTGACACCGTTTACGGAAAAAAGTGAGAAGAGCGAAAACGAAAGAAGCGAGAGTACGAGTAAAATCGAAACCAAAGTCTTTTTCATAGCGTAATACCTTTCTTGTTTTTTATTTATTGTTCATATTATTTGTATTATTAATATGCTTCATCGTCTTCTCGACCATGTCATCGACGCTAACCTTGCCGACGCCGAATATCGATGTATCGAGCGTGCCGCAGATTGGTCTTGTCCACTCGTCGGGAATACCGCCCGCGCCCTTCATCATACCGATTATAGAGCCGACGGTCGCACCGTTACAGTCGGTGTCAAAGCCGGTCTCGACCGCCATGCAGACGGATCTTGCAAAGTCGCCCGCGCCGTAAAGCAGAGCCGCCGCGACGATCATCGCATTCGAGATGGTGTGACACCAGCCGTGCTCGGAAAACTCATCGTATTCCGAATGTATTTTCGCAAAAACATCCTTTTTGTCGGCACCGCCCTTCCAAGACTCGACGATCGACGACACAGAGCTGTGAAGTCTCGAATTTTTCGGGATCTGCGAAAGTCCTGCCGAAATAACATCCGGTACGCTGTCAGTACCTGCCGCCGCCGCGATCATCGCCGAGGCAAACATTTCGCCGTATATACCGTTCTTGACATGTGAGATCGATGCATCCCTCCATGCCATTTCGGCGGCGGTGACAGGGTCGCAGGGGTTGATATAGCCGAAATAGTCGCCGCGTATCTGCGCTCCTATCCACTCACGATAAACGTTTTTATAAAGTGCCGATTTAGGAGGGCGATAGCCCATCACGAAATTTTTATAAGCGACGCGCTCTGCGGTGCAGTAGGCATTTTTGCCCTGATACCATAGCCATGCCGCCGCCACATCATCGGGGGTAAAATCTCTGCCGTATCTGTCGACGATGACCGATGCGAGCACGGTGTAATTCGTGTCGTCGTCCACGGGAGCGCATTTAATATTATCGGCAAGGCAATATTTGCCGATCCTGTAGGATATCGAGTTCTCGATCTCGGGGGTGAGGTCTGCAAGGCGAATATAGCGATGTAGTGGATAGTTATCGGTCGCGGTGAGCAGCTTTTTCAGGTCGGGTGTGCGTATGCCCTCGATCGGCTTGCCGAGCAGACAGCCGCATATACGTCCAAGCCATGCGCCCTTGATTTTATCGCGAAGGGCGGCACGGTCGGGCATTTTCAGCTCGGGCAAAACACCGTCCGACGCTTCGACGATAGACGTTAGGTCGGATGGTTCGTCATATTTATAGCCGTCGACCATACCCGCGTGTGAGACGATATCGAATATGAGATCGGACGCGCGCTCTTTATACGCGCCGTCGGGCATTTCGCTGACCGCGACAAAGAGCTTTTCGTACGACGAAATGTCTTTACCCTCCTCGATCGACTGTCGATACTCGTTCATAATGTTTTTCGGGTAGGACTCCCAATAAAACATATTTTCGTAGTCGGGGGTGATGTCACTGCCGTACATCAGCTCCTCGACCGTCCTGTTCGTGCCGCCGAGCACGAGAAAGTCAAGGGTGACCCTGAATATCTCCGACATTTTTTTGAGACAGCCGAGTCCCGGTGTCGCACTGCCGTTTTCCCATTTTTGGACAGCTTGACGTGACACTCCGAGCTTTTCGGCAAGCGCTTCTTGCGATAGCCCTGCGTCCGTACGCAGTTTTGAAATTCTGAACTTGAGTTCCATTTCTCATTATCCTCCTGTTTTTCCGCTGTATTTTTACTATCTTGATTATACATCACATTTTATAAAAAATCAAGTATTTTTTCGTTGTCAATTTTAGAAACCGCAGGTTGTCAAAAAAGCTCTCCCGGATTTTTGGGGAGAGCTTTTCTTATTTTTTATATTCGCGTTCGATCCAAACCATGATAAAATCGACCGTCTTTTCGATCTCGCGCTCGGTCATGGGGCGGTCATTTGCGACATGATACCATTTATTCATGCATCCTCTGCAACAAAGTGCGCAGGCGTGTTGGGCAACAAACACGGGATGACCGCGCATGGGAGTTTGTTTGCCGTCGGTCTCGCCCGGGATGGGGGCAAGGCGAGCACTAACAAAATCGGTCGCATGAGATCTGATCTTTTCGATGCCAACTCTGTCGATATATGCGATATCGGCTGCGGAAAGATGAAAGCGGGATCTGAACTTTGATCTTGAAAGGCGGGCAAAGGCTTCATCGTATGTCATTTATCACGCCGCCCCGCCTTCTTTGACATAATACTGTGCCTGCGCATTCCAAAGCTCGCTGTATTTGCCGTCTTTATCGGCAAGCAGATCTTCGTGTCCTCCCTGCTGTATCACACTGCCCTCATGGAAGACGGCGATCTCATCGCAGAACTTACATGACGAGAGTCGGTGGGAGATATATATGGCGGTCTTGTCACCCGCGATCGAGTCGAACTTTTCGTATATCTCCGCCTCGGCGATCGGATCGAGCGCGGCGGTCGGTTCATCAAGAATGATAAACGGTGCGTCCTTATAGAGTGCGCGGGCGATGGCGAGCTTTTGTGCCTCGCCGCCCGACACATCGACGCCGTTTTTGTTCCAGCTTTTATAAAGACATGTATCGATACCGTCGGGCATTGTTGCAAGGCGATCGGAAAATCCCGCCTTTGTGAGGCAGTCGATCACGCGGTCTTTATCAAAATCGCTTCCCGAGGCAATATTTTCGGAAAGATTCATTGACAAAAGATTGAAATCTTGGAAAACTACCGAGAAAATGTCCATATATTCTCGATAATCGTATTTGCGAATATCGATGCCGTTCAGGAGTATCTCGCCCTCGGTCGGATCATAAAGTCGGCAGAGCAATTTTATGAAGGTAGTCTTACCCGAGCCGTTCATTCCGACGACCGCAAGTCTCTCGCCGACTCTGAATTTCATGTTCACGTTTTTAAGTGAGTAATTATCCGAGCCCGGGTATTTGAAGGACACATTTCGGAACTCGATCTCATATTTGCGATCGGATCGTTTTTCAACCGTGAGCGAGCCCTTGTACATATCATTCGGAATATCGAGATAATCGAAGGTAAGCTTCAAAAAAGGTGCGTTGTTGCGCATATCGATAAGAGCGTTCACCATCTCGGATATACCGCCCGACACCTTGGTGATCGATGCGACATACTGTGTGACCGCGCCGAGTCCAAACGCACCGCCGAGTGCTTTGAGGCAGACAAAAAGATAGATCATGCCGACAAGCAGTGGTGTTGATGCCGACGCCGCCGCTGTATACAATCCTCCCGCGCCTCGAGCATATTTTGCGAAAACTCCGTTTGAGCTGAAGGTACTGTTTTTATCGGTATTGAATCGCTCACAGATCTTGTCCTGACGATAGGTTCTCACATCGAGGGCAAGCTTGTCATTATATCCGAGAAATCCGAAAAAACCGAACAAACGGTTGCCGAAATTATGCATTTTCGAAAGCTTTGCCCACTGATCGCCGATCTTCGCGGCAAATATCGGCGAGACTGCGGTGATCGCGAGCATCAGGACAATAATGCCTATCGCGGCAAGCGGACTGTTCAGAAATGACTGCCCGGGAACGGGGATCGTGAAAAGCGTTACCGTCAGTGAGACACCACCGAGGACGGTGATGATCGATGAAACAAGTTCGCCAAATGATGTCCAGACGTGATACATTCCCCATCCCGAGGAATTGAGATTTTGCATCACGGTCGAATGAAGTTCTGCGGTCTTCGGATCATCAATTCGCGAATAATCCATTTCGAGCATCTTATCGGCAAAGATATGCTCGATCTTCATCCACATACCTGCGGTCTGCGAATTTTTCCATCTTGTCAAAAAAATGTTGACTGTCGATATTACCGCTGCCGCTGAAAGCGATATCAGGACAAGCATTTTCAGCCGTTCCGCATCCCTCGACGGAGAGGCAAGCTCGCCGATGATGAGCGCGGACAGATATATCCCGACATATGGCGTGAGGGTGTCCCAAATGATCTTGGCAATACAGGAGGCGAAAAGGCTTGGATATTTACGTCGATAGATGTCCATGGCACGAATATTCATCCGAGCGATCTGCGAAAGCGACATTTTATCGTCAGATTTGGTTTTCTTCATTCTCTTCATTGTTTTCGCCCTCCTCTTCTCTGTAGTATTTGCTTTGAACCTCGAACAGCCCGGCGTATTTGCCACCCATCTTTATAAGTTCATCATGTGTTCCCGACTCGCTTATCCTTGCACCATCGATAAGGATTATGCGGTCGCAAAAACGGGTGGAGGCAAGTCTGTGCGAGATATAGACAGACGATCTCCCGTTTGTCATCTCGTTATATTTATTGTACATATCCGCCTCGGCGATAGGGTCGAGTGCGGCGGTCGGCTCGTCAAGGATGATAAACGGAGCATCCTTATAGAGCGCACGGGCAAGCATCAGTCTTTGCGTCTCGCCTCCCGACAAAAGGATCGCATCATCATAGACTTCACGACCCAGCAGTGTGTCATATCCCCCGGGAAGTGACTCGATCTTCTTGCGAAGCCCCGCCTTATCGACGCAGTTTTTTACCCGATCAAGATCGATATCGGTGGTGTCCTGTGCGACATTTGCCGCGATACTTGCCGCAAGCAGAGAAAAGTTCTGAAAAACAGCCGAAAACAAGGTATAATAATCAACACGGTTAAAATCGCGAACATCCCTGCCGTTCAGCAGTACTCTTCCCTCTGTCGGGTCGAGAAATCCGCAGATGAGCTTAACAAGTGTTGTCTTTCCCGCACCGTTGAGACCGACGATGGCAAGCTTTTCGCCCGGATGCAGGGTCAGATCGATGTCCGACAAAGTGTCAGCATCGGCACCGGGATAGCGAAACGATACATGTTCGAGCTTTATCTCGTAAGTGCCAATCGGATCTGCTTTGATATGCTCGCCGCCCGTCAGCTCAAAAGGCTCGTTAAAATCGAGCAGTTCGCGAACGTTGCATATATCGAGAGATTGTTTATGCAGTGTGTTCAGCTCGCCGAGTATGCCGTTCACCCAAGCGGCAAAGCCATCGACCGCACCAAAATAGAGGAGAAACTCGGCGACACCGATCTTGCCAACGACGACAAGTCCGACGAGCACGGCATAAGCCACTGCATTTCTCAAGAAGGTCAGGACGACATCGACGACCTTTGCCGCCGCATACACGCCCTCGGCTCTCTCGTGAAATGCGGTATACGCACGCTCGGTCTTGGTGAACAGCTCTTCTATCCAAGAGTGAAGTCCGAATATTCGTATATCCTTGGCAAATGCGACCTCTCCCGATTTCCTGCTCAGGTAATCCATCTTCCCGACAGCCTCCGACTCCTCGGCACGATGTCGATAGCCCCACTCATTAAGGCGAAAATTAACGAAAAATCCGATCATCGCAGTGACAACGATAAAGGCGGCGATGGCGGGATGGAGTGTAGACAGAAGGCATGCGTACACGACAAAACCGATAACACTCGAAAGAAGTACGGCGAGCGTACCCCAGATCGCCTCGGTCGCCGCGCTGTTGCTGGCAACCGCCGCTGACGAGATGTTCTCAAGCTCGCGCATTTTCTCGTCAAACAAATTCGGATAGGATGTAGTCGTGACCTTTCGGTTGAGTGCATTGATAAGCTCGGTTCGAACCGATACCCTGCCGTACATTGCGTTTGTGTCGATATACGCCTTTGCGGAGGACATGATCATAAGCGCAAGCGTAAACGCACCGACGGTCAAAAGCAGTTCCGACACAGGCGCACCCTTCTCGAGGACCGACAGCACGGTCGGAGACAGGTAAAGATTGACGACACTCAGTGCGGCAGTAAGTCCCCCGGTAAGAAGCACGGTCACGAGAACCTTTTTCTCCTTTGAGGTCCACGCACACTTTATCATAAACGCCGTATTTTGAAACATATTGTATTTTGGCGTCTTTTTCTTATCTTTTTTATGATTTTCTCTCAAAAAAAACCACCGTCCTTTCTTTTCTCTCACATTATATCACATAAAAACGTCCCCGTGTTGTTTCGGGGACGAATTGCTTTTTTCGGGGGACGAAAAGTCTGAAAACAAGTTTTCAGACTTAGAATTGCGGCTTTCTCTGCCTTCGGCAGAGATTTCGCCTTGCAAAAACAGCCGCAATTCGCTCACTTTTGCTTTAGGACGAAAAATCGAAAACAAGTTTTCAGACTTTTGATATCGAAAAACCGCAAAAAGAAAATGTCTACACCTGCGGGATGAGGATCTCGGTCGTAAATGCGCCGTCCTCGCTGTTGCGTGAGAGATATCCGTCAAGACGCTCGACTATACTGTCGATGCGAACAAGCCCGAATCCGTGTCCGTCTCCCTTGGTCGTCGCAAACAGATTACCGAGTTTTTTCTGCTTTTTGGAGGCGGTGAAATTGGTAAACGAGATATAGAGCTGAGTTTTCTTCATATCCATATAAACTCGTATCATGCGACCATCCTCGGGCAGTGCCATACTTGCATCTATCGCATTATCAAAAAGATTGCCGATAATGACGCACAGATCAAGCTCGGACATTTTAAGCCTTACGGGGATATGTGCATCGACACTCACCGATATTCCCTTCGATCTTGCAAGCGATATCTTACTGTTTAGTATCGCATCAGCCATCGCATTTCCTGTTTTTACTACGGTATCGACGGTGGCAAGATCTTTGTCGAGCATATCGAGATAGCTCCTGATACCGTCTATATCATCCTTGGCGGCAAGTGCTTTCATCATTTGTATATGATTTCTGTAATCGTGCCGCCATCCGCGGATCTGCTTATACATCGTCTCGACCTCCATATAATGGGTGTCGATCAGCTCTCTTTGATAAGCGGCGATATGACGGTCGATCCTTTTGGACAGAAATGACACGGTCTACTCACCCTTATAGTAGTCGATATTGTCGTACATTCCGTAAAGTTTATTGATCCCCTTGCCCCAAATGCCGATCTTTTGTGAATCGGGGTAGACCGCAACATCGATATCGTCAACTGCGTCGAAGTCGATATAGACAAGATTTTCGGTCTCGGATGTGTTGATCAGCTTATGTGCGCCATGCTCGCCCGTCGGAAAGAAGAGCAGATCGCCTGCCTTGACCTCGCGCTCGCCGTCCGCACACTTCATAAGCCCTTGACCGCTGATCACATAAAAAGTCTCCTCATTTCTGTGGTGATAGTGGTAAGGATATGCCGCTTTCATCGGGGGCACTTCGTAAATACTGACCGTGGTATGGGAGCTTTCTCCGTATGTGAGAAATTTCTTTCTGTAATATTCATATCCCTCGTGCTCGCATTTATGGGAGGCGGGGATATCGCCGGTGTTTTGATGTTTTATCTCACTCATGATATGATTCCTTTTATTTTTACTTTATTTTCGTGATTATCGCGCGATTGATGTGATCGTACGCACCTTTTGGAAGTGGCAACACAGAGCCGTCTGACATGAATACATCCGTCCTTGTTACCCTTCTGATCTTTTCGAGATTTACGATCAGAGACCTGCCGACCCTGATAAATCGATCATCGAGCATAGTTTCGACCTTCGAAAGCGTCATTTTGACCGAAAAATCGAATTTTGCGTGGAAAAGCGAATAGTTTCCGACGACATCGATATAGATTATCTCGCGCATCGGAAGTCTTGCGGTCTCCGTCGAATTTGACAGATCGACTATTTTGCCGTCGGCGTCAAGCTTTTCCGCAGCACGATCGAGAACGGCAAAAAGCTTTTCCTCATCGACCGGCTTCAAGAGGTAATGGAGTGCCTCGACATCGTACCCCTCGGCAATATAATCCGAGTAGCCGGTCACGAAAACGATCTGCACCCTACCGTCGGCTGTTCGTACATCTCTCGCAAGGCTTACACCGTCGATGCCGTCCATCTCGATATCGAGCAGTAATATGTCGAAATCGCTCTCCTCAGAGTAGTGAAAAAGAAAGCTCTCGGCAGACGAAAACGCTCTCGTTTGCACCGTATTGCCCGACTTTGCCGCCCATTTATCGATCAGATCGGAGACAAACTGCCTATCGGTGGCAGAGTCATCGCAGATAGCTATTTTATATTTCAAATCTTCCCTGCTCTTTCCGTTGTATATGTCGTTTACTCTGCCTCGAACATATCGGCAAGTCTCCGTGCCGCACCTGCCATGTCGCGAAGTCCGTCAAGCAGATTATCGGGTGTGCGTCCGACGAGATAGTTGTCGCACTCGAGTGTGAAATAGCCCTTATAGCCGATATCCTTAAGTGCCTTGACGATGGGTGCGAAATCGATATTCATCGAGAATGGTATCTGATGCGAGTCGTGCCATTTGTCGTTGTCGTGAATGTGGAGTGCGGCAAGTCTGTTTCCGAGTGCGCGCACCATCTCGGGAGCGTTTGTCCCGAGTCCCTTCATCTCGGCGTGACCTATATCAAGGCAAGCGACGAGATAATCGTCATTTACGGCATCGAGGTGAGCGTTAAAGCTCTCGGGGGTCGCACATGCGGCAAAGCATGCCTGATTTTTTGCGCCGTCCCAATTCCACATGTTTTCGGTAGCGATCTTCACGCCGCAGTCCTTAGCAAACGGGAGAAGATCGAAATACATCTCGGCATTCCTCTCGGGGCTGTCGTTATTGTCGGGATGGATGACGCAGATATTGCCACCCGCCTCAGCGGTACATTCGATGGCACGGCGGAGGTAGTCATATATACCGCCTTCTCTCGACGGAAAGGGTGCGTGCGACTGATTGCAGGTGATACCGTTATCAAGTCCGATCTGCTTAAGCTCTCTTGCGAACTTGAGATAGTTCTTTCCCTGGAGCGGATGGTCGGTATGTATCATTGTGCGTTTGCCCCAATCGAAGGGTGCCATAGCGAACATCGAAAAATCCCATGCGTCAAAGCCTGCCTTTGCGACAAGCTCGACCGTTCGTCCCTCTCCAACGAGAGTTGAACCATGCTCTATCTGTGTTGAAATCTTCATTATATTATTCTCCTTTTCTCTGCGGATCGTCATTTCCGCAGTGGCAAACTGTTTGGTTAATGATATTATAGCATATTTGCGAAAAATGTCAAGAGAAATGGCAAAATTGCGGCAAAAATTTCGATCGCAAAATTTCTTCCGCCTCTCCGAGCTTCGGAGAGGCGGAATGATGATGTCAGTCGCGTTTGAAGATGTCTCTGGTGTAGACTTTATCTGCTACGTCGTCAAGGCAGGGGTCGTACCTATTTGCGATGATCGCATCTGACATTTCTTTGAATTTATCGAGATCGTTCACGACACGACTGCCGAAGAAGGTCGTATCGTCATCAAGAGTCGGCTCATAGATTATAACATTCGCTCCCTTGGCTTTTATTCGTTTCATGACGCCCTGCATCGAGGACTGTCTGAAATTGTCCGAATTTGATTTCATGGTAAGTCTGTAAACGCCGACAGTCACAGGAGTTTCTTTTGCCGCATCGAAGCTGTTATCCTCATTATAGGCATACCAACCCGCCATGTGCAAAACACGGTCGGCAATGAAGTCTTTTCTTGTGCGATTGGACTCGACGATCGCCGTCATCATGTTCTGCGGAACATCGGCGTAATTGGCAAGGAGCTGTTTGGTATCCTTGGGCAGGCAATATCCGCCGTAACCGAATGAGGGATTATTATAATGATTGCCGATCCTCGGATCAAGGCAAACGCCCTTGATTATACGTTCGGTATCAAGTCCCTTCATCTCGGCGTATGTATCAAGTTCATTGAAATACGAAACGCGGAGTGCCAGGTATGTATTGGCGAAAAGCTTGACAGCCTCAGCCTCGGTAAAGCCCATGACGAGAGTATCGATATTTTCCTTGATCGCACCTTCGCAGAGCAGAGCGATGAATTTATTTGCGGCATCGACAAGGCGGACATTGTCAGTATCCGTGCCGACGATTATCCTGCTCGGGTAAAGGTTATCGTAGAGTGCCTTGGACTCGCGGAGAAATTCGGGGCTGAAAAGAATGTTGTCAGACTGATATTTTTGGCGAACATTTACCGTAAAACCGACGGGAACGGTCGATTTTATGACCATGATCGCATCGGGATTCACCGATTTGACAAGCCTTATGACATCCTCGACCGCTGATGTGTCAAAGAAGTTCTTACTCGAATCGTAATTTGTCGGTGTGGCGATCACAACGAAATCGGCGTTGCGATAGGCACTCTCGCCATCAAGCGTTGCTCTGAGGTCGAGTTTTTTCTCGGCGAGATATTTTTCGATATACTCATCTCTGATCGGCGATCTGCCGCTGTTTATAAGATCGACCTTTTCGGGTATGATATCAACAGCGGTGACTTCATTATGCTGTGCAAGCAGTACCGCCATCGAAAGTCCAACATAGCCCGTACCTGCAATAGCTATTTTCATATGATCAAATCCTCCGATTTGTTTATTATTTCTTATTTCCCACTTTTTTCAGCGAGCCGATGAGCTTAACAAATGTACCCCATGCGACAATGATGATATCGCGGATATCTGCGAAATTAAGCAGTACGGTCAGTACAAAAGCTGCAGCGAACGCAGGGTAGGCAAACGAGAGATCGAAACTGATCATCACACAAGCCGCGGTAACCGCCGCATATGTGACGATCGTCTGCCACGGTCTGATTTTGACCTTGACCATCGAGCGGATGGTGATCATGCGGACGATCCATGTCACGAAAAAGCTTGCCGCCGTGGCGATTGACGCACCGACGACACCGACAGTCGGGATAAGTGCGAGATTAAGGATAATATTTATGACCGCACCCGCCACGACCGAAACAAAGAGCTGCACTGTCTTTTCATAAGCACGAAACGCCGATGCCAAAAATCCGCAAAGGCAGGAGAAAAAGGCTGACAATGTCAAAAACGGGATATGTTGCCATGCGGCATAAAAATCCTTGTCAAAAAGAATTGCCGAGAGCGGTTTGGAGAGCGGAATTATCGCAAGCGACCCGACGAGTGCGACTATGTGCATCGCTTTGTAGACCTTGGTATAGTATTCGGATTCGTCGGCATCGTTCACATTCGAGATCGCCGAGAGCTGCCATGCCTGCGTGAATATCGACAGAACGGCGGTCAGCATTGACGGTATCTTGTTGGCGATGCTGAAAATGCCCGACTGCGCAAGTCCGTCATCGAGCATTCCGATGAGCATATACTTATTAATGTACATATTGATCGACCACGCAAGGAGTGCGGGGATCATCGGTATGCTGTATTTCAGCATCTTCGAAAAGAGCGGTATATCAACCTTTATGGGGAAAAGATCCTTGTACAGTTTCGCGCAAATGAACATGAGAACGATCGGCACGATGTATCCGATGATCACGCTGAGCAGATATCCGCGAAGCCCTGCCTTTGAGATGAGCAAAAACCAAATATTGCCTGCGATGACCGAAAGGGTATGAACTATCCCCTGAACGGCAAAAAGCTTGGTCATTCCTATGCCTTTTACATAATTTGAAAAGCAAAGATGAACATTGTAGAGCGCATAGGTCAGAACGAAATATATCCAATAATCCCTAAGCTGTACCGCAACCTCGGCATTCATCACCGCAACCGCCGGATAGAGTGCCGCAAGCAGAAGGACAGACAGTGCGGTCAGCAGGATCGAGTTGCCGATGACTGCCCGTTTGGAGCTGTTTTTATCGAGTGCGTAACGAAGCGTGGCATCGGATATGGCAAGCGTGAGCAGCGGATATACCAGTGCGACCGTCGTATTGATCAGATCGGCAACACCATATTCCTCGGTCGAGAGAACCGCCGTATACAGCGGTGTCAACAGGAAAACGAGAATTTTCGAGCCGAATGTGCTGATTCCGAACAGCACGGTATCGACCGCAAGCTGTCTTGATTTTGATTGCGCTGACATCAAATATCCTTCTTTTTACTTAGTTTTTCTTAATTTTTATTTTCTATCGGCAATTTCCTTGATCTTTGCGGCAAATATTTCGAAAGAGTCTCTCTCTTTTGAAAGTCCGTCCTTTATACGCCCATCAAAATCGCCGTGAAGCATCCGATCAAAGATGTCCATGATATCGGCGTTACCATCACTCGAAAAAGAGTCGGCGACCGATCTGTCGTAATAAAGCTCGGAGATGGAGAGCCTTCGTTTCATGAGATCGCAGAGCTTGCCCTCATAAGTGTTGGCGTCATCAAAAAAACCGGAATAGTCGAACACGAGTGCAGGTGTTCCCTGAACGAGGCTTAGCAGCGCCCCGTGAAAATAGCTTGTAACCATCGCAGATGCGCCACGAAGGGTTGCCGCCCATTCTATGGGGTCGAGATCGGATGCATAAGCATCCGCAAACGCAGAGCGGACAAAGACCGACAATATCTTGTATTCACCGCGATATTTATCGGCTATCGCTTTAACGAGCGGACTGTCGGGCACCATCAAGACAATATATTTATCATGCGGTCCAAGCGAGTACTTTTTCTCAAGCATTTTTTCGGTATTGCGCCCCATATCGGCGAGCTTTTTGGTATCGATAAAAACAGTGGGATCGCAGAGATGCACGGGAGACAGTTCAAGAGCACAGTGCTTGACAAATCGCTCAGTGCAAATATCTCTGACGCCGACAAGCGACATTGCCCGAAAAGCGTTGCCGCACTCTGCTATCTTATCAGCCGACTCGTCAAGATACTTCATACCGTGCACCGATGCCGCATATGTCAGGATCGGTATCGAAAGTTTCCTTGTCGGGATGAATGCGGTCGGATAATTGGTTTGATGCCAATTGAAGACAGCGTCACTGCCGATAACGAGCAGATCATATCTTTGCTCGATATAGTCATAGAGTGCTCTCGAATCGTCCGACGAAAAACTTTTATCGGACAACGGAAGATATTTTTGTGCCTTTGCAAATGTTCGCACGCGATTTATCTCGCGAATTCCCTCGATCGGTCCGTGGTGCTTGACGGCACGCAGAACGACATAGACCTTGCGTCGCTTTTCCTTTGGTGCAATGTAATCGACGATCTCGATCTTATCGTCGGGAAAACGCTCCGCGAGCATATTCGAGAGCGAAAATGCCTGCAAAAACGCGCCGTAATTGACGGCTTTATGAAATGTGAGTATACCTATACGCATAGCGGCACCTCTCAGTTTGCCTCAAGTATATCGGCAATTCGGCGGCAGGCGTGACCGTCTCCGTAAGGATTGCTCGCCTTTGACATTGCATCATATGCGTTTTTATCCTCAAGAAGCTTTTTGAACTCCGAATAAATGACCTCCTCGTCCGTCCCGACGAGCTTCAGCGTACCCGCCTTGACACCCTCGGGGCGTTCGGTCGTATCGCGCATTACAAGGACGGGCTTTCCAAGTGAGGGTGCCTCCTCTTGTATTCCGCCACTGTCGGTCAGTATCATGTAACTGCGCGCGAGGAAATTGTGGAAATCGAGAACATCAAGCGGTTCTATTATTCGAATGCGATCATCACCGCCAAGTTCTTCATCTGCGGCGGTGCGGACAAGCGGGTTCATATGGATGGGATATATCACTTTGACATCCGAGTGTTCATCGGTGATCCTGCGTATTGCACGGAACATACGATGCATGGGCTCTCCGAGATTTTCTCTGCGATGAGCCGTTATGACGATAAGCCGACTGTCATTTGCCCATTCAAGCTCGGGATGGGTATAATCGTCTCGGACGGTAGTATTCAGTGCATCGATCGCCGTATTTCCTGTGACAAATATGCTACTTTCGTCCTTGCCCTCGCGAAGGAGATTGTCCCTCGAATGCTCTGTTGGTGCAAAGTTGTATTTCGCAATTATTCCGACAGCCCGGCGGTTGAACTCCTCTGGATAGGGTGAATAAATATCGTATGTGCGAAGTCCCGCCTCAACATGGCCGACAGCGATCTGCTTATAATAGCAGGCAAGTGCAGTCGCGAAGGTGGTCGATGTGTCTCCGTGAACCAACACAACATCGGGGTGAACCTCATCAAGAATACCGCCGATCCTTTCGAGAATGGCTGTCGTGATATCAAAAAGGGTTTGTCCGCTCTTCATTATGGACAGATCAAAATCGGGGGTAACATCAAACGCCTCAAGCACGCGATCGAGCATAGTGCGATGCTGACCGGTGACGCAAACGATCGTTTTAAACCCTTTCCTCTTCTTCAGCTCGTTCACGAGAGGGCACATTTTTATGGCTTCGGGTCTCGTCCCGAAAATAAGCATCACTGTTTTCATAAGATATTTCCTTCATTAGGTATATGTAGTCTACAGGAGATCCTTGGCAAATGCGGCAATGTTTTCGGAGTGTGACTTTGCCGAGTAATAGCTATCAAAAAGCTCGATTATCTCTTCTTTGACATGCTCTGCATCGATCCTTTTGTTAACAAAATCAACAAGAGGTGCACTGTCATCGCCGATATCCATAGGAAAAGCGAATGAGCGACCACGTGCCCTCAAATCAAAGTCAACAAGGCATCTGCTGTAGATCGGAAGAACGCCCGCCGAAAGATAGGACGAGATCTTTGTCGGGGTTGCGACTCTGTTGACCTCGTTGTCGCGGCGAAGGACAAATCCGAATGTCGCATCCTCAAGTTCTCCCTTTACTTCTTCTTTCGGAACTCTCTTGACGCTGTAATTCTTTATCCCTTTTCTCTCTATGATCGCCTTTGCCTCATCGACACTGAAGGTCAGCACTTTGAAGAACGCATCGGGGATGACCTTCTCGATCGCGGCGTAAACATCGACAGTCTCCTCGAAGCATTGCCAAGGACTGAGAGAGCCTGTATAAGTAAACACTTTTTTGGTAAAGTCCTTGCGATCCAACATCGAGCGATCAAGCTGTTCGTTAAAGCAGGGCATGACGTAGGATTTTTTTTCAAAACTCCTGCCGGCCTTCTCTTCATAATAGTATCTCAAGTAATCCGAAACATAGAAGATCAATTTTGCTTTTTTCATGCAAAAAATGTCTATATGATCGAGTATCCTTTTACGGAGCATACTGCCATGGCGCATGAAGGACTCAGCGCCCGTTGCTCCCTGCTGCCAAAGGATGAAATTTTTATATCCCTTGAGGTAGCAACGGAATGCATCAATTCCGAGCAAAAAAACGACAAGTTCGTGTTTTTTCACCGAGTCAAGCGACTCAACCCATTCTGGCTCATAATCAAGCTTTGACAGTGCGTCGGCAACTATCTCAAGATAATCTCTGGTAACGGCAGCATTGGAACAGTTGAATAGAAAAAATACTTTTTGGCTCATTATTTCTCCAATCTCTCGACACCATCTGTACTTGCATCTGTCGCGACCGTACTGAAGATGATGTATGCGATAAAAAACGAATTTGAATAGATAGGGTTGCCAGACATTCCGTAAGAGAGAAGAAGTGTCTGAACAAAGATCGACATATCGTCATGTCTTCTTATTGCCATTAAGAGGTTTGACACAAAGAACGCAAGATAAACGACAAACCCAAACAGACCATGATCATAGAAGATCTGTAAATAGATATTGTGCAGACCGGTATCGTAAATATCGTACGCCGAACCCGTACCCATTCCAAAAAAGATGTTTTTGAGATTTTTGATCGCATTTTGCCATATCTCGATACGACCGGTCGTGATATCCTGTCCGTTGACAGCCTCAAAACGTTCAAAAAAAGCGCTGACCGACTCGCTGTGCAAACTGAGTACATACAATGCGACAGTACCAACAATGATAAGTGCAATAACGCCAAGCACCATCTTTGTTGACATTCTCTTTTTTACCATAACGGAGAAGAAAAATGCGATGATCATCGCGACCGCAACGCCGCGCTTACTGGTCAAAATCACGGCAAATACCGCCAATGCAATAAATACAACACCTATCACGCGAGCGAAAAGCGTCGATTTTTCATTGAAGGCCATATCAAACGCCGAATAGCCGAGAACGATCGCCGAAAAATAGGATGCGTCTGATGTGAGAGATGAAAATCCCGCATACGCGCGATCGTTATTGTACGCACGAATCATCTCCTCAAAGCAATCTTCCTTGAGCACATTTTCGAGAAATGCGTTTATCGCATCGGGGAACATGTATTGGATCAGTACTCCCGCGAGGACGGCGAATGACAAAATGCAAGTGATTTTTTTTATTTTCGAAAGTAGGCGATCATTTTGCGAAAAAAAGACAAGGAACACGCAGGTGACCGCCATAAGGATAGCCTCACGATCTCCCTTTTCGCTGTTTGATGTATAGAACGTACCTACTGCCGATACAACAACAAGAGCCGCCGCCAATATGGCCTGAGCGGATATATACATACCGCCCCCAAGAATCATCCACAAGGCAGAAAGTGCGAACGCAACATACAAAAAGACTGTCGCACCAAACGGATAGTCGAACTGATAGAAGAAAACATAGATCATCAGCGATATCATCGCAGGATATGCTGCAAACGAATTCGGTATTTTTTTTGTTAATTCAGTGTTCATATTATGAACCATCACTCACTTCCGTTTGAAAATTATCTAAAAGATCTTCAAGATTGCCTTTCCATGAGTAATTCTTTTGATAAAACTCAAGTATCTCTTTTTCGGAAAACTCGTTTTTGTCAAATCGATAAAGAATATCTTTCAATTCATCGATAGTATCAAAAACACAGCCTGTTTTTCTCGCCGAAACATTTTCCGTAAGTCCCTGCAAATTCGATACAACAACAGGCTTTCCGTATTTATACGCGATCGGCAAAACACCGCTTTGCGATGCCTCGATATACGGCATTATAACCGCAGAGGAATTTTGAAAAAGCCATATCATTTCGCCATCTTCAATAAAACGATTGATCAAATGAATATTAGTATCTGCATTAATTAATTCAAGTTCCTCATCAGACAGATTGCCTTTTCCGGCGATCACCAATTTTTTTGTGCTTTTCAGCTCTGCGGGCAATGCGGAATACGCAAGGCACAATCTGTTTATCCCTTTATACTCGTCTATACGCTCAAAAAACAAGAAATAATCGCCAAAGTCACTTGTTAACTCTGACGGCATTACCGCCTGTGCGTTCGGAATGTGCGCCGGCAATCTGAAAACGGTGCTGTTATTGCTTTTATATTTATTTCTAAATGCATTCTCCGAATTTTTCGACAACAAAACAATGCGGGTACACATTTTTATGGTTTTTCGGGTCATCACTCTGCGAATAAGATCGACCACGATTTTTCTGACACCCATTTTTCTGTAAGGATGATGTTGAATATCGTGTATAACGATCGCTGTACTGATCCCTGCTTTGTGAAGTATTTCGTTGATTTGTTGCATTAAGATCGAATCTTCCAAGAAAATCACGACCGTCGGAGAGAGTGCCATTATCTGCACGGCAATATTGCAGATCCCCTTTTCGTTTTTTCTCAAAGTTTTGACCTTTTCATAGATCACTACATCCTCGTATATATCTTCAAACAATTTACTGTCAACAACATTCGGCAAAAACAATTTGCATTTTCTAAACGCTCTTGTTTCTCTTGCGATCGATATTGAGAATTGAAGAATTCCACCGTTCGTCTCCGCAGGCGACACATATACGACCATAGATTTTCTCCCATTATTCAAAATACCTTTTGCATCACTTTTTTGCAAAAGGCTCTGTTTCGCTTCCAAAAGTTGTTTTGATATTCTTCCCACTTATCGGCATATTCGTCGTATATCCGATCGCCAAACAGATCGGACATAACTCTCAGTTGTGCTATGTGGAGCTTATGATAAAACGGACTGCAGATCATTTTCCCTGCATCGTATTTGCTCCAATAGCCATTGTCATAATCGGGAAGCTTTTTCTTCAGCGTACAGAGCGTTCTGTCAAGCATCTGCCCTGCAGTCGGGTCGTTTGTGTATTTTACGAAATCGTACAGTCCCCAGAGCGAGAAGATCCATCCGTTAAGAACAGCCGCATAGTGAGCGTACTCATACAGGATCACATCGTCATCGGTATACTCTGTCGTTCCTCCGTCTTTAAGCGGAATAAGCATAAATTTGATCGACTTTTCGGCGGCGCCGAGATATCGATCGTCTTTTGTTAAGATATGCGCACGAACAAGCATCGACGCCGCCTCGCCTTGTGCCATGGATGAGTACGGGGTATCGGGTGTGGTGTGGTCAAATGTGACAAATCCACCGTCATCCTGCTGATTTTCGATCGCCCAATCGGCGCAGGCAAGAAGTTTCTTTTTGTAGATCTCCTCGCCCGTCTTCAGAAACAGATCGTACGAGGCGATACCGTATTGAAATATACCTATCGAAAAGTAAATCTTCTCGCCTGTATCAACGAAATACTTCGGCACGAGAATGTCGGGGTCGTCTTTTGTGACCTTTTCGGTGAGATCGTTATAATATCCTGCAACCTCGGTCTTTGAGTAAAGAGTCCCGACTCCTTGGTTGACATGCAATATACTGTCGCCTTTCAGCATTTTGTACCACTTTTTTATTTTATAAAGCGAAATGCCCATATATCATGACTCCAATCGTTCAAAAAGAGTTGCAAGTGCCTCCTCGGGGCGATATTTTTCAGCCTCATCAAGGCAGTTTGTTTTTTTCTTGAGCAGGTCATCGGGATTTTCGGCAAAGTGCAAAAGAATTTTGGTCAAAGCGTCAACATCTCTTGTCGGGAAAATACAGCCGACGCTCTCGTTCACAATCTCGGTATTATACTTCCAATCGCTCGCGATCACAGGAACTCCCGCAGAAAACGCATCAATCAACGTACCGGCAAATCCCTCACCGTCGTAAAATGTCGGGAACAACAGTGCAAAATAGTCCCGAAGTACCGACACGCTCTTATCGGCTTCAACAGAGCCTATATAGCGGATACAGTCGGGGAAGCTTGCCGAAAGGTGATCAAACCATTCGGTCTGCTCGGCGTCGATCTGTCCGTAGATATCGAGCGAAAAGGCGGTATATCCAAGCCGATCGTTGACAGCCTTGACAGCGTCAGCGGCGTCCTCGATACCCTTTTCGCGCATCACTCGAGAGAAGGTGCAAAGTCGATAAGGTGTGTCGGTGGGATAAGCAAGATCGCTCTTTTTGAGTATCTCGAGCCTTTTGCAGTTCTGCGCGATGAAGACATTGTCAAAACCTTGATCTTTCAGTGCCCGTTTCATCGTGCCTGTCTCGACATATATCCCGTCAAAGTGTCTAAGGCATCTCGCAAGCGATGCTCTGCCCTGAAGAAATTCGGGGAGCCAGCCGCCGATGACCAGATAATGAAGCTTTCTTTTGAAAAACTTATTAAAAAAGGACAAGAGCGGTGCATACACGCGAAGACCGTTATGTGCAGGGAGAATTATGACATTTTTGCACTTTTTTAGTGCCGATATCACCTGAAATGGTGCTTTTATCAGCGTTTTTTTGCCGCCGTGCGTGTCGATCCTCAAAACCTCCGAGTCTCCGAGCGTGCGGCAAAGCTCATCGGTCACGATCTTTGTCTTGACCGTTTGACCGTTTAGAAGCTTATGTCCGTTGCCGAAATGTCCGATAACGCCTGCGATCATTTTACCACCAGCACCAAAAAGTGACTATCCTTTATTTTGTTATAAATCAAAAATCAGACCGCCGCACGCATAAGCTCGTTATTTTCGGCATTTTCATTGACCGCTTTCGGATCTTTGAATGTTGGGACGGCACGGCGAAGTGTATCCTTTGCTATAAGATCATCACCGGACTCGACGGCGTCCCTGAGCAGGGAGATCTTTTCTGCGAGTTCATCGGCGGTCAGCGGCTCGTCACGCTCAATAAAGATGAGGCTGTTCTCGGTCTTTGCCAGCTCCTCTGTCTTGACGAGCAGTTCCTCGTAGAGCTTTTCGCCCGGGCGAAGACCTGTTTCGATGATATCGATATCCTTATAAGGCTCAAATCCGCCGAGACGGATCATATTTTCGGCAAGATCGAGTATCTTTACCGGGCTGCCCATATCAAGAACGAACAGCTCACCGTTGTTCGCCATCGCACCCGAGCAAAGGACGAGCTGGCTTGCCTCGGGTATGGTCATGAAATATCTGATTATCCGTTTATCGGTTATCGTGATCGGTCCGCCGTTCATGATCTGACGCTTAAAGAGCGGTATGACAGATCCCGCACTGCCGAGAACGTTGCCGAATCTCGTTGCACTGTAGACCGTCGTCTTCGAGGTCTTGCTGTGGCAGAGCACGATCATCTCGCACATACGTTTTGTCGCGCCCATGACATTTGTCGGATTGACCGCCTTATCGGTCGAGACCATCATATACCTCGAAACGCCATATTTTTCGGAGAGTTCGACGGTATTGAGCGTGCCGAATACATTGTTTTCGATCGCCTCTATGCAATTGTGTTCCATGAGAGGAACATGCTTATGCGCGGCGGCGTTTATCACGATATCGGGACGATATGCGGCGAAAACACGATCGAGTGCAACACGATTACAGACCGACAGTATCTCAACCGAAACATCGAGGCTGTCCTTATAAGCAAAGCGAAGTTCCTGTTGAACATCGTATGCACCATTTTCGTAAACATCGAGGATGACAAGCTTTTTGGGGTTCATTTTTGCAAGCTGTCTGCAAAGCTCGCTTCCGATCGATCCGCCGCCGCCGGTTATCAGCACGGTCTTGCCGCGATAGTACGAATTAGTCTTTTCATCGACAACGATGATCTGTCTGCGAAAGAGCAGTTCTTCGGCGTCAAACTCGCGCATATGGCGTTTCGTGTCGCCCGCCTGCTGCATTGTGGGGAAGTCGTAGACCTTGACCTTACATCCGAGCGATTTATAATGATCGTAAAGCTTTTTCTTTTCATCGACCCCGAGCTGCGGAAGTGCGATAACGATCTCCTGTATACCGAAATGCGTAACGCTTTCGATATCGACCTTGTCTGCCGAAATGACCGGGATGTTAAGTATCATGCCGCCGACCTTGTCGCTGTCGTTATCGATAAAGCAGACCGGCTGATATGCCGACGAAGTGCTCTCGGTCAGCTCGGCAGCAAGCGATGTTCCGACATTTCCCGCACCGACGATCGCTATTTTGATCTTGTTTTCGGAGAATCCCTCATTAAGCTGAACTCTGTTCATACCGAAAACTTTTATAAGCACGCCCATCAGCTTGCCGACGGGGGTGTCCGCACGGCAGCATTTGTACGCATATCTGTAGATCATTCGAATGGAGAGCGCACCGAGCAGGACTATACAGTAGATCGACAGTGCCCTGACGAATGTTATGCTTCTGATAAACGATTCGGGCAGAAATTTCTGAATGGGAAAATACACCCAAAAGGCAACAGCATCCGACGCAAGCAGTCGAATATAGCACTGTATACCGCCGTAACGCCAGACCTGCGAATAGATCTTGCATATCGACCGACATACCAGAAGTATGACGGCAGATAAAAGATAATGGACGATTATCGGAGTCAGATCGCCGACAAACTCGCCCGTATCATAGATAACCAAAAGCAAAAGATCCGAGAGCAAAAGAATGAGCAGATCGTACAGAACGAGCAACCACTTTTTGCCTATCATGATCTTTCCGTTACGGTAATTCTTTATATCTTTTTGCATTATAACAACCGATCCTTTTCGCCGCTTATTGGGCGAAAAAACCTTTCAACTCAACATTTTGACCAAAGTACGGAGAACAAACTGCTGTTTCGACTACTTGGGGCTGACGCCGAGTTCTCGCATAAGTTTGCCCACCTCGTCCGAGCGTTCGTTTGACATACCCATCACCGCGTCAAACTCGCGCACTCCTTTTTTTGCCCTGCCGTCGGCAATAAATTTGACCCACCTTACGACCTCGTAAATCGGGGTGAGCCACGGTCTGCCGCAAAGCTTTGGATAGATCTGCCGAAGCTCCTTGTACGGAAGAAATATCCTATAGAGCAAAAACCCGATCTTGCCGTGCTTTTCGGATTTTTTTACAGCGGTGTAATTCTCGACCGAACCGTAGATCCCTGCCGAGAAGATATAATCCTTGAGCCCTTCGGCAAGCTCTGACGGCTTTTTGTCGTTCATCACGCAGTCTGCAAGTTCGGACGCCGCTGTCTCAAGACGATCAAGCCCCCCCGCCTTAAGAAGCATGTCCGCACCGCTCGGTTTGTTGAGCAGATAAAGATCGACGATCGGGCGTATTCCACAGCCACCGATCGACAGATGTTTTGCCATATGGACGATGTGATAATAATAAAAATATTCATCGGGCATGAGATACTCGTACTCGCCGCCATCTTGCGACTTTTCGACATGATCCCAAATGTCCGACAGCACCCTGTCAGCCTTGGCGATACGTCCGTCCTCGATCAAACTGTGATGAAGCTCGATCCCGGTTCCGCTTGCAGTCAGGTAGGCGACATCGTGTCCCGTGGTATCGGTCATCTTACAATCGGTCGCCGCCATAAGTGCATCCGCCGCCCTTTGCATATCCTTGCGATGAACGAGCAGATCGATATCGCAACTCGTACGCATCCATGGCTCGGGGTAAAGATCTCGTATGACCGCGCCCTTGAGTGCGATATAAGGCACTTTTGCCCCATCGAGCGCACTCTTTGCTCGATCAAGATCGCATTTCATCCGTTCATATCTGCAAACTGCCAAAATCACCTCGTTTTTGAGGGTAGCTTTTGCCCTTCCCTCCTCGAGAAGACCGCATTTTAGCAGAGCGTCGCCGACAAGATGCGCAAGATCCTGCGATTTTGACAACCTGTATGTGTCAAGAAGTTCATCAGGGGTGAAATCTCTCACCGACTCGGGCAGATCGATACCGCACAGCTCATATCTGACAAATCCAAGTAAAAGTTCAATACAGCGATCTTTTTCCGTCACTCGAGTCATCCTTTCCAAAGCACAGTAAGACTATCCGACTTATGCTTAAATATATATGTCAAGGCACATATGTATTGATTATATCACAGAGAGCTGTTTTTGTCAAGTATTTGACAAAAAATATTTCATTTTTGTCAGAAAATGGCGGTCAAAAAAGTCAAATCGCTTCATTTTTGTGATCATGGTTTTGCCCCTTGGCGAAAGCTTTTTTCTTTGGGAATTGCGGCTGTTTTGCGGAGCAAAGCAGTGGTCAGAAAAGTTATTATCGGACTTTACGACTTAGGCTGGCGATAAGTCTCCCTCACTTCTTTGTAGCTTTCGATATCCCCGATATCATAGCGTGCGCCCGGCATTTCCATTGCATATATCGGACGCCTTGTGCAGAGCCATGCGACAAAGCTCCCCGGCGCGTCGGTCTTGCATCCGTCGCGAAGAGCGTCAAAGACGAGTGCGGCGTCCTCTTTTTTATAAAAGTAAAAGGGCGGGCAGACCCAGCTCGTTTTCGGGTTCGGCGATTTTTCGGTCATGCCGATCACCCTGTCATCGGCGTCAACATCGAGCACCCCGAAATGTTTAAGCTTCTCGCGTGATGGCTCGCTGTAGCGCATAACGCAGGAGGTTTTTTTGTCATTTATATACGAAACAAACCGCGAAAGGCTGAAATCGAGCAGATTATCTCCGCCGATGAATAGAATGTCGTCATCTGTGCCGAGCTTTTCGACGGCAAGTGCGATGTCGCGAACCGCACCGAGTCTTGTCTCGTTAGATTCGGTCATATCGTCGATCAGCAGGACGGGGAGATCTTTTTCATCGATCCATGTTTTGAATATATCGGCGAATTTGTGATTTGAAACGATGACATATTCGTCGATCACGCCCGTGTCCGCAAGATCATCGAGAAGGTGATCGAGGATGGTCTTGTTACCGACAGCGAGAAGGGGTTTGGGAAAATTTTCGGTCAGGGGATAGAGCCTTGTCGCATATCCCGCCGCAAGCACCACGCATTTCATCTCTTTTCGCCCTCCTTCGTGTCTTTCATGTGCGACATTGCGACGCCGTCCGCACTTTGGCAAATGTGCGCGCTGTATTTTTCGGCAAGATGCGGAAAGGCGGTGACGTATTTACACTCGACACTCTCGAGTATCTCATCTCGGCGTGCGGGGTCGATGATCGCCATACAGCATCCCTTGAATCCCGCACCCGAAAATCTGCCGCCGTAGATGCCGTCAGTCTCGGTCATTATTTCATAAAGCGCAGCAAGTTCGGGCGAACCTGTCTCCCAGTTCACGATCGATGACCATCCGCTCTCGAAGGACAGCCTACCGAACGTCTCGATGTCACCGTGACGGAACGCCTCGGCTGCCGCCTCAACACGTGCAAATTCGCTATACCAATGCTCGGCGCGCTTGGCAAAATTAACCGGGAGTGCGTCTTTGTATTCGAGATAAGTCTTGTAAGGGATCTCGCGCAGATTTGTTTCCTCGAATTTTCCGTAGGGGATGCCGGCAAACGCTTTCAGCGCATAGGCAGCCGATCTGCACTCATCGACGCGCATATTAAATTTACTGCCGGCAAGTGTCCTCTCGATTCCCGAGAAAAAGACGGCGATCTCGAAGGGCTTCATCGACGGTGCCTCGGGGATGGTCTCGTAACTGTCGTCAAGAAGATCCATGTAAAGCAGATGCCCCGCCTTTGCATAGACCTCGCAGCTCTGATCGAGCTTGCCGCTGGCAACACCAACATAGCTGTTTTCGGTCTCTTTTGATATTGCGATAAGCTCGGCAGGAGCGAGCGTGATCTCGTTTGCCGCACACAATGCCTCAAGAAAGGCAATAACGACAGACGCCGATGACGAAAGTCCGCCTATCGGAAGCTCGCCGTCAATTAGGATCGAAAGTCCGCACGAAAGACGGTATTTGCCCGAAAGTATAAGCGTCGCACCGCGAAGATAGTCCGCCCAATCGCCGACCTTCCTTGCGGGAATCTCGGACAGCGACCACTCTGCCGCCGCATTAAACTGTAGCGAGCGAGCGTGAAACTGTCCCGACGTGTTAGGCGTGTATGCAATATGTATTCCCTTATCTATGGCAAAGCCTGTTATTTTGCCGAGCTGATGGTCGCTGTGAGCACCGAGCGGACAGATACGATATGGTGCGAACTCCTCTCCGATCGGCATAATACCGTATATCTCACGAAAGCGAGTAAAAAGTTCTTCTTTGTCATAGCAAACGGGCGAAGTATTATACTTTTTCATGCTTTTCTCCGTTTTTCTCATTTTATCCTACATTATACACCAAAGTGACACGTGTGTCAAGCGTTTCCGGCAAATTGGCAAAATTAGGCAAACGCTCTGCCGATCTTGATAACCACTGCCGATCGCCTGACCCTTTTCGTCAGCACGGGTGAGGAGGATGGAGCCGCCGGTGATGACGATGCCCTCGGACTGCGCGCTTGTGCCGCCGATGACACGATCGGCATGATCGGGATGATCGTCATGATCATGCAGAGTGCGAGAATGGTTGACAATAGTCGCTTTTTCATGGTATTCTTCCTTTTTATTCTGTATTGCATTGTATATCCTGTAATGTACTGATTTCATTTTACCATATCATGGCTTGTTTGTCGATAGATTCTTGTTAAAAATTCCAATATTTTTACATAAGAATTCTCCCCACAGCAAATCTGCCGTGGGGAGGAATTAAGATGGATGCAAAAAACAATTTGCCGTTTTGACATCAAATAAAGCGAGTCACACACTATTTTGTGTAGCGAAACCCCATGTCATTTTTCATGCACTATCAGGTAAAAAAGCACTTGCTTTTGCAAGTGCCTTTTTTGTGAGTAATCTAAAATCTTGATACAATTATAATAGGGGCAAATTTTAGAACTATGGGTGCATTTTTATGAAAAACTTTGCCATCAATTTCAT
>CAZORL010000013.1:0-36415 GCA_964582375.1 uncultured Lachnospiraceae bacterium
TGGCGGTGACCGATCGTTCGACCGACGCATTGAGCACCATACGACAGTAAACAGACTCCTGCATCATCATAAAGCCGTTTTTTATCAGCATTCTTCGAAATAGTCTGTACTGCCTGCGATCTGCGTCGGTCTCGGTCGGCAGATCAAAAAAGACTATCATCCTCATAAATCTGTAACTCATCTTTTTATTTCTTTATAATTCATTATAATTCGGGAAAATCGAGTGACGGATCATCCTCGTCCGCACTCATTGCATCAAGAGTACGCTTTGTGTATAGTTTTATTGCGTTCAGGAGTGTCTGCTCCTCTCCGGCAAACATTACCGGAGAGGAGAGCATACTTACAAGCGGAAGCTTTTCCTCGCGTTCGAATTTTACGGGATCTTCCGCGAGAACAATTCGATCGACAAACGGCCGAAAGGGTTCCATCAGATCGGATGAAAGATTATAATGATTGAATACATTGTCATGATGGATGCCAAGCTGCGTTATATATCCGCACAAAGTGACCTCACGATTGAATGCTGACAATATGAGTCCGTATCCGTAGTTGAGGGCGGCGTTTTTCGGGCATTCCTTTCCCCTTGAAAAGTCTTTTCCGAACAATGCGTTAAAATAGACCTTTGCGGCATGACCTTCTCTGTTGGTCTTGTCGGCAAACTCCATCTCGTTTGCATAGCTTATCAACATATCCGCCTCGCGCTCATGATCGTTTTCGAGAAGTATCTTTGACTGATTGTATATCTTCTCTCGAACGATATATGACCAAATCAGCCCTCGTCGCCCCTCTGTCCATGCCATCTGTCTTTTCAGCTTTCTCGTTGAGTCGTGCGAGCCGATATATGGCGCAAGCTCGGCGTAGGGGCTTCTTTTGCTGTCACAAAAAATTATCCTTACCTTCTTATTAGTCAGCTCTTCGAGAAGGCAACCGGTCATGGAGACAGCGGGATTTTCTATCATGAGCACTGCTATCTCATCGATAAAGATCCTTCTGGTCTCCTCGCCACGAACTACTATATAACCCATCGACAGATCGAGCTTACATCTGTTCGAGATCACGACCGTGCGCCAGCTCATGATCTGCCACCCATGATGAGATCGGCAAGATTTTCCGAACGAGTTTCAAAAAGTCCCGATGCCGAACGATCGATAATGCGAATGTCGTGGTATCGTTTAAGCCAATTAGAGATATTTGCCGACATAATAAGGATTCCTTCAGACTTTCCATCAAATTTGCACCCACCGGATCTGTTTGTTTTCAGATAAAGAAGCATGTTTTCGAGAGCATCGATCTGCGCGATAAAATCAAGCTTTTCGAACTTTTCCCTACCTGCTTTTGATGCGATGCTTAATTTGCCACCCGGCATTTTTGAGAAATGTGCGCCATTTATCTTGGCAGACAGTTCATCAAATAGACGACAGTTATCTTCAAGCGAAAGACCGTCGAAAGAATCCCCGGGGTATGCATTATCGTTTTTGAGCTTTTTGGAAAGATTTTCTACCTTCTTTATGTATTCAATGGTTTCTCTGCCGTAGAAAGGGGTTTCGAGCGATCTTAAGTAAAGATTACTTCCCGTCTTCCCTGCAATACAAGCATTGAATCCATCAAGAGAAAAGACCGTATTAACCTTGATGATCCTATCTCCGAGAGGAAGTGAAATCTCCGATATACCATCACCAAGCTCGCTCTTGGCGATGCGCTTAATGGTTGCGCTCTTATCTTTTTCGAAATTTTCGACCTCAAGAAGACGAATCGGCAAAAGTGTGAGATCGTTCTTCTTTCCCTTTTTATATTTGACAAGGACGTAGAACGAAACGGAAGGTTTGTTGTATCCACCGTATTTCTTTATATCAAGGCCTTTCTTACGAGGAACAAGCTGATCACTGCCGACAGGCAGCGGCATTTGATCGAAAAATCCGCCCTTTTGCCTTGTTTGATATTTCGTCAAATGGACATTGTTTGTCGCAAGAGCTTTATCGATATTGTTAAGATGCTCTACCGGTTTCCATGCGTTCTTTATCGTGTTGCCGAAGAGCGTATCGAAATTCATCGAATAATTGTCCTCTTTATGTGCCCAATCGGCGAATCTGACATTAAAGACATTGCCGACAACTATATTCAGATAAGCATCGTGTGCGTGATGGATATCACTTGCCGTTCTTGACTTGATGATCGCACCGTATTTTGTTTCGTCCGACTCATCACAGAAGACTTTTGACTTTATTTTACCGTACTGATGTCTGAACTCGGTGACATTTCCCGCCTTGACATAAACGATCTCACTGACCGGGTATTTCTCCTTTAGAAGCGTTGCGACCGCTTTTGCCGACTGCGAGGTCTCGACAAGCTGTCTGTTAATGAATCCGAGTTTTTCATCTCGTCTGAAGTCATCGATCCTTGTCAGACGGTCATATTTAGTTTTATTGATCAGTCCCTTTTCGAGATATTCCTTCCAGATGCCTTTCATTCTGTCTTGATATTCGCGTGGGACGGGAGCAGCACGCTTTACGTCGTTCTCTTTTTCGCACACGAGAACCATATTGTTATGCATACTGTCATCCTTTGTGAGAGATTGTGGGTAAATATGGTCGATATTGAATCTTTCCGAAAGTTCGGAAACCTCTAAGCTTCTTCCGCAATACATACACTTGCAAAGTTGCCTGAAATAGAGATAGAGAGATTTTCTCTGCAATCTCTTATTTGCCTCACTCTCATCGCCGAGGGAGTTCAGCTCCTTGAGGACATCCTCTTGCCCTTTCAGTAACTCTGTGAGTTCGCGATACCTCGAAGTTGTACGTTTGCCCTTTTCGCCGTTTGAGCGGGTCATCTCGACAAATATCTTTTTCGGCTGACCCTTTTTAACCTTAACGACATCCGAGACAACATCAAGTGTACGATAGATCGAGCGTTTGACAGCGTTTGATATACCCATATCGTCGAGTTTTTCGTCGATCGTCTGACCTTTTGCGAAAGCCGCCTCTCTTATCTTCTTGATCTCTTCTGCAAAGGTGTAGTTACCGCTCTCGAGGATCTGCATCAGATTGTCGTTTGTTGTCCACATGAAGTGAATGACCGTTCCGCGCTCACCCGTTCGCGTGTCTGTGCCCTCGATTCCGTTGAGTAGCTCATCCGAAAGTCTGCCGAAATCCGAATATTTCATAGATGATATCCTATCTCTTTCCTCTGCTGAAAGCGACGGATACTCATTTTTTAGCCATTTTTCAAGGCGACGCCTGTCATTTGTTGCGGTAATGCGGCGGATGATATTTTCGACATCTTCGGTTGACAGCTTTCTGTCATTTATCAGTTCGGCAAAATTCCTGTGTGATCTGAGTGAGGATTTTATGTTGACATCGATGCCGCTTATACGATTCTTTTCGCCGGTGGCTATCTTGCCGTTAGTGGCGAAAAAGTTAACTAAATCGCGATATTTCACGGTTGCGTATTTTTCAAAGACTTCTTTATAAAGTTTTTGCTTTATTTCAACATCAATAGGTCGTTCATCGATCTTCAAATTGTTGATCTCGTTGAGCACCTCAAAGCTTGAATAGAGGAGCGAACACTTCGGTATAACATCCTCGCTCGGCAGGTAGGTACACTTATTGATCATGCGTTCGATGAACCTATCCTCGCTTTTGTCGTGATCCACCATCTTGTCGAAATTCCATGGATAGATCTTCCCTTCGGCTTTTCGCTCGATCCACGCATGATTGCCGCCGCGCACCGTCGGTCCAACATAGTACGGAATGCGGAATGTCATTATCGACTTGATCTTATCGGACACCGAAAGTCCGTCGTCGTCCTTTTCCGTGAGAAAATCAAATACCCCCTCGGCGTTATTAAGGATCGTACAAAGCTCAACATAGTAAAGCTGATATGGGATGAGTGCGTTCTCTATATTTACCTGTTTGGGCATATAAGTGCCCTTTTCGAGGCGATCTTTGATGGAGGCGATCTCGAGTGCGTCTTCATCGCTCGGATCTTTGATCATTTCAAGAGCCTTTTTAACTTCCTTTCCAAAGTCGAACTTGTCGGGCTTTTTCTCGGGTTTTAGATTGCCTACATATTGCGAATAACCCTTGCCTCTTGTTTTGAACATTTCTTTATATTCATCGTGCGAGAGGTACTTTTTATAAAGCTCTTTGAGTATTCGCAGATCGTCGCGGTGAGTATTATACTGCGCTATTTTGACATCCGATATGCACTTCTTATCGCTGAGCATCCTACCGAAAGAGGCACAATCGTACACAGCTTGAGCAGATCTGATAATATCACCGAAAACACCGAGTTTGGGGAGTTTAGTTTCGAGATCATCGGGGTTTTTCAAGCAGATGCTCTCGGAAACATCCGAAAATTCATCACCGAGAATGAGTTTATTTACGCTAATACTGCTTCCTGCAAAGAGGCTCAGCAGACTGTATTTATGCAGCCTGACATTTTCGTCATCGCAGTCTTCATCTGTCGATTTTTGGGTGATTCCGGTGAGGTTGGACAATTTCTTCAGTTTTTCTTTTATCTTTATATCTTCCGTAAGAATGTCGCAAAAGGCTTTGCAGTCAACATCCCAAGGACGGTCAATACCCTGTTCATCAAAAGATTGCATGAAATCTTCGTAATTGCCCGAGTTATCGGTGAAGCGAGAGATATCCTCGTCGGGGGAAGCGGGGTTCAAAAAATGTCCCCTGTGTGCTATCAACCATGCAACTGCGCGATAGAGGTCTCTGATGTCAACACCGTCTGCTGACTTCATCAGTCTTGCTATGAGATGGTGGATGGTCGGAGCGTCTTCCATTATAGGCTGACAGACAAGTTCGTGCGAAACGCTTCTGTCTTCATCCCAAAGCGCGCTTTCGTCGATCCTCTTGTAAAAATCAGGATCGACATTTGCAATCTCTTTTGCAAAAAGCTCTCTGAGAAGACGAAGACGCACCTTGCGACGCTCTGTGCGACGTCTTGCGGTTCTGAATGAACGGCGGTCAACGCAGAGATATGCCTCATCGAACAGATTGACACCCCACATCGGCTCACCCTTATAGCGCATAAGCGAATAATCTGTGTCGGTCACCGCGTAACCGACCGAGTCGGTGCCTATATCGACACCGATGTAGTAATCTTCTTTGAGATTCGGAGAATTTTTTTCGTAAAACATATTGACAAATCCTTTCTTTTGTGGTATACTTATGGCGTAAGTTTATTACCCTATAGATTTACACTGCAAAGTTCAAATAAGACGGCAGATCTGCCGATCCGAAATCGCCGCTTACGCGGTTGCACAGTGAGTGCATTCTTTGTAAAACAGCTTTCCTTGTCGGAAAGCTGTTTTATGTTATTTTGGTTCTGCTTCATCCTAAAAATATTATAACATAATAATCTTCAAAAATCAAGTTTGATAACAAGAAAATCATTATTTTATGTTGATTTTTTTGAAAAATATCAAAAAAACTATTGACAAAAAACAAGTTTTGTGGTATAATGCATTCTGCCGCATGATGTCAAGGCTCAAAGAGAGCACCGCTCCCCTTACAATCAGCGAGTTTCGTGCCCACGGCGGTACGATGTTGAAAGGATAATAAAATGTACGCAGTAATTGTTACCGGCGGAAAACAGTACAGAGTTTCCGAAGGCGATGTAGTTTACATCGAAAAGCTTCCCGTAGAGGCTAACGAGGTCGTTACCTTTGATAAGGTCGAGCTTGTTTCCGCGAACGGCGAGCTCAAGATCGGCACCCCTTATGTAGACGGTGCGAAGGTTACAGCCTCCGTTGTTAAGAACGGAAAGGCAAAGAAGATCACTGTATTCAAGTACAAGGCAAAGAAGAACGAGAAGAAAAAGATCGGTCACAGACAGCCTTATACAAAGGTACAGATCCAGACGATCTCTCTTTAATCTCTCATGCGGTGATTTGAAATGACAAAAATCACATTTTTCAAGCAAAACGGCATTTATTACGGCTTCAAAGAGGTCGGTCACACCGGTTTTGCCGATGAGGGCGAGGATATTCTCTGCGCCGCTCTTTCGTCAATGACCATGTTGATCATCAATGCCATCGAGTGTTCCTATGCATCGGATGTCGATTATACGATCGACGAAGAAACCACCGATATTACGGTAATCTGTAAAGCCGCGCTTCCCGACTATTCGGACGATGAAAAAAAATCGTTTGCGATCTCGGGACTGTTTCAAGCCTATTTCTTACAGCTCAACGACATGGTCGAAGATTACTATGATTTCATTGAGGTTAACGAATCCGAAGACGGGGACTAAAATCTAAAACGGAGGTATACTACTCATGCTTAGAATCAGTTTGCAGTTCTTCGCTCACAAAAAGGGTGTCGGTTCTACCAAGAACGGCCGTGACAGCGAATCCAAGCGTCTCGGCGTCAAGAGAGCTGACGGTCAGTCGGTTCTCGCAGGCAACATTCTTGTAAGACAGCGCGGAACTCATATCCATCCCGGCGAAAACGTCGGCAAGGGTTCTGACGATACACTTTTCGCTCTTAAAAACGGAAAGGTTCAGTTCAGAATCGTTGCAGGCGGTAAAAAGACTGTCAGCGTCGTTGCCGAATAATTTATGACAAATTAATCGACCCTTTCAAGCATTCATGTGGTTGAAAGGGTCGATTTTTTTAGATTACTTCGAATTTAATGATGTAGCTGTTTGTACCATCGGAAATGATGATGTCATATTCGCCGGGTGAAGTCTTTGCGCCGATACGCCAGCTCCACGAACAGTTCCCCTCGCCATCCGACATTGTATCGACCAGACCCTTTGCACTGCTGTAGCCTGATGAATATTTGACCTTGATCGAATAAACGGTGTTCGGAATACCCTTGATCGAAAGTGTAGCGATACTGCCGCGTTTGACCGCACCCGGTGATCTCGTGACCATGATAGATGTGACAACTGTCGGAGCTTCCGTGGACGGACTTGCTATAGTGGATTTTGTAGCAGTCGTTGTTGTAACAATTGTCGTTACCGGCAGTGGAACCGTTTCGGGTTCGGGTGTGGTTGGCGATTTCGTAGTTGTCATCGGATTTGTTGTTGTAACGGGATCAGTGATCGGCACAACGACAAGCGCGGTGCTTGATGATTCGGTCGTCCGCAACTTTTGTGTCGTTGTAATCGATTTTTCAGTAAAGACTTTGGTTGTCTGATCGGTAATAAAACTGAAAAATGATTCGTCCTCGCATCCAAGGAACAAAGATATCAGTGTTAAGACGATCATTGTCAAAGCTATTGAAATGATCTTTTTAATCATATCTGTTCACCACACAGAGTGACTGTCAGTGACACCCACCGCAGGTCGAGCAATCGTGCGTGCATCCGTCGCCTGTTTGACCGGTTATCTGAGACACGATCGTTTTGGTCACTCTCGAGATAAGATCGTTAAGATCTGCCTGTGCCTTTTCATAAGCCTTGTACGCGGGGTGCTCAACGACAAATTCATAAAGTTCGTTTATCCGATCGTTTACCCTCGAAAGTGTTTGTTCGTCCATAGGCTCGCCGGTTTCGTCCTCTCTGCGCGAAAGGAGATCTTGCTGGATCTGATACTCCATCAGTGCGCTGTTTATCTCAAGATTGGACTCGTATTCGGCTTTTGCGCGTGCGAATTTTTCACCATCCTCGGATATCTTGATCCTAAGTCCGAGTGCCTGTGCCATTTCCATTATTTCCATTCCGGTCTGTCCTCCTTAATTACATTCCTTATTATATAGCTCGCCGTAAAGAGCATATGTTTCCGCGCGTTTTATAAGCACGTCCGCACGGGTACCGATAAGAGAGTCATCGCCCTCAAAATGCACAAGTCTGTTTTTCTCGTTGCGTCCGGTCAATCTTGTCGCATCTGTCTTGCTTCTGCCCTCAACAAGAACATGCTGGATCGTGCCGACATATCTCTGATTCTTGCTGTTAGATATCTCGCTTTGAAGTGCGAGAAGTCTCTCGAAACGTTCTGATGTGACGGTCTCGGGAAGTTGCTCCATCTCTGCGGCTTTTGTTCCCTTTCTCGGCGAAAAGATAAACGAGAAAATGTTATCGTATTCGACCTTTCGGAGCACATCGAGCGTTTCTTCAAAATCGGCATCGCTCTCGCCCGGAAAACCTACGATTATATCGGTTGTTATTGCAATATTCGGAATCTTTTTGCGCATGTAATCGATAAGCTCGAGATAAGATTCCTTTGTATAATGTCTGTTCATTGCCTCGAGAATGCGGTCACTGCCCGACTGAATCGGAAGGTGAAAAGCCTTTGCGATCTTATCGTTTTCCGCAATCGTGTCAATAAGCTTATGCGATGCATCTTTCGGATGACTCGTCATAAATCGAACGATAAAGTCGCCCTCTATCTTGCAGACCATCGAAAGCAGGTCGGAAAAATCGCATGATATGTCAAGATCCTTGCCGTAAGAGTTGACATTTTGACCGAGAAGTGTTATCTCACGACAGCCGTCCGAAACAAGCTGACGAATTTCCTCAAGAATATGCTCGGGACGGCGGCTCCTCTCCCTTCCTCTGACATAGGGCACGACACAGTATGTACAGAAGTTGTTACATCCATACATAATGGACACCCACGCCTTTGATCCCGAGGCTCTCAAGATCGGCAATCCCTCGCATATGTTGCCCGCATCTCCGCAGTCAAGGAAAAACGCACGCTTTTTTGAGGACATAACGCCGTACACGATCTCGGGAAAACGCCAAAGCATAGAAGTTCCGAAAAGAAAATCGACATACGGATATCTGTTTTTAATATCGTCTCTTCGATGTTCTTGCGATACCATACAGCCGCAAATACCGATAAGAAGACGCTTTTTCTTTTCTTTGAGATGCTTGAACTGTCCCGTTATGGAAAGGGCTTTAAGCTCCGCATGTTCCCTGACCGCGCATGTGTTCACGATAATCATGTCAGCGACAGCTGCGTCATCGGTCATGCGATATCCCATCTGCTCAGCCATGCCGGCAATACGCTCGGAGTCTGCCTCGTTTTGCTGACATCCGAATGTTTGGATAAAAACATATCGTTCTTCTGCGCCAAGCATCGCCCTTACTTTGTTCATATATTCATACTGCTTTTCGGTATCCTCGACCGAAATAACGGTTGTCCTGCTCATTTTTAACAGCCGCCCAAAAACGATGGCGGTCTTCCCTTTCATGATGTATTGAAACTTTCTTTTACATTATATCACATTTTTCTTCAATGTTCAAGATTTATTTGTAAAAAAGCTATTGACAAATCCCACAAATTATTGTAGAATGTAGGTGTAATCCCATTCGAAAGGAATTTCCATATGAAAAAAATCTTGACAGCAGTACTTATACTGCTTTTCGCTGTTGCTTTTACGGCATGTCAAAACAACGGCGATGAAAAACCGCAGACAACAGCAAAAGAAATACCGACAACGATCGAATTTGCCAAAAAGGACACCGCATCCGATTTTAAGATCGTCTACGGTGCGGATCTTGATCAGGCTGATGTAAAGATCATAAAAACATTTGCAAGTATGATCAAAGAAAATCTTGGTGTTGAGCTGCAAATCGTTGACGATACCACAACCGAGAATGCGTGCGAGATAGTGATAAATTCAACCGCTCGCTCCGAATCCGCAAAATTGACCGAGTCGATCGCCGATGGAGAATATGCAATCAAAGCATTGGCTGATGCGGACAGTCAAAGAATACTTGTTTCCGCAAAAGGAAACACAGCACTGTCGGATGCGCTCCTTTATTTGGTCAGCGCACACATCGACAATCAAAAAGGAGTTGCATCTATGGACGCATCAACCAATATAAAGCAAGACTCAAGCAAGCTGTATGTGGCTAAAAGAGGTGAAACACCGTTTTTTGTTATCAAATACGGTAAAAACGGTGAAAAATCAGCCAAACTTCTCAAAACCAAGCTAAAAGAACAGCTCGGCGTTGATATAGAGTTGGTTCTCGCACGCGGGTCGAAGATCAAAACATATCCGTTTGAGATAGATTTCTCTTCCGACAGCGATTTTTACAGTGGGATCGAGGTCTATGACGCCGGCACAAACGAATATGCAATATCCGTTTCAACCGATTCGTCATCGGTGTCGCTGCATGTTTATTCGTCTGATACGGAAGGAGGATACATGGCGGTTCTCAGACTTTTGTCAGATTATTTGAACATGGATACCGGCGAGTTCTACATACCCAAGAATATAGATATCAAAAAATATGCGGATGCCGCCGATTATGCTCTCTATGAGGACTATATCCGAAACGGCAACGATGGCGAGATCACCGACAAGGATCTTCTCGTTGGCATGGTCATAAGACGCGAGGGTGCCAAAGAGACCATCCGCGACCCGAATGTTCTTTACGAAAACGGGAAATATTACATGTATTATTCAAGCGGTGGAGTGTGGTATTGCTCAGGATCGCAAAGTCTGTACGGACCTTGGGAAAGACCAAAAACTATCGCCGTTCTGTCTAATTTTGTTGACAAATACGGAATAAACGCCAGAAAATACGATTACAACTGGGCACCCGAAATTCATAAGTATAAGGATAATTATTACCTCTTTACAACTTATTGGTGCTGTGAAGAGGATCACAACTCGCCCTACGAGGCGACATGGAGCCCGTATATCGGTCACCGTGCCGTCGTAATAATGAAGGCAGACAATCCGTTTGGACCGTTTGTTCCGATTTCAAAGGACGCTGACGGAAATCTCGGACATTCGACACCCGGCTGCTGGGATACGATCGATGCAACCCTTTACATTGATGATGAGGGTCAGCCCTGGACGGTATTTTCACATGAATGGACATCAAGCCCGGATGCAGTCGGTAGCTTCTATGCGGCAAAGCTTTCTGATGATCTGTCAAGCTTTGTCGGAGAACCGATTCAGATATTCACCGCAAATGCGCAAGTCGGAAATAAAAAGACAAGCGGCGTTCCCGACGGTGCTAATATCTATAAGACTAAGGACGGACAGCTCATTTGCCTTTGGTCGTCCTTCGTTGACGGAGGATATGTTGTTATCCAGGCAGTCAGTAAATCGGGTGATATTCTTGGTCCTTGGACGCAGGAACGTGAGCTTCTCTACGACAGCACGCAGTACAAAGATCTCGCAGGCGGTCACCCGAGCATAGTTACAGACGAAAACGGTCAAATGTACCTTGTTCTCCATGCACCGAACGGATCATCGGACGATCGCCCCGGAGTACATGAATGCCCGACATTCGTGCCGATCATCGAGAAAAACAATCGACTCATCTGGGGTCTTAACGCAAAGTCAAAAGAATAATTATTATATCAAAAACGGATGTTCGATCTGCAGCTCGAGCGTCCGTTTTTTTACTCATTTGGAAAAAACGACCGATAAAATATGTGTTTATAATGCTTTACAGCGGCAATAATAACTTCGTAAGGACTAAGTAAAAAAGCCTGAACGAAGGGTCGGATAAATATTGTATTACAGCAAGGTCGAAATATGCGGAATCAACACATCAAAGCTCCCAATGCTCTCCGACGAGGAGAAAAAGGTACTGCTTGATCTGACAAAACAGAACGACGAATGCGCAAGAGGAAGGCTGATCGACGGCAATTTAAGGCTCGTTTTGTCGATCGTCAGCAGATTCACCGGCAGAGGTGAGAACTCGGACGATCTTTTTCAGGTCGGTTGTATCGGACTTATAAAGGCGATCGATAATTTTGACACGAGCCTTGACGTCAAATTCTCAACCTACGCCGTTCCGATGATAATCGGCGAAATCAAGCGATACCTTCGCGATAACAGTGCCCTGCGAGTGAGCAGATCGACAAGAGATCTCGCTTACAAGGCATTGTCAGCGCGCGAAAGGCTTATCAAATCAAGCGGTCGCGAGCCATCGATCGAACAGATAGCGGCGGAGATCTCGACCGAGGACGAGATGTACTCTCCCGCCGAGATCGTCTGTGCTATGGAGGCGGTGACCGCACCCGTGTCGCTTTACGATCCTGTCTTCACCGATGGAAGCTCGGGGGAAAATCTGTCAGTCATGGATCAGATCAAGGACGAAAATGACAGCGACGATATTTGGATCGAGGGACTTGCCATTGCAGAAGCAATGAAAAAATTGCCCGCAAGAGAGCAGAAGATCATTAACATGCGATTTTTCAAAAACAAGACACAAATGGAGGTCGCCTGCGAGATCGGCATATCTCAGGCACAGGTTTCGAGACTCGAAAAGGGTGCGCTCGAACAAATTCGAAAAGATCTTTGATTAAATAGCGAAAACCCCTTGACATATCGGTAATTTTAGGTTAAAATATAGAAAGACACAGATATGTCAAGGAGAATTTCAATGGCAAACAAAAATTTTTTCAGCGAAGTAAAGAAAAATTTCGGATTTGGCTGTATGCGCCTTCCGATGAAAGACGGGGACGTTGATTTCGAACAGTTCTCGCAAATGATCGATATGTTCATTTCGGACGGTTTTAATTATTTCGACACCGCCCACGGGTACATTGGTGGAAAGAGTGAGATAGCTATCAAAAAATGTCTCACCGACAGATATCCGCGCGACGCATATCTTCTGACCGACAAGCTCACGTCCAACTATTTCGAGACCGAGGCGGATATTCGCCCATTTTTCGAAAGTCAACTAAAGATCTGCGGCGTCGATTATTTTGATTTTTATCTGATGCACGCACAAAATGCCGATGTTTTCAAGCATTTCAAGGCATGTCGTGCGTATGAGACTGCTTTTGAACTGAAATCCGAGGGCAAGATCCGCCACGTCGGTCTTTCGTTCCACGATCGTGCTGAGGTCCTCGATCGTATACTTACCGAATATCCGCAAATCGAAGCTGTGCAGATCCAACTCAATTATGCCGATTATGACGACCCTGCCGTTCAAGGACGACTTTGCCTTGAAGTTTGCGAAAAACACAACAAGCCCGTCATAGTCATGGAGCCTGTTAAAGGCGGCAACCTCGTAAATCTTCCGCTTGAGGCAAAAAAGGTGTTTGATAAATTAGAGGGCGGCAGTTACGCAAGCTATGCGGTCAGATTCGCGGCAGGATTTGATTCTGTTTTCATGGTGCTTTCCGGTATGAGCGATATTCCTCAGATGACTGACAATCTGTCATATATGAAGGATTTCAAGCCCCTTGACGAGAGCGAGCGTGAGGCTGTCACGAAGGTGGTAAAGATAATTTCGAACAAGAACCTAATTCCCTGCACCGCCTGCAGATATTGCATAGACGGATGTCCGAAAAACATCTCAATCCCCGACCTATTTGCCTGTATGAATGCAAAAGAGCTGTATAATGATTGGAATGCCGACATCTATTATTCGACCGTTTATACCGCAAACGGCGGTCGTGCATCCGATTGTATCGGATGCGGACGCTGTGAGCGTATCTGCCCGCAACATCTCCCGATAAGGGCACTTCTTGTAAAGACCGCCGAAAAATTCGAGTCGGGCGAGCACAAATATACCGATCTCGATAAGGCAAAGAAATTGCTCGACGGTCATACGATCGTGTTGTGCAGGGGCGATCAAACGATCGTCAGTGATAAACGCGGCGTGTCACCGATGATCGATCTGATCAAAGACGGTCACGATGTTTGCGGATGGTCGGTCGCCGATGTTGTCGTCGGTAAAGCGGCGGCAATGCTCTTTGTCAAGACTAAGATGACCTCCGTCTACGCAAAAACGATCTCCAAAGACGCACTTACCTATCTTGAAGCACATGGCATTCCCTGCGCCTATTCCGACTTGACCGATCAGATAAATAATCGAGATGGCAACGGAAGATGCCCGATGGAGACAGCAGTTTTGACGATCGACGATCCCGAGACGGGTTATCTCGCTATCCTCGATAAAATCGAGGAACTCAGACAATAATTATTACCACTATACGGCAATTTCGAAAAGACTGAAATTATGGGATAATTCTATTAGTTACGGTGACGCAAACGGCGATCATGTAATCGACAACAAAGACATTATCATGATCAAGAAGTTCATTGCAAATCTTGATACAAGCGGCAATTCGACTGTGCCGATTGGTCAGAGCAGGAATAAGTGATAGTCTTATAGTAATAACGCAAAACAAATGAGCGGCACTCGATTTTTTGAGTGCCGCTGTGATTTTAATAATTTAGAAATTTGACATTTGTCCGCTATTTGAGCAGACCGGAAATATCGATATCCCTGCCGCCGACAGTTATGAAATAATCGTTTGGCAGAGCGTCAAGATGCGTCAAAAAAGTTTAATAATTTTTCTCTTTATAATCGGTAGTTGCACAGTAGTACATTGAGCCGATACTATCCGAGACAGATGACAGGCTATCGGTCGTCGTATCCATGACAGACAGATAATAGTCGGCTGACCCTTTATATGCGCAGAGTTTGATCCTCACTCCGTCATTGTCTCTCGAGAGAATTTCGCGAAGGTCATACCAAAGGGTACATTTCTGCCATCACCGTCGTGAGCGACAGCGGCAAATGTTGCCCTTCCATCTTTCTTTCCGATGACGAGATCGGAGCGCTCGCACTCAACGACAGTATTCACATCGCCGCCATGAACATATTTATAAGCGGTGACACTGTCGGAAAATGTGACAAAAAGATTTTCAATCGGCAGAAAAAACGATGCGGTCGAAAGCAGAATCAAACATGTCAAAAAAGGCGATAGTCTTTACTTTTTTATCTTCAACGAAGGCTTTTTTATCTTTATACAAATAATAGTTATGCCGATCGGGGCAATTATCAAGGCTATTGCGATCCTTATGTAAGCAAACACAAGATCACATCCCAATCACTGTTTTTTGTTCTTCTCCGCTCTCATCGAAAGCCCGATCCTGCCTTTTGCGACATCGACCGATATCACGCGGACATTTACGATATCGCCGACCTTTACAACATCCGAGGGATGATTTACACGCCTGTCAGCAAGCTGAGAAATATGAACAAGTCCGTCCTGATGAACGCCTATGTCGACAAAAGCACCGAAATCAATTACATTTCTGACCGTGCCCCTAAGTTCCATACCGACTTTCAAGCTCTCGATACCCATGACATCTGTACGAAGAAGCGGAGGAGGCAGTTCGTCTCTCGGGTCACGACCAGGTTTCGACAATTCTTTGACGATATCGGCAAATGTCGGTCCGCCGACTCCGAGTCTTTCGGCAAGCACATCCGCACCGATCTCATTGACGCGAGCGGCAAGCTGATCTGACGGTATCGATGCACCGTTTTTTGGGATATCAATACCGACCTCGGCGAGCAATCCCTTAGCCGCCTCATAACTCTCGGGGTGAACGCCTGTGCGGTCAAGATAGTTTTTGCTCTCGGATACACGAAGAAAACCTGCGCACTGCTCGAACGCCTTAGGTCCGAGTTTTGGTACTTTTTTTAGTTCTGCTCGAGACGAAAATGCGCCGTTTGTTTCGCGATAGGTAACGATATTGGCAGCGACCGTCTGACTGATGCCCGATATTCTGCGGAGCAATGACGGAGATGCGGTGTTAAGATCAACGCCGACCGAGTTAACGCAATCCTCCACGACGCCGTCAAGAGCGTCCGAGAGTTTGTTTTGAGGAAGATCGTGCTGATATTGTCCGACACCTATCGACTTTGGATCGATCTTTACGAGTTCGGAAAGTGGGTCTTGCATTCTGCGAGCGATCGAGATAGCCGATCGAATATTGACATCGTACTCGGGAAATTCCTTTGCGGCAAGAGCAGACGCGGAATAGACCGACGCTCCCGCCTCGCTGACGACCATATATGACGTGCCCGGAAATTCTTTTACCATATCGGCGGCAAAAATCTCCGTTTCGTGCGATGCAGTGCCGTTTCCGACGGCTATCACTTGAACGGCATATTTTTTCATCCATGCTCTGACAGTGCTCTTTGCCTGGTCTACCCTCTTAAACTCGGGGACCGGATTGATCACTCCCGTGTCAAGCACCTTGCCCGTTTCATCGACAACAGCACATTTGCATCCCATCCTGTATCCCGGGTCAAGACCGAGGACTATCTTACCCTTGACGGGCGGTTGCATGAGAAGTTGGCGAAGATTGGACGAAAAGACCTTGATCGCCGAGTCGGACGCCGTGTCTGTGAGTTCGTTTCTGATATCACGCTCGATTGACGGGAAGATCAGTCGGTCATACGCATCCTCTGCGGCACCCAAAACGAATATCGAGGCGGCAGATGTTCCCTTTATATGCAGTGATGAAATTATATTCAGAGCCTTTTCACGGTCAAATTCGATGGCGACCTTAAGAAAATCTTCCCTCTCTCCTCTGTTTATCGCAAGCGTTTGGTATCCCTGAATTTTGGTAATCGGAGATGTGAAGTTTCGATAAGTCTCATAAACGCCAAGGTCATCGGCAGAGCCGTTTGCCGTCAATTTGCCGTTCATAAAACAGACATAGCGAACTCTTCCGCGAACATTGGCATCGTCGGATATCATCTCGGCGATAATATCAGATGCTCCCGCAAGTGCGTCATCCGAACTCTCAACGCCGAGTTCGGCATTTACATAGTCAAGTGCGAGTGTCTCAAGCGGCGGCATGTTCTTTACCTGAGAATAGATCGTCTCGGCAAGAGGAGAAAGACCCTTTGCTTTTGCGACAGACGCACGCGTCTTTCTTTTGGGTCTGAACGGGCGATAGATATCTTCAAGAGCCGTGAGAGTGCGTGCACCATCAAGTGCGGCGGCGATCTCATCGGTCATCGCCCCATGTTCGGTGATAGCGTTTGTGATCTTTTCTCTCGTTTCCTCGAAACTTCTAAGATAGCCGAGTCTTTCGTCAAATTCACGAAGGATCTGATCGTCAAGCGAGCCCGTCATTTCTTTACGGTATCTGGCGATAAAAGGGATCGTGTTTCCCTCGTCGATCAGCTCGATTATATTGTCAACGATCTTTTCGGTGAGTTTGAACTCTTCCCCGAGTGTTTTTTTTATATCCATTTTGTCCTCTCTCTTATTTGACCGAAGCTTCAGCATTTTCCGACGCACGATGCTCGGAGAATCGCCGCATTATGTTGTTTTTAACTATTATGAAGCAGACAAACAGCGCAATGCATGTAAGTATCCATGAAATCGGATAACAAAGATAGAGCATGCGAAGTTTTTCGGTTTTTTCGGTATAATTCACCCATTTGTATGCGGTATTGATCCACAGAACCCTTATTCCGCATGCACCGAGCATTGAGATGATCATAGGTGAGACCGAATTTCCGAGTCCGCGTATCGAACCTGTCAACGAGTCCATGATTCCGCAGAAGAAATATGTTGTTGCGATAACACCCATTCTCACTAAACCATATTCAATTGCCTCAGGATTTTCGGTACAGTAAAGCGAAAGAAGGCTGTGATTGAATGTAAGTGCGACCGCACCGAGTATCACCCCGGTAAGTGCTGACATACCTGCCGAAAGGAGCATGACCTTTCTTATTCTCTCGGGTTTTCCCGCACCTATATTTTGTCCGGTAAAGGTCAGAGCGGAATGATAGAACGAATTCATCGAGATATAGATAAAGCCCTCTATATTGCTTGACGCGGTATTTCCCGCCATGACGACCTTTCCGAAGTCGTTGATCGATGACTGAATAACAACATTCGACAGCGAGAAGACCGATCCCTGAAGACCTGCGGGGATTCCGATGCGAACCATGTTCATAAACTGCTTTTTGTTTATCCTAAGCTTTGAGAGCTCGAGTCTGAAATTTTCTTTCGACCTTACAAGAAAAACAACAACAAGGACGGCGGCGATCGCCTGGGAAATAACCGTCGCATATGCAACGCCGTCAACATCCATGCCGAGAACGATAACGAAAAAAAGATTAAGGACGACGTTGATGGCACCGGAAATAGACAAAAAAACAAGAGGATGGCGCGTGTCGCCGACCGAACGCAAGATCGCGGCGCCAAAGTTATAAAGCATCATGACAGGCGTGCCGACGAAATATATCTTCAGATAAAGCGTGGCCTGGTCGATAACATCGTCGGGATTGCCCATCCATGTCAGAAATGTTCTCGAACCTACAAATCCGATAATTCCGAAGATAACACCGCCGATAACACTGACACAAATAGCTGTATGTACGACCTCCGACAGCGTTTTGTCATCTTGCGCTCCGTATGCCTGTGCGGCACAGACCGATGCACCGACCGACAGACCCGCAAGCAGATTAACAATAAGATTTATAAGCGAACCTGTCGAACCGACTGCTGCAAGTGCCGCATCTCCAGAAAACTGTCCAACAACAATAACATCTGCGGCATTAAAGAGAAGTTGCAGTATGCCCGTTGCCACTATAGGCAGGGTGTAAATAAGCATTTTTATCGGTAGCGGGCGAGGGTCGCCGACAACATCAAATGTTGCACCGGCTGTTTTATGTTTTTGCATAAAGTGAGATCATCCTTTCATTGGCGGTAAAATCCGTCGGGTAATACAAGACGAATATCGTCTTTTGGCAATTTTTCGAGCGAATATAGAGACAAAAGCTCGGAAAGTGCTATTGGTTCGGGGCAATCGATAAGACCGAGCGATGCCGAAATTATTCCGAGTATCGGTTCGGGAGTTTTATATCTCTTTCGCAAAGCTCCCATGTCAAGATCAAGATCGCGTTTGGATAGCCGTCTTCCCCGGTCATCCGTTAAAAGCGGAATATGAATATATCTATGCGGAGGTTCAAGTCCAAGCGAACTTGCAAGCCAGAGCTGGCGCGGGGTCGAAGACAGCAGATCTCGCCCCCGACAGACCTCGGTAACACCCAACAGACAATCATCAACTATCACTGCGAGCTGATAAGCAAAAACGCCATCGGCACGTCTGACGATAAAGTCTCCGCAGTCGCGTTTCAAATTCTCGCTGTAATATCCGCACAGCAGATCATAAAAGCTGACATCAAGATCGGGCACATGTACTCTTAATGAGTGCAGTCGATCGTTCGGAAAAGGCACTCCTGACAAAAAACGTTGATAGCACTTGCCGCTATAGACATAACCGCCGTCGGATGCGTGAGGTGCTCTGTCGGCATGAAGTTCGGCACGCGAACATGAGCATGGATAGACAAGTTCCTCATCACGGAGTTTTTCAAGCTCGTGCAGGTAAATATCCGATCTTGCCGATTGCCACGACGATCTGTCATAGCCGCCATCAAAAGTCAAGCCAAGAAAGTTCAGATCATCGATCAGGGTTGCGGTGTTCTCTTCCCACGCACATCTGTAGGCATCAAGATCTTCGATCCTCAGCAGTACCGATCCCCCGACAGAGCGAGCGGAGAGCCACGAGATAAGTGCGCACATAATATTCCCGAGATGCATCCTGCCGCTCGGCGTCGGTGCGAAACGCCCGACGATATTCTTTTCAGACAGCACCCTCACCTCCAAAACGCTTTTTCATGTCATATTCTATCACAATGTTTATAAAATGTCAAGTACTTTTATGTACAATTGTCGATAAATCAGGGCTTTACGACCCAAAGGCAGAGCCTCATGTGCTCTGCCAAGATTTCGGTCGTCAATTAGTATCGGCTTTTTTGAGTTTTGCGTATGTAGCCATAAGTTTTTTCGTTCCAAAGCTGTCGAAAGCAATCTCATAAAGTGTATCACTGGACATGGGTCTTACCGAAAGCACCGTTCCGTTTCCGAATGTTGGATGAATGACAACATCACCTATCTCGAAGCGTTCGATTTCATTCTTTGGTTTTATATCAAAGACGGTCTTTTCGTGAATGACCTCTGATGCCGGGCGCTTGGGCTTGACACCGGGAATTTGGAAATTCGAGTTCGATTTAACCTTTTCCACAGTTGTGTCAACTATGAGTTTATTCGGTATCTCCCCGATAAACTGAGAGACAGGGTTATACTGAGTTCTGCCGAAAAGCATACGCTCTTTTGTATATGTCAAGTAGAGCTTTTCTTTCGCGCGGGTGATGGCAACATATGCAAGTCGTCTTTCTTCCTCAAGCTCGTCTTTGTTAGCAAGTGCGGAGACGCCGGGGAAAATACCATTTTCCATTCCGGGAAGAAAAACGACCGGAAATTCAAGGCCTTTTGCGCTGTGTATCGTCATCATAACGACCGCATTTGCGGCGGTATCGAAGTTGTCAATATCCGAAACGAGTGCTACATCCTCAAGAAATCCGTCAAGCGTCGGCTCGTCGGTAGAACTTTCATATTCGATGGCGTTTGAAACCAGCTCCTCGACGTTCTCAACACGATCAGCCTCGGCGACACCAGCACTTTTCAGCATTTTTTTATAGCCCGAAAGGTCAAGTGTCTTTTCAATAAGCGAAGATACCGATTCAGTCTCGGCAATTTTTCTCAGTTCAAAGATGATCCCTGCAAAAGCCGTAAGACTTGCAACCGACTTTTGAAGTGCGACATAGTTTTGGGCATTCTTTATGACATTGAACATAGAGGTCTGTTCGGTCGCGGCGATCTGCGAAACTGCAGCTATTGTTGTATTGCCGATCTTGCGTTTCGGCTCATTGATAACTCGGCGAAGGCGAAGATCGTCATCGGGATTGCGAACAAGTTGAAGATAAGCAAGAACATCTTTTATCTCCTTGCGATCATAAAACCTCGTTCCTCCAACAACACGATAGCTGACTCCCGATTTTGAGAGAATCTTCTCCATTGCGTTCGACTGTGCGTTCATGCGATACAAGATTGCAATATCCGACGGCTTGTACTGACGAGACGCACAAAGCTTCATTATGGTATCGGCGATATATGTTGCCTCTTCGTTTTGATCGTGAGCTTTGTGAAGTTCGATGGCGTCACCGCTCCCTTGCGCCGTCCACAGTTTTTTGCCTTTTCTGCCGACATTGTTTCCGATGACTGCATTTGCGGCATCAAGTACGATCTGCGTCGATCTGTAGTTTTGCTCAAGCTTTATTACCTTGGCATCAGGGAAAACTTTGTCAAAATCGAGTATATTCTCGATCGTAGCCCCGCGGAACTTATAGATCGATTGATCGTCATCTCCAACGACCATCAGATTGCGTCTGCCGCCCGACAAAAGCGTCGCGAGAACAAACTGTGCATGGTTGGTATCCTGATACTCGTCGATACACACATAGCGGAAGCGTCTCTGAAGATGCGTGCGAACATCCTCCGATTTCATCAAAAGATCAACCGTTTTGGTAATGATATCATCAAAGTCAACAGCTCCCGCGGCTTTCAGCTTCTCCTGATAAAGCTTGTAAACTTTGGCAACCTGCAATGCACGAAAATCCTTCTTTTCAGACACCGACAGTTGTTCGACATAGCTCTCAGGATCGATAAGCTTGTCCTTTGCGCGGCTTATGGCGTTCAGTGCCGTCTTCGGCGGCAACAGCTTTTCGTCGATGTTGATCTCCTTAAGGATCTGCGCAATTATCTTTTTCGAATCGTCGGTATCGTATATCGTGAAATTTTTATCAAGCTCGATCGCGGAACCATAACTGCGAAGCAGTCTGACGCAGACCGAATGGAAAGTGCCTGCCCAAATATCCTGTGCTCCGCCGTCTTCGCCGAGAACCTTTTCAAGTCTTTCTTTCATTTCGCTTGCGGCTTTATTTGTAAAAGTAATTGAGAGCATCGCCCACGGCGGACATTTATCGACGGCATATTCGGACAGTATCTCACGAATCTCATCATTTGAAAGTGACATGGCTGACTCAAGCCTTTCAACATCCTGCACGGAGATATCATCGCCGTTTTCATAATACGCATTACCGTATTTAACGATAAATGCGATACGCTGAACAAGAACGGTAGTTTTGCCGCTTCCCGCACCTGCAAGTATGAGCAGAGGATCATTTACCGTAAAAACAGCCTCGCGCTGTTTTTCGTTAAGAAACGAATAGAGCTTGTCAAAAAGAGTACGTTTTGCACACAAAAAACGTGCGGACAACTCGCTGTTTGATATATTTAATTCATTATTTGGCATAGCAGACCTTCCCTTTACACAAATATACGAAGCAGAGCCGGCATGCAAAAAAACAAGCCGTCGAACGCATTCGAACGGCTTTTAGCTTCGGTTGGCTCACGACTATATTATACCAAAAAAAACGTCGATTGTCAATCTCTTTTTCGATTTTATGTTTATTTTTTGATACCGCAGGCATTCTTTAATGCATCGACCTCGCTCTTGTCAAGATATCTCCACTTTCCGCGAGCGACATCGAGCTCGATATCACCGATCGATATTCTGCGAAGTCGTTTAACGGTAAGTCCGCAAAGCTCACACATCTTGCGGATCTGCCTGTTTCTGCCTTCAAAAAGTATCATTTGGACAGTCGATCCGTTCTCGTCTCTGCTTACAAGCATACACTCAACAGGTTCAATCTTATATCCGTCAATCTCCATCTCGGATGAAAGTGCCTCGATATCTTTTCGTGTCAGCTGTTCGGCAATACGAACATGATATACCTTTGGAACATGGTGCCTCGGGTGTGTGAGTGCATTTGTGAGATCTCCGTCATTCGTCATGATAAGAAAACCTTCACTGTCCATGTCGAGCCGTCCGACAGGCCAAAGTCGCTCGCCGACATCTGATACAAGCTCGGCAACTGTCTTTCTTCCTTTTTCATCTGATAGAGTGGTCACATAGCCCGACGGCTTGTTGAGCATAACATATACTTTATGCGAACCTCGTTTCTTTTCGACTTTTTTGCCGCGAAACTCAACAAGATCTTTTCCGGGGAGTACCTTCATGCCTATCTCGGCAAGCTCACCGTTAACCTTGACATTTCCTGCAACGATCTCGGTTTCAGCCGCACGTCTTGAGCAAATGCCGCAATCTGACAAATACTTCTGTATTCTTATTGGTTCTTCGATATTCTTCTTCATTTTGATTTTCCTTTCACTTGCCCTTTTTACCGAAAATGCTTACGATCCACCGCACAAATCTCAAAAACAGTCCTTCTTTTTTGATCTCAGCCGCCGTCACATCGACCGACGGATAAAGCTCGATGTGAAAAAGCTCAATGCCGTCGCAGATCACAACTGCTCTTCCGACAGAGGAAGATGATAATAGCGGTGCAAATTCAAAGCGACGGCACTCAGTAACAACACTCATCCTGCTACCGATCGGCACAGCGACTTCAAGCGGCTCACGACTGACAAGGGTCACGCTGTCCGAGTTTCCGCCGATGATCAAAATACTGCCAAATTCAGTGCCGGTATCTGCAAGAACCCTCGTTTGATAAAGCGACCTTGCGTAGTTATGAAGTGTCTCATGATCTCTCCAATCGTTGCCATCCGACAAGGTCACGGCAACAAAAAAGATATCGCCGAATTTCGTTGCCGAGACAAGACATCGACCTGCCTTTTGCGTATAACCCGTTTTGCCGCCAATGCAGCCATCGAGCGTCCAAAGCAGTCTGTTATGATTTACGAATGTGCGCTCGATTCCGCTCTCGGATGTAAAGGTATACTTTTTTGTCGAGACAATATCCGCAAAGATATCATTTCGCATTGCTTCGACCATGATCTTTGCCATATCAGCTGCGGAACTGTAATGATCAACATCGTAAAGTCCGTGGGGATTTGCGAAGTGGGTACTCTCGAGTCCGAGATTGACTGCCTTTTGGTTCATCATATCAACAAATTTGTCGACACTTCCCCCAACGGCAATCGAGATCGCGCATGCCGCGTCATTCGCACTTTGAAGCATCAGCGCATAAAGCAGATCGGACAACTTCATCCTTTCGTTTTTTACAAGATAAGCCGACGATCCTTCGACTCCGACTGCCTCCGGGTGAACTGTAACTTCAAGCGAGTCGGCTGCATTTTCGAGTGCGACAAGAGCGGTCATAATCTTCGTTGTGCTCGCCATAGGAAGTTTTTCCTCGGCATTTTGAGCGTAAATACACCTGCCGTGACTATCCACAATGACTGCGGCTTTTGCGGAATGATTCGGTTCAAGTGGCAAAACAGCTGCAGCAGTGAGATCGATACCTGACGCAAAAACCATAAATGCCGAGCAAAAGACCACTGTGAGACGCTTAAAACACATATTTTCACCGCCAATAATGAAAGCTGTAAAAATATATGAATAAAAAGTCGCGATTATTCGTTTGTTTGATCGGTCTCTGCCGTCTCATCGGAAGATGCATCATCTTCTTTTTTGTTCTTTTTGAAAAGTGACAGGATCTTTTCGACTATTTCGGGAGAACGTTCGACAACATCGACAATCTTGTCTATTTTATCGGGTGCCGGTGCCGATGAGCCGCCGTTTGCGGCATCGGGAGAACAAACAGAAAGATACTGTACCGAGCCGTCCTGCTTTGTGATAAGAAATCCGACAGGTGTCAGCGTTACTCCCGTTCCGCCTCCGCCGCCGAAATTTGCACTCTTTTGCGTCGATGGTGCATTTTTACCAAAAAAATCAACTCCGCCCGATGCGTAACCGACAGACATCTTGGATATCGGCACAATGACAGTGCCTCCTGCCGATTCAAAAGGCTTGCCGACCACCGTATTTGCATCGACCAAACCCTTTATACTGCTTAGTGACGAGTTTATCACACCATTAAGTTTACTCTCTTCCATTGTTGTTGACCTCCAAAAATGTGATTTGTTAAACAGATCATATATCTGTAAAGTTACTTTTTGAGTTTTTTCTTAAGAAAAGCAAGTCCTGCCGAAAAAACCATCGCAAAAACATGCCATACGCGAAGCTTGAAAACGAATTTAAGATCAAGGGTAGATGACTCGGCTGTAAAATTGGGGATGACCGTTACCTCTCCGTTTCGCTTTACCGTAAATCCTGTCAGATTATAAAGAAGCTCCATTATGTATGCAACACTCTGACAGACCGTGCCGTAGACAACGGCTGTCTTTGCCGCATCGCCTGTCGCCACGGTGATATTCAGTCTGACGGTTTTGATCTTCAAATGTTTTCCGAAACTCTTGATAAGTCCGCTAAGTGCGGCAGAAATAAGACCGACAAGCTCGATTATATCCTTGACGCTCTTTTTAGGTTTCTCTTTAGACTCGGTATCAGCGACTTTTTTCTTTTCGTCGGATCTTTTTTTTGCCTTTTTCTTGTCTTGACGTGTTTCCTTCTTTTTGCGCTTTGCCGCCTCTTTTTCAAGCGATCGCCTGTATCTTTTCAGTGTGTATTTGCGTAAAGATGGCTTTTTCTTCTCTCGTGGGGTGATTTTGAATTTCAAAAACAGGACTCTCAGATAAAGCGACAAAGTTTCATCATAAGTCAAAACAAGATTTGCCGATATCATACCGACAAGCCAGAAAAAGAGAAAGATCGACAGGGTAACAATCAGTCCCGTCAAAGCTTTTCACCTCACTTTGTCATCAGTCAACGATCTGTATTTTATAGCACTTTGATATTCTGAGCGGATATGTTTCAAGAATATTTCCATCATAGATTATCTCGATCTTTGTCCCGACTGCCAGATCTTCCAAAGAAAGCTCGCCGCCGTTTGCATCAAATATTTCGGTCGCAGTCGAGACCGATATACTGTAAGCAGAATGAGTATCCTCACATTCCTCGACATCGATGCTGTATTTTCCGACATTGTTCACAAAACAAATAAGCTTTGCGCGTCTTCCGCTGTCAACGTATTTTGTTGCATCTATATAATCATTTGCCGTTTTGTCGTCAAGAAGCTTCTCACCGCACCCGGATAGGACAAGAGAGACCAAAATGGCAAACAGAAGCATCGCTTTTTTCATAAGAGTACCTCAAATTCCCTCAATCGTGATCTGCTTGCCGTCCTCGTCATCGGCGGCATTTGGCAGATCGTCGATCGTCTCTATACCGAAAACACGAAGAAAATCGGGAGTTGTGCCGTAAAGATTCGGTCTGCCGGGAACTTCCAGCCTTCCTTTTACCTCGATAAGCGATTTCTCGGTAAGCGCGGCAATTGCGTAACCCGAATCAACACCGCGTATCTGCTCGATTACAGCCTTGGTAATTGGCTGATTGTAAGCAATTATCGCAAGCACTTCAAGGCAGGATGCAGACAGTTTGCCTCGCTGATGGATGCCGAGAGCCGCCCTTATATAATCTTCGTATTTTTCTTTTGTACAAAGCTGAACCGCATTGCCGACGCGGACGATCTGTATACCGCGTTCCTCGGCACTGTAGCGATCGATCATCCTCTCGAGCGTCTCCCTGATATACGAGACAGGCTTTGACAAAATATCTGCAAGCTTTGTATATTCGATCTGATATCCCGCCGCAAAAAGTATAGACTCGATTGCCGCCTCGATCTCACCATCCGAAAGATCAGTTTCTATCGTCTCAACCGACTCGTCCATCGTCAACGCCTCCATCTTTTATCTTACCTGTCTTTATTGTCAATTCAATGTCGTCTTCTTCACCCTCACAAATGATCCGCCCCGTTCGAACAAGCGAGAGGATCGCCATAAAGGATGCAACAAGATCGCTTTTGGTCCTGTTAGTCATAAGAATCTCTTCAAAAGAACACCTTTGATGTTTATACAAATACCGCAAAATAAAGAAGCTTTTCTCGGGAACGGGTGTGATCTTTCTTGTGAGGATCGTGTTCAACGTTTTTATCGGCACATCGGTCTTGTTCTCCGACTCTATCTTCAAGCGAAGCTCCATTTTTTCGAAGGCGCGCAAAAGCATGTCCACCGTGTGATCGCACACATAAGTACGATCAATGCCGACCTCATCAGTTTCCTTGATAAAACGCCCTTGGTGCATGGAGTACATCTCGCGAAGTGCAACAGCCTCAAGCTTTGCCTTGCGATATTCAAGGAGTGCGTCAACAAGATCGCGTCTGGGATCATCTTCCTTGGAATTCTCGTTTCTCGGAAGCAACATTTTGCTTTTAATAAGCATAAGCCTTGATGCCATATCGAGAAATTCGCCCGCTATATCCATGTCAAGTTGCTGCATACGTTCGATATATTCCATGTACTGATCGAATATCAGCGATATCGGAATGTCGTATATGCTGACCTTGTTTTTTTGTATAAGCGACAACAAAAGATCGAGCGGTCCTTCAAAGCTCTCGAGCTTGAAGGAAAGTTCTTCATTGATATCTGTCACAGGCTCACCACCTTTTTAGCAAAATACGATACGAAAATCAGAAAACAAGCGACAAAAATCTCAAAATAATGTTGACAATTTTGAAAATACCGCTCATAAGAATATTTGACAGCCAATTAAGCGGCATCGAAAAAACTCCGGTCCACATAAGCGCAAGCAAAACTATCATAATGATGCGCTCATATTTCATTACGGCAAAATACCACTTGTCGGGAAGAATAACAAAAGCGATCCTCGAACCGTCAAATGGCGGTACGGGCAAAAGATTAAACACCGCAAGATATGTGTTCAGCGTAAATGAATTGGCAAGCAGTGTATGTGCCAAAAAGCTCAAGAAAATCGGAATTGTCTCGGTAATATTTCCCGAAATTCGCCACTTGTTGAACAATCCGAAATAAGACAAGACGCCATAGATCAGAGCTGAAATAAAGGCGAGTAAGAGGTTCGACAGAGGTCCGGCAAGAGCGGTAAGTGCCATTCCCTTCTTAGGCTTTTTGAAATATCTTGTGTTGATCGGCACCGGTTTTGCCCACCCGAAGCCGAAAAGCAACATCACGAGCGTACCGACAGGATCAAGGTGCTTGAGCGGATCGAGTGTCAGCCTGCCCATATTGCGTGCGGTTGGGTCACCCATCTTCCAAGCAACGAAAGCGTGGGCTGCCTCGTGAAATGACAAGGCAAAAATAATAACCGGAATCGAAACAAGAAGAGAAAAGAGTATTTCTCTCATCGAATATCCGCTCGAGAGATAACTGAGCATCGATACACCTCTTTTAATTTTGTAAATCTACATTATATATCATTATATATCGCATTTTATAATATCGTCAAGACCCTCGCGTCTGACGACAAGTCTGTCTGTGCCGTCTTTTACAAAAACGACCGCCGCCCTCGGCACTCTGTTGTAATTTGATGCCATAGAATAATTGTAAGCACCCGTCACCAAAACAGCGATTTTATCCCCACGCTCGACGCTCTGGAGAGGCATGTTCTCACCAAGCATGTCGCCCGACTCGCAACACCGTCCCGCAAGCGTGCAAACGATCTCACACGGTGCGTCAGCCTTGTTTGCGACAAGTGCTGTATACTTTGCACCATAAAGTGCGTATCTCGGATTATCTGTCATGCCGCCGTCAACCGAAACATATGTGCGAACGCCCTCGATCTCTTTAACACTGCCGACGGTATACAATGTAACACCTGCGTCGGCAACGATCGATCTTCCGGGTTCCATGAAAACGGACGGTCTTTTCAGATCGTACTTGTCGCAGAGGTGATCTATGCACGCGCCAATCTCCGAAATGTTTTTTACATAGTCAATTTGGGGGTCGGCACTCGTATAAGCGACACCGAAGCCTCCGCCGAGATTTATCTTTTTTGCCTCAAATCCAAAGCAGTCACGCATTTTCGCCGCAAATTCAAACATAACATCAGCCTGATCGATAAAAGGCTGTGTTTCGAATGTTTGCGAGCCGATATGGCTGTGAAATCCTTCAAGCTCGACATTTTTTAATGAAAGAGCAAGTTTTGTAAGCTTTTCCGCCTGCCCCGTTTCGATCGGAGTTCCGAATTTTGAATCAAGCTCGCCTGTCGAGATCGCTTTTTGCGTATGAGGATCGATATTCGGCGTAAGACGAAGCATTATTCGTTGACATTTGCCCATCGCCCCTGCAAGAGCGTCAAGGGCGGCAAGTTCCTCAAACGAATCGACCATAAATTCGCCGACATTAAATGAGAGTGCGGTACGGATATCATCATCGGTTTTATTATTTCCGTGAAAGCAGATCTTGTCTGCAGGAAATCCTGCCGAGACAGCTGTATACAGCTCGCCGATTGAAACAACATCGACACCTATCTCTTCGTCTGCGGCGATCCTGTAGATCTCTTTGCAAGAAAATGCTTTGCTCGCATAGTGGATACCGCTCTGCTCTCCGAAATACTTTTCGGTCGCCTCTTTGTATGTTCTCATCCGCAAACGGATCAGGCTTTCATCGACGATGTAAAGCGGCGTTTTATATTTTTCGGCAAGTGTCACTGTATCGACGCCGCCAAGTGTAAAATGTCCTTTTTCGTTTACTCCATAGGAATCGCAGAGCATATTTTACAAACCTCTAACTTCCAATTCTTTTACATGTCGAGTCCGGCGATCCTCGAAAGCTCCGCTCGAACCTCGTCCCTGCCCTCGCCGTTTTGTGCGGAGAATGGTATGATGGTTATCCCATCAAGCATCGAATGCTCGCAAAGACGAGCGATTGCCTTTTCACGCTCGGTCTTATTCAGTTTATCGGTCTTTGTCGCAACGACAAAGAATTTTATCTTGCTTCTGCGCAAAAAATCAAACATTGTTTCGTCATCAGCGGTCGGTCCGACTTTGAGATCGATCAATTGTGCGACACCGCAAAGCGAGCCGATTTTTTTAGTGTTCGAAAAATACGCATCAACAAGAGATGACCAACGCTCGCGATCGGATCCGCTTCTTTTGGCAAACCCATACCCGGGCAGATCAACAAGATAGAGCGACTCATCGGTCTCATAAAAGTTGATCGTGATCGTCTTCCCCGGATTCTGACTGACTCTTGCGAGAGATTTACGCTCGATAAGCCTGTTGATAAGCGAGCTTTTTCCGACATTTGATCTTCCCGACAGTGCGATCTGAGGGAGGGTATCGGTCGGAAACTGATTTTTCAACCCCGCTGTTATTTTAAGATCTGTCTTTACAAAATTCACCATTGCGACTGACTCCACTGCTTTTGTTTTCAGTACTCTTTAGCGACGCTTGCTCGGGAAGCGCGTCAAAACCTCTGTTTTCGGAAGACATTTTGACAGGGTAAGCAAGTGCGTTTGACAACACATCGTCTATAGTGCGACAAAAAACGAAATTCATTCCCTTTTTAATAAAATCATCGAGTTTTTCGTAATCCTGCCTGTTTTCGGACGGTATAAGCACGGTCTTTACCCCCGTCTTATAAGCCGCCATCGTCTTTTCACGCAGTCCGCCGATAGGAAGCACCCTTCCGTGAAGCGTGATCTCACCCGTCATTGCGACATCGCATCTTACGGGAATACCCGACAGCTCTGACGCAAGTGCCGTAACGACAGTCACACCTGCGCTCGGTCCATCCTTCGGGACAGCACCCTCGGGAAAATGTATGTGTATGTCCTTTGTCTTGTGAAAATCCTCGTTTATGCCGAGCACTTTTGCCCTTGTGCGAACGACAGACAGTGCGATCTTTGCCGACTCAACCATGACATCGCCGAGCGAACCTGTAAGCTCGAGCTTTCCGTTGCCGCTCATAGATACAGCCTCGACCTTGAGAAGATCGCCGCCCGCATCGGTGTAGGCAAGCCCGTTTACGACACCTATTTCATCTGTCACCGACAACTCCTCGTCTTTGACTTTTTCCGGACCAAGCAAGGTAATGATATCTGCCTTTTTGACTCTGACAGATTTGCGTTCTTCATCCTCGACGAGCATTTTAGCCGCCTTGCGACAGAGCGCGGCGATATTTCTTTCAAGCGAGCGCACTCCCGCTTCTTTTGTGTAGTGATCTATGATCTCGAGGATGGCGTCGTCGTCGATCTTGAGCATTTTCTTAGTCATTCCGTGCCGTTCAAGCTGTTTTGCGACAAGATGGTTCTTCGCGATCGAGAGTTTTTCGGATCTCGAATAGGACTTCATCTCGATTATCTCCATACGGTCAAGGAGAGGGCGCGGAATAGTTTCAAGCGTGTTTGCCGTTGCAATGAACAGACAGTCGGAGAGATCATACGGGATCTCGACAAAATGGTCTCTGAATGTCTTGTTTTGATCGGGATCGAGCACTTCGAGCAGTGCGGACGCAGGATCACCATGCGAATCGCGGGTCAGCTTGTCGATCTCGTCAAGGAGGATCAACGGATTTGACGTCTTAGCCTCGATAAGCGCGTTGATTATCCTGCCCGGCATCGAGCCTATGTAGGTCTTTCTGTGACCGCGTATGTCAGCCTCGTCGCGTACACCGCCAAGCGAGACGCGAACATATTTTCTCTTAAGCGCACGGGCGATGGATGCCGCAACAGATGTCTTTCCGACGCCGGGTGCGCCGACAAGACAAAGTATCTGATTCTTGTTACCGCCCGAAAGCTTCTTGACCGAAACAAATTCGAGGATGCGTTCTTTGATCTCGGTCATACCGTCGTGATCCTTTTCGAGCACACGGCGAGCCGCATCAATATCCACTCTCTCCTTCGTGTATTTACCAAACGGAAGTTCAAGACAGGTCTCGACATAACTTCTTATGACATTTGCCTCGGGTGATGCATACTGAAGTCTCGAGAGCTTTCTTGTTTCTTTGAGCAATTTGTCTCTTACATCGATCGGAAGAGATGCAGCCGATATCTTTGATACCAGCTCATATACATCGTCATCCTCGTCTTCATCCTCGCCAAGTTCTTCTTTAATCGTTCGAAGCTGTTCACGCAGATAGTAATCGCGCTGATTTTCCTCAATTCGTTGTCTTGTCGCCTTATGGGTCAATATCTCGTTTTTGATGTACTCCATTTCCTCTTCGAAAAGTTCGCATACAAGCTCAAGTCTGCGAAGAGGATCAAATGTCGAGAGTACAAGTGCTTTATCCTCATTTTTGACGAAAATACTGCCCGCGACGAGATCGGCGAGTTGACCGGGGTTTTGTGTTTTTCGTATTGCTTCGGTTATCTCTTTTGACAGATTTGGTGCCTCGGCAACAAACTCGGTGTACGTGCTCATGAGTCTCTTGCGAAGCTCCTGCGCCTCGGGAGAGTCACATTCTACACTTACCGTCTTGCAAATAACGCTTGACTCATCGTAATCGACACCGTAGGTAAATGTTTTGATCTCGCCTCTGCACAGGCATTCAAATCCAACCGTCACTGCACCTGATCGCTCGTCATGCGAAATGTCGTTTATCTTTGCAACGACACCAACATCATACAGATCTTTTTTCGAAAGTACAATGTTAAAATCGGATCTTTTTCTTCCTTTTTTAGCAACGGCAAGAAATACACACCCGTCAACACTTGCTCTTAGCGCTCGCTCGGACTTTTCATCACCAAACTCAATGCGAAGTGGTATGGACGGAAACGCGACGCATTCATAAAGAAGGATGGTCGGAAAGATTCGAGCTTTTGTTTTTTCTATATAATTCGGCATAATTGTAATAATCTCCTGAAATACGATAAAATGCTTGTAAAAACGCATATTCCGCTATCTTGGTATTTTACCACAAATCATTTCTTAAATCAAGTCTTTTCTGCCGATATTAACATTTTATTTGCAATCAAACGACAAATGACATGCACTAATACGACCAGATCACACAGATTTTTTGTTTTCTCTTCTCAGAGTACGGTATGATATCATCTGCCGTTTTTCAGTTTTTTTAAGAAAAGCCAAAAAAATCATTGACAAAATCCGCTTTATATGGTATACTGTTAATCGATTGCTTTGAATAACAGCGGATTAGGAGTTGATAGGTTGATATTCGGAAAACACATAAATAAATATTATCTGCGACACGCGCCGATGTTGCTACTCGGCCTGGTCGCACTTATACTCGTAGACTACTTCCAGTTGAAGATACCTGAGTTTTACCGCATCATCATTAACGGAATGAGCGGAGAGGCGATTGAGATCGACGGAGTTCAAAGAGTGTTCGATCTTGAACTTCTTCTTGACAAGGTATGTCTGCCACTGATCATAACAATCCTCATCATGATCGTCGGAAGATTTTTGTGGAGGATCTGCTTCTTCGGCTCAGCAATTAAGGTCGAGACCTCACTGCGTACCGAGATGTTTGATCACAGCAGAAAACTCTCCTGCTCATATTATCAGCAAAACAAAGTCGGCGGACTGATGAGCCTTTACACAAACGATCTTGAAACGATACAAGAATGCTTTGGCGACGGCGTTATGATGTTCTTTGATGCGCTTTTCCTCGGCATATTGGCATTCATCAAGATGTGGCGGATGAATATCTTCCTTACATGCCTTTCGATGATCCCCATGGCGTTCATGTTTGTCATCGGCAACATCGTCGGCAAACAAATGACCAAAAGATGGGAAACGCGACAGGAGGCATTCTCCGATCTGTCCGATTTTTCGCAAGAGAGCTTTTCGGGCATTGCGGTCATAAAGGCATTTGTCAAAGAGACCAAGGAGCTTGCGGCATTCAAGCATCTTAACACCAAAAACGAGGATACAAACGTCGCATACACGAGAATATCGATGATTCTCGATATTATGATCTCACTCGCGATCGAATCGGTTATCTGCGTGATCATCGGCTACGGCGGATATCTTGTATACAACGGCGGATTTGACGGCGGACAGCTAATCGAGTATATAGGTTATTTTTCGTCAATCGTTTGGCCGATCATGGCGATCGCCATGCTGATCGAAAAGACATCACGCGGAAAGGCGTCACTTATACGAGTCAGCGAGTTGCTTGACGCATCGATTGACGTTCATGACGCCAAGGATGCCGTAAACATTGAAAATGTTCGCGGAGACATTGAGTTCCGCAATCTGACATTCCGCTATCCTGATGGTGAATTTGATGTGCTGTCAAATGTGTCTTTCAAGATAAACGCAGGCGAATTTGTCGGTATCGTCGGCAAAACCGGATCGGGAAAAACGACGCTTGTAGATCTTATTCTGCGCACATATAACGTCCCGGGCGGCAGTGTGTTCGTCGATGGTCACGATGTTAACAAACTTACGATCAGTTCGGTAAGAAATGCCTGCTCGTATGTTCCGCAGGACAACTTCCTTTTCTCGGAAACGATCGCACGAAACATCGCTTTCGCAAAAGGGGATGCAGAGCTGTCCGAGGTAGAAGAATATGCAAAGCTTGCCGACATTCACGATAACATTATGGGGTTCGGCGAGGGATATATGACAGTCCTCGGCGAGAGAGGCGTCACAGTGTCGGGTGGACAGAAACAGAGGATCTCGATCGCGCGTGCACTGCTCAAAAATGCGCCGATACTTATACTCGACGATTCGGTCTCTGCTGTTGATACAAAGACCGAGAAAGTCATACTCGAAAATCTATCAAAGAGTCGCGCGGGCAAAACCACCCTGCTTATTGCGCACCGCATATCGACGGTCGAGGATGCGGACAAGATCATATTCATAGACGACGGAAAGGTGATCGCGGTCGGCAAACACAGCGAGCTGTACGCAAACTGTCCCGAATATCGCCACGCTGTCGATCTGCAAAAGCTCGAACACGAGAGCAGCGAAGGAGGCGAGCAGAATGCATAATTATTATCCGCTCCTGCTTGTCGGAGGAATCGTCGGCACAGTGTCGCTCGTGCTTATTCTCGCATATGTCTTTGTCAAGGACAAAAAGCAGTCGATGGGATTTGACCGCAACATGAAAGACAGTGAGATAACCAAGCGCCTTCTTGCATACGCAAAACCTTACGCCCATCGCTTTGCATTTGTCGGACTGCTGATGGTCTGCTCGATCGCTTACGACATAATCTCGCCGATAATCGTCGGCAAAATGGAAGAAGCACTGACAAACGGCGTCGGCATGGGATATCTTTACAAAACGGTCGCGCTCTACGCATCGATCGTCATCTTTTCCCTGACATGCAGTTACATACAGGCGATCATTTTGCAAAAGACCGGTCAACAGATCGTATCTAAGCTCCGTGAGGATCTTTTTGTTCACATCGAATCACTCTCGCACGATCAGCTCAGCAAGATCCCGGTCGGCAAGCTCGTTACAAGAGTAACAAACGATACAAACGCCATTTCGATGATGTTCACAAATCTGCTTGTAAATCTTTGCAAGAATGCGTTCATCGTTATCGGCATACTGATAGCAATGCTCATTCTCAATTACGAGCTGACCCTAATGATTCTCTGCTTTGTTCCGTTTGTTATCCTTTTCACGGTCATTTTCAGAAAATTCTCGCGTCGCGCATACCGCAAAGTCAAGGACAGAACAACCGATATTAACACATATCTTTCCGAAAATCTGTCGGGAATTAAAATCACACAGATTTTTAATCGCGAAGATGCGAAAATGGAAGAATTTCGCGAAAAAAGCAATATGCTTGGAAAAGCAAAGCGCGAGCAGATACTCGTTTTCGGAATCTTCAGACCGCTTGTGTACATGCTGTACATAAGTTCCGTCCTCTGCCTGTTCTATTTAAGCGGTAAGGGATACATCGATAAGACAGTCTTCCTTGGTCAGACGCTGACAGCACCGACCGTTATAACCTTTTACATGTACATATCGAAATTCTTCACCCCGATACAGAGCCTTGCCGAACAATTCAGCTGGTTGCAATCGGCGTTCGCGTCTGCGGAAAAGGTATTTTCAATACTTGACATGATCCCCGAGATGGTTGACGCACCCGATGCGATCGAACTTGACTCGGTCAGAGGCGAGATCGAGTTCCGCGATGTTTGGTTTGCCTATAATGAGGGCGAATGGGTGCTCAAAGGCGTCTCGTTCCATGTAAATCCGAACGATACCGTCGCATTCGTCGGTTCTACGGGATCGGGAAAAACCACCATTCTTTCCCTCATATGCCGCAATTACGAGTTCCAAAAGGGTGAGATTTTGATCGACGGTATCGATATCCGCAAGATCAAGACCGCTTCCCTTCGCCGCCATTTCGGACAGATGCTGCAGGATGTCTTCCTCTTCTCGGGAACGATCAGAAGCAATATTTTGATGCGAATGGAAGGGGTTTCGGACGATGAAGTCATGGCGGCATGCAAGTATGTCAACGCTGATAAATTTATATCAAAGCTCGAGCAGGGTCTTGATGAGCCGGTTCGCGAGAGAGGCAACAACTTCTCTGCCGGTCAACGACAGCTTTTGTCGTTTGCACGTGCGATCATACACAAGCCGTCGGTAATGATACTCGACGAGGCGACCGCCAACATCGATACCGAGACCGAACAACTCATACAGGACAGCCTTGAACGTATGATGAATATCGGCACGATGCTCATCGTCGCCCACCGACTCTCGACCATACGAAATGCCGATAACATAATCGTGCTCTCACACGGAAAGATAGTCGAGCAAGGAAGTCACGACCGGCTGCTTGCCCTCGGCGGAAAATATCATAAGCTCTACACCCTGCAATATCGCAAGGAACAATTAAAAAGATAACTCTTCTCCCTTTCGTACATTTGTGCGAAAGGGAGATTTCATGTTTTATTAAAAAAATCTTGACAAATCAGTTTTGTGGTGGTATAATGTAAGTAACTTACAAAATTGGAGGCTTTTCACATGAAAACCAAGAAAAAACTGCTTATCTTACTCTCGGCAGTAGTTTTGACCGCAACACTGATCGCCTGCTTTGCACTTTTTGCGGGCGCAGAGTCGGTGACCCCCGAGATGAAGATAGG
>CAZORL010000014.1:0-36287 GCA_964582375.1 uncultured Lachnospiraceae bacterium
GCATTTGCGCCAGTGGTTTGCGGAACTGAAGAGCCATTCATCGCCATAGGTATGCACACTGCATGTGTTGCCCTTGAATGTAACATTCGAGATCGATGTGTCGGTGTGCTTCATGAAAAGAGTTACGACGTTGCCATACATGACGCTGTCATCAAGGATGATAGTCTCGCCGCACTGTGTGCCATCGACAAAATAGTCAAGCTGATTACCGTTTAGCTTCACGGTGAGGGTCAGATCATCCTGCGCACCATAACCGGTGAAGCGGTTGATGTTATCCCACTGATAACCGGGAACATTGCCCCAGCCGTTGTCGCAACCGATAAGGCGGATAACATCACATCCGATAAGGAATACCTGAAGGAACGAGTCGTCGCCCTCAAGGAGAACGCCGTCCGCATTGTCGTCCGCACCGCAGATCTGAAGACCGAACTCAGCGTTGGAGACTGCGTTCTTCATATCCATGGTAACTTCCCAGCTTGTGGACTCGCCGAGAACGAGCGTTCCCCACTGACCATCATTTATAATGGTATATGTACCATCATTTACCGAGAGGTTGTTTTTACTTTGCATCGTGGTGGTATCCGTTTGCGCAAATGTCGGGAGAGGGACACCGACGAAGATCGTCAGGATCATCGACAGTGCGCACGCAAGTGCAACCACACGATCAGCCGTTGTTTTTCGTTTCATAAAAAATTCACCGCCTTAATCAGTATTGGAGTTTATAACGAAAGGACTAAATAAATTATACATAAAAATCAGGAATTTGTCAATAGCAAATGACAAATTCCCGAAATATTATTGAAATATTTAATTGCCGCATTCGACGCTGATCGAATTGAAAAGTCCGAGCAGATCATCGACCGTGGTTTTTGCTTTTTCCTCTCCCGAAACATCGAGGACGGTATCGCCCGAATGCATCATGATCATGCGATTGCCGTAATCCGCCGCGTATCTGAGATTATGTGTGACCATGATCGCCGTGATCTGACCATCGCGGACGATCCTGTCGGTAAGCTCCATGACGGTGTCGGCAGTCTTGGGATCGAGTGCCGCCGTATGTTCATCGAGAAGGAGGAGATCGATCGGTGTCACTGTCGAAATAAGCAGTGAAAGTGCCTGTCTCTGACCACCCGAGAGAAGTCCGACAGGGAGATCGAGCTTATCCTCAAGCCCGAGACCGAGAGTCGCGACAAGCTCCCCCGCCTCGCCCTTTGCCCTTTTACTGACTGTCGGCGCAAGGCGAAGTCGTTTTCCCTTTAGCTTTGCAAGGATGATATTTTCGGCAACCGTCATTGATGCGACAGTCCCGAGGCTCGGATCTTGAAACACCCTGCCGATATTTCTTGCGCGCTTGTATTCGGGCATATTTGTGACATCTCTGCCGCAAAGCTCGATCTTGCCGCCCTCTATACCGACCCTGCCGCTGATTATTCCGAGCATGGTCGTCTTTCCCGATCCGTTCGAGCCGACGACCGACAAAAATTCGCCCTTTTTTACACAAAGCGAGAAGCGATCGAACAGCTTTGTCTCGCTTGCCGTTCCGATATTGAAGCTTTTTTCGATATTTGAGAGCTTAAGCATCAAGATCGCCTCCCATTTTTTGATCTGTCTCAGCACTCTTTTTTCCGTGACGGAGACCGACGAAGAATGCCGATATGCGGTCGTTGAAGACGAGTATCAGGGCGAACATCAGCGCATTCATCAGTTTCAAATAGATACCGTTGGTATCGACGAGGGTGAGGAAATTCAGGCAAAGCGAATATATGACCGCACCGATCGCCACTGCCGTTGTGCTCTTTACAACTCTTGCGCCCGCAAAAAGTGCGCATCCGATTATGACCGAGGCAAGTGCGGTGACCGCCTTGCCGCTGCCCATATTGTTATCATACTGCATATAAAGCTGTGAATAAAGTGCTCCCGACATTCCAGCAAGACCGTTTGCAAGCGCAAGACCGAGTATCTTATAAGTTCCCGAGTCCCTGCCTCCGCTTACGACCGTCATTTCATTATCGCCGGTCGCGCGTAGCATATATCCGACATTTGTTTTAAGGAAAAGGTCGAGTGCGAGCTTTACGACAACGACAAGCAAGACGAGAATGCCGAGGGTCAAGAGATCACTTGCGTTGCTGTCAAGGCTGTCAAAGAGCCTGCCGCCGAAGATACCGCAAAGTCCCTTTTGACGGTAGGAGAAAATTGTCGTTGTTGTGCCGCTGTCGGTGAGCAGTGAGGTCAGGGCGAGATTGACCGACAAAAGGCCGGTCATGACTATGATCCCCGACAGCAGACTGCCGATCTTCAGTTTAACATGGAGCAGTCCGGTGATCGCACCTGCCGCCGCAGAGACGACAAATGCAAAGAGTATTGCCAATATCGGATGGACCCCGAGGCGAAGCATCAGAGCCGTTGACACGACCGCTCCGAGCGGAAATGTTCCATCGACCGAGAGATCGGGAAAATCGAGTACCGAATATGAGATATAGACGCCGAGCGCAAGAGGTGCATAGCAAAGCCCCATTTGAAGCCCGTCGATCGCGGTTTTCAGAAAAAGCATATCTTCTTTTCACACCCCTTTAGTCGCCGTCAAGACGGACAGCTCCCGACAGTGTCGGCAGGTTCAGCGAAAATTTTTCGATCTGTTTTTGATTATAGCAGACTGTCGGATGATCGATCACCGAAACAGGGATATCGCCTGCCGATTTCCCCGAAAGAATTTCTGCGGCGGCTTTACCTGCGGCCTTACCGACATCGACATATTCGATCGATGCGGCGGCAACACAACCGATCTTGACCTGCTCTATCTCCGAGCCGAACACGGGTATATTTGCCTCGTTTGTGATCGGGAGAATGTTGGTTTCGAGCTTGCCGACGATCGTATTGTCGAGCAGGTTGACAAAGCAGTCAACGCCGTCCGAGATAAGCTTATTGACATGCGTGTCGATGGTCGTGATGTCGGCGACCGCGCGATCCATGATCTTCATGCCTTCATACGCCTTTGCCGCATCCTTCAATTTTTCGAGCATAAATGGCGAGGAGGATTCATCGGTCGAGTAGAGCACGCCTATCGAGAGATCGGCGCGTCCCATCGTTGCGCTCACCGTTTCAAGAACTCTGTCGAAGTTCGGCAGATCGGACGAGCCGGTGACATTTTTGTAATTTGACATTACCGAGCTGTCGGTCACGGCACAGAAAACGACCGGGATGCCGTCGCCTGCCGCCGCATTGGCAGCTGCGATCGCCGAGGGTGTTGCGATGGCAATGATGACCTTTGCGCCCTCGTTGACAAGGCGTGAGCACTGACTCTGCGATACCGAGGCATCGAAATTGCTGCTTAGATATTCGACATTGTACGCATCAAGATCTACCCCCGCCTCGCGAAGACCCTTGATCACGCCGTCATAGCAGTTGTTCAGCGATTGATGCGATCCGAACTGAACTATTCCGATGATCGGCTTTTTCCTGCCGCACGCACAAAGGCTCACCGAAAGTGTCACGACCGCCGCACAAAGGATCGCCGACAGTATCCTTCTGATTACCGAATTTACTCGATTTTTCATGATATTTTCCTCTCTTTTTCAAAAAAATAAGCCCCAAGCGCAGATATAACTACGCTTGGGACGAAATTTAATATTTCGCGGTACCACCCAAATTGGCGCATGCACGCCCACTTACTCCGCACAACAATGCGGTCCGCATTTTTTACGGGCACGGTTCCCGTCGACTGCTACTGACGCATGTGCGCTTTCGGTCGCCCTCGGAAGTCCATTCGCTCTTGTGATCACTGCCGCCTCACACCGCCCACGGCTCTCTGAAAGCATCCGCAAAAGTTACTACTCTTCGTCATCGGTTTATTGAATTTTATTTTTTCGTATTATAGCACGAATGATCGGATTTGTCAATAGTTTTTTTGAATTTTTTCGAAAAAAAGCAAATATTTTCGGCGGCATTCCGAATAGAAATGCGACGGTCACGAGCATTGCAAACAGTTCGGGGAACGCCGATCCCTGCACGGAAGTAATTGATCGCCTCGGCAACCGATATATTATTCATCATTCATCGATTCTTACGATCGCTCAAAAAAAGAATAAGGAAGCAGACCCCAAAAAGGCGGATCTGCTCCCTTATCCGACATATCTATTGATATCTGCCCTCCGCAGAGCAGCAAACAACTTCGGAAAGTGTACCCCATCTGCGGTGGTATTTCAACGGATATGTTTTATTGTTTACAAAAGGTTAACAATCAGATCTTTTTGACCCGTGTGCTTGTAATACCGAAGCACTCGCCCGTAACGCGAACTCCGAACTTACCTGTGGGATTGCCCATCGGAACATCGTAATCGAACACGTGTCTGCCGTCGAGCGACACCGAGATCACACTGCCCTTTACCGATACCGAAACATCGTGCTCAAATCTGCCGACATCATCGACAGCGTAGGAAACAAGCATCCTTTCGCCGTAGTTCCATTCGACAAGCGAAATATTTCCGCATCCGACCCTTATCGAATATCCGTAGCCGCCGCATGCGGGTTGCGCAGGGAACCAGCTCTCCTTTTGCATTCTGAAAAGTATCTCGGATGTGCCTGTCGATCCCATATATCCGACAACATACGCATCTACCGTGTAATCAGCCCAGCCGTGTCCGCCGCCGTAAGCGATGGCGTTGTTCTCGCCGCAGGAAAGTCCGACATTCTTTTTGACAAAGCTGTGTACACCCTTTTCACCGAGTATCTCCGCACTCTCGCAAAGCTTGCCGTCAGTCACAAATTCGATGTCGCAAGCATCCTCGGATGCGATAAGCTCGATACTGTCAAGTGTAAGTTCACAGCCTGCTGTGACGGTAAGCTCGCTGTCATCCGAAGAAAGCGACACTTTGCCGAGGAGCAATTTTGCCGATCCGTCATGATCGTAAGAGGTAGGTGCGGCGTGAGAGAGATCTCTGCCGTTTACGGTCAGGAACACGCCGGCATCGGCATTTCTCACCTGTGCGACAACGCTGTAATCGCCGTTTGCCTTTACATTGATCGGGAAGGTGAAGGTCATGCCGACAGATGCGTCAACGCAGTAGATATCGCGACCGTTCTCGAAATATTTTGTCTTTTTGTGGTCTTCCCTGCTGTGAACGGCATCCATTCTTCCGGGAACGCCCTTGACCGCACTCTTGTCGCTGTTTCCGCCGGCAAATGACGAAAATCCGACAAATCCGACCTTTGCCGATTCGGGGAGGTCGGCAAATCCGATCTTGCCGCCCTTAAGCGATGATTTCCAAGAAAGAAATTCCTGATTATTGTTAAGGCAAAGGAGCATGCCGCCGTCCTTTGTTCTTGAGAAGCGATAGGAGTTGTTCGATGCCATAACGACATTTGTCGGAAGAGACTTTTTCACGATGACAACATCGTTCTCAACAACGCTGAGTTCTCTGCCGACGACCGCAAATTTGCCCTTGCCGTTTGCATAGACCATGGTGAACTCATTATTTCCCGCATCGACATTAAGTTCTGCGGTATAAACTGCGGGCGTCGCTTTTTTGGTCAGAAGGAGATTGCCGTTTTGGGAGAACTCGTCCTTGCCGCGAACAGAATAATCGGGCATGGTCGGCTTTGCCTGATCCCACCAGATAGTATTTGAGTACATTCTCGAGCCGTTGAAGAAAAGACGATCAACATTCATACTGCGATGTCTCGGCTCTTTGACCAGTTCGAAGCTGTGATATATTATCGACGCACCGTCCATATCGGGAGAAAGTGCGCTCGAACTGTGTCCGAGTCCGTGGAACTCGTCATCAACCTCGATAAGGAAGGCTCTGTTTTTCATATTCGCGTACCCCGACACGGGTGATGTATCGGACACCGAATAGGCGACTTTGTAGCCCTTACTGCAAAGGTGATTGCCCGTGTAGGTCAGAAAATACTTGCCGCCGTGGCGAAGCACCATCGGACCCTCGGTCCAGCCGTTCAGTCGGCTCTCGGATATCGGCGATCCGGGAAGCTCGACCGTTTTCGGGTCGGACATTCTGTGGTAGTTGATACCACTGCCCTCGGCGCGATAGAAATAGGTCGTGCCGTCATCATCGATGAAGAACGAGCCGTCAATACGCTGACCGATGCGATCGGTCACCGGCTTGTAGGGTCCCTCGGGCTTTGACGCCATCAACAGAAAATGTCCGTTTCCGTGGGGCGAGGTGCACATATAGAATTTTCCTTTGTTATATATGACTTCGGGGGCATATCCGCCGACGATCTCGGGAAGCTTGCAGGAGATTCCCATATAACTCCAATCGACAAGATCGTCCGATCTCCAGCAGTGCAGATAAGACGGAGGTCCTCCGGCTGACTGATAGAGATAATATCTTCCGTCATAACGCATTACGAACGGGTCGCCCGTGTTCGGAACCTCGGGCATCTTAAAAGGATTTCTGTAGGTTCTGTTTTCTGTATTGTTCAAATTATCCATGGTATCCGATCCTTTCGGATTTATTTTTTCGGAAGATGATCTCCCAAGACCATTATAACAAAAAATTCTCAAATGTCAATAGTTTTTTGTGATATTTTTATAATTTTTTCAAAAGATCCCTCTATCGAAGGACAGAGGGATCTTGGAAATAGAGTAATTCACTTTTTCGGCAGGAACATGAAGATCGATTTCATATTCGGGTCGTAGGATGCCGAAATGATATGGATCGTCAGCTCCTCGACTGTGGCGAGGAAGGCTATGACGCAGACCGTGCCGCAAACATTTGTGAGCGAAAAAATACTGCCGAGATACGGAATCAGGAAAACGGCAGCTCCGGTGAGCTTATTTCCGTACGAATGGATCGAGGCAAAACGGTGATATTTTATTGCGGCAACCATATAGGAGGATATTCGAAGAAGTGCGATCGAAATTGCAAATATCCAAACGGCAAGCGGCAGATCGTCAAGGAGCATGGGAAATATGCGAAGTATCATTGCGGCGTAGAATGTCATATCCGAGATGCTGTCGAGCTTTGCACCGAAGTCGGTCTCGCAGTCAAGAAATCTTGCGACAGTGCCGTCAACCACATCGCTGATGCCGCAAATGGTATACACGATGAAGAAAAGCTTTGAAAACGGATCAACGAAAAAGAGGCAGACTGACCCCACAAGCCGAATTGCCGTTATGCTGTTTGGTATGATACTCCTGTCGAGGCGCATATTCCCTCCGCGAAATAATTCTTGTATTTCTATGATTATACCCTTTTTTTGGTCATTTGTCAATAGATTATTTGACAAAATTAAAAGAATTTTGCGTCGGTCAGTTCTCTCAGTATCTCATCGTCAAGCTCGTACTCGGACATTTTAAGATTTTTTTCAAGGTGGTCAAGCCTCGTGGACGAAAAGAGCGGTATGATCTCGGGACGACCCTCTATCCTTGACGAGCCGACAAGCCACGAGAGTACCAGCTCGGACGGCGAAAGACCGAGTTTTGCGGCGGTATTTCTTACAAGATCGAGCTTTCCTCCCTTTATATATTTCGGATGAAGACGCTCGGGGTCATCATATCCGCCCGAGGCAAGGCAGGAATAGGCGACAAGCGGGATGTTGTTATGATAAAGATATGAGAGTCGCTCATCGGTAACATTAAGATTGAGATAGAGCGGATTCGGCCAGCCGTTTTTGGCATCAAGATAGGTATAGCACGCCTGATTTACTGTAAAATCGGTATAGCCATTCTCGCGGCAGACATGCTTTGCGTCGCACATGCGCCATGTATAGCAGTTACTGATACCAAGTGCGCGCACCTTGCCCTTTTTGACAAGGCGGTCAAACGCCTCCATATAGACCTCGGTCGGCAGAGACATATCGTCAACATGTGCGTAATAAAGGTCAATATAGTCGGTTCCGAGCTTGCGAAGGCTCTCATCGCACCAATACTCGATCTTATCGGGAGATAGTCCCGCGCCGATCCCGTGACGGTCATATCCGACCTTTGTCGCTATAACGAGCGAGTCCCTGTTTTTCTTTTCGGCAAGCCATCTGCCGATCAGCGTTTCACTCTCATCGCCCGATGCGCCCTTCCACCAATGGGCATAGTTGTTGGATGTGTCGATAAAATTACCGCCCATCTCGCAAAACAGATCGAGTTGTGCAAACGAGTTCTCCTCGCTCACCTGTGTACCGAACATCATCGTGCCGAGGCAAAGATTGCTCACCGAAAGTCCTGCGCGTTCAAGGTATATTTTCTTCATTGTAAATATCTCCTCTATCCGAATATACTTGTATGCCTATATTTTACCATAAAAGAGCGATTTGTCAAGTGTTTTCGGCAAAAAAAGCAAAAGGCCGCCTCAAATGCATTAAAGCCGCATTTGAGACAGCATATATCACATAATTTGTTCAAGCGTGACACTTCCCACGGCACCGAGCAGTCTGCTATCGGCGGGATCGTGAGTCACCACGACGGCACATCTGCCGCCAAGCTTTTCTTTGATATAATTTGCCGTTTGGATCTTGTTTTCATCGTCAAGCCCCTTAAAAGGCTCATCAAGAATGAGCAGATCAAATTTTGCAAGAAGTGCGCGCAGGATGGCGACCCGTCGCCGCATACCGCCCGAGAGTGCCGATATAGGTTTCCTCTCGCAGTCAAACAGCCCGACCTTATGCATCGCGGTGGCGATCTCCTCATGCGAGAGGTCTTTGTTCGTCAGCCTTATATTCGAGGGTGCGTCGCGATCGGAAAGAAGTCTGTCCTCCTGAAATACTGCAGCGATCTTCTTGCCCGAAAGTCCCGAGATCTCGCCGCCGTCCGCTCTTTCAAGCCCCATCAAAATGCGAAGAAGCGTTGTCTTTCCGCATCCCGACGGTCCGAGCACCAAAGTAACGCCGTCCCCTCGAAAGGTTGCAGAGAAATGATCGAGCACTCTTTTGTCGCCGAACGACTTTTGAAGATCTTTTATGACAATATCGTTAATATCGTTCAAATCGCGTCCTCCTTATGTCCTTGTCAAAAGGCGAGTGGCAGCCCTTACGGTTATCATGAACAGCTTTGCAAAAAGCGTACTCACGAGAACTATCACGACCGTCCATGCGAACAGATCGGGGGTGTCGAGATAGATCTTTGCCTGCTGAAGTGCCTCGCCGATCGTGTGATCGGGCATACCGATGACTTCGGCGGCAATTCCCGATTTCCAGCAAAGCCCGAGCGATACATCGCATCCGGTCAAAAGTGAGGGCATGATCTGCGCCAGCCACAAACAGCGAACGCGTCTTGATCCGCGAAGTCCGAAAACATCCGCCATTTCATCAAGTTCGCGATCGATCGACGAGATACCGGCAAGCGTATTTGCGTAGATCACCGGGAGCACCATCAAGAATGATATAACGCTCGAAAGACGCTCGGACGAGAACCATATAAGCACAAGAATGATAAAAGATGCAACCGGAACTGCCCTTATTGCCGCCATCGGTGGGGAGAGCAGTGCCTTGATCGGCGAAAATGCCGATGCGGCAGCGGCAAGCAGGATGCCGACAACGAGAGCCGTGCCGAATCCTGTCAATATGCGGACAAACGATGTCGCAACCGCCCGCCAAAACGGGGCGGTCACAACAAGCTCGGAAAGTCTTTGGACGACCGAGATCGGTGATACGAGCAGAATTTCCTTATCAAGCATCATCGCGGCGATCTGCCAGACGGCAAGCCAAAAGAGCACCGATGCCGCAAGCGTCAGCCTTTTTATTATAGGGCTGTCTTTTTTCATGTTATCACTCCAATCATCCGATCATCGATCGTCTGTCAAGTCTGATCAGCGTTTGAAATAGAATTTATCTTCGGGGAGTGCTCCGCCGACCGATGTCGGGTTCTGATCAAAGAGAACCGACAGATAGCCCGAAAGCATGGTCTTCATCTCGTCGCCCTCGACAAAGGTGATATTGCACTTGGGAAGTGCCTCCTTTGCGACTGCCTCGGGAACGATGTCATATTTTCCGACAAGTGCTGCCGCAGCGTCATTATTTGTCTTTACATATTCGACCGATGCCTTGTAATGATCGAGAAAAGCGACGATCACGTCGGGATTTTGCTCAACAAATTCGCGGCGTGCTATAACAACACCCGTGATCATCGACGATTTGTTTGTTTGATCCTTCTGGAGCGCATCCCACTCGGCGGTAAGGTCGAGTACGACATTTATATTATCGCTCTTTGTTTGTGCGGTCGTAACGAAGGGCTGGGGGAGCAGTGCGATGGCGTTATCGTTTGCCATGAGTGCAGAGAGGCACTCGGTATGCTCGCTCTTCCATTCGATCGTGACATCCTTTTCGGGGTCGATACCATTGCCGCTGAGGATATAATTGAGCGCATATTCGGGAGTTGAGCCTTTGCCGCTTGCGTAGATGGTCTTGCCCTTAAGATCGGCAACCGATTTTACGCTGTCTCCGCTCTCAACGATATAGAGAACGCCGAGGGTGTTCACCGCAAGAACGCTGATGTCACCGTTTGTCTTGTTATAAAGTACCGATGCCAGATTTGCCGGTACGGCGGCAATGTCGATCTCGCCCTTAACAATTTTCGGAGTTATAAGATCGGCGGATCCCTCGATCGAGAACTTGTAGTTGTTGTCTGTCAAACTGCCGCTGTCGGCATCAGACATGAATTTAACAAGACCCATGGCACTCGGGCCCTTAAGCGCGACGATCTTCACGTCGATCGGAGCGGCAGGGGGTTTATCACCGGGCGCGGTCGTGGTCACGGTGTTGCTGTCCGAATTATCGGCACAGCCGACGAGCGACAGCAAAAGAAGCGTGATTGCAAGAATCACTGATAAATATTTTTTCATGATGTTCCTTCCTTTGGACAAATTTGTCCCTATGAGATTAATCTATCAAAAAACGCCGTGCCTTTCAAAAGAGAGACGCGGCAACACAGCCACCCGAAAAGGGCGGCAGCTATTGGTCGCATCCCGACTTCCCCCTCAAACAAGACGGCAGCTTGTTTTCGGTGTCAGGGAGATGGCGTTTATGATCTTGTAAATAAGGGATATCAGACCCCCGATGGCTTTGCGTAAGTCGCCTTGGCAGTCACGCCCTCAAGCCTTCCGAGAGCACCCGCGAGCGAATTGATAACATCCTGCGGAGCGTCAAGAGCAACGCAGATGATATTCACGCCCTTCTTTTCGTAGGGAATGCCCATCCTTCCGATGACATTTCCTGCATATTTGTGGAGCAGTCCGTTGAGCTCGTCCACCGACGCACCTCTGTCAACGATAATACTGATAAGAGCGACGCGTGTTTTTTCGTTGTCCATCGGCAGTGCCCCCCTTTTTTTGCGACGATCCTCACCGCGTGACCAATTATATCATAAAAAATGTAAAAAGTCAATAGCAAATTTTGCGAAAACGATTGACAATTCCAAACTTTTGTTGTATAATTAAGATATAATAGGGCAGAGTTTCAAATTGCCATGAAAGTGAGGGTATATGCGTGAAAAAATATCCGACTCCGCACATCGACGCATCACCAAATGACTTTGCACGCACCCTGCTTATGCCCGGCGATCCGGGACGTTCCGAGTTTATCGCCAAAAACATGCTCGACTCGCCGAGGCTTATAAACAATGTCAGAGGCGTGCAGGGCTACACGGGCACATACAAGGGCGTGCCTGTCAGCGTGATGGCAAGCGGAATGGGCATGCCGTCGATGGCGATCTATTCGCACGAACTGTACGACACATTCGGCGTCGAGAATATAATAAGAATAGGCTCGGCGGGCGGCATATCGCGATCCGTTAATATCCGCGACATTGTAGTTGCCCTCGGCACATGCACCGATTCGGCATATACCGCAGGATTCGGTCTGCCCGGCACATTTGCTCCGATTGCCGATTTTGATCTGCTCTCACTCTGTGCAAAGACGGCAAACACGCTCGACATATCGGGTCTGCACATCGGAAACGTGCTCACCACCGATCGCTTTTACAACGAAAGCTCCGCCGACGTGACAACACCGTGGGAGACCATGGGCGTGCTTGCGGTCGAGATGGAGACCGCCGCACTATATGCAAACGCCGCAAAATATAACCGACGCGCGCTCGGGATCTTCACGGTCTCCGATCACCTCGTCACGGGCGGCTTTCTGACCGCAGAGGAGCGACGATCGAGCTTTGTGGACATGATGACCCTTGCACTCGAAGTCGCACATGCCGCAGAATCGCTCCCCAAAAAACAATAATGAACAACAAAATTACAAATACAACAACCCATCGGAGGAATGAAAAATGACCGTATACGAAAAACTTCTTGAAAAAGCAAAAAAAGCTCGTGATGGTGCCTACGCACCTTACACAAATTACTCGGTAGGTGCCGCACTTCTTTGCGACGACGGACGCATCTACACGGGATGCAACATCGAAAACGCCGCGCTCACTCCGAGCATTTGCGCCGAGCGTGCCGCTTTCTTCAAGGCGGTCAGCGAGGGCGAGCGCAGATTTGTCATGATTGCGATCGTCGGCGGCAAGGTCGGCCAGAACGAGGGATTTGCCCCGCCCTGCGGAGTCTGCCGTCAGGTCATGGCGGAATTTTGCCGTGACAATTTCGAGATCGTCCTCCTGAAAGACGGACGCCCCTATGTCACGACCCTGAACGCCGCCCTCCCTGACAGGTTCACGGCGAAGAATTTTGACATGTAAGATCCGTGAGCATTTCGATGTTCACTCACCGAGGGAAGGATGATCAAATAAATCGGCTAATGTTTCTGCATCACCCCCGAGATGAGCGGAAAATTCTCCATTATTATATATAAAAGGCAGTCACAAATGCGCAGAAAGAGCATTTGTGACTGCCTTTTATTACAGATCACAGATTACGGCATATCATTCTTCGTCAAATCCGCGGAGACCTGCGACCTCGGTGACGGGGAGCGAGAAGGATATCGCGCAGGCGTCGGTCGATGTGCCGGCGTTCTGATTTATGGCGTTCATGATCGCCGATTTTTTATTTTCGGACGACACGATATAGATGATGTCCTTTTCCTCGGCAAGCGAAACGCCGAGGAATTTTTCGGCGCGCGTCCTGCCCGTGCCCTTTGCGTGGAAGACTGTTCCGCCTGCCGCACCTGCCGACCGTGCGGCATCCATGACCATGTCGGAGTAGCCCTCGTTGACGATGACTACTATAAGCTCGTTATCAAATTTCATTTCGGGTCTCCCTCCTTGCGGCTCTTTGCCGTCTGTCAGATATGCAAGCGTCTTTTGTCCGCCGACGCTTTTGATCGGTATTGCGGCGATTATTCCGTTGCCGGGTATGTCAACAAACATCTTTTGCTTTGCAGTCTTTATTATCGCGTGCATTTGATCCTTGTCGGCGACCGTTGAAACAACCTCTTTCTCGCGTGCCTGAAGATCGTAGAGTGAGAGATGCTCGCTCGTTGCCGTTCCTTTGCCGAGGTTGCTCATGACAAAGGGCATCTCAAGCTCGCCGCAGATGTCAACCAGCTCATGCGAGCGTTCTCTGTCGGTTATTCCTATTACATAGTACAGCTCCATGTCACGCCTCCTCCCAAAGTTCGATGACCTGCTCGTCGGGCAGTATCGGCTCTGTCTCGACCTTGACCGCTCTCTTTGTCTTCACGACCGAGATAGCACCCATGATCTGAACGGTGATAAGCGGAGTCATTGCGACCATCGCAACAAGTCCGAATGCATCTGTCATAACATTGCCGCCGAGTGCGGTGCAAGCTCCCATGGCAAACGGAAGCATGAATGTGGCGGTAAGCGGACCGGATGCAACTCCGCCCGAGTCAAATGCGATCGCCGTGAATGCGGGCGGCACGAAGAATGACAGCCCGAGTGCAATAAGATAGCCGGGAATCATGAAATACATGATCGGCACGCCGGTAAGCACTCTGATCATCGAAAGACCGTTTGCTGCCGAGATAGCGATCGAGAGCGAAAGTCCCATTGCCTTTTCGGAAATAGCACCCGCACTGAGTTCGGTGACCTGCTTGTTGAGCACATGGACAGCCGGCTCGGCGTTGATGATGAACCAGCCCATGATCATCGCAAGCGGAACAAGCAGATATTTTGCCGAACTATTGGCGATCTTGCCTCCGAGCTCATACCCGAGCGGCGAAAATCCGACATTGACACCCGTCAAAAAGAGCACAAGCCCGACATATGTCATGAGAAGCCCGATAAGTATCTTCATAAGCGGTCGTTTCTTGATCTTCAGTGAAACTACCTGAAAGATCATGAAAAAGACGAATATCGGTGCAAGAGCGAGTGCGACCTCACCCATGTATGTGGGCAGACCGAAAAGATAACCCTTGCCGAGATCGACCGTGTTCGCATAATTTGCGGCAGTCTGCCCGACCGACGAATCAGCTGAGAACGAATAGATAAATCCGAGGATGAGTACCGAAAGCACCGGACCGATCGAGCAAAGCGCGACCAGACCGAAGCTGTCCGATTTTGCATCCGAGTCACTTCTGATCGATGCGACACCGACACCGAGTGCCATGATAAAGGGCACAGTCATCGGGCCTGTCGTAACTCCGCCCGAGTCGAATGCGACCGAGAGGATCTCGGCATCCGAAAGAGCCGCCAGAAGGAATACCAGAGCGTAAAATCCGATCAGTATCCATTTGAGCGATATGCGGAAGAGTATTCGGAGCATGCTGACGACAAGAAATATGCCGACACCGACCGACACGGTCAGAACAAGCACCGTTTTGTTGATATCGGGTACATTGTCCCCGAGCACCTGCAGATCAGGCTCTGCAACCGTTATGATAAGTCCGAGCAGAAAGCTCAGTGCCAATATCAGCGCAAGATTGCGTGATTTGGTCATTTTTGCGCCTATGTGTGTTCCGATCTTCGTAACCGACAGCTCCGCACCGATGTTGAACAGTCCCATTCCGATAATGATCATGACAGATCCGATCAAAAAAGAAAGCATCAGTGCGTTATCAAGAGGAACGAAGAAGAGACAAAGCAGAGCAACGATCAGCGTTATCGGGAGAACCGATGCGATCGACTCGCGCATTTTTTCGTTAAATCCGTTTTTTGCGGGCAATTTTGTCCTCCTTTTGCGAAAAATTCGCTACACTTGTTGACAACATTTTATCACACTAAAGTGCGATTGTCAATAGTTTTATTTGTAAAAATTCTTTGACTAAAACCCAAAACACAAGCCTTTCCTTTCGTTCACAAAAGCTTTACAAAAAAAAAAAAAACGGACACATCTCTATTGACAATTCTTAAAAAATATGTATAATATTAGTAGCTAAAGTCGAATAACGGCTAAATAATCAACTTTTGGAGGAACTACTATGAAATTTTGTCCTACATGTGGAAAAGAACTTATCGACGAAGCGGAATTTTGCCCCGGATGCGGATGCTCCGTTCAGAACAAGCAGAAACAGAATCAACCTGCGACCGACGGACTCGCAATTGCTGCAAAGATATTTTTGATTATCGGTTGCATTGCGATCGGCTGGATGATCATTCCTCTCGCATGGCTTCTTCCCATAACCATCTCGATATTCAACAAGCTCAACCGCGGCGAGCCGATCGGCACCGGACTCAAGGTCTGTGCACTGCTTTTTGTAAATACGATCGCAGGCATTCTTCTCCTTTGCCGTTCTGAGAACAAATAAATCGAAACGACCGCTGAAGCGATCAAACCCATTAGTCTTCCCCGATAAGGAGAGGGATGAGATCACTTGCGGTGAATGAGGCGTAAACAAAAACTGCCGATCTGTTACAAATCGACCGCTAAACGACCAAGTCTCGTCGTTTTCTGATTTCTCATTCCTAACCGCTAACACAGCAAAGATCCCACACAAACGTGTGGGATCTTTGTTATGTTATAATTACATATTCTCGTCAATAAGACCTTTGCCGTTTATGAGAAGACCTGCGTCTGCCGGCCAAGAATATACCCAATACTCATCCGAGCCATCGGGATTTACGTTGCAATAGCCGCCGATGATAAGGTCGCCGGGGGTCTTCCAACCCATGCCGCAGTACATGCAGTTCCAATCATAATCAAAGAGATCGGCAGGCATGGACTCAAAGCTTATGAATGCCTCAACGGTCGTGTGGTAGGCCGTTCCGCCCTCACTCTCCTTGGTCAGCATAACAGCCTCATCGATCTGGCATCCTTCGGGTGCGCCGAGAGTAAGCTCGCCGCTGCCGTCCAGAGGATAACCCTTTGCGGATATCCACCACTGAGTGGTGTCGGTGCTGGACGTGGGCTTGAAGAAGAATTCGAGGTTGGTATTCTGCCACCAAAGCTCGCCTCCGGTAATGTAAGAGTCGTGATAAGCCTCACATGCAAGGAAGATGCCCTTATCGGTAGCTATAGCATAGAAGTCGACCTTCTTGGGTTCGGTCGAGCCTTCGCCGATGATAGAGATCTTCCCGACATCCTTCCAATCGGAAAGATCGCCGTCGACCTTAAATTTGGTGCTGTCGGCAAGCGCAGGAACCAAGTCATCATCTCCGCCTGTGGTTACAGTTGTTAAGGGAGGCATTGTGGGTACCGTTGTCGACTCGGGTGCTTTTGTTGTGGTCAATGCCGTCGTCTGAGACGGTGCGGCGGTCGTTGACGCACTGTCGCCGCTATCGCAGGCAAACAGAGATGTACAAACGAGAAGAGCCGCAAGGATGGTTGCGAATTTTTTCATGATATTTCTCCTTTTAGGATTTTTTATTCGACATACGCATGTCGATATCTTGATTACATTATACACATTTTTTCCGCATTTGTCAATAGATTTTTGAAAAATTATGATAAAACAGCTAAAGAATACAAAACTCAACAAATGGGCTTGACAAAATCAATAAAATAGTGTAAACTAAAGAAAACCAATCAACAGAGGTGATCTTCATGAAAAAAAGACCGAAAATTCTTGTCGTCGGAAGTATGAACATGGATCTTGTCACATCGGCGGACAGATTTGTCAATGCGGGCGAGACGATAGGCGGAAGATCGTTCCGCACCGCTCCGGGCGGCAAGGGTGCAAATCAGGCGATAAGTGCGGCAAGGCTCGGTGCGGATGTCAGGATGATCGGCAGGGTCGGCGACGATGCTTTCGGGCGAGAGCTTATCGCATCGGCGGCAGAGTCGGGCGTTGACACGAACTTTATACAGATATCAAAAACATCCCCGACAGGCATCGCCGACATACAGGTTAAAAACAGTCCCGAGGGCACGGAAAACAGAATAGTCGTAGTCTCCGGTGCAAACGGCGAGCTGACGAGCGACTCTCTTGGCTGTATCGAGGACATTATCGATGATTTCGACATGGTCATGCTCCAGCACGAGATACCCCCCGAGGCAAATGAGCATGTCTGCAGAGTCGCACATGCACACGGCGTGCCGATAATGTTAAATCCCGCGCCTGCGGCAGATGTTTCGGATGCCGTTATGAGTCGGCTGACCTACATTTCCCCGAACGAGCACGAGGCGGCAGCCATTTGCGGCATCTCGGCAAATACCGACCGATCGATCGAGGATATCGCAAGATCACTGATCGCGTCGGGTGCAAAAAATGTTCTCATAACGCTCGGCAGCGAGGGTGCGGCATTTTCAAGCGGCGGCGAGCCGATCAGAGTGCCGGCATTTACGCGCTTTGCACCGATCGATCCGACAGCCGCAGGGGACAGCTTTGTTGCGGCATTCTGCGTCGCAAGGTGCTTGGGACTTGAACTCTGCGACAGCATGTTTTTTGCCACGGTAGTTGCAGGCATCACCGTCTCACGCATGGGAGCGACCCCATCCCTTCCCTATCTCCCCGAGGTGCTTGAGCTGATTCGCAAGACAGATGACAAAGAAAGAGCCGAGCGCATTCTTTCGGCGTTCGGCGAGTGACAGATAATGCGTGGTTTATCCTTTTGTTTTTGAGGCGATTTGTAATAATTTCGGTTGCCGACACGATCAACGCTCCATCCCATAAAAAATCGAGGCTGTCTCGTTTGTTTCGAGACAGCCTCTTTTGGCATTTTACCGTGTTTTATGTTTTTTCTTTATCACGATAACACCGACGACAGCGGCAGCTGCCAAGATCACCGCACCGATGATGATATACGGGATCACCGTCTTCGTTGTGTCCGGAGTTTCGGGAGTATTGGGAGTATCCGTTGTGTCGGGGGTCATGGGGGTGTCGGGAACGTCCGTTGTATCGGGCGTATCGGGTATATCGGGGGTCACGGGAGGATCGGTCGGGATCTCTCCGCTGTATTTTTCGACCGACGCATTATCGATGAGGATCTTGTCATCGGTTGCGCCGTCAAGGCTTATGCCGAGATGGAGGACCATCGGTTTCGTCTTGTTCTCAAAGTATAGCGTCGACTGTGCGAGATCGTCCGATGCCGAGACAGTCTTCTCGGCGATGATCTCGCCGCTTACCGCATCGCGAACGAATATCTTCGCGCCCTTCGACAGGGTCTTTGTATCGATCGTAAGCTTATATTTCCCACGGTTTAAGCAAAGTCCCTGATAAAGCTCTCCGCTGCCGATAATATAGCCTGCGTAGTTATTCTGCGTGATCGGCTTTTTGGTATCGACCGTTGTAGACTCCTTCGTTCCGATAAGCTCATATCCGACATTTCCGTTATTTGACCAATAGGAAAGTCCTGTCACGAAATCGGTCTCGTCCTTGAAGCCCTTGCCTTTATGAACGAGCTTGTCGAAATCACCGTTCAAAAATTGTTTCGAGCAATAGATCAATCCGTTTGAGGTACCGAGCATTATGAAGTTGGTTGCCTTAAGCACTATGCCGTTAAGGGTCAGGTCGATCCCCGCAAGATATTCGTTATCGCGGAAAAGGACATCCTTGATCGGGCAATAGTTATTGTCCTCGGTCTGGGTGTAGCTATAGTATGAACTCCAACCGTAGAAGGGGTCGTCAGGCCATGTTCCCGACGATTTGCCTCCGCCGAGCGAGCAGTCGAAGATGGATATATTTCTCGTTTCTTGGAGATAGAGATTCTCCGCCTCTGCGCCCCAAGGCATCCAAGAGATACCGAATCCGCCGAAGAGATAGCTGTGGCGGATAACGATATTTTCGGTGGCGTTATTCTCTCCCGGCTTTGTCGGGCGGTAGAATTGTCCTCTCTTATCCTCGTAAGCGGTACAGATGCCGACCGCATCGTCGCTTGTATATGTGAAGCATCTGTCTATCGTCAGATTTTTGCAGCTTGTGATAGTAAATCCGTCGGCGGTGACGCTTACCGCCTCTTTTTCGGCGATATTTGCGACATACACATCGTTATTGAAGCTCATGTAGCAATGCCAGCCGTTCGAGCGCATAAGGGTAAGGTTGGTGATATCGACATGTTTGCTGTTATATGTGCAAAGCGGGATCTGCTGAACGCGGTTTTCCTGACCTACCGCAAGCCCGATATCGCCGACAAAGTAGCGCGGATCGTCCATCTCGCCGCCCGCGTCGTTCATTCGGATAGTTCCGCCGCCGGTGATGCGAACATTTTCACAGCTGTTTATGAGGATGAGCGGAAGATTTACGGTCGAATATCCCGTACACCAAACAAGTCCGTCGATGTCAACGCCGTGACCGTATGTGACCGTGTCATATCCGCGCTGATGCACGGGGACGGTCTTGTTAAGCTCCTCTTCTCTCTGCGACTGCCAGAGAACCGCACCCTCCTCGATAACAAATTCGAGGTTATTGCAAAGTTCGATATGAGTGATGATATAGCGTTTGCCGTACTCACTCTCATCTCCCGGCACTCTGACTCTGCCGCCGCCTGCCGCTTTTACGGCATCGATCGCTTTCTGAAATGCCGCCGTATCATCGGTAAAGCCATCGCCCTTTGCGCCATAGTCGAGCACGCTGACCTCTTTTTTGATATCGATCGTAAATCTGTCGGGATCGTCGTTAAAATCGTAATAATTCTCGATGACAAAATGCTCATCGACCTTTTTGCCGTCAATTTCGGCGATGAAGTAGCTTGAAAGCTGTGTCTGCGACGAATTTGCCTTATAAAGCGGAAATGTAGTGTCAAATCTTCCGTCCTTGACCTCTGCCTCTGCAAGCTTTACAAGTCCCGACCATGTAAGGCTGTCGGTATAGTTTTGGGGGCTTGACTGCCAAATGGTGACCTTTTTGCCGTCAAGATCGCCGTTTACCGTGCCGATGACCTTTACATCCTTCGTGCCCGGGTATGCTATGCACGAATGGATCTTGCCGAGATAATCATAGATCGGATCTTCGCGCTCGAATGTGATCGCATCGATCTCGACACTGCCGCCCTTTCCGCCGACAAACTCGAGTGAAAATGCGCGCAGGTATCCGGTCGGGTTCAGATCGCTGACATTGAAGTAACAGGTCTCAAAATCCGAATTTGCCTTTATGTCAAATGTCTTTGAGAGCCATGTGTCACCGCTCTCGCTCGTGCGGAAGGAAAGCTTTACCTTATCTGCCGCACTGCTGTTTTTCATGCGTACAAGGAAGGTGTTCCTGAGCGACATATACATGCTGTATTTTGCTCCCGGAACTTCTTCGATAAGTGCGGAGGTGAGTGTCATGCTGTTGCCGCCAAGTGTTGCGACAAGCTTGCCGTCCGCATGAGAAAGCGTTCCGCCGCTTACGGTAAATGCATCGATCGAGCTTTTTTCGGTAAACTCAAGATCGATAAATCCGAGTTCGGCGATATTCACGCTCGTTTTCGAGAGTTTGATATTCTTAACGCTCGCGCCGCACATGAATGTGTTAACGCCCGCTCTCGTCCAAACTCTGCCCTCCTCGGGGTCCTGTGCCTTATAAGCGAGCACACCGTTAATATAGCAGAGGATCACCTCGTCGGTGAGGACAAGTTTCATGTGCACATAGTCGCCAAGCCCCGTTTTGCCGAATCCCTTGCTGACCTCACGTCTGGCGAGCGGAGTTACATTTGTCGTGTTAGTACCGAAGACACGAGCAACAGGGTTGAGCGGATCTCTGTTGGGGGCAAGGTTAAAGATATATGTTCCGGCCTTGCCGCTGTGATTCACCTGAAGATTTATGCCGCCGTCGCCTCTTTTGGGGATCTGGTAGCAAACATCCGCCTCGATAGTGTTATAGCTTGATATATCCTTGCCGTTGTACCAGATAGCTGCACTGTCGGAGCTTGTCGTCCAAACGCTCTCGCCGTCAACATTTTCCTCTTTCCAATTGGCATCGACGAAAAGATCATCAAGCTTTATCGATTTGTGACTAAGCTTAAGGTCTTTGACCATAACCTTCTCTCCACTGCTTATAACATTGATCCTTTTGATGTTAGCCTCACCAAATCCTGCCGCCTCGATCATAGTCTCGCCGTTTGCCGTAACCACAAGGAGATTATCCTCCAGCGTGACCGAAAAGTCGATCCATGTATCCTTTTCAAAGCCTGCCGAGCGGTCAAGTCTCGGTGACTCGTCGATCAGTACATATCCGCCGCTTGTCAGCTTCTGTGCACGGAAAAAGGGCTTGTTTGTAGTATAATACTGTCCGAGGTTCAAGTACATTCTTACGATGAAGAACTGTGTATCATTAAACCAAAACTGAAAGCCCATGTATGCGCCGCCCGCATCGGTCGGGTCATCATTGTAAAGGAAGGTTCCGCGGACAGTATTCAGACCGTCAAGCGAGCCGTCATAGTCGATCGTTGACTCTCCTCTGTTTCCCGAAGTATAGACCCCGTCATCCCCCTGCGTGTATCCGTTTGGCGTCCATGTCCCGATCGGCGCCGCAAAGATCGGCAGTGCGCTTTGTGCAAGCATTGCAACGCACAAAAGTACCGAGGTGATCAAGGCTTTGATGCTGTGTTTCTTTTTTTCTCTCATTTTGTTTTCCTCCCGTCAAGGTCGTCGGTTCGTCATGTAATGAACCTTTATCTGTCTTCATTATACAGTTATTTTCGATAAAAGTAAATGGAATATTTCCACTTTTATATGGAAATATTCCACTTAAAGAGAAAAACGGCGGGGCGGCAAGAATATTCCGAGTCTCTTACTTTTTTCTCTTCATTCATAACTCAAAATCGGCGCAGCCCGATGCTTTTCGGGATGCGCCGACTTTATCTGTTATTCGTATTTTGCCTCTCTTATAAAGCTTGCGGCATGTCGCAGGCACTTTATGGAAACATCTGTATGCTCACCCGCATTTTCGCCGTCGATCGTCCATGCGACCTTGGTATCGGTCATTGCACGAACCTCCGCGCCCTTCAGGTAAACGATATTCTTATTAGTGTAGTCCGACTTAGTGAGTGCGACTATCAGATCGTTAAGCTCAAATATCGATGCAGGCATTCTTATCATAAGTATCTCGAACTTACCGTCGGCAAAATCGACTTCATCTTTGGGAAGCTTTAATATGCCGCCGATCGATGTCGAGTTCATAACGGCGCAGAGAATGATATCATCCGCCTTAAAGATCCTGCCGTCACAGCAAAGCTTCAACTTATAGCTCTTTATGTTGCCGAGTTCGGTAACGCCCGATAGCAGATAGGCAAAATGTCCGAGGATATTTTTCATATCCTGCGAGGTCTGATATGATGTCTTTGCGAACGCTCCGAAGGTTGCGGTATAGATAAATCTGCGATGCTCACCAAACTGTCCGACATCGTGCACGATCGGTTGACCATTGACGATCGCACTTGCCGCCGCGCGGATGTTTTTCGGTATGCCGATAGCCGTTGCGAGATCGTTTGTCGTTCCGCACGGGATATATCCGATATTTACCGAATGCGAAAGAGCCGACGAGCCCTCGAGCACCTGGCTGACAGTGCCGTCACCGCCGCAACAAATGATCGTATCAAAATTCTCTGCCTGTGCTGCGGTGTCTGCGGCATCGCCCGAATATTCGGTGAGATGCACCGTAAGATCGTATTTTTGTGACAAGATCGAAATTATATTGAATATATTGGTCTTCCCTGCCTGTTTACCCGCCTTCGGATTAACTATCAGCAGTGCCTTGTTGTTCTTTAGTGCCATGAGATCAAGCCCCTTTGCAAAACAAATCAATAGTTCCCTTATTTTATTTATTTTACACTCAAAATATGACAAATTTTAGATCGGCGTGATAACAAACTGAAAACACTTGTCCACTAATAATTTCGATATCTCGAAAGCATACGCGAGGCATTGATGATCGCCGCGATCGACACACCGACATCGGCGACAACCGCCATCCACATATCGGCAACCCCGAGGGTGATCAGCACTATCGCAAGCAGTTTTATGCCGAGTGCGAAGACTATATTTTCCTTCGCTATCCGCATGGTCTTGCGTGCCACGGTGACCGCGTCGGGCACACGCGCGGGGTCGTCGGAGGATATCACGACATCGGCGGCATCGACCGCAATGTCACTGCCCTTGCTGCCCATTGCAAAGCCGACATCGGCACGGGCAAGTGCAGGCGAATCGTTTATGCCGTCTCCGACAAATCCGCACCTTCCGTCCTCGATCAGCCTTTTGAGTACCTCGAGCTTATCCTCGGGCAAAAGCTCGCCGATACATTCATCCATTCCGAGAGAGTCGGCAACACTTTTTGCAACAGCGTTGTTATCGCCCGAGAGCATGACGCATCTGACACCGAGCCTGTGAAGTCTATCGACGGCGTCCTTTGAGCTTTGTCTGATCTTGTCGGCAAAGGAGATACTGCCGACATACCTGCCATCGACCGCAAGATACACAGATGTTGTGCCGATATTTTTGACCTCGTCGGGGATGAGCACCGATATCTCATCCATGAGTTTTTTGTTGCCGAGCGCAACTTTTCTTCCTTTATATATTGCAGACCTTCCGCGACCGGGCAGCTCGACGATATCCGACAGACCATCGGTATCGACTCTGCCCCCAAAGCCCTCGGATATAGCCCGTGCTATCGGATGGATGGACGAGTATTCGGCGGCAGATGCATATTCGAGAACCTTATCCGCATCGAAATCGTTGCCCGAGGTGCTTATGTCGCAAACGGTGAGCCGACCCTCGGTAAGCGTGCCTGTTTTGTCGAATGCGACCGTTTTCAGATCGGCAAGAAGTTCGATCTTGCTGTTGTCCTTGAAAAGTATCCCGCACTTGGCAGATCCACCGACCGCGCCGAAAAAGGTGAGCGGCACCGATATGACGAGCGCGCACGGGCAGGAAACGACAAGAAATGAGAGTGCGCGGTAGATCCATGTCATAAATGACTGATCGAGAACGATCGGCGGCAGGATCGCGACGACAAGAGCTGCCGCACAAACTGCAGGAGTGTAGATCGCCGCAAACTTTGATATAAACGCCTCGGTCTTTGACTTGCCTGCGGCAGCATCCTCGACGGTAGCGACTATCCGTGCGGCAGCCGACATTGATGCAGGAGCAGTCGTTCGTATACGAAGTCTGCCGTCAAGATTGACCGTGCCCGAGCTGACGCTGTCGCCGACACCGACCGATACGGGGAGCGACTCGCCCGTGAGAGCCGAGCAATCGATAGATGCACTGCCCTCTTCAACGACACCGTCAAGTGCAATACGCCGTCCCGCGCCGACCTCGATGATCTCGCCGACCTCAACCTCGTCTGCAGAGACGCTCACGAGAGAACCGTCACGCAAAACATCAGCCTTGTCGGGACAGAGCTTTGAGAGAGCCTCGATCGCACCGCGAGCGTTTCCTGTGGCGTAAGACTCAAAAAGATTGCCGACACCGGCAAAAAGCATGACAGCAACACCCTCGGTAAACTCGCCAAGGATCAGTGCCGCGAGTGAGGCGATGCTCATAAGAAAATTTTCGTCAAATATCTGTCCGCGCGATATATTGGACGCCGCCTCGACAAGCGTCTTGCCGCCCGCACAGACAAATGCCGGGAGATAGATCGCAAGTGTGACAAGATACCAAAGCGAAAACAGCGGAGCATCGCTCGGCAGAAGCAGTGCATCAACGATCTTTGCGACAATCAGCAGAACGAGCGACACAAGCAGTCGACATGCGTCCCGACGCTGTTTTTTTGAAAGTTTAAGCTTTGAAAACATAAAAAGCTCCTCTAATAGGTCAAACGGGGATCAGCTCGCAGTCGGGTTCGACCTTCTTTATGACCTTTGCCGCCTCGGCGATGATCCTTTCAAATTCCTCTTCGGGAGCGGTAATCGTCACCTTTTTTGTAAAGAAAACGACAGTCGCATCCTCGACGCCCTTGATCTTTTTAATGCCGCGCTCAACCTTTGCGGCGCAGTTTGCGCAATCGATATCGCTGAGTCTGAATTGCTTTGTCATGATAAGTTCCTTTCAAATTTTGATCTTATTTTTCTTCGTTTATGTGCTCGAGCGCACAGTTGATAAGCGTCCGCACATGATCGTCGGCAAGCGAATAGAAGACCGTCTTCCCTTCGCGTCGGTATTTGATGAGCCTTGCCGATTTGAGGACCCTCAGCTGATGAGATATCGCCGAGTCGGTCATTGAGAGCAGCTTTGCTATGTCGCACACGCACAGCTCGTGCTCCCATAGCACACACAAGATGCGTATGCGCGTGTGATCGCCAAAGATCTTGTACAGCTCGGCAAGTTCAAATATGCTGTCCTCATCGGGCAGAGCGGCACGCACCTGTTTTACCGCATCCTCGTGAATGGCAAGAAAATCGCACAGCTCTATCTCGCTCTTTTCATTGTATTCGTCATTCATTTGTCGCATTCTCCTTGATTGAACATTTGAACGATTGTTCATGCGTTTATTATAGCACGATCAATGCTGTTTGTCAATAGATTTTTTGAAAAAAATTCGATTTTTTTGCAAAAAGCTATTGCAATTTTTGCAAGGTTATGGTATAATAGCGAGGTAACCAAATATAGGGGTGTAGTTCAGTCGGTAGAACGGCAGTCTCCAAAACTGCATGTCCAGAGTTCGAGTCTTTGCGCCCCTGCCATGTCTAACGGTCAAAATCGATCCGGAAGAGAAAAAACGAGAAAAGCGGAGATTTCGAGAGATTTCTCCGCTTTTTTCGACCCTAACTTTCTTCGAATTTCCATAGATCCATTTTCGATATTTTTTCGAGTCGAAGGATTCGAACCCGCGAATCGCAATAATTGACCTATGATGCTTGGGGCAATTCGTCTGTAAGTTATTACAATAGCGGTGCTTCGACAACTGCAAAATATAATCCCTTCCGTTACAGAGGCTACTATTTCGATAGCGAGACAGGCTTCTACTATCTGAACAGCAGATACTATGATCCCGCAATCGGTAGGTTTATTACTGCGGATAAACTTGTGACGGTAAAAGCTACTCCGTTTGATATCACAGATAAGAATTTGTATGCTTATTGTGATAACAATCCCGTAACGCACACAGATGATGGCGGAACATTTTGGGAAACGGTTTTTGATATTATATCTTTGGGTGCAAGCATTGTCGAGGTGTGTGCTAATCCGGCAGATCCGTGGGCATGGGCGGGGCTTGTTGGCGATGCTGTTGACCTAATACCATTTGTTACCGGTGTCGGCGAGGTAACCAGAGCTGTTAAAACGACAAAAAAGATAGTCGATGGAGTTGATAATGTAGTTGATGTTGCCAAGGCAACTTATAAAGCTGCAGATGCTGCCAGTGATATAAAAAAAGCTACCGGGACATGTGAAATATTATATAAGAGCGGCAAGAATTATGTTGGAAAAGGCGGATTCAAGCGAGCAATTTCTTCTGCAGCAAGGAATGCCAACAAATACGGGGATGAGGTCGTTTCAATTATGTGGAAGAGTAACAAGAGTACCGCGGGCGCTTTTATAGAAGAGTATGCATTACAGACCATTAGAGGAGTAAACAATGCAAGTACATATAACAAAATTTGGAGTCCAGGAAAAAAATTATATAAAGCATTGTTTGGTTAATAATTATGATAGAATTTAATAGCGTAATAGAAAATACAATGGATCTGCAAAAACATTATACGATGCGAGACGGATTTGTCTTTACAAGTATAACAGAACCGGCTAACATATTCGATGCGATTGTTTTAAGATATCCCGAATCTTGTGACTGTCATACTCCAAAAGTCGGATTTTCAAATCATACTTTAGGGGATTGTATTGAGTTCATCAATCAATTCAAAATAGAAAAGGCATTGGTTATAGGTGAAAACATCGATTTTATAAAAGAGTGTCCTTCGCTAAAGTATTTGGAGATTGTCCCTGCTGATACAGTGGGTAATTCATTTGATTACTCCCCTTTGTATGAGATGCCTGAGATTTTAGAATTGAATTGCAAAACTATATATGGGCATTTCGATCAATTTTCCACTGTCATTGATTACGAAAAATTGAGTGGACTGAAAAAAGCATCTGTCTGCGGGAGCGGTCATTTGAATTATACCAAGGTTGCATCCCTTGAGTCGTTGAACATATCCAATGTATCAGCAATGACGGATTTGCAGAGTCTTGCTTCGTTACACTCTCTGAATTCGCTTGAAATAATCCAATGCGGAATTCAATCATTAAACGGTATAGAATCACTTGTCAAACTTAATAAACTCAATGTAGGATATTGCCGAAAATTATTTGATATGTCTGCCTTATCCCGCATCGGGCATTCGCTTAAGGAACTAAGTATTGAAAACTGTGGTAAAATTGGTGATTTTAACTTTTTAAATAGCTTAATAGGATTACATCACTTGTGTTTAGACGGAAAAAACAATCTTCCCAGTTTAACATTTCTTAAACAGATGCCGGAATTAAAAGAGTTGATTCTATGGATGAACGTTTTGGACGGCGACATCACGCCGTGTATCGGGATTTCTTATGTAAATTTAGCAAACCATAGGCACTACAATATGAAAAATTCTGATTTGTCAAAATTAAGGCAATGACTTGTCACCATTTATGTGGTTCATCGCTGCTGTTTGATAATAATAGAATAACTTAATCAGATTTTACAATCATAAGTCAAACGGGTGGTATGCACAAGGGCTAAAAGCCCAATACTACCAGCCAGCGGCTCAAGCCGCTGGCTTTCGTATACTCAAGCCTATTGCCTTTGCCACTTTTGCTGTAAGCCCAAAATAAAATCGCGTTCAAAGTAAAAAGAAAACCTCCGAGGCATTTTTGTCTCGGAGGAAAGCAAGGATGTCTGTGTTGAAATGTCCTTTCTTAAAGATAAGGTATAATATTTTGGTTCTTCATAAAAAATTGTAAATACCGCCCCATGAGAGCATTATTGGCTTCGGTAAATGTGAGTTCATTACGGACATTGATGAAATGAAACACGGTCTAAAGGTGCTTCTTGATCATTACGGATATCACGAATATCCCATTGATCAGTGCATGGACATCAGCCGTTTGCTGACCGGAAAGATCGTGCTTGAAACGATCACCGGAAAGAGAAATCTGCCGAGAGCAATGACATCGGCAGACTAAACGATTGTAATCCGTAATTGACAAAATCCAATTTACCGGACGGCATAGTTATCAAAAGCACCCACAAGGTAGGTGCTTTTTTGTTTGCCAAAGAAGTGCCGTCTATCGGCGATTCTTTATCGCTGATCATGCACGCCGTCGGCAGGTGTTTTTATATTTTTTGTGAACAATGCTCTTGTGATATTGACAAGTTAACCTGAGTGAACTATAATTTAGATACAAAAATACTTTTTTATACGGATGAAATTATGATAGCACAAAACTTCAAAAGAACCAAATTTGCCTGTTATGCCGCATATTTTACGATGTCATCGATCTTTTGCCTTCCGCCGTTGCTCTTTGTCACCTTTCACGAAATGTACGGTGTTTCGTGGACACTGCTCGGCACGCTCGTGCTCACGAACTTCTGCACGCAGTTTGCGATCGATCTGATATTCACGCTCTTCTCAAAGAAATTCAACATACCGAAGGTCGTCAAGATCATGCCGCTGATCACATCGCTCGGTCTGTTTATCTACGCGATATTCCCGAGGATCTTCCCTTCGCTCACCTATCTCGGTCTGCTTATCGGAACGATTATTTTTTCGGTCTCCGCAGGGCTTTCGGAGGTACTGCTCAGCCCGACGATCGCGGCGATCCCCTCCGACGATCCGCAAAAGGACATGAGCTTCCTGCACTCGCTGTATGCCTTCGGAGTATTCACGACAGTCGTTATAAGCACGATCTTTATCAAGTTTATCGGCGCAGAGTACTGGATGTACTTGACGCTCTTCTTTGCGGCACTGCCGATCATCGCATCGGTACTGTTCATGCTCTCTCCGATGCCCGATATGAGCGGCGGCGAGGTCTCGGCGAGCGCGGCAAAATCTCCGAAAAAGACACTCGGCATAGCTCTGTGTGTTTTGTGCATTTTCTTCGGAAGTTGTGCCGAAAATGCGATGTCCAACTGGATCTCCGGTTTTATGGAGGCAGAGCTTCACATTGACAAAGCGATCGGCGACATACTCGGCGTTGCGATGTTTGCGATACTGCTCGGCATCACGCGTATCAGCTACGCAAAATGGGGCAAAAACATCAGTCTTGTACTGCTTATCGGAATGATCGGTGCATCGGTCTGCTATCTCGTGGCAGGCTTTTCAACAAACGCTCTCCCTGCGTTCATTGCCTGCATCATGACAGGCATATTCACATCGATGCTCTGGCCCGGGACGCTGATCATGATGGAAGAAAACATCCCCGGTGTCGGTGTCGCAACATACGCACTCATGGCGTCGGGCGGCGATCTCGGTGCATCGGTCGCACCTCAACTTCTCGGAATAATCGCCGACCGCTCGAATCTGCAAACGGGCATGCTCGTATGCTCGATATTCCCCATTCTCGGCACGATCCTCATGATCGTCATAATTCGCTTTTTCAAAAGGCAATTGAAAAGATCAACATAAAGGAGAGATCATGTGGACAAATACATGAGGGCGAACATCGTCTTTTCCAAATTTTCGAGAGATTACACATGGCTGAAGAAATATCTGCCGATCAGGCAAAGCGAGATGGCAGTCATAAACATCATCACACAGCGAAAAGAGCGGCACACGCCGCACATGATCGCAGGGTTGCTCGGGGTATCAAAGCCGATGGTGGCTGCCCTTATATCCTCGCTTGATGAGAAGGGATATCTGACAAAAGAGGCATCGGACACGGACGGACGCAGTTTTTATCTGATACCTACCGAAAAAGCGACAGCACTTGCGAATGATTTTAACGCAAGGCAGACCGAATACCTAAAAAACATTGAATCAAAGATCGGCGAGGTCGATTTTGACGAGCTTATACGTTTACTTGACAAAGCCGAGAGAGCGATCACAAATATCATCACAAATATCACGGAGAAATAGAACATGCAAAACGATGAGATAAGTAAAGCGGTGGCGTGGAACCCCTGGCACGGATGCAAGAAGGTCAGCCCGGGATGCAAAAACTGCTTTGTCTACAAGATGGACAAAAGATACGGACGCGACACCACGATAATAACAAAAGGAAAAACGACATACGAATTAAAGGACAAGGACTGCCCGACCGGAGCACTTGTCAAGCTCTGCTTTTCATCCGACTTTTTCATTGAGGAGGCGGACGAGTGGCGAGAGGGATGTTGGGATTTTATCCGCCGCAGAAAAGACTGCATTTTCGTCACCACGACAAAGCGTCCCGAACGCATAAAGGACTGCGTGCCGAGCGATTGGGGAGACGGCTGGGAGCATGTACACATCAGCATCTCGATCGAAAATCAAGAAATGGCAGACAGGCGACTGACCGCTTTTTTGGCAGCCCCCGTAAAGCATCGCGAGGTCTTTTGCTCTCCGCTTATCGCACCTATATCTCTCGGAAAATATCTCGACACGGGACTGATCAAATGCGTAAATGTCGGCGGAGAGATGTCACCCAAAAACGAGGTTCGACCGATCATGTGGGAATGGGTGCGTGATCTGTTCCTTGAGGCAAAGGAACGAAACATTGAATTCTATTTCCATCAATGCGGTTCGATGTTCATGCGCGACGGCGTGAACATCGGCAAATGGAATCTTAACGATCAAATAGCCCGCGCCGAGGAGATACAGCACGAACTTGAAGAATTATACGGTTCGACACCTACGATCTGACACACCGAACAACAAGAAACAAGGAGAACATACAATGAACAACGATAATCTGAAATTCTTTCCGGCACATCCGTCGGCGGAGAAGACCCACAAGATCGAAACGACCGCAATGCCGATCCTTTCGCAGGATGCACCGTTTGATCTGAAAGTGCTTTGCGAAGAGTTTAACACCGATGCGGAAAAATTCTATGCAAAATACCTTGACAAGCGTTTTGAAGTCACCGGTGTCGCAAAGAATGTCGGCCCGGACATCCACAACAAACCGTCCATCGAGCTGTCAGACAGCGAAAACGATCAGACATACGGACTTGTGATCTTCCCGACGGAAGACCATTACAGCAAGGTAAGTGTCGGCGACAAAGTAGTTGTGCGTGCAAACTATCTTGTCATGAGCAACGCATACGGCGTCGTAATGAAGTTCAGCGAGCTTATTTCGGTTGAAAAATGAGCACTGCAACCCTAAACTACCCGCTGTTTGACGGAGAAAAGATCATAGAAAATGCATCGGTCAAAACAGAAAACGGAATCATCACCGCCGTGACCGAGGTTCAAAATGTTGACAGCCGTTATCTTTTGATGCCCGGGCTGATCGATGCACATACTCACATATCGACCGAATATCAAGTCTCGGAAATGCTAAAGTGCGGTATCGTTGCCGCATGTGATGTCTCTGCCCCGAGCGGTCTTGTTGCAGGTTCCAAAGATCTTACGATCATATCCTCCGCAGGGATGTCCGTGGGGACATTTAGCGGCAAGGGATATGTCAAAAGGGCGATCGAGAGCGGTGCAAAATACATCAAGGTTCTGCTGTTTGAGCCAAATCTTATGCCCAAAGCGGCACTGAAGAGCATTTGCATCTCGGCGCACGAGCAGGATCTCAAGGTTGCCGTTCACGCAACGAGTACAAAGGCAGAGAGAATGGCAATAGAGTGCGGCGCGGACATTTTGCTTCACGTTCCTATGAAGGAAGAACTGCCCGAGAGCCTTGCCCAAGAGATCGCCGAGCGCACTGTTGCGGTTGCGCCGACGCTTGTAATGATGGAAACCTTTTCTCATAGCGGCAGGGGCGGATATCTCCCCGAGCATTATAAAAATGCGGAAGACGCAGTCCGCACCCTTCACAAGTGCGGCGTTACACTGCTTGCCGCAACCGATGCAAACGACGGAAGCTTTGCGCCTGCCGTCTCTTACGGCACTTCCTTGCATCGTGAAATGGAGCTGCTTTGTGGGGCAGGGCTTGAACCCATCGAGGTCTTGGCGGCTGCGACAAGCAGTGTCTGCAAGGTTTTCGGCATCGAAGGGCTTGGTTCTGTGTCGGTCGGCAAGAAGGCGACGCTTATCTTGATCGACGGCAGACCGGACAAAGAAATTACGACCATCAAAAACATTAGTCAAATTTGGACAGACGGAGAGCGGAAATTGTGAAAATAATTACGACAGAAGAGCATATACCGCTGAAAACACTCGGTGAACCGCTTGCCAAATATCGATCCGAGGATGCGATGCGTACATCGGCGGCAGGCTCTCCGGGGCTTCCGTATTATCCCGACCCGGAGCTTTTCTGCAATATCGAAAAACGCATCGAAAGCATGGACAGGCATGGTATCACAAAGCAGATCCTTTCTTCCCCCGTTTGCACACAGCTTTTGCCGAAAGACAAGGCAGGTGTTGTCAGCGATGCCAATGACGAGCTTGCCGAGATCGTGAAAGGTCACCCCGACCGATTCGGTGCATTTGCAACACTGCCATGGAAAGACATCGATACCTCGGTCAAGGAACTTGAGAGATCGATCACAAAGCTCGGTTTTCAAGGTATCATCCTTGCAGGTCGTGCCTCGGGAGAGGATAAGTTTCTCGATGACAAAGCCTTTCTACCGATATTGGAGGCGGCGGAAAGTCTGAGTGCTCCCATCTGTATTCACCCCGCACCGCCGATGACGAGCGTGCAAAAAAGCTATTATGACGGGCTTGGCGACAGACTGAGTGCAAGACTTTCGCTCTATGGCTGGGGCTGGCACAATGAGGCGGGGATACAGATACTGCGGCTGATACTTTCGGGGGCATTTGAGAAATTCCCGAAACTTCAGATCATCGCCGGTCATTGGGGCGAGATGGTGCCCTTCTTTCTCTCGCGACTCGATCAGGCACTGCCGAGATCGGTAACGGGACTTGAACGAACGATAACCGAGACATTCAGAGAAAACGTATATGTCACGCCGAGTGGGATCTTTGACTATCCGCAACTTAAATTCTGCATGGATGTACTCGGGGCGGAGCGGATCATTCATTCGGCAGACTATCCGTTTATACTGAACGACGGGGCACTCACATTCATCGAAAAAGCCCCGATAGACGATGACGAAAAGGAACTTATCGCATACAAAAATGCGGAGAAATTATTTAGAATATGAAAAGGAGAAGGATCATGACGGATATAAGCAGACTCGGACTCGGCTGTATGGGAATGTCGAGCCGTCGAAATCCCGAAAATTCAGTAAAAACCATCCACAAAGCACTTGAGAGCGGCATCACACTTTTCAACACTGGCGAGTTTTACAGCACGGGCGAGAGCGAGATGATCGTCGGCGAGGCAATGCGTGGTGTTCCGAGGGAGAGCTGTTTCCTGTCGGTCAAATTCGGCGTTCTGCCTCAGCCGGGCGGCGGCATCTACGGGCTTGACAACAAACCTTTCAACATCAAAGGGCATCTTGCGTATTCACTCGCAAGGCTTGGCATGGACTATGTCGATCTCTATCAGCCCGCCCGTCAGGACACGGAGATCCCCGTGGAAGAGGTGGTCGGAGAAATATCAAGGCTTGTCGAGGCAGGTTATGTTCGCCACATCGGTCTTTCGATGGTGGATGCCGAGACGCTCCGCCGTGCCTGCAAGGTACACCCCATTCACACGGTGGAGATGTCATATTCGCTCGTGAACAGAGAAATCGAAAAAGAGCTGATCGACACGGCAAGCGAGCTTGGTGTCAAGGTACTTGCCTTCGGCACGATCGGGCACGGACTGTTTGCCGACAATGCTCTTGAGAGCATGGACAAAAATCCTCGCGGCATGCTCTCGCCCGAAAATCGGGATACAAATCTGCAAATGCTCAAGGCTGTCAAGGCGATCGCAGACGAAAAGGGTATCGGACTCTCACAACTTGCGCTTGCGTGGTCGCTTGCAAAATACGACCATGTTCAGAGCCTTGTCGGAACTGCAAACCCCGAGCATCTCGACAGTGCGATCGATGCACTGAAGATCGAATTTACCAAAGAAGATATCGAGCGCATCGAGACTGCCATCCCTGCCGACAAATTCGTGGGCAGAGGTATGCGCAATTTTGTATTCACGGACGGCAAAATGTCGCTTACAAAATAAAAGACAAAAGGAGAACCAAGATAATGTACAAAGCAGACGAAAAGCGTTATGCTTCAATGCCCTACAACCGCCTCGGGAACAGCGGACTGAAACTCCCTGCGGTATCGCTCGGCTTATGGCACAATTTCGGCAGTACGGGTCGCTTTGAAAACATGCGTCAAATGTGCTTTACCGCATTCGACAACGGCATCACGCATTTTGACATCGCCAACAACTACGGACCTCCAGAGGGTGCGGCAGAGATCAATTTCGGTCGCATACTCAAGGAAGACCTCGGCATCTACCGTGATGAGATGATCATCTCGACAAAATCGGGCTACTACATGTGGCAAGGTCCTTACGGCGAATGGGGCAGTCGAAAGCAGCTGCTTGCAAGCCTTGACCAAAGTCTTAAACGACTGGGACTTGACTATGTCGATATTTTCTATCACCACAGACCCGATCCAAACACGCCTCTTGAAGAAACGATGGGTGCACTGGCGACGGCGGTGAACTCGGGCAAAGCATTGTATGTCGGGCTGTCAAACTACGATGGTGCACGCATGGAGCAGGCGGCGAAGATCCTCGACGATCTGCATGTTCCGTTTGTGATAAATCAGAACAGCTACTCGATCTTCAACCGCACGATCGAAAACAATAATCTCAAAGAGACAGCCGCAAGGCTCGGCAAGGGTATCATAGCCTTTTCACCGCTCGACCAAGGCGTTCTGACCGATCGCTATCTGAAAGGCGTGCCCGACGACAGCCGCATCATGACCGATGGACGTTTCCTCAGGGAGAGTGCGCTGACAAAAGAGAGGCTCGATCGTGTGCGAAAGCTGAATGAGATCGCATCCGAACGCGGTCAAACGCTTGCTCAAATGGCACTTGCCTGGATACTTCGTGACGGTAAGGTGGCAAGCGTCCTCGTAGGCGCATCCAAACCCGAGCAGATCACAGACAACATTAAAGCGGCAGAAAATACAACATTTACATCCGACGAACTTGAACTCATCGATAGTATAAGCCTGTAAAATCAAAAGACCTCTCGCCCTGCCCCCGCAAAGATACGGGGCAGGGCGAGAGTGTTGTGGTTTATGTGGTTTTATTGATGTTGCTTTTAGCTGTATTGACCGATGAAACAAGCATTGCCCGCAACGATCTGCATTTAGATTCAAGGAGCTCATACTGATCCGCACCGATGTAGTTGGTCTTATAAAGCAGTTCCAACCAATACCCGGTCTCGTTTGCTTCTTTCAGGGCAATTTGCATTTTAGAGATAAAATCAGCCGTTCCGTGTGCATATTTCGCTTCACGGATATTTGCGCCGATCGACGTGCCACTTCTGCCGATCTGATTTGATATAATACTCTCGTGCCCTTCTTTTAACTGCTAAACAAGATTTACGATCTGAACCGCAAATTCCATAGATTGCTCCGCCAGCTTGTCACTCGCCACAATATCACCGTCCTTTTGGCAAATTATAACACAAAAATCTCAATTTGTCAATATCCCCCCCATTTTCATAAGCCGTAGGCTTGCTTCACAGCAAAGCGACTTCATTTTTCATGCGCCGATAGGCGCACTTCATTTCCAAAACAAAAACGCACCCAAAGGGTGCGTTTTTGTTTTGGAGGCGCCACCCGGAATCGGACCGGGGATAAAGGTTTTGCAGACCTCTGCCTTACCGCTTGGCTATGGCGCCTTATGAAAAAATCCACGGCAGGTTATGAACTATCATGTTACAGCCATGGACTTTTTATTTGGAGCGGATTACGGGGCTCGAACCCGCCACCTCCACCTTGGCAAGGTGGCGCTCTACCAAATGAGCTAAATCCGCAGAAAGCGCCGTCTTTTACAACTTTTCGGCAGGTTGTCGGACATGTGTCACTGTCCTCAACAATCCTAAATATAAGGATTGGTGCCTCCGGTCGGAATCGAACCAACGACACAGGGATTTTCAGTCCCTCGCTC
>CAZORL010000015.1:0-34490 GCA_964582375.1 uncultured Lachnospiraceae bacterium
ATGTTTTCGTCAATGACCCCACAAAAGGGTACGGCATATTCGCGACCAACATGATAAAAGCGAAAGAAAAAGCCGTAATGTTCGAGAATGACGCCGCATAGTGACGAAAAAACAACTCTTTTATAAAATCTCCTTTTCGTTTTTGTGCGAAAAGGAGATTTTTTCGTTAATTCTCACAATTTATAAGGCTTGTTTGCACCTCTTTTGATGAAAGAAAAAGAAAGATACGACTTTTTTGAAAATTTTTTCGATTTTACCATTGACAAATTGCACAAAATCGTGTATAATATATGCGTTAAAGAATTTTTTTGCCGTACGCGGCGAAATATGACCATAGGAGTCCTGCCATGCCGCGATTTTTTTTCGAGCCCGATCTTCTCTCGACAGACGAAAAGGGCAACGTTCAGATCGTTTTGACAGGCGATAATGCAAGACATATCTCACTTTCGCTTCGTATGAGGGTCGGGGATTCGATTACGCTCTGTGACGGTCGAGGTCACGATCATCATTGTGTGATCGGTTATATCAATCGTGAGTGCGTCAAGGTCGATGTGCTCTCGGTGAGCGACAGCACTGCCGAGCCGCCATATCGTGTGACCCTCTTTCAGTCGCTTGCAAAGGGCGAAAAAATGGATCTTATCATTCAAAAAGCGGTCGAACTCGGCGTTTTTGAGATCGTTCCGGTCGAGAGTGAGCGTTCTGTGGTCAGAATGCTTGGCGACGGAGAACGCACACTCAAAAAGATCGCCAGATGGCAAAAGATTGCCGATGAGGCATCGGGACAATGCGGCAGAGGTATCTTGCCGAAGGTTCACTCGCCGATCACGCTTTCGGACGCCCTGCGCATGTCAAAGGGCAGTCTCGCACTCTTTTGCTATGAGGGAGAGGGTACAAGCCCGATCTCCTCGGTCGTTTCGATCGATCGTGCGGACTCTCACATATCGGTCTTTATCGGCCCCGAGGGCGGCTATTCGGAGGATGAGGTGCGTGCGGCAGTCAGGAACGGCGCACAACTCACGGGACTCGGCAGGCGGATCCTTCGCACCGAGACAGCGGGTCTTTTCGTTCTTTCCGCAATTTCGTTTGCGCTTGAACGCTGAACAAACATATTTCATTTTCAAAATTTTATTATAAAAAGGCTGTTAATTAAACAAACAGGAGGGAGACGCTCTATGTCAAATAGACTGTTTCAAGGCATTATTTACCAGATGAAGGATGCGATCGACCGCGTTATCGGCGTTCTTGACGAGACGGGTGTCGTTATTTCGTGCAGTGAACTCGGGAAGATAGGAGAGGTTCGCCAGGGAGTGCGAGACGAGATCTCATACTCTTCGGATGTGACGACTTTCGGCGGTTATACATACAGACCCCTGATGGCAACGGCAAAGAGCGAATATACGATCTTCGTCGAGGGCGAGGATAAGACTGCCGAGAAGATATCCACTCTTCTCTCAATATCGCTCAGCAATATCAAGGTTCTTTATGATGAAAAACACGATAAATCGTCGTTTATTAAAAATATAATCCTTGATAATATTCTCCCAAGCGATATTTACATCAAATCCAAAGAACTTCATTTTTCGAATGATGTCTCGCGTGTCGTTTTCCTGATCAAATTCTCGGGCAAGAACGATGTTATCCCTTATGAGATACTCCAGAACATGTTCCCGGGCAAGAACAAGGAATATGTCATCAGCATAGGCGAGCATGATTCGGTGCTTGTCAAAGAAGTCAAGGATACCATAGATATGCACGAGATCGAGAAGATGGCTCGTTCCATATCGGACACCATATCGTCCGAGTTCTATTCAAAGGTCTCGATCGGTATAGGTACGGTTGTCGATAATATCAAGGATCTCTCACGCTCGTATAAAGAGGCACAGATCGCGATCGAGGTCGGTAAAGTGTTTGATACGGAAAAGGATATCATAAGCTATGATAACCTCGGTATCGGCAGACTTATATATCAGCTTCCGACAAGTCTTTGCGAGATGTTCCTCCAGGAGGTCTTTAAGAAAGGACCGCTTGAGTCGCTTGATCGTGAGACGCTTATGACCATTCAAGCCTTCTTTGAAAACAATCTCAACGTTTCGGAGACCTCGCGTAAGCTCTTCGTTCACAGAAATACTCTTGTCTATCGACTCGAAAAGATCCGCAAGCTTACCGGACTCGATCTTCGTGAGTTTGAGCATGCGATAACCTTCAAGGTTGCAATGATGGTCAAAAAGTATCTCACGTCAAAACCCGCAAAATATTGATCTTTTCAGTATTTCCGACATAGCTTGTGCTGCCTTGAGGGTGCACAAGCTATGCTGTTGTATATCCGCATTATAATGGGGCATGATTGTATGATAGAATTTAATGATGTAACAAAGGTATACCCAAATGGGACGGTCGCTCTCGATCACGTCAGCTTGAAGATCGGTGACGGAGAGTTCGTTTTTGTCGTCGGTCAGTCGGGGGCAGGAAAGTCAACCCTTCTTAAACTCCTTCTCAAAGAGGAGAACATCACGGACGGGCAGATAGCCGTTGACGGTATCGACCTTTCAAAGATGAAAAAACGCGAGATCCCCTACTATCGCCGCAAGCTCGGTGTGGTCTTTCAGGATTTCCGACTTTTTCCCGATAAAACGGTCTACGGCAATGTCGCATTCGCACTCCGTGCTGTCGGCGAACCGAACTCGAATATCCGCAAAAAGGTCGAGGCGACGCTTCGTATCGTCGGACTTTACGACAAAATGAAATGTTTGCCGAGTGAGCTTTCGGGCGGAGAACAGCAAAGGGTCGCTCTTGCGCGTGCGCTTGTAAACGGTCCGGATATAATAATCGCCGATGAGCCGACCGGAAATATCGACCCTAAACTCAGCTACGATATTATGTCGCTTCTCATCCATATTCAGCAAAAACGGCACAAAACGGTGATCGTCGTCACCCATGAGCGTCATCTTGTCGATTATTTCAGACAGCGCGTAATAACGATCCGTGACGGGGTCGTTGCCGATGATCGTATCGGCGGCATGTTTGCCTCGGGTTTATCACCTGACAAACAGATCTCCGATGTCTCAAAGACTGAGATCGCCTCGGATGATAAGCCGTCCGATACCGAAAACTAATACGGAAGGGATGCTTTTATGAAGAAAAATCAGAATTTGAACAAGATCAGTCTGACATATACCCTTTCGCAGAGCCTTTCGAGTCTCTTCAGAAACAGCGTGATGTCGATAGCGTCGGTTCTTGTACTCGCAAGCTGTCTTGTGGTGCTTGGCACATTCGGGCTTCTTGTTACCAATATCAACTCAAATCTTGACGATCTCTCAAGACTAAACGAAGTTGCGGCGTTCGTCTCCACCGATTGTACCGATGATGAGATAGAGCAGATACGCACGAAGATTTTGGCACTTCGCACCGATGGTCTGATCAGCGATGTTGAATATATTTCAAAGGACAGCGCACTTGAATCGGAAAAATCAAAATTCGAGGACTACCCCGATCTGTTTGAAAGCCTTAAAGAGGGCGATAATCCCTACAGGGCATCATTCGTTGTCACCTACAGCGATGAATCGGCACTTTCGAGTATCGAGTACAATCTCTATCATATCACGATCGAGCGTGATGGCGTCAGCGTATCTCCCGTAGAAAAGGTCAGATCGCATACCGATGTTGCGGTTGCCATGCAAAATCTTAAAGAGGGCATCACACAGATATTTGTCGGTTTTATGCTTATTCTTTTCGTTGTTTCGCTGTTTATTATAATAAATACGATAAGACTTGCAGTTTTTTCGAGGAGAAAAGAGATATCGATAATGCGTTATGTCGGTGCAACAAATGCTTTTATAACCGCACCTTTCATAATGGAAGGACTGTTTATGGGTATCGTTGCGGCGGTCATTGCCTTTTTTGCCGAGTGGCTTGTTTACAGCCGCGTCTCGGCGTTTATCGGCAGTCATTACCGCATCTTCACACTTGTTCGCTTCGGCGATTGCGCAATGACCATGATCATCGCATTTTTCGGTATCGGACTTTTTGCGGGCATCACGGGCAGCTTGATCTCGCTTTCGAAATATCTTAAAGAAAAATAAGCCCAAATCGCAAGATGATCTTGCCTTTTGTGCAAAGAAAAGGAATGTAAAAATGTTCAGAGAAGATAATTTCTCCGATTTTGATGTCTCCGAGCAGGACAGATTCAGCCCCGGCAAGATAGCCGTCTTGCTTTTGTCTCTTTTGTGCTTTGCCACGGTAGTCTTCCTGCCGCTTCGAATGCTCGGTATCACCTCTTTTGCCGAGCCGACCGAAGATGTCGATTCGGGCTATGAATCGGACGGAAAGACCTCCGATGAGATACTGTCGGACATCGAGTCGCTTTATAAAGAACTAAATGATATAGAGAAGAAGAAGGAAGAACTCAACAGTCAGATCGTTGAAGCAAAGGCGAATATTGCCACTAAGCTTCAGGCAAAGCTCCTTCTCGACAGTCAGGTCGAGATGATCGAACAACAGATATCCTCTTACGACGCGATCATCGGTCAGTACGATCTGCTCATTGCCGAAAAACAATCGGAGATCGATAAGATACTCGCTCTTTCGCAGGATAAGTACGATACCTTCATCGAACGTCTTCGCAGTTCATATGAAGAAGGGACTCCCGGCGTCCTTGAGATCATTTTCAACTCCGACTCGTTTATCGATGTGCTCACCTCCATCGAGCGGATGAACGATATCCTTGCATACGACAATCGTCTGATGGAAGAGTTTGACGCAAGAGCAAATACCCTCATAGCCCAAAGAAAGTCACTTGAAGGGTATCAGGCGGAAAAACAGCAGGTTGAGGATGAACTGCTTGCCAAAAAGAAGGAGATCGACGAAAAGATCGACGAGAGCGTCAAGTATGTCGCAGACCTGGAGAGCGATGTTGATGGCTTCCTTGCTTATATAAATCAGCTTGAGGCGGAAAAAGCAAAGCTCGACGGCAAAGTCGAGTCAGCGATCGATGCATATAATGCAGCCATCGGAAATAACAATAATACCGACTACAAGCTCACCAAGGAATATAAAGAACTGTACGTTCTTCCGGGGATCAAAAATCTTATGGAGAGCGGCACTCTTCAAAAGGGCGTGGAATATTACGACGACGGTTATGAATACATACTGTCGATCGGACTTGATTCTTTCGCTAACGGCTATCTGTCGTCCGATTTCGGCTGGCGAAAATATACGGGCAAAGACGGCAATGTTATAGTGTCAAATCACAAGGGTATTGATCTCGCCGTTCCATATGCCTCACCGATATACGCATCAAAATCAGGAACGGTCATAACAGCCGAATTTTCGTCTGCTTACGGTAATGTCGTCGTAATCCTTCACGATGACGGAACGCAGACAAGATACGCACATGCAAGCAAAATGCTCGTGAGCGTCGGCGAATATGTTCTCCAGGGCGAGGAGATAGCAAAGGTCGGAAGTACCGGAAATGCTACCGGAAACTGCTGTCATTTCGAGATCAGGCTTAAAGAAAATAATGTTTGGGATCCAAAAGACCCCGAAAAGTATCTTACGATTCCCAAAAAATAAAGGGCTTTGATTTATGGATCAAAATAAAGATGAGATTATAAATGACGGTGAAGTTGTCGAGAGATCATCGGTGAAGAAAAAACGCAAGGTCAACATAAAGGCGCTTTGCCTGTCAATGACTGCCGTTCTGCTGTCCTGCCTTGTCACATTCATGACGACATACAATGTCATGCAAAACGCATACAGACGAGAGGTTGCAAGGCTTGCCGAGCAGTACGCTGCAGTCGATAACACCGACGCTACCATGAAATATATAATGGATCTCGTCGGTGCTTATTATTACGGCGACGCTCCCGACTGGACTGTCGATAGGGATGGAAACGATCTTCTCTACCGTGCCTATGTCAACGCGCTTGATGACGATTATGCTGCTTATATGAGTCCCGAGGAATATAATTCGTGGAATGAAAGCATGAGCGGAAATCTCGTTGGTATCGGCGTGATAGTAGTTTATTCCAATGCCGATAAGACCATGACAGTTACACTTGTCTTCCCCGATTCACCTGCCGAAAAGGCAGGACTTCGTCCCGGCGATGTTATTTTATCGATCGAAGGAAAGACTGTCTCCGATATGGAATATGACGATGCGGTCAATTCGATCAAAGGCGAGGAAGGAAGCACATTTTGCCTGACCTATAAACGGGACGGCAAAGAGATCACCGCAGAGCTTACCCGTGCCGCTGTGACAACACAGTCGGTCATCGGACGCATGGCGAAAGATTCGAGTATCGGTATCGTGACTATCCTTCAGTTTGATCAAACGACACCGGGGCAGTTCAAGGCTGCTGTCGATAAATTGATATCCGATGGCGCGGCGGGTCTTGTATTTGATGTTCGCGATAACCCGGGCGGCGATCTCGAAAGCGTCCTCTCGACCCTTTCGTACATTCTTCCCAAGGGATCTACTCTGATAAAGATCATTTCAAAGGATGGTGAGGTCCAAACTCGCGAGGCTGATGATGAACATACGATCGATCTGCCGATGGCTGTTCTCACCAACAAATCAACGGCATCAGCCGCCGAGCTGTTTACCTCCTGCCTTCGCGATTACGGCAAGGTCAAGACAGTCGGCACAACGACATACGGCAAGGGCTGTATGCAGTCGATTTTTTTGCTGCCGAATAAGGGGGCTCTGAAACTCACGACAAAGATGTACAACCCGCCGATCGGTGAGAGTTATCACGGCATAGGCATAGTGCCCGATATCCTTGTCGAAATGTCGGATGAGAACGCAAGCAAACATCTGCTTCTTATAGATGAGCAGGATGATAATCAATTGCAGACGGCAATATCCGCACTGCATGATAAATAACAGATATACAGTAAAATAATTAATAGGAGATATGTAAACAATGGCACAGATTACAGTAACCAAAGAAGGTCTCGAAAAGCTTACAAGTGAGCTTGATTACCTGAAGAATGTGAAAAGAATTGAGGTCAAGGAGGCACTGCGTATCGCAAGAGGCTTCGGCGACCTTTCGGAAAACAGTGAGTACGATGAGGCAAAAGACGAGCAGGCAAAGGTCGAATCTCGTATCAGCGAACTCGAAGAGATGCTCAAGACAGCTGTCATTATATCCGAGGATCAGATCCGCACGGACGTCGTAAACGTCGGCACAACCGTTCGTATCTATAACGAAAAATGGGACGAAGAGGTGACCTATACCATCGTTGGTTCTACCGAGGCAGCCCCCCTTCAGAACAAGATCTCTGATCAGTCGCCGATAGGAAAGGCTATAATCGGTCATAAGGCAGGAGAAACGGTCGTCGTTGATACTCCCGCAGGTCACGCAAATGTAAAGATCTTGACCATCGAAAGAACACAGGACTGATTTTCTATTAATTTATCATTTATCGAAAGGACATCAAAAATGGCAGATAATCAAAGTGTATCCGAGCTTGCCGCTGGCTCCGAGCTTGCCGTTAGACGAGAAAAGCTTGCTAATATGAAAAGTGCGGGACTCGATCCCTTTACGATCACAAAATACGATGTTAACGCATACAGTGCTGACGCAAAGCGTGACTTTGTCGATCCTGCAGAGGGTGAGGCACCGATCACCGTTTCTATGGCAGGAAGAATGATGAGCCGTCGCATAATGGGCAAGGCATCATTTGCCCATGTCGCAGACAAGCAGGGCGAGATGCAGATCTACGTTACTCGCGATTCTCTCGGCGAAGAGCTTTATAATACCGGGTTCAAAAAGTGGGATATAGGCGATATAGTCGGTTTTCAAGGTTATCTTTTCAGAACCAAGACAGGTGAAGTCTCCGTTCACGTAACCTCGATGACTCTCCTTGCCAAGGCACTCCTTCCGCTTCCCGAAAAGTACCATGGACTTACCAATGTCGATCAGAGATACCGCCAGCGTTATGTTGACCTTATCGTAAATCCCGAGGTCAAGGATACATTTGTTAAGCGCAGTAAGATCCTTCGCGAGCTTCGCGCATTCCTTGATAACAGAGGATTTCTCGAGGTCGATACTCCCATACTTACCCCGTTCGAGATAGGCGCGTCGGCACGCCCCTTCTATACCCACCATAATACGCTCGATATGGATATGGTTCTGAGGATCGAGACCGAGCTGTATCTTAAGAGACTTATTGTCGGCGGCATGGACAGAGTGTACGAGGTTGGCAGAATATTCCGCAATGAGGGTATGGATACGACCCATAATCCCGAGTTTACGACTATCGAGCTTTATCAGGCGTATACCGATTTCCATGGTATGATGGATCTTGTCGAGGATATGATGAAGACTGTTGCAATGAATGTTTGCGGAAGTCTTACGATCACCTATCAGGGCAAAGAGATCGATCTTTCCCATTGGGAGAGAATGACGATGATCGAGGCTGTCAAGAAGTATTCGGGCGTCGATTTCGCCGAGATCGCCTCGGATGAAGAAGCGATCGCCATTGCAAAAGAAAAACATGTCGAGCTTCCCGAGATCCCGACCAAGGGTGCGATCCTTGCTGAATTTTTCGATGCTTTCGTTGAGGAAAATCTAATTCAGCCGACCTTTATCTATGATTATCCGGTAGAGAACAGTCCGCTCGCAAAGCGTAAGCCGGGCGATCCTGCATTTACCGAGAGATTTGAGTATTTCATAAACGCTACCGAATTCGGCAACGCTTTCTCCGAGCTTAACGACCCGATCGATCAGAAGGAACGCTTTGAAAAGCAGGTCGCAGACAGACTCGCACAAAATCCCGAGTCAAAGGCACAGGTCGATTATGACTATGTTACAGCACTCGAATACGGTCTTCCCCCCACGGGCGGACTCGGCTTCGGCGTTGACCGTCTTGTAATGCTCCTGACAGATTCCGCATCGATCCGCGATGTCCTCCTGTTCCCGACAATGAAACCCATAGAGTAAAGAATCAAAATAATACAGAAGCAGCCCACAGAGCCGAAGCTCCGTGGGCTGCTTTGATTAAAGAACCATAATGAGCGTTCCCACGCCGATAAGCAGACAGCCGATAAGCGATTTCGGTGTAAACTTTTCGTGAAGGAAAACGAACGCAAAAACAAGTGTTATTACGACGCTCAGCTTGTCGATCGGCACGACTTTGGATGCATCGCCTATCTGAAGTGCTCTGTAATAGCAGAGCCATGATGCGCCTGTCGCAAGTCCCGAAAGTATCAAAAAGATCCAGCTTTTTCGACTTATTGATCCCAACCCGCCTTGTGAATTTGTGATGAAAACCATCGCCCATGCCATTACGAGAACGACCATCGTCCGAAGTGCCGTCGCCAAATTCGAATTAACTCCATCGATACCCACTTTGGCAAGGATCGAGGTGAGTGCGGCGAAAACTGCCGAAAGCAATGCAAATACCAACCACATATCAAAACCTCCCATATCGCACTACTTAATGTATTATAGCACTTTGAGTGTCTCTTTTCAAGTAAAATCCGCTCTTTCTGTGATTTGACACTTTTTTGTCTGAAAAACTATCGCTTTTGTTGCATTGTGCCTCACAAATTTTAGTTCACTCGGCATTCCCGTCATCTTTTCCCTTGCGGCGAAGAGATGACAGCGGATTGTGCGACATTGCATTCTCCATACCCTCGTTTGAAACGTGTGTGTAGATCTGCGTCGTGTTCAATTGTTCGTGCCCCAAGATCTCTTTGAGAACGCGGACATCAACCTCGCCCGACTGATACATCAGCGTTGCGGCAGTGTGACGGAGCTTGTGAACTGATAAATGTCTGTAGGCAAGACCTGCGGCGTCAAGATATTTGTATACGAGTGCCTGTACCGTTTTGTTGCTGATGCGCCTTCCTCTGTTGCTGATAAAGAGCGCACTTTTGTCGATGATCTCGATCTCACGCCTGTGCAGAAGCCAAGCGGACATGGCGGCGCGACAGGCATCGTTAAGATAGATTATCCGCTCTTTGCTCCCCTTGCCGGTGACTCGCATGGATCTCAGCTCGGGTTCAATGTCCGAAAGACTAATACCGCACAGCTCGGACAGACGCATACCGCAGTTTAGGAAGAGCGTTATAATGCAGTAATCGCGTATCCTGTTTTTCGGGTTCGGATAATTTTCGATCGCCTCGAGAAGTTTAACGCATTCCTCCTCGGTCAGATATTTGGGAAGCCCCGGCTTAACCGACGGCGATTCAATGTCTTTTACAGGATCTTCCTTGAAATAATGCCGCTTTATCGTCAGATATTTGTAAAAGCCGCGCAAAGATGAGAGCTTTCGTGCTCGCGATCTTGCTTTGTTGCCGCGTTCGCTCGATACAAATGTAAAAAATGAGTATACCTCGTCTGTTGTGATCGATCTGCAAAAATCGATGTCAACATGACTGATGTCGGTTGATGAAAACTCATCGCCCGATAAGGGAAGACTATCTCTTGAGGCAACGATGTATTTGAAAAAGAGCACCAGATCGAGCGTGTACTGCTCGACCGTCAACTCACTGCGATTTTGCACGGTTCGTTTGTATCCGGCAAATTCTTCAATTATCTTTGGATATTCGCTCATGTAATTATTCCTTCGTTTCATGCAATTCTTTCGTAATTGTTCGTCTTTATTAAAGTGGACGTTTGTCTTTGTTCACATTTCTGAGTTAAAATATAATAAAATATGTTCGATCACACACTGTGATCTGTCGGAGAATAAAATGAACAAGATTAAAAACTTTTTTTCTGATAACGGATATATGATCGTTCGCATGATCGTGTATCAGATCGCCATGACCATCTTTGGCTTTTCCATGTCTATGGCATGTGCAAGAGTGGATTCTCTCCTCCTCTTGTCAAGCGTTGTCGCCACCGGACTTTATCTTTTTCTCCTTTTCTTTGCCACCTTTGAGGTCGGTCAGAAGGATGGGATAAGAATAGAGTGCGGAAGACTCGAGCGTCGTCCGCTTGTTGGTCTGTGGTGCTCGCTTTGCGCCAATGCCCTCAATTTCCTGCTTGGCATACTTGCCGTGATCGGGAAATTTATGATCTCAAATCTCGGATTTTTTGAGCGTGTTTCCGATCTTACCCTGACAGAGTCCGAGGCACTCTCTCCCGTCTGGGCAGCAAATCTTTATTCGGTCTGCGACACTGTTTCAAGACTTCTTCAGTGCATGTATGTCGGTATCGCGAAGCTTGCCATGCCCGACAATGTGCTCGTGACCCTACTTATGCCGATCCCCGCTATCATTGTTTGTGCGGCGGCATATCCGCTCGGGATCAAATTCTGTTCGGGATCTGGTGCAAAAAAGAAGACTAAGTCGGACAGATATCGCTGACAGATTCATAACACCTCGTTCTTTCGCATATTCATTCAAATAGACGAAACCTGTTTGGATGGTATGCTATGATAAAAGTCAGTGTAAAAGCAGTCGTTTCAACTCTTGTTGCCGCAGTAATTACGATACTTATCGCCGCACTCATCATTTCGTGCATCGATCCGATCGTTAACTCTATTTTAGCAGATGTTAAGCCGACTGTCAAGGGCAAAATTGTAAAAAAGACAATAATTATCGATCCCGGCCACGGCGGAGCAGATCCCGGAGCAGTCGGGACTAACGGAAGTCTCGAAAAAGAGCTTAATCTTGAACTGTCGCTTATCCTGCGCGATCTTCTTGAAATGTCGGGCTTTGATGTCATTATGACCAGAGACGAGGACCGTATGCTCACGACAGATGAAGGTACATCAAAGAAATCGCAGGATCTCTCAGCCAGACTGTCTGTTGCAAGAGATCATCCCGATGCCATCTTTGTCAGTATACATATGAACAAGTTTCCCGATCCTTCGGTTCACGGCACACAGGTCTATTATTCGAAAAATCATCCGGATGGTGAGCGTCTTGCCGAGGAAATACGAAAATATGTCGCGGCATCGGTCCAGCCGTCAAATAAACGTCAGATAAAAGAGGCAACATCGGCGATATTCATACTCAACAGGATAGAGAACCCGTCGGTGCTCGTCGAATGCGGATTTGTCTCAAACTCGATGGAAGAGGCTCTTCTTCGCGACAGAGAGTACAGAACGGCTCTCGCGACCGCCATTTGCGGTGCGATAGTCGGTTTTTCTGATACGCCCCGGTAAAAGAAAGGACATTGTATGAAAACATCAAAAAGCTATTACGAATGCACCGAGTGCGGATGCAGATCGCCCAAATGGATGGGCAAGTGTCCGACCTGCGGCAGATTTTCGACAATGGATGAGATCATCCCCGAACCCGAGCCGAGTGCCGCACAATCGAAAAATCGAGTACGCGGCGTTGTCCCGATGGGCAATAGGGCACAGAAATATAAAAACCTCGAACTTCCCGAGTATATCCGAACCGAGACGGGCATGGAAGAGCTTGACCGCGTTCTCGGCGGCGGAATAGTTGAGGGCTCGGTCGTTCTCCTTGCAGGTGAGCCTGGAATAGGCAAATCAACTCTCCTTCTTCAAATCTGTGAGGCACTCTCGACCGACCGCCGCGTTTTGTATGTTTCGGGCGAGGAATCGAGCAGTCAGCTCAGTTACAGAGCAAAACGCCTCGGAATAAACGGCGAAAATCTTTATCTGCTCACCGAAACCGAGGTCGAGGCTGTTATAGCAGAGATGGACGAGGTCGAGCCGTCATTTGTCGTTATCGACTCGATACAAACGCTCTACTGCGACAGCATAGCATCCAGCGCGGGATCGGTAACGCAGATCAAAGAAAGTGCAATGCGATTTATATCGATTGCCAAAAACAAGGGAATATCGATACTTATCGTCGGTCATGTCAATAAAGAGGGAAGTATCGCAGGTCCTAAAGTGCTTGAGCATATGGTGGATGCCGTGCTTTCGTTTGAGGGAGATCGACAGCATATATTCAGGGTAATAAGAGCAACCAAAAACAGATACGGCTCAACCAACGAGATCGGTGTCTTCGAGATGACCGAGGAGGGGCTTGTTGAGGTCAAAAATCCGTCCGAAATGCTGCTTTCGGGACGTCCGCAAAACAGCTCGGGAAACTGCGCGGTCTGCACCGTCGAGGGTACTCGCCCGATGATAACCGAGATGCAGGCACTTGTTGCACCGACATCTTTCCCTGTACCTCGCCGAACTGCCGACGGTGTTGATTATAATCGTGTTTGCCTTATTCTTGCCGTTCTTGAAAAGAGGCTCGGACTTCGATTCAATACAACCGATGTTTATCTGAATGTTATCGGCGGCTTCAGACTGGACGAAAATGCTGCCGATCTTGCGATAGCACTCGCGCTTATCTCGTCATACAGAGATGTCATTCTCCCTGATGATCTTGTCGCCTTTGGTGAGATAGGTCTTGCGGGTGAGTGTAGGAGCGTTTCGTCCGGAGATCTCCGTGTCAGCGAGGCGATAAAGCTCGGATTTCGCACCATAATGCTCCCAAAACGCAATTATGAGAAAATAAGGACAAAGAGCACTCCCGACGGCGTTACGCTGATCCCCGTCTCGTCACTTTTTGACGCAGTGTCGAAATTGCCGAAGGAAAACCGATAAAAATCGATAATATCGAAACTTTTTTGTCGATCTCTCTTGCTTTTATCACCAAGATGTGGTATAATATATGTCCGAGCAGGTTGAGACCGAGATTTCGGAAGTGGGAGGATGTGCAGATCGTCATGAAAAAGACATTGCTTTTTGATATTGTCTCGGGATCTGTCGATGAGACCGAGAGCGCAGGCGAGCGTCTTGCACATCTCGTCTCAGAGCTGAAATGTCCGAAATTCGTCGCGATGTACGGCGATCTCGGTGTCGGCAAAACCGCCTTCTCTCGCGGTTTCGTGAGGGTCTTTATCCCCGATGCACCTGTCTGCTCACCGACGTATTCGATCATAAATGAGTATTCCGAGGGTGATCATGTAATATGCCATATCGACGCATACAGGATCGACAGCGACGACGATCTCTACTCGTGCGGCTTTTATGATTACGATGACGCCACCATTGTACTGCTTGAATGGAGCGAAAATGTGCCATATGCACATCCTAATGCCTTTACCAAGCTCACGATATCGCGCGTGGACGAGCATTCCAGACGGATAGTTGCACAGATCATTGAAAAAGAGGACGGTGACTTCCCATGCTGATACTTGCAATGGATAGCTCGACGGGTCGGGCATCCGTTTCGATCTGCAAGGATGATAAAATGATTGCCGAGATGACGCTTGATAACGGCAACAAGCACAGCGAAACATTGCTTCCGATGACGGGGGCTCTTCTTGAACAATTAAAGCTTACGGTCGGTGATATCGATCTGTTTGCATCCACTGTAGGGCCGGGATCGTTTACCGGTGTCAGGATCGGTGTCTGCCTTTTGAAGGGTCTTGCTTTCGGCAAAAGTAAACCCTGCGTCGGACTTTCGTCGCTTGAAACACTCGCTTACAATATGTCGGGATCGGCAAATACTCGCGTTTGCTCGCTGATCTCGGCAGGGCACGGCAATTTCTATACCGCACTCTTTGATGTTGATGGTCATAATGTCACAAGGGTCTGCGATGATGAAATTCTCGACACAAAGAGTATCGCTGACAGACTGGCTTTGCAAAAAGCAGATATCACTTTGGTCGGCGACGGTGCACGGATCTTTTATGAGACAGCAGACACCGAGCACTTACATCTTGCTCCGACAGAGCTTTTACAACAGCATGGGCAGTCGGTCGCACTTGCCGCCTTGACGCATTTCGAACGCGGCGAGTATACAAGCGATCTTGCACTTGCTCCCGTTTATTTGCGAGCCTCTCAAGCCGAGCGAGAACGCGAGATGCGTCTTGCTGAGCAAAATGAAAACAAATAACATACGAAACTTAAAAAAACAGACATACATAAATAAGGATGGTATTTTTTATGAAAAAAACAGTTGTAATCGGATGCGATCACGGTGGTTATGAACTTAAGCTCCCGATACTTGCGTATCTTAGCGAAGAGGGCTATCGAGTAGTAGATGTAGGATGTGACAGCACCGATTCGGTTGATTATCCTCTCTATGCGGATAAACTTTGCAAGGTCATTGCCGATAAGGATGCGGATGTCGGAATACTTATCTGCGGAACGGGTATAGGTATGTCGATCGCTGCAAACAAGCATGCCGGTATACGCGCGGCTTGCTGTGAGAACACTTTTTCCGCAAGAATGACGCGAGCTCACAATGACGCAAACGTCCTTTGCCTCGGCGCACGCGTTATCGGCGCGGGACTTGCTGTCGATATGGTCGAGCTTTTCCTGAACACCGATTTCCTCGGCGGACGCCACGAAAAGCGTGTCGCAATGCTCAACGCACTCGACAACGAGTGATAATTAACGCAATTATTTGAAAAGATCATGCTCGGACACCTCTTTATCAAGCGGTGTCCGTGTCTTTAGGTATGAGAGGTGAATATGATGAACAGAGATGAGATGTTTGAGCGGACAGCGATGCTTTTCGGCAGAGATGCGATCGAGACTCTCGGTCAAAAAAGAGTGATCGTGTTCGGCGTCGGTGGTGTCGGCGGCTATGTTTGCGAGGCTCTTTGCCGAAGCGGTATAGGAGGGATCGATATCGTCGATAATGACAGCGTGTCGCCCTCGAATATCAACAGACAGATTATCGCATCATCATCGACTGTCGGCAGATCAAAGGTCGATGTCATGAAGGAGCATCTCTCGGATATTAATCCCGAGGTGACCGTCAATTGCTACAGTTTTTTCTATCTTCCCGAAAACGCTGACTCGATAGATCTTTCAAAATATGATTACATCGTTGATGCGATCGATACAGTCAGCGCAAAGATCGAGCTTGCCGTGCGTGCCAAAAAGGACGAAATACCCATCATATCGTCAATGGGCACGGGAAATAAGACCGATCCGACAAGACTTCGCGTGACGGATCTTGCCAAAACAACGACCTGTCCGCTGGCGAGAGTTATGCGACGCGAGTTGAGGGCACGCGGGATCGATCATCTCAAGGTCGTCTTTTCGGATGAGGAAGCATCGACGCCTCTTTTTGCCGATACGAAAAGCGGCAAAAGAGTTCCGGCATCCACCGCATTCGTGCCACCTGTCGCAGGTCTGCTTATCGCACGCGAGGTGGTACTCGATCTTATCGCCAAAAAGGAAGATCAATGAGGCTATAACGAAAGGACTTCACATACAATATGAAATACGTTAAAAAGATCGGACTGATATTGCTCGGCAATCTTCTCTACGCCGCATCGATCGCATATTTTGTTCTCCCGTCGGGTCTGATAATGGGCGGCGGCACGGGACTTGCTCTTTTTTTTAATCATCTGATCAATGTTCCGATCGCACTTTTTGTGGCAATTTTGAATATATTGCTCTTTGTACTCGGAGCGATCATGCTTGGAAAAAATTTCGCACTGACCACGGTTCTGTCAACCATATGCTACCCGATAGAACTTGCCTTCATGGAGTGGATGGAGGGCAAGACGGGACCGATCACGTCAGATCCCATGCTGTCAACGATATTCGGCGGTCTGCTTATCGGTGCGGCGTTCGGGCTGGTCTTTCGCGCAGGAGCATCAACGGGCGGTATGGATATCCCGCCGCTCATTATCAACAAAAAAACAGGCATCTCGCTCTCTCTGTTGCTCTACGGTTTTGATGTAATAACGCTTATACTTCAAATGACCTTTGCAAGCGGTGATCAGATCCTCTACGGAATCCTTCTTGTTTGCATCTATTCGGTCACCCTTGAATATATGTTTGCTGTCGGTAAACGGCAGATCGAAATTAAGATCGTGAGCAAAAAATATACCGAGATCAGCAATGCGATACACAATAGACTCGATCGCGGCACGACACTTGTATCGATAAGCGGCGGATATACCGATGAATATACCACGGCGGTAACGGCGGTGATAAACAACAGACAGCTCTTTGCCGCAACCGAAATGATAGATCAGATCGACCCCGATGCGTTTATCGTAATATCAAAATGTACCGAGGTTCGCGGCAGAGGTTTTTCGGACGAGAAAGTTTACGCGGCTCACGACGATCATAACACTTAAATTATCGGCGGCAAGGCACTTATTTGGTGTCTTGCCGCCATCATACTTGTCGCCTTTTGCGAATATATATTTGTAAGAATAATTATTGTCAATATAACGGAGATGTGCGATGAGTAATTTGATGAATGACAATTTTGTCGGTCTTTGCGAGAAAGAGGTGGCAGAGTCAAGAGCAAAATACGGCTCAAACGAAATTGCCTCGGGAAAAAAGCGGAGTTTTGCAAGACAGTTTCTTTCGAATTTCGGCGATCCGATAATTAGAGTTCTTCTCATCGCTCTCGCACTCAATCTTCTGTTTACATTAAATAATTTCAATTGGTTTGAATCGATAGGCATAGTCATGGCTATCGCTATAGCGACCCTTGTTTCGACGATCTCCGAATACGGAAGCGAACTTGCCTTTGAAAAGCTCTGCAGGGAGGCATCCGAGCTTTTCTGCAGGGTGCGTCGGGACGGCAGGGAAGATCGCATTCCCGTGTCCGAAATAGTCTGCGGTGATGTTGTGCTCCTGTCGGCAGGCGAGATGATCCCGGCAGACGGCATTCTCGCGGCAGGCGCGCTGACTGTCGATCAGTCAAGCCTTAACGGCGAGTGCGACGATGTCCGAAAGTTTCCGACCGCCTCAAATACAATCCGCGATCTGTCCTGCCCATCGGCTCTTTTTCGCGGAACGCTTATTCGTTCGGGACAGGGAACAATGATCGCTCGTGCTGTTGGAGAGTCCACCATGTACGGATCGCTTGCATCAGAGCTTTCAGAGATAACACGCGAAAGCCCGCTCAAGATAAGGCTCAGAAAACTTGCCAAAACCATAAGCATGGTAGGCTATATTGCCGCATCCGCAGTTGCGTTTGCCTATTTCTTTAACTCGGTATTTATCGACAGCTCATTTAATTCTCTGCTGATCGCCGCAAAGCTGACCGATTCCAAGTTCATGCTTTCCTGCCTGCTTCACTGCCTGACACTTGCCGTGACAGTGGTCGTTGTTGCCGTCCCCGAAGGACTTCCGATGATGATAACCGTTGTCCTTTCGGCAAATATGAAAAGAATGCTCTCCGATAATATACTTGTCCGCAAACTTGTCGGTATAGAGACTGCCGGCAGCATGAATATCATGTTCACCGATAAGACCGGGACACTGACTACAGGTGAGCAGTCTGTCGCTTGGCTCATTCTCGGCGATAAGTCGGAATATTCGTCCGTCGATATGCAAACAGATATGCTCGCCGTTGCCGCATTTTGTTGCAGTGATTGTATACTAAAAGACGGAAAGGCTCTCGGCGGCAACTCGTCCGACCGTGCGCTTGCGGAGTTTTTGGGTAAAAAAGGTCAAAGCATTGCCGCCAAATATAAGACACTCGACCGTGTACCGTTTGACAGCAAAAACAAGTATGCCGCCTGTGAGGTCGAGGGTAGGGATGGTCGGTATACGCTTGTAAAGGGCGCACCCGAAAAAATCCTCCCGTGCGTTACATCTTATCATGATAAAAACGGCAAAAAGATCGATCACCGCCCCGACGATCTGTCAAGGACTCTTTCGGATATCGCCGAGAGGTCGTATCGCGTGATAGCGATCGCAACATCTGATACAATGGTGCACGACGATAAAATGCCCGAGATGACTCTCGTTTGCCTTTGTGTTATAAAGGACGAGATCAGAGCGGACGCAAAACGCTCGGTCGAGATAATGAGAGGCGCGGGAATACAGACGGTAATGGTGACGGGCGACCATAAGAAGACTGCGGAGACGATTGCCAAGAGATGCGGTATTGTGACCGATTACGGTAAACAGATCGTCATGGAGTCGTCTGAATTGGCAAAGTTCTCGGATGAGGAGCTTGCAGATATCCTTCCGCACCTTGCAGTTGTTGCAAGAGCACTTCCCGACGATAAAACACGACTTGTCAGGATTGCCCAAAACAAAGGGCTTGTTGTCGGAATGACGGGTGACGGAATAAATGATGCCCCTGCACTCAAAAAGGCAGATGTGGGTTTTGCAATGGGGTCGGGAACCGATATAGCACGGGAGGCAGGTGATATACTTCTCCTCGACAATAATTTTGCCTATATTGCGAGATCTGTCCTGTACGGCAGAACGATCTTCAAATCGATCCGCAAATTTATTATGTTTCAACTCACCATGAATTTCTGTGCCGTTGCCGTGTCGATAATCGGACCGTTTATCGGGATCGATACACCGGTGACGGTCGTTCAAATGCTTTGGGTGAACATCATAATGGACACACTCGGCGGACTTGCATTTGCGGGAGAACCTGCCGTTGAATCAACAATGATCGAAAAGCCCAAACGACGGGATGAGGGACTTGTCAATAGACCGATGGCAGCTCAGATTGCCTTTTGTTCCATCTTTACGTTATCTGTCTGTATCGTCTTCCTGAAACTTCCGATGATACGCACGTTCTTTGGCTATAACGAAGATCCGCGCCCGTTTATGTCCGCCTTTTTTGGACTCTTCATCTTCCTCGGGGTGATAAACTGCTTCATAGCAAGAACGCCGAGAATAAACCTCGCCGCTCATATAAAGAAAAATCGCGGATTTGTGTTTATAATGATCGCGGTCAGCATAGTTCAACTTACAATGATCTATTTCGGCGGAGATCTCTTCCGTGCGGCACCTCTTTCGCCAAAACATCTTTTGTTTGTATTCGGACTCTCCCTGCTCATCCTGCCTTTCGAAACGGCAAGACGTATCATTTTGCGGCTGAAATACGGATATCGCTCTACGGTATAAATGAACAGCACTCTCCGACCTGTCGTTTGAGAGTGCTGTTCCATGCTTATTCCTCGTCGATCGGAATGTCGATCTCGAGATCCCTGAAGAAATATTTTTTGTCGTGCTCGCCGATCTCGCGTGCAACACGGCAGGGATTGCCAAACGCAACGACATTTGCAGGGATGTCGCGAGTTACGACACTTCCTGCACCGATGACGGTGTTGTCTCCGATCGTGACACCCGGTAAAACTACCGAGTTTGCGCCGATCCATACGTTGTTTCCAATGTGAACGGGCAGATTGTACTGCGCCTGTTTTACGCGGAGAAAGGGAAGTATCGGGTGACCGGCAGTTGCGATAACGACATTCGGTGCCAGCATAACGCCGTCTCCGATATATATGTCGGTGTCGTCAACAAGCGTCAAATTGAAATTTGCGTAGACGTTTTTGCCGAGATGTGTGTGAATGCCCCAGTTGGCGTGAAGGGGAGGCTCTATGTAGCATCCCTCGCCTACCTCGGCAAACAGCCGATTCATTATCTCCGCACGCTTGTCTTGGTCGTGAGGTCTTGTTGCGTTGTAGTCGTAGAGCACCTCGAGTGCGTCAAGTTGTGCCGCGGCGATCTCGCTGTCATTCGGGAAGTATACCTTTTGTCCGAGCATTCTCGCCTTGTTGTCAAGATCCTTATAATAATCCATGTCTTTGTGTATCCTCTCTTTTATTTGCTTGTTTTTCTTTCATTAATTGTGTTTTTCAGCATTTTTGCAATAAAGCATGCGAGCATCAATGCCGGAAAGACGATCGCCGCAAGTATGCCGTCCCCGAGCTTTTCGGCACTGTTTTCCGACACTATCCCGACAACGGTCGGTCCTGCCATGCATCCAACATCACCTGCGAGCGCAAGGAGCGCAAACATAAGCGTTCCGCCGCATGGATATCTCTCACTTGCAAGACTGTATGTTCCGGGCCACATTACGGCAACCGATATTCCGCACAGTCCGCATCCTATCAATGATAGCCATGGTATCGGGGACAGCGATGTCAAAAGATAGGATATAACACAGAGCAGTGCGGATGCCTCAATGAGCCGCTCAAGCCCGAATCTCGGGATGAGCCTTGACATTGCTGCCCTCATTGTTCCCATCAGTACGGCAAAAAGGCACAGCCCGAGCAGATCGCCGAGCGTTTTGTTGACAGAAAGCCCCGCCTCAACAAATGCCGATGCCCATTGACTTATCGAATTTTCGGCAGCACCGGCGCATACCATTAAAATGATAAAGAACAAAAATCCTTTTGTGAAGATAAATCGCTTGGAGCCAACTTGGTGCTGCTGACCCTCAAGACGATATATCGGGACGAATGCAAGATAGATCGAGTTGAATGCGGGAACGATCGCCCAGAAGATCGCGAGAGGTTGCCAATTTTCGATTCCGCACACGGCAAAAAACAGACTCGACAGCAGAACCACCGCAACCTGTCCCCAACAATATGTTGAATGCAAAATGCTCATCTGCGCTGATTTGTTTTCGGTGGGGCATGCCTCGATCATTGGGCTTATAAGTACCTCGATCAGCCCGCCGCCCGATGCGAGAAAAATGTAGGCGATCAGCAGACCAAGAAAACTGTTCTCAAAAGACTCGGGCAGCGTGCCGAGCGAAACAAGCCCCATGACCGAAAAAATATGTGCAAGTATCAGTGACGCACGATATCCGATCAGTTTGACGATAGGCGTTGACAGCAGATCGATGCACATCTGAAGTGCAAAATTGATCGATATGAGCAGTGATATCTTTTCAAGCGAAATTCCGTAGGTTTGATTGATGGTCAAAAAAAGGAGCGGCGCGAGCGTGTTGTTGATCGCCTGCACCACATATCCGATATAGCCCGATGTAAGCGTGTGTTTGTATGAAAAATTTGCCATTTGCCTCCACCTTTTTGTACCGTCTGCTTTCATTTTATGCACCCATCCTTTATATTGTACCATATTTTTTTCTGTTTGTAAATAGGTAAATCGAAATTTTGTTAAATTTTGTCCTTCAAATTAGAACTTGTGAATATTTTATAAAAAAATCGTCAAAAACTCACTTTCGGTATTGACAATCAACAAAAAATATGTTATAATAAATCAGCCCGAAAGGGACGACAAAGAAAGGCGGAAATGTTATGAAGATCACGATCAACACAAGAGGAATCGAAATCAGCGAATCCTTTAAGGCACACATCGAAAAGAAGCTTGCGAAATTTGATAAGTATTTTCGCGATGAGGCGAGTGCAAAGGTCAAGGTGAGCAAAAAACCGAACCTTGAGACTGTCGAGCTTACCTTGATGAGCGGTGGCACGATCTTCAGATCCGAACAATCGGACGATACAGCGATGAACGCACTTGACACCTGCGTGTACGCCATCGAGCGTCAGATACGCAAAAACAAGACCGCACTCGAGAAAAAGCTCCGTCAGGGAGTCTTTGTCAAAGGATCGGATGCGTATGCTCCTGTCTCGGACGATATCGAGGATGTCGATGAGGAGCAGGGAACTGTCGTTCGCGAGAAGAGCTTTAAGTTAAAGCCCATGTCGGTCGATGAGGCGATCATGCAGATGAATCTCCTTGAACACAGCTTTTTCGTTTATGTTTCGGACAGAGATGGTAAGGTAAATGTCGTTTATAAACGCAGTGACGGCAATTACGGCAACATATCCCCTGAATAAAATTGAATTATCCTTTGGGTCGGCGCATCCGCGGTGGGTGCGTCGATCTTTTGATATGACGGCATATATTAAATTTGTGTTAACAATTTCGCATAATCATTGACTTTTTTGAAAATAGGTGTATAATTCAGACAAATGTGCAAATTTTGCGCAAAAGTTGTGTCATCAGATACAAGATCGGTAATTTTGCATAATTCGAACGTGTGTCTGTCGATTTTTGCAAAAAACATCTCTCAGGAGGGACAAAACAATGAAAAAATACACACTTACGGGTCTGCTTTCGCTCATGCTCGTGCTCACGCTCCTTTGCCCGATGCTCGCATCCTGCGCAGGCGATGGCTATGGAACGACAGTGACGACCGCTGCCGGCACGACGGCAGGCGTCAACACGACAGGAACGCCGTCGACGACATCTCCCGCATCGCCGAGTACCGCTCCCACAACATCAGGCGGCGATACCCTTGCCGATTTCGCTGTCATCAGTGACGTACACATCGGCAGAGCAGGTCTCCCGACAGATCCGAGCGTCAAATTTGCCAATGCGCTCAAAAAGATCAACAGCACGCTGACTCTTCCCGACGCCATTCTTATCGTCGGTGATCTGACCGAGCACGGTTATGAATCCGAGTACAAGAAATTCAATTCGGTGCTTAACAAAAACAAGCTCGACGGAACGATCGTAAGCACCGTTATGGGCAATCACGAGTACTATAACGGCAAGTCCGAAAAGGATGCAAGAAATCTCTATGTCGAGCAGCGCGGCGATCTCCACAGCGATATCGTTGTCGGTGGCGTTCATATGATCGGCATTTCGCTTTACTCCGCAAGCGGCAATTATAAACAGGAAACTTCCTATCTCTGCGAGCGCGTAAGAGCCGCAGCCGCAGAAGATCCCAACATGCCCATTATCGTTTACGCTCACATGGGTTTCAGCGATGTTTATGACGATGAGCCTACTGAGTTTACCAAGGCTCTTGACACTCTTCTCGATGAATATCCTCAGATCATATCCTTCTCGGGACATATGCATTATGCACTCAGTGACCCGAGAATGATCATGCAAAACAAGATCACCACTGTTCAGACCTCGACTGTCGGATCGAATTATTGGAACTACAGCTACATGGATCCGCTGATCACCGACAACGGCGGCAACGCATCACAGGGACTTTTCGTATCGGTTAGCAAGGATAAAGTCGTAACTATCACTCGTTATGACTTTACAAACGATAAAGAAGTCGGTCAGAAGTGGGTCATCAACACCCCCGAGATCGTCAAGTCGAAGGGTAACTTCACATATACCGAGGCAGGACGCAAGAAGATCGCGGCAGCTCCTGCATTCGCAAAAGAGGCAGTAATGACTGTCAGCAATATTACAAGTTTCTCGGCGACCGTCACGGCTCCCGTTGCGACGATCACCGACGAGGTCAGCGACAACTGCATCATCGGTTATCGTTTTACCGTTACCGATAAAGAGAGCGGCGAGCAGACGTTCAGTAAGTATGTTCTCAATGATTGGCAGGAGTGCTCCGCACCGAAGACCGAGCTGACGATGGATGTTGGCGGTATGTCTCCCGATAAAACCTATATTATTTCGGTCGTTGCTGAGAGCGCATGGGACAAAGTATCAAAGTCTCTTTCAGCAGAGGTGACAACTCCTGCTGTCTCCGGCGATGTCACGATTCCGGATGCTCTGTTCAGTGTTGACTTTGCAAGCGGTAGTATCGACGATACGGTTAATGGCATCGCGGCAAAGGCGTACGGTGCACCCGAGATCAAGAACGGCTATGCTGTTCTCAAGAATAACAGCTCCTACGGTTACGCTCTCGGCGATAATTTTTATGGAACGGTCAAAAACAAATTTGCTCTCGAGACGGTAATGTATATCGACCCGGATCTGTCGTATTTCTCAAGCTACTGTACACCCATCGGAAATGCACAGTTTGCAGGATTTGATATCTGCGTATACAGAAACGGCAGCTTGACATTTGATGTCAACATAGGTGGTTCTTATGTGACCGCGACTGCGGAGAAAGTTGCTCTCGGACAATGGATTCACATCATCGCAAGCTATGACGGCTCACAGCTTGCAATCTATATAGATGGCAGACTTGCCGCATCGCAGAATTGCACCGGCAATGTAAACCATGTTACTGGTGATAAAAAGGTGTTCTACGTTGGATCGGATGTCGGAGAGGGAGGTGCTCCCGAAGCATTCGCGAACGTTAAGGTCGCATCCGTAAAACTTTACGGTAGTGGTCTTGACGCAAATCAGGCGGCATACCTCAACTCCAAGATAACTTTTCCGAAGGATTAACGAATAAATCTATCTGTTCCTCCCCTTTGACCTTGTCATAAGGGGAGGAATTTTCGATAAAAAATGAAAAAAGTTTTGAAAATTTACTTTATATACTTGAAAATATCGACAAAATGTGCTATAGTAAGGTGCTAAAATAAAATGTCGATCATGTTTGATGGGAGGTTTGGTTTTTATGGATACAGTTGTTTTGATTCCGGCTTATAAGCCCGATCACGCACTTGTTAAGACGGTTGTTGAACTGTACTCACTTGGTTACAGATTGGTCGTTGTTGATGACGGAGGCGGAGAGGCTTATGACCCTGTTTTCGCACTCGTTTCGCGTTTTGCCGTAATACTGCGCAAAAAGCAGAACCACGGCAAAGGAGCGGCACTGAAAAGCGGATTTGGCTACATTCAGAAGAATATGCCCGATGTCCGCTATGTAATAACAGCCGATGCCGACGGTCAACATAAACCCGCTGACATTGCAAAAGTGGACGCCGCACTTCACGAAGGCGACCCTTTCGTTATCGGTTCGCGTGAATTTGTCGGCGATGTGCCTGCACGCTCGTTGATCGGAAATAAGATAACATGCGCAGTGTTTGCCGCGGTCAGTCATGTCAAGGTCGGCGATACGCAAACAGGTCTGCGCGGATTTTCGTGTGACCTTCTTGCTTGGCTCTGCGATGTTCCCGGCTATCGCTACGAATATGAGATGAACATGCTTCTCGATGCCGCAAAACGCGGGATCGAGATACGCGAGGTCACGATCGAGACAGTATATGAAAACGGAAACAGCTCATCGCACTTTGATCCGTTTAAGGATTCGGCAAAGATATATAAATGCATATTCTCGTATGCATTCGGTGAAAATTCCGGGAAATAAAAGAGATTTGTGAGGTCTTATGCTGACGATTGAAGACGAGCGCGATATATTGGAGCAGGGTTATCCGATAATTGTACCTCTGCTGATCGATGAATATGACGGAGACTTCGAGATCGAGGCATACAGCGAGATCGCCGATGTCGCCGAAGAATTTCACTCGCTCTTTTTTGGACATTTTTTCTCCAAAAAGGCGATAGAATGGCTCGATGCCAAACTGCGTCCGTATGTCGAGAGCAAAGGCTATCTGCGCGAGTGTACCGGAAAGTACAGATGGTATGACCGCTTTGAGGCAAGAGAGTCCGACAGACTTGCACACGAAAGAATACTCGACTCCACGCATACGCTTGATGCGGGTGACTACGAACTTCTCGTATCGTTTTCGCTTGCCGAGCAGTTTGAAAAGGGACTTCCGACATTTGTCACGCTCGATGGTGATAAGATCGTTTCGATAGCAACGGTCAACGAGCATGCGGATGACCAGAAAATGCTTGAGATAACCGTTGAGACAGCACCATCCTATAGGGGAAGGGGATACGCACTCTCGAACACCGTTGCCCTCGCCGAATATTTGATCGAGCACGGCTTTTCTGTGACTTACGCCTGCTCGAGATATAACCGTCCGTCAAGAAGGCTTGCCCAAAAAGCAGGCTTTGAAAGTGCGGGCAGATTTTATGCTTATACGGCGTATAAGCTTTGATAGTTTTTTGACTTAAGAAAGGGAAAGATCATGGCTTTTGATGCGGGAATGGTTGCCGCTCTGGCGTATGAATTAAATACACGGCTTGTCGGCGCGCGTGTTGAAAAGGTGCATCAGCCCGAAAAGGATGAGATACTTTTGATGCTTCGTACATCGGGCGAGAGCCTGCGACTGACTCTCTCGGCATCTGTTAACAACCCGAGAATTCATATATCCGCGGCGGTAAAGGAAAATCCTCCTGTGCCGCCGATGTTCTGCATTATGCTCCGCAAATATCTAAACGGAGCTAAGATCTCGGATATTTCGCAGATCGGATTTGAACGCGTTATCAGATTGACCTTTGATGCCAAAGATGAAATGGGATTTGCCAAAGAGGTAAGACTCTATCATGAGATCATGGGCAAGTACACAAATCTTATCTTTACCGACGGGCAGGATAAAATAATCGGTGCGATACGAACGGTTGATTTTACAACATCGCAAAAAAGACAGGTTCTGCCCGGTATGCGTTACGAATTGCCGCCCGCACAGGAGAAGATCGATCCGCTCACCGAGACTGAAGAACATTTTGCCAATCTGATCGCAACCACCGAGCCGTCTCGCTCTACCGTCAGGTTCATCCTTGATAATTACCTCGGCATATCCTCCCTGACCGCCCGCGAGCTCGCCGCTCGTTCGTCGGAATGCGTCGGTGAGTCGCCGATAAAATTGAGGAGAGCATTTTTTGATGTCATATCGACGATCAAAGAACATAAATTCACGCCTTGTATGGCACTCGGCTCGGACGGACGCCCGATCGATTATTCTTTCATTCCTCTTTGCCAATATGACCGATCGGATGGCATCAGCACTCTGACTTGTGTTGATTTTTCGTCCATGCTTGAGACCTTTTTCACAGGTCGCGATCGCTCTGACAGAGTCAAACAGCGTGCGTTCGATCTTTTTAAGATGGTCAACAATTCCATATCTCGCCTTGAAAAGAAGATATCTCTCCAAAGAGATGAGCTGTCTGCGGCGGCAAAGAAGGATGAATACAAAAAGATGGGTGACCTCATAACGGGCGGAATGTATATGCTCAAAAAGGGCATGAAGTCGGCGTCGCTCGTTGATTACAGCGATCCGTCGCTTGCCACGGTCGAGGTCGAACTTGATGTGCGACTTTCGCCTGCCGCCAATGCACAAAGGTGGTATAAACGCTACAATAAGGCAAAAAATGCTGAGATCGAGCTGAAAAAGCAGATCGATATTGCTACCGCTGAGCTTGAATACTTAAGATCGGTTCTTGACAATTTGGAGCGAGCAAACGGACAAAGCGAGCTTGACGAGATCAGAGATGAGCTCAACTCGTCGGGATATAAAGGACTCTCCGGCGGCAAGAAAAGCGGCTCACGCGATAAAAGCAGACCATCAAAGCCTCTCGAATTTGTTACCTCGGGCGGATATCGTCTCCTTTGCGGAAAGAATAATCTGCAAAACGAGATGATCAGAACGAAGCTTGCAGGAAAGAACGATTGGTGGTTTCATGTCAAGAACGCACCCGGATCTCACGTTGTTATGATCTGCGGTGACGCCGAACCGTCAGAGATCGATTTCACCGAGGCTGCAACCGTCGCGGCGTGTCATTCATCGCTTGCCGAGGCGAAAAACATCGCCGTCGATTATACAAGAATTAAAAATCTGAAGAAGCCGAGTGGTGCAAAACCCGGTTATGTCATCTACTATACCAACTATTCGGCATATGTCGATCCCAATGACGAGCTGTGCAAAAAGCTCTCTGTCGATAAAGGAAATTAATGAAAGGAGAATCTTGAAACACTTTTTTACAAAAAAGCCTTTGATCATCATGATCAGCGCGACAACGGCACTTGTTTTACTGATATCGGCAATACTCGCTTTCCCAAAAATCAAGAAAGACATCGAGATATTGAGAGCATATAATGTCAGACCACTCTCGGATAAAGATGTGGCAAAGATCGATCTTGACAAAGCTAAAAAACTCATGATCGTCGCTCATCCCGATGACGAGCTTATATTCGGCGGCGGTCATCTGCTCGAAGGAGATTATCTCGTCCTTTGCATAACAAACGGCAGAAATAAGACTCGTAGGGCAGAGTTTGAAAGTGTTATCAAAGAAACCGGTAATCAGGGTATAATACTCGAGTATCCCGATAAGGTCTGCGGAAAACGCGATGAATGGAAAAATGTCAAAGACGGCATTTTTTCGGACATTGAAAAGGTGATAACACTCAAGAATTTTGATATGATCGTTACGCACAATGAGAGAGGCGAATACGGTCATCTTCACCACAAAATAACTCATTCGCTCGTTGTAGAGGCGTTTGAGGATAAAAAGCCGCCCGCAAAGCTTTACTTTTTCGGGAAATATCACAAGGCTGTCACGGTAGATAAATATCTGAGCGGCGAGAAGCCTTTTCCTGATGACATGAAGGAGCGACTTCCCGATGATGTTGTTAAGAGAAAGACCGAGCTTGCGAAGCTCTATAAATCGCAAAAGGGCACGGTCGATGGTCTCTGGCACATGGCACCCTACGAAAATTTTATTCCTTATGAGGCTTGATCTGTATTTTTAAGGCAAAGGAGGAGACTTTGTTGAATAAAAAAAGAATAACAAGAAATGACATTGCGGTTATCTCCGTAATAACGGTCTGCCTTCTTTCGGTCCTCCTGTCGATCGTCGGCAGAGACTCGGTGTACGGCTCTGTTGTCGATTGGACGTCTCAGCATTCGGTATTTCCCGATTATTTCAGAAAGCTGTTCTATCAGACGGGCGATCTTTTTCCCTCGCTTGCACAGCATATCGGCGGGGCAGAGAACATCTATTATGTTTCTTATTACGGTCTTCTCTCGCCCGTGATCCTTATATCATATCTTCTCCCATTTGTCGAGATGACCGACTATATCATTGCGGCATCTGTTGTCTCGCTCTTTTTGACGGTAGTTTTGTTCTATTTTTGGATAAGACGCCGTTTTCCAACTCTGATATCGGCACTGCTTACCTCTCTGCTTGCTCTGTCCGGGCCGATGATCTTTCACAGTCACCGCCACATAATGTTTGTCATATATATGCCCTTTCTGGTAGCGGCTCTTTGGTTTGTCGATCTCTTTTTCGAAAAGAACATCAAAACCCCGCTCGCGGTTTGCGTCTTTTTGATCGTAATGACAAGCTATTTTTTCAGTGTGTCTGCGATCATCGCCATAACGGTCTACGGTGTTTTCAAATTTCTCGAGAGTGAAGACGTAAAGGTCACGCCCTCTTCCTTCGCAAAGAAGGGCAGCAAATTCGCACTCGTTGTAACGATAGGCGTACTCATGTCGGCGATCCTTGTCCTGCCGACCGCTTTTGCACTTTTTGGAGGACGAAACCCCACCAATTCGGGTATCAATCTTGTCGATCTGCTCCCGAATGTCATGCTTGAAGAGTTTACGGGCGGCGGATATTCCATGGGTCTTTCTACTTTTACCGTTTTCGCAATAATCGACCTTATTGTCGGCGAAAAGAAGCATTTTCGCTTTCTCGGTATTGCTTTCGGGGCACTGCTTACCTGCCCGATCTTTCTTTATCTGCTCAACGGCTTGGAATATCTTGACGGAAAGGTGCTCGTTCCGTTCATTCCGTTAGCACTTGTTGTTTGCGGAAAGAGCATTGAGCGAATATTCGACGGCAAGGTGAATTTTAAGATCGTTATTCCGACATTTGTTATAGTAACACTCATCGGACTGTTTAATATAGATAAAGACAGCTCGTATGTTCCGTGTATCGTCGATCTTGTCGTTGTCCTTGCCCTCTGCTCATCTGCAGAGAGTTTTAAGTCGGATAACGGTTCGCCAAGATTTGCGGCATTTGCGCTGCTTGCCGTTCCGCTTATCAGCTGTATTGTCCTTAACGATGGCGACACTCTCCTCGATCGATCAAAATATGATACCATCTACGACGGCACTGTTGTTGAGTTTCTCGATAAAACTGCCGCAACCGACGATACGATAGTTCGAACAGCCTATAATTTTTACGCATCGGATACACCGAATATCGTCTTTACGACAGATCATTATACCGATACGCTCTATTCATCCCTTCGCGACAGCAAATACAATCACTTCTTCTTTGATGTTATTTGCAACGAGAACAGCTACCGCAACAGGGCAATAATGTCGAGGACAAAAAATCCGTTCTTCAATTCATATATGGGAAATAAGTATTGGATAACCAAGTCCGATGGCGGATATATCCCCGAAAATGCCGAATTGATCGACGAGAATAACCAACTTTCAATATATGAAATGTCGGGCACGCTTCCTGTCGGTTATGCCACGAGCCGCCTTATGAGCCTTGACGAATTTGAGACACTTGCATACCCCGAACGCATGGAAGCACTGCTTCTTTATACCGTAGTCGATCGCAACCTGCCAAAGACCGATTTTTCAAGCTCGTTTGAAAAGGTCGAACTCCACGGACTTTTTGAGGGCTTTGAAAGCCTCTATGAAACCGACGGCATCTTCAGATATGCAAGGGGCGACGGCGAGACAAATTATAGCTATAAGCTCCCCGAGTGTTGCAAGGGCAAGACTCTCGTTTTGCGCTTTAATGTGGATAACACCGTCGGATCGAAATCGTCGGATGTCAAAATATGGGTCAACGGTGTCGCAAATAAACTTACCGACGCTGATTGGAAATACTATAATGAAAACTCAAGCTTTGAATATGTGATATCTCCCAAGGGCGACGATGGCGATCTGCTGATATTTACCTTCCCGGATAAAGATTACACTATCTCAAATGTCGAGCTTTGGATATGCGATTTTGACGAAATATCCGCTCGTGCCCTCGCTGTCGATGCCTTTGCCGCCGATAAACAAAGATCGATCGGCGATAATGTCTGCGGAAAGATCAATGTGACCGCCGACGGATATTTTAACCTTTCTTATGTTTACAGCGATTGTTATACGGTTCTTGTTGACGGCGTTTCCGTTGAGCCGGAGTGTATCGATACCTGTTTTTTGGGATTCCCGATCACGGCAGGTGAGCACGAGATCGAGATAACCTATACATCTCCGGGACAAAGTCTCGGTAAGATCATTTCGCTTGTCGGTGTTTTCGCCCTGATTTGCCTTGCCGCTGTCGATGTCATAAACATAAATCGAAAAGATCGTTCGTCATAATATTTGACGCATCCGCATATGCTTTTTCCATACAGTCTTCTCTGCAGAGGAAAAGCTTATGAATCATCAAATCCTAAAGAAAAATTACGCACTCTCACATGTCAAATGTCATATCGAAATGCCGATCGTTCTATTCGGCAAAGAACGCGATAGCGTTAATCGGTTTGTCGCTGATTTTGTAGGCGCGTTTGAGAGCGCACTCGGCGATCTCGATTCAGATGATACCCTTTCGTCTGTCGATCTGCGTGCGGCATGTCGCGAATGCGGCGATCTGTTTTCGATCCACTTTTCGGCGGCGTTTTCGAGATATGATGCCTCTGCCGATGTTTACTATCGATCCTTTGTCTTTGATATGCAAAACGGAACGCTTGTGCTTCTTTCGGATGTTACCGATCGTCAATTTGCCGATCATCATAAGGGGTGGAGCTTTTATATCGGCGATCGCGGTGTTACGGCGTATCATGTCGATAAAGACGGACATACCGTCAAAAGAGAGCTCGGAAAACTCGTTCTTCATGAATAAAAACGCTGTTCCGCTCATAGACTCTACCAAAATCATTTTTTGGGAGCTTTCTATGTTTGTTTATTCGGTAAAAGCCTCAAGCGTTCGCTTCTTTGCGGCAATGGCACTTTCGGTCACACTTCTCCTCGCACTTGTTCTGTTTATCCCTGCATATGAACCGATCTCAGCCGCCACGGGCACGGAGCAAAAGATCAGCTACGATAATATCAAAACCAACGAAGATCGGCTGAATTTTCTGAAAAGTCTCGGTTGGGATGTCGCCTCCGATCCGATCGAAACAGTAAATGTCAAAATTCCGTCCGAGTTTGATGCGGTCTTCAAGGAGTATAATAACCTCCAAAAAATGCAGGGGCTCGACCTGTCAAAGTATAAGCACAAGAACCTGACACGCTATACATACGAGATCAAAAATTACTCCGACTACGACGGAAAGGTCCTCGCAAGCCTGCTCGTTTATAAAAACAGAATAGTCGGCGGAGATATCTGCTCGGCTGATGTCAGCGGATTTATCACAACGCTCGACGGAAAAAGCTGATAAGCTGTATTTCAATAAAAAGGATTGTAAAGATCAATGAATTATATTTATACCGCAACCTGCCTTTTCGGACTTGAAAGTCTGCTCGGCGAGGAGATTGATGCCCTCGGATATAAACGCATAGAGACCATCGACGGCAGAGTCCGCTTTGAGGGCGACGAGAGTGCTGCCGCAAGATGCAATATTTGGCTTCGTACCGCCGAACGACTTTTCATTGAGGTCGGCAGAACCCCCGCATATACATTCGATGACCTTTTCGAGGGTGTTCGCGCCATGCCGTGGGAGGATTATGTCGGTAGAGATGACGCCTTTCCCGTCAGCGGCCACTCGGTCAAAAGCTTGCTGTCGTCCATCCCGGCTTTGCAGTCTGTCGTTCAAAAGGCAATAGCAGAAAGACTTAAAAGCGCGTATGAAATTTCATGGTGTCCGGCAAACGCTGTCAAAATGTCGATCGAGTTCTTTATTCTTAAAGATCAGGCATATCTTCTGCTCGATCTCAGCGGTACGGCACTTCATAAGCGCGGCTATCGACCTGTCGCAAACGCCGCACCTATTCGGGAGACGCTTGCCGCCGCACTTGTTAAGATATCACGCCCACGAGAGGATGTGCTTTTTTGGGATCCCATGTGCGGAAGCGGCACTATCCCGATCGAGGCGGCAATGATCGTGCAAAATATCGCCCCCGGGTCGGGCCGTAAATTTGCCGCAGAGGAATACGATTTCCTTCCCATGAATATATGGCAAACCGCACGCGATGAGGCGGCATCCCTTCGAAAGACCGACTCCGCTTTTGAGGCGTATGCGTCCGATATCGATCCAAATTGCGTGTCGCTCACCAAGGAAAACTGCTCGAGAGCGGGCGTTGTCGGCTCGGTAAAGGCATTCTCACGCGACGCACTCGAGATCAAAACGGGCGGCAGACGGGGCACGATCGTCACAAATCCCCCGTACGGCGAACGCCTCCTCACTCCAAAACAGGCAGAAGAGCTTTATCGCGCGATGGGCAAACATTTTTCCACCCTCGATAATTGGCAGATCTATATCCTCTCCCCGAACGAAGATTTCGAGCGACTCTACGGCAGACGCGCCGATAAGGTCAGAAAGCTTTATAACGGCATGATAAAGTGCGGATATTATCAGTTTTTTAAGAAGAAAGACGGAAAAGATAAAAATGTCAAAAGATAAAAAGGATAAGAAAGATAATAAGACTAACGCCATGCGTATGCTTGACAGCGCAGGGATAGAATATGATGTCAATTTCTACGAGTGCGATGAATTTGTCGATGGTACTCATATCGCAGATATGCTCGGTCAGAGTCATGAAATGTCCTTCAAAACTCTCGTCGCCGTCGGGAAAAGCGCGGCTCATTATGTTTTTGTCCTTCCCATCGATGAGGAACTTAATCTGAAGCTCTGCGCCGCCTCGGTAGGCGAAAAATCGGTTGAACTTATCCATGTCAAGGATCTTTTCAAACTCACAGGCTATGTTCGAGGCGGCGTGTCACCCATCGGAATGAAAAAGCAACTTCCGACCGTGATCGACGGCAGTGCCAAAAATTTCGATAAGATCATAATCAGCGCAGGTAAACTCGGTGCTCAGATATTCATATCCCCCACCGACCTCGAAAAGATCATAAACGCCAAATTCGCACCGATAATACTTTGACAAAAACAGACTGCCTCAATAACCTATGAGACAGTCTGTTTTTCTGTTTTCGGATTCTATTATCAATTATTCGACCGCCAAACTGAAAAATTATCCCCACACACGATGGCAACCCATTGTTCGGAAGGATAATTCATAATAAGTCGACCGCCAAACTCCACCCCAACGCTGTGAAGGGGCTTGCTCCTCCCGATTTGTCAAATCATCTTTTCATCGAGATGAGCAAGCCTC
>CAZORL010000016.1:0-30040 GCA_964582375.1 uncultured Lachnospiraceae bacterium
TATTCTACTCCTGTCATTACTTACCGGACTTACCGGTCTTGCCCGCCTTACGACGGATATGCTCATCAGCATACTTGATACCCTTGCCCTTGTAGGGTTCCGGGGGTCTCTTCTTTCTGATAACCGCTGCAACCTCGCCGACCTTCTGCTTATCGATACCGCGCACGATGATCGTGGACGAATCGGGTACGTCGAAGGTGATTCCGTCGCTCTCCTCAACGGTAACACCGTGAGAATAGCCGAGCGAGAGCTGGAGGGTCTTGCCGTTCTTTGCAACTCTGTAGCCGACACCGTTGATCTCGAGACGCTTTGCAAAGCCCTCGGTAACGCCTGTGACCATGTTTGCAACAAGAGTACGGGTCAGACCGTGAAGTGACTTGTTGAACTTATCGTCGTCGGGGCGGCTTACGATGATCTCGTTGCCCTCAACGGTGATAGACATATTAGGGTGGAACTTCTCAGTGAGTGTTCCCTTGGGTCCCTTTACGGTTACGGTATTTTCAGCACCGAGTGTTACCTCAACGCCTGCGGGAACCGGTACAGGTTTTCTACCAATTCTTGACATCTGTATTCTCTCCCTTCAATTACCATACGAACGCAAGGATCTCGCCGCCGACCTTAAGCTCGCGAGCCTTCTTGTCGGTCATAACGCCCTTGGATGTTGATACGATAGCGATTCCGAGTCCGTTCATTACCTTCGGCATATCCTGTGCGCCGGCGTAAATACGCAGACCGGGCTTGGACACGCGGCGAAGACCCTGAATGACCTTCTGCTTACCGATATACTTAAGTGTGATGCGGATCACGCCCTGCTTGCCGTCCTCAATGACCTGATAGCCCTTGATATATCCCTCGGCAAGAAGAATATCGGCGATCGCCTTTTTCATGTTAGATGCGGGGACATCAACGCTTTCGTGTTTTGCGTTGTTTGCGTTGCGGATTCGTGTAAGCATATCCGCAATTACATCTGAAATTTGCATAGTATAAATCCTCCTTATGCAAGTATATTTTTCTTGCTGCCCCTTATCTTGGGGCTGCACATCGGCGGTTGAAACATAAGCTTCCCTTCCGATTTGTTGGAGATCAGACTAAATCTGATTGTTTATTTTGATAAATGCTTGCCTTTCGGCGGCAAATTACCAAGAAGCTTTTCTTACGCCCGGAATTTCGCCCTTGTATGCGAGCTCACGGAAGCAGATACGGCAGATGCCGTACTTACGCATGTAAGCATGAGGACGGCCGCAGATCTTGCATCTGTTATATTCACGGGTAGAGAACTTCTGGGGTCTTTGCTGTTTGTTGATCATTGACTTTTTAGCCATTTTATCTTTCCCTCCTGTAAATATTATTTAGCGAACGGTGCACCCATGAGAGTGAGAAGCTCTTTAGCTTCCTCATCGGTGTTTGCCGTTGTTACGAATGCAATATCCATACCGCGGATCTTGTCGATCTTATCATACTCGATCTCGGGGAAGATAAGCTGTTCCTTCAGACCAAGGCTGTAGTTTCCTCTGCCGTCGAAACCGTTGGGGTTGATACCCTTGAAGTCACGGACGCGAGGGAGAGCCAGGTTGAAGAGACGATCCATAAATTCGTACATGATCTCACCGCGCAGTGTGACCTTTGCACCGATCTTCATGCCCTCACGGAGCTTGAAGTTAGCGACAGACTTATGTGCGTAGGTGGGAACTGCCTTCTGACCTGTGATAGCGGTAAGCTCGGAGATAACGGTCTCGATGACCTTTGCGTTCTCCTTAGCGTCGCCGCAGCCGACGTTGACAACGATCTTGTCAAACTTCGGGATCTGCATCACACTCTTATAAGCGAATTTTTTCATAAGAGCAGGAGCAACTTCTTTTTTGTAGTATTCTCTGAGTTCTGACATTAACTTGCTCCTCCTTATCAGTCAAACTTGTATCCGCACTTTGTGCAAACACGAACTTTTTTGTCATCGATGACCTTAACGGTAGAACGGCGACCTGCTTTGCAGTCGGGGCAGTAAAGCTGCACCTTGCAAGCGTAGATCGGAGCGTCGACCTTAAGGATCGCACTGGTATCGCCCTGCTTTCTTGCCTTGAAATGCTTACTTACGCGGTGGATACCTTCAACAATTACTTTTCCCTCTTCGGGAGATACCTCGAGAACCTTTCCGGTCTTAACCACACCGGGCTTTTCGTACTTGTCCTCATACTTGCCGGACAGAACGACGACGGTATCGCCTTTTTTAATATGCATCTTTGCCATTGCCATTCCTCCTTAAAGTACTTCGGGAGCGAGCGAGAGGATCTTCAGATAATCCTTGTCGCGGAGCTCTCTTGCCACAGGCCCAAAAATACGGGTGCCCACGGGGGTCTTGTCAGCCTTAATGATTACGGCTGCGTTCTCGTCAAACTTGATGTAGGAGCCGTCTGCGCGCTTTACGCCGTGAACGGATCTTACAACAACTGCTTTTACAACTTCGCCCTTCTTAACGCTTCCGCCGGGAGTAGCCTTCTTAACGCAGGCTACGACGACATCGCCGATATTGGCATATCTTCTGCCGGAACCGCCGAGTACGCGAATACACATTATCTCTTTGGCACCGGTGTTATCGGCAACCTTCATGCGAGTTTGCTGTTGTATCACGATTATTTCCTCCTGTTTTCAACACAATCTTTGTTGTATTGACCTTGATTACTTAACCTTTTCGATGATCTCGACAAGACGCCATCTCTTTGTTCTCGAAAGAGGTCTGGTCTCCATTACGAGGACCTTATCTCCGATGTCGCACTCGTTCTTTTCGTCGTGTGCGTGAATCTTAAGAGTTCTTTTGATGATCTTGCCGTACTTCGGATGCTTTACGTTGTCCTCGATTGCGACAACGATAGTTTTATCCATCTTGTTGCTTACAACCTTGCCGATACGTGTCTTGCGAAGGCTGCGCTCATTGGTAACTTCTGCCATGATCAAATCTCCTTCCCTAACTTATGCGTTCTTCTCATGAAGAATGGTCATAACGCGGGCGATATCCTTCTTGACCTCGGTCATTTTGTGAGGGTTGTCAAGCTGGTTTACCGCGTGCTGGAAGCGCAGATTGAACAGTTCTTCTTTCAGTTCGGAGAGCTTTGTCTGAAGCTCTTCGACAGTCATCTTTCTGATTTCGCCGGTTTTCACTGCTTATGCCTCCTCGTTTGTTTCTTTTGTTACGAATTTGCACTTGATCGGCAGCTTGTGAGCTGCAAGACGCATTGCTTCCTTCGCTACATCGGGTGCGACGCCGTCCATCTCGAACATTACTCTGCCCGGCTTAACGACTGCTACCCAATATTCGGGCGAGCCTTTACCTGAACCCATTCGGGTCTCTGCCGGCTTCTCGGTGATCGGCTTATCGGGGAAAATTTTGATCCATACTTTACCGCCACGCTTGGTGTAACGTGTCATTGCGATACGGGCAGCCTCGATCTGGTTGCTGGTGATCCATGCGGGCTCGGTTGCAACAAGTCCGTAGGTACCGTTTGTGATCGTGTTACCACGCATTGCCTTGCCCTTGAGGCGGCCGCGCTGAACGCGTCTGTATTTTACTCTTTTCGGCATTAACATTACTTGTTACCCCCTTCTTTAGGCGTTCTGTTTCCGTTATTACCGAAGTTACGGTTGCCGCCCTGACGGAAATTGCCGTTTCCGCCCTGTCTGCGATCGCCTTGTCTGCGGTCGCCCTGTCTGCGGTCACCGCCGCGGCGATCTCCCTGTCTGCGATCGCGACGATCGTTTCTTGCGGGAGCCTGTTCAACGGTAGGCATTACGGTGAATTTCTTCTTCACGTCAGCGAGAACCTCGCCCTTGAAGATCCATACTTTAACACCGATCTTGCCGTATGTGGTATTTGCTTCCCAGAAGCCGTATTCGATGTCGGCTCTGAGAGTCTGAAGCGGAATTGTACCTTCGTGGTACTGCTCGGATCTTGCGATATCTGCGCCCGCAAGACGACCCGAAAGCATTACCTTGATTCCCTTTGCGCCGAGACGCATGGTTCTGCCGATGCAGAACTTCATTGCGCGGCGGAAGGAAACGCGGCGCTCAAGCTGACCTGCGATATTCTCTGCAACAAGCTGTGCATTGAGATCGGGCTGCTTGATCTCTATTACGTTGACAACCGTAGGCTTGCCGACCATCTTTTCGATCTGTGCCTTGAGCTTCTCGATCGATTCGCCGCCGCGACCGATTACGAGACCCGGCTTTGCGCAATGGATGAAGACTCTGACCTTTTCGCTGTCGCGTTCGATCTCGATCTTCGGCACGCCTGCTTCCTGAAGTTGTTTCTTCAGTGCGGTTCTCAGCTTATAGTCCGAAACAAGGGTATCACCGAATGTTTCGTCCTTTTCAAACCATCTGGAATCCCAGTTCTTAATGACTCCGACACGGAGTCCGTGAGGATTAACCTTCTGACCCACTTTAACTTACCTCCTTCTAGAATTTTAGTCCTTCGTCTTTACGACGATGGTCATATGGCTGGTTCTCTTGAGAAGGCGATCAAATCCGCCTCTGCCTCTTGCCTGACCTCTCTTAAGTGTGGGGCCGGGACAAACGAAGCACTCGGATACATAAAGATTGCTTCTGTCAAAATCAGCTATGTCATGTGTTTCTGCGTAATTTGCTGCGTTTGCGATCGCACTTCCGAGAAGCTTAATAAGATACTCGGATGCAGCCTTGCGTGTATTTTTGAGAATACCCATCGCCTCGTCTACCTGCTTGCCTCTGATCAGATCAAGCACGATGCAGACCTTACGGGGGGTAATTCGTGCATATTTCAGATATGCTCTTGCTTCCATAGTTAAGACTTTGCCTCCCTTCGCTTATTTTGCGAAATCATTTTTCTTGGCTTACTTGCCGTTGTTGGATGTCTTGGATCCTGCGTGACCCTTAAAGGTTCTCGTAGGAGCGAACTCGCCGAGCTTGTGACCGACCATGTCCTCAATGACATATACCGGTACATGCTTTCTGCCGTCGTATACGGCAATGGTGTGTCCAACAAAATCGGGATAAATGGTGGAAGCTCTCGACCATGTTTTGATAACCTTTTTCTCGCCCGCCTCGTTCATGGCAACTATTCTTGAATAAAGCTTTTCTTCCACAAACGGCGGTTTCTTCAGGCTTCTGCTCATCTATGTGTGCCTCCTTCTTATTTACCTTTTCTGTGTTTAACGATAAACTTCTCAGTGCGTGCCTTCTTGTTACGAGTCTTGTAACCGAGAGCGGGCTTGCCCCAAGGAGTTACAGGTCCGGGACGACCGACGGGTGCTCTGCCCTCGCCGCCGCCGTGCGGGTGGTCAACCGGGTTCATGACAGAACCGCGGACTGTCGGGCGGATGCCCTTATGGCGGGTCTTACCTGCCTTACCGACTCTTACGGTGTCGTGCTCGATGTTGCCGATCTGACCGATTGTTGCCTTGCAGTCGAGACGGACGAGACGAACCTCACCCGAAGGAAGTCTTACCTGAGCCATTCCGTTCTCTTTTGCCATCAGCTGAGCTGCGGTGCCTGCCGAACGGACGAGCTGTGCGCCCTTGCCGGGATGCAGCTCGATGTTGTTGATGAAGATACCAACCGGGATAGCACTGATCGGAAGGGTGTTACCGGGCTTAATATCAGCCTTCTCACCACTTACAACAACGTCGCCTGCGGTAAGTCCCGCGGGAGCGATGATGTAGGATCTGGTCTTGTCCTCATACTCAACGAGTGCGATATACGCAGTTCTGTTGGGGTCGTATTCCACACCGATAACGGTTGCGGGCATATCAAGCTTTGCACGCTTGAAATCTATAATTCTGTACTTAACCTTGTTTCCGCCGCCCTGATGACGAACGGTAATTCTACCGTAGCTGTTTCTGCCCGAATGCTTTTTCTTGACTGTCAGAAGCTTCTTTTCGGGAGTATGCTTTGTTACCTCGTCAAAAGACGGAACAGACATCTGTCTGCGACCCGGAGTTGTAGGCTTATAAACCTTAACTGCCATTGTCTGTTACCTCCTTATTACATCATACCGTCGAAGAACTCGATCGACTTGGAATCAGCGGTCAGTGTGACAACTGCCTTCTTCCACTCGCCGGTGTAGCCCGCATATCTGCCGACAGTCTTGGGCTTCTTCTTCATTATGACGGTGTTTACGCTCTTGACCTTGACCTTGAACAGCTTCTCAACCGCATCAGCGATCTCGGGCTTCGTAGCGTCGGTTGCGACGCGGAAGGTGTACTTCTTGGAGGCAATGCCGTCCATGCTCGCTTCTGTGATAATGGGCTTCAATACTACATCGTATGCTGTTCTCATTACGCGTCGACCTCCTTGTTATTCAAGATGATATTCTCGAGGATCTTTACTGCTTCGCTTGTGATAACAAGGCTGTCGCAGTTAAGGATCTCGTATACGTTGACGTTGGATGCGTTTGCAGTCTTCACGCCGTCGATGTTTGCAAAGGACTTAACAGCCATCTTGTTTGCCTCGGGCAGAACAACGAGAGCCTTCTTTGCAGCGCCGACTGCGGAGAGCATTGCAGCCATCGTCTTGGTCTTGTACTCGGTAGCCTCGATCTTATCGACAACAATGATCTCGTTTGCGGCACATTTAGCCGAAAGAGCCGAAACCATGGCAACCTTCTTGACCTTTTTGTTCATTGCGATCCTGTAGGATCTGGGCTTCGGGCCGAGAGCCACGCCGCCGTGCGTCCACTGAGGAGCGCGGGTCGAGCCCTGTCTTGCACGACCGGTACCCTTCTGCTTCCAGGGCTTCTTTCCGCCGCCGGAAACCTCGGTACGGGTGAGAGTAGACTGTGTGCCCTGTCTCTGATTCATAAGATATGTTCTTACATAGGAGTGGAGAACGGTCTTGTTGACCTCAGCCGCGAAGACGCTGTCGCTGAGCTCGATCGCACCGACTTCCTTGCCTGCCATATCAACAACTTTCATATTAGGCATCGATTCTTCCTCCTCACTTAGACTTTACGGTATTGCGAATGAATACGATACCGCCGCGTGCGCCGGGAATTGCTCCCTTTACCGCGATAATATTCTTTTCTGCATCGATCTTGGCAACCTCGAGGTTGAGAACAGTTACCTGCTCGTTACCGTACTGACCTGCCATGTGCTTGTTCTTATAGATTCTCGAAGGAGTCGAGTTTGCGCCCATGGAGCCTGCCTGACGGTGGATAGGACCTGTACCGTGAGTCATTCTCAGGATCGCATTGTTCCAACGCTTAACAGTACCCGTGTATCCGCGTCCCTTCGTGATTCCGGTAACGTCGACCTTTTCACCTGCCGCAAATGCGTCGGCGGTGACGGTATCGCCTACTTTATATCCGGAAATGTCGTCGAGACGGAATTCCTTGAGGTGCTTCTTAGCTGCAACGCCTGTCTTCTTTGCAAGACCTGCCTCGGGCTTTGTGACCTTTCTGTCTTCCTTCGTGATGAAACCGAGCTGAAGTGCGTTGTAGCCGTCTGTCTCGGTCGTTTTGATCTGCGTTACGGCGCAGGGGCCTGCTTCGATTACCGTTACGGGGATAACATTTCCCTTGTCATCGAAGATCTGGGTCATACCGATTTTCTTACCGATAATGCCTTTTTTCATTTTGGATTTTCCTCCTGTTTTAGTTATTGGTCGGCGTTTTATGTCTGCCGACTTGACATAAAACCATCTGCACGGACTTGGTTTCGATCAAATCAAAGCTTGATCTCGAACTCAACGCCTGCGGGAAGTTCCAGTGTCTGAAGCGACTCGATAACCTTCTGAGAGGGCTTTACGATGTCGATCAGTCTCTTGTGGGTTCTCATCTCAAACTGCTCGCGGCTGTCCTTGTATTTGTGGACTGCACGAAGGATGGTCACGATCTCGCGATCTGTGGGGAGCGGAATGGGACCGGATACCACCGCGCCGTTGCGCTTTGCGGCCTCAACGATCTTCTCCGCAGCCTGATCGATCAGGGTGTGATCGTAGCTCTTCAGTTTGATTCTGACCTTTTCACTTGTAGCCATTTTGCTTTCCTCCTTTTGATTGTACACCGGAGGCTCAGATGCGTTACACCCTTCCGTGCGTTTCTTTTTGTTCCATCATAAAACCGAACCATAGCGGTGCAACTCTCTACCGCAAGTTCGGAAAACGATTTCCCAAACAGTATAGCACAAACAAGGATCTTCGCCTCTGCCTCGCCCGATTGTCGGACATACTCCGGCAAAATTACCTGTCGAACACACTGTTTTGGGTTTATGTGTCCGTTTTTCAGCAACTTTTGCCATCTACGCATCAAGCCTTGGTATTCTATCATATTATCGAAAAAAAATCAATAGTTTTTCGAAAGTTTTTTGGGGTTTTTAGAAATATTTACAGTTTATTAATATTTGCCGAGTGACTTTTCGCCACTCGGCAAATATTTTTCAGGTAAACTCTGTCATATCGGCACGATAGATATTAGTTCGAAGGATCGAGTAGAAATCATATCTCATATCGGTCGCGGCATTTATCGCCCGCATAACATACTCGGGGTTCAGCATCGACCCTTGCGAGGCATCAAGCACAAGGCAAAGCTTGTTTCTATCAGCCGTCATACGCTTGATCATCGGTGAAATATCCGCGTCGATCTCACCCTTTTTGCTGTGCTTTTTAACGATCATCGGTGAGGCGGCGATCCTGTCAAGCTCATCCTGCAAGAACTCGGTCTCGGCAGTGACCGTATATCCCGCATATGCCAAAGATGTGAATTTTTCGGTCGGCGTATAGATATCCTTTATTTTAAGATCGGGCGTCAGCGCGGCGGTGAGTCTGTCGATCAGATCCTGTTTTTCGCAGGGTTTCGTTATGTAGATATCGAGCAACTCGCAAAGGCTTTCCGATCCGACCGAAACGGTCAGGGCAAATGCCATCTTGGGACGGGGATTAAAGCCCTCGGAGTAGCCGAGCGGAAACTTTGCTCTGATAAACGCACTCTTGAAGGTCCTGCAAAGATCGAGATGCGAAATATACTTTATCTTGCCTGTTTTTGAAAAGGCTATTCTTACTTTGCCTTCGGGCAGCATGATCTTTCACCTCCGAGTGTATTTGCACCGCATCCCGAACAGCTCTCACGGCAGTTCGGCGTCGTCTTGCCCTCATACGCGCGCTTTGCCTCGCGCACGAGAAAATCCTTTCTTACGCCGCAGTCGATGATATCCCATGCGAGCGTTTCGTCAAAGTCATATCGGCGATTGGCGTAGAAGGACGGGTCTATGCCGCAAGCATCAAAGACATCTATCCATTTTTCATAGCTGAAGAACTCGCTCCAGCTGTCAAATTTCATCCCGCGCCGATGTGCCTCGAGAAGGGCGGGCGCAAGCCTTCTGTCACCTCTTGCGAAAACTGCCTCTATACGGCTCGTTTTGGCATCGTGCCAATGGTATGTGACATGCTTATAGTGAGAAACACGCTCGTAAAGAAGCTCCTGCTTGCGTTTGAACTCCTCCATCGTGCACTGCGGCTCCCACTGGAAGGGAGTACAGGGCTTAGGGATGAAACAGGCAACCGAAATCGTGACCGTCGGCGGCTTATTTCGTTTGGTGTTTGGATTTGCGTAATACGCATCGACGACACGCTTGGCAAGATCGGCGATGGCACAGACATCTTCATCTGTCTCGGTAGGATGTCCGTCCATAAAGTAGAGCTTAACGGTGTTTTTGCCAAAATCGAAAGCGACATTGCAGGCGCGGAGCAGATCCTCCTCGCTAAGGCACTTATTGATAACATCGCGAAGGCGTTGAGTACCCGCCTCGGGTGCGAATGTGATTCCCGATGCCCTGACCGACGATATTTTTTCCATAAGCTCGGGCGTGAAGCTGTTAACACGCAGTGACGGAAGCGATATATTCACCTTTGCGTCATTCGTCCATTCGAGCAGCTCGTTTGTGAGGCTGTCAATACATGTGTAATCGGATATCGAGAGCGAGGAGAGCGATATTTCGTCATATCCCGTATTCTCGTAAAGCACCTTTGCTTGCTTATTCAGCACCTCGACGCTTTTCTCGCGAACCGGGCGATAGGTCATTCCTGCTTGGCAAAAACGGCAACCGCGAATACAACCGCGATAGACCTCGAGCATTATCCTGTCTTGGACTGTCTCAATATAGGGCATCACGACCTTCTCGGGATAGAAAGATCTGTCCATATCCTGCATTATGCGCTTTCTGATCCGTCTCGGGATATCGTCATATATCGGAGAGTAGGCGTCTATCCTGCCGTCGTCCTTATAGCTGACCTTGTAAAGCGACGGAACGTAAAATCCCTGCATCTTCGCCGCCTCATGGAGGAAGGTCTCTCGTGTGTAACTGCCGTCTTTCTTCATATTAATATATAGGCGGCAAAGCTCGGGCAGAGCATCCTCTCCCTCGCCTATCGAAAAGATGTCGAAAAAGTCGCACATCGGCTCGGGATTGTATGTGCAAGGTCCGCCGCCAACAATGATGGGGTCATCATCGCCGCGGTCTGCGGAGAGGATCGGTATGCCGCCAAGCTCAAGCATGTTGATCACGTTGGTGTAGCACATTTCATACTGGAGCGTAAAGCCGACGAAATCAAAATCGCACAGCGGATCGCCCGATTCGTGCGCCCACAGCCGAATGTTATTTGCACGAAGCTCGTCTTCCATGTCCGTCCACGGGCAGTAAGCTCGTTCGCACCAAATATCGTCAAACGAGTTCAGTGAACCGTAAAGTATGCGCACGCCGAGATTTGACATGCCGATCTCATATGTATCGGGAAAGCAGAAGGCAAAGCGAGCGGCGATCTTTTCTTTATCCTTTAATATTTCGCCGTACTCGCCGCCGATATATCTGCCCGGCTTTTCGACGCGTCGCAGGATCTTTTCTTTGGTCGAGGCGACGCTTGGGTTTGTATTTTTTTCCATTTTATATTATCCGTTTCTGAAACAATTGTGGTTTTTCTCTATGAAAAGAGCATAGCAATGATCACGGTGGGCAGCAACCAGAAGAGCTGATAGAGCGAGATGTAATATGACGGTATCTGCGACAGATCGGTCATTGCGAGCGTCACTCCCATAACTATCGCCGCGATAAAGGTCGAAAGTCCCGCGATCACCGAACAGATGCCGATAACACGGCGTGTTTTTTCGGTTCTGTGAAGTGTATCGGTCAAAGCCTTCATGCCGCCGATCGAAACAAGGGTCGAGTCGATCGAGTCGCGAACCTCGTACACCTCAAGCGGATCATGCGTATGAATGACCTTGATCGGCCGTTTTTCATCGATGCCGACCGTTCGGCAGAGGAGCGAAAGGTCGATATTCGGGTCGAAGGTCTTGATCGCAACGGTCATCCCTGCCGAAAAGAGTTTTTCGACAATGCCCTTGAAATCAGGGCTCGGCGTATACGCAAGACGGAATTTCGCAACGACCTCATCGCCGATCGACATGAACATAAAGACATCGCGCCCCTCGTCAATATCGACATCAAAGGGTATCGTCAGGTGATTGCGCACGATAAAGTGGTATGTTCCCATAAAAACGTGATCGCCATCAACTGCCGCCTCGATACCGTCATCCGAGACGCTCAGATATTCCATATCGTCGGTTATATCGAAGGATTCGGCAACTCCGTCAAGCAGCTTGCCGAGCGATCCGCCGGTCGGACATAGGACTGCCGCCGCATGGTGAAGCACCTTGTCGAGCGGCGTCGAGCCGTAATTCTTGAAGCTGGCGATCCTGACACTTCCCTCGGGGAATACATCGTCATCGCCGAATGTCACGGTCGCGGGTGCGGTAAATCTGTCAAGCGTATGTGCGCCAATCACGGCACATCCATGCTTCCCCGCGCGTTTTGACAGCCTGGAAAGTGGATAGGCGTACACAAAGTAAAGCGAAAAAGGGAGAGCGGTCATTAGTACGGTATATGCCGACGAAAGTGCCATCGATGCACCCTGCCCCTTTATAAAAATGTAGAGTCCGAACGCTATCGCGACCAACATTCCCGACAGCACCATAAATTTGCCGCCGGAGGTAACGGTTGACCGCATGTTGATATTACGATAGAAGCCGCTTATCTTTTTTGCCTTTGTAACGGCAAGGAATTTATTGTCCTCGGGAAGAAAGCGCGCCATCTGCTCGATCTCATGCGAGGCCTCTTTTTTATTCATCCGATATACAGTCAGCTTGTCCTTTGCACCGGCGACTATACCGAAGCTGCGTATCTCGCGATCGAGGTCGAGGTGTGCCGAAAGTGCGCACATAAGGGCAGATATCGATGCGACCGAACCGAAATAGGCAACATCATCGCCGCCCGACGCTCCGCTGACCGAGATCAGATACACCGCCGACGCTATCATCGTGACCGAGAAAAGGCTGTTGGAGTTGCCCTTTCCGACGAAGAGCGATGTGAGCCCCCGCAAAAAGATTTTCGGCATCATGGCGACAAAGAAGACGATCGCCTGAAGCTCAAGCAGAGCGGTGACGCCGGGATAGAATCGGCTGTCGAAAAACGACGGAAGCTTGATCCCGAGCGGCTCGGCAAACTCAAGCAGTGACACGAAAAGTGCAAGTATCACGCATGCGACAAGAGTCAAGATCGATCTCAGATATCTGCCTTTATAAAGTGCGAAAAACTTTTTATTTTGTGAGCGATCGGTATACTCCTCGCCCCTCTTGGACGACGAAAACATCGGGATCGGCGTTTCATCTTCAAACGGGTCGTCAAATCCGTCAGCATCCGTGTCATCCTGCCGCCCGTCATCCGTCTTTTCCATGCCGAATATCGACATGAGATTGATCTCGGTCTCCTCATCGAAGGCGTCGTCGTCGTAGATCGTCTCGCTCTTTTCGTCCTTTTCGGCAGAATGATTTTTTCTCGTCGGTCTGTTGCTCGCCGAACGTCCGCGGTGGTCGATATTCGAGCCCGGCTCACGAACGATAGGATCATAGCCGTATAATTCTTGAAGAGAGATCTTTTTTTCATTTTCGCTCGAAAGATCTTCTCCGATCTTTTCTATTTCCTCGGCGGACATTTCATGACTTTGCCCATCGCCGATATTCGAGCGGATGCGGCGAAGAAGCTCGTCTGCCTTTCGTCTGCCGCCACCATTGGGGGTTTGACCTTCACTGTTCAATATCGAACACTTCCTTTCCGCCGACTAACTCATGTTTCGGCTTTTATTTATCAGATCTTTTGTGTCTGTCATTTGCGGCGGCACAAAGAATGACTGCCGACGCACAGGAGACATTGAAGGAATTGACCTTGCCGTACATCGGTATCGACAGCACGAAATCACATTTCTTGCGCACGAGCTGAGACATTCCCCTGCCCTCACTTCCGACGACGAACGCCGCCGCACCGCTGAGATCAGTCTCGTACAGACACGCCCCGTCAGCCTCCGCGCCGTAGATCCACACGCCGCACTCCTTGAGCTTGTCGATGGTCGAGGCTATATTCACGACGCGACAGATTGCCATATGCTCGATCGCACCTGCGGACGCCTTGACGACAGTCGGTGTCACGAGCGCACCATGTCTTTTGGCAATAATAACGCCGTGAGCACCCGCACCCTCGGCACATCTGATCACCGCACCAAGATTGTGCGGATCTTCGACCCCGTCGGCGATAACATAGAACGGAGGCTCATTCCGCTCGGCTGAAATTTCAAAGAGCCTGTCGAGATCGACATATTCGACAGCCGAAACGGATGCGGCAACGCCTTGATGGGCAGCACGGTCGGTCATTGCGTCAAGCTTTTCTTTTGTCACCTCAACGATCGGAATGCCAAGCCCCTCGGCGATCGCGACGATCATCGGAAGCGATCCCTCGCGCGTACCCGAACGTACAAAAAGCTTGTTGACTGTGCGCTCGCTTTTAAGTGCCTCGGTGACGGCATTTCTGCCGTAGATCAGTCCGTCACGCTCAACATTTTCGGTATTTGAAATTTCTTTTCTCATGTTCTTTCTGCCTTGGTCTTTTTTTCTTCTATTATATCATATATTTTCGAAAATGTACAGACATTTTTCAAAAAAAGAATCTCTTTTGAGTAAAATGTCAGAGACCCGCCCGAAAAAGGCAGGTCTCTGACGGTCTGTATGAATAATCTATAGGGGGATGTGCAGGAGATCAATCACACGCGTGTGCCTTGCGGCACAAATCATCCGCGAGCTCTCATCTCAGCAAAACATGTGCTGCAGTAGATTGCTCTGTCGGTGGTAGGCTCAAAGGGAATGAGCGCTTCCTTGCCGCACTTTGCGCAGACAGCGGAAAACATTTCCTTCTTGGGCTTTTCTTTGCTTGCCCTGCGGCAGTCTCTGCACTTTTTGGGCTGATTCTGGAAGCCCTTCTCGGCATAAAACTCCTGCTCGCCTGCCGTGAAAACGAAATCGTTTCCGCATTCCTTGCACTTCAATGTGATGTCCTGGTACATTTTGATTTTACCTCGCTTTGAAAATAAAAAAATATAAATCGTCCCCCGAGGCGGACCCGTCCGCCATCTCCGTCGCCGACGCTTTTCGTTAAGCTATCGGGGTATATAATCACCGAAGCGCACCCTTCAGTTTCGCGCGTATTCGGTAAACAGCATTTTCGACCGACTTTTCGTTTCTGTTCAGTTGCCTTGCCATTTCGGTATAGGACGTGCCGTTTGCGTACAGCCTCCAGACGCTTTGTTCATAAGGCGATAGCAGATCTATCGTTCCCTCGGGCAGAGCACATTCCGAAAAGCGACGCGATCGCGGCGTCCCGGTAACAACATGAATGCGTGATCTGCCGCCCGAGCTCTTGGTGAGTCTGCGTCTGTAGGATATCAGACGATTTTTTACGCAGATCTTGGCAAAAAGTCCGAACGTGACAGCACTGCATGAAAGATCGTAAGCATTTGCCGCCTTGTAAAGAGCTATCGCCGCCTCCTGTCGCAGATCGTCGATCTCTCCGCCGACATCACGACAGAGGCCAAGGGCGGTCGTGACCAAGCTCTCAACAAGCGGTCTGTAGATCTCGCAAAGCCTTCCAAAGCCCGAGTCATCTCCCGACTGCATTCGGGAAATAATACGATCGCACTCGATCTCAAGGTCGTGCTTTTCCGTAGGATTCACCGACAGATCTCTCCTTCTCCGATCTTGTTGACATATTTTGTATGTCAAAAAAACAGTCACGCACTCGGTCATCTTTAGTGTTTTAATAATATTATACCACTAAATTTATAAAAGTCAATATATTTTCTTCAGTTTCGGCGGTTTTTATTCATAAAAGCGAAGTTGCACAAAAGCAAAGTGGGTAAAAAACCTTTTTCAAAAAGGCATTTTGTCTATTATGACGAAGCTTGTAGCAACAATGCACACATTTTAATCTTGAGTTCTAATCTGACAAAAGATACTCCATATCGCCGGTCAGCAAAGCGATCACTCCGCGATACATGACCTCCGGACGGTCATCGAAATTGTGCATCATAAGCTCAAGCTGGTTCGAGCTTTCGACGATCAGCTTGATCTCAAGGGACAGCTGTTTTTCATCGACGATACTGCACACAAGATCATAGCGTCCATCGTCGCGAAGGGCATATTTTGCCGATATTTCCGAGCCGCGCTCCTTAAAATCGAGCAGGCGAAGGGCAGATTTCAACCCTTGTGTGCGGACCGAGCGCGGAATATCGTTCTGGAGACTCTCGACGACCTGTTTGCCCTGCATCGTCAACTCGTAATAGAGATCGTTTCCGTCGCGTATCTCTTTAATGTTTCCGGCATCGAGCAGATCGGCAAAGCAATCGGCAAAGTCAAGTCCGCCGACAATGCCGTCCTGCATTATCGCATCATTGATATCCTCGTACTTCATCGGTCTGTTCAGACTGTTAATGATGAACAGTATGAATATTTTGATCTCGTTTTGATCATACAAGTGCGTGACCATAGCAACACCTCCACTTTGCAATTATCAGAGCGTCCTTTTCAAACAGATAACCCATCTGTATACAAACGGGGCGAGAAAACTCGCCCCGCGTATTTTATAAAGATCGCTTTTTCGACACAAATCAGTCAAAAAGCCAAGATCTCTTTACGGGAAGCACCACCGCCTCAACCGTGTATACGTAATCTTTATCGGTTGCTTTGATGAAATCGATAAATCCATCACGCGTGTAGCTGACATTCTTGATACGGTCGCTTGCGACATAGCCGTTCTGCATGAAGTAAAGCGGTGCAACGGGTGCATCCTGAAGGAGCAGTTTCTCCGCCTCGACAAGTATCGCCGCACGCTTTTCGGCGTCCTTTTCGCTAAGATAGCTCTCGATGAGACCCTCATATTCATCGCTGTCGTAGCCGGTAACATGCTTTACGGGTGCAAACTCCTCGGCAGACTCGGAGAAGTCATAAGCGTTACCCGAATAGATCGATGCGAAAGAACCAAGTGCCGCGAACGGATCGGTGGACAGCATGCTGTAGTGCACGCCGATAACGTCAAATTCGCCAGAGATATACTTCTCAATGTAGATATCGCGCGTCAAGCCGTCATAAACAGGCTGAACATCATAATTGCCTTCCTTCTTGCCGACTACCTGATAGAACTTGGTCGACGCGATGCCGGTCGATTCGATGTCGACGGTATAACCAAGCTGTTCCCACATCGACTTAACGTACTCGGCGATCTTGATCTCAGCCTCGTCATCACGAACGGTCAGCTTGATTGCGCCCGTCGATGCACCTGCCGCAGAGATAGCCGCTTTAGCGTCGGCAACTGACATGGACGCACCAATGGTCGTTCCTGCCTTTTCGCGGAAAGAAGTCTTTTTGGTAGTATAGAAAACGCCATCGGCAATGACTCCGGTTGCGGGCTTGCCGTAGACCGCGATGGATGCGATCTGGTTTCTGTCGAGCACTGCGGAGAGTGCACGGCGAACCTCAGCCTTCTCAAAGAGCGGATTTGAGGTATTGAAGAAATATGTGTAGGTTGCGCTCAGATCGTGGACATTGTCATTCGACGAACGAGCTGCAAGAGGCAGATTTGCATCAAGCAAGATCGGCTGTTCGTTGAGCGTGCTGAGTGTGCCCGCCGTGTATGCCTCGTATGCGGCAGCGGCTGATTCGGTAGCCTTGGATGCATAGAACTCGACAAGGATCTTGCCGGGTGTTACATACTTTTGAAGAGTGTCGTCACTGGTCTCGCTTGTATCGCGGTAGTAGTACTTGTTTCTCTCAAGCGTTACCGATGAGTTGCCGCTTTCGGGATAGTGATCGAACTTCTTTACATAGAACGGACCGCAGGATACGAGTACGCTGCTCAGCGATCCCCAGCTGAAATCGTTGAGAGGGGCGTTGCCGTTAAGTATCGACTCGCCTTCGGCATTAAGAATAGCATCGTAGTAAGGCTCGCTGATCGATATCTTGTTGACGATGTCCTCGCGGAGAGGATAGAGCGCAACCGATGCGGTGTTGTAGATAAATGTATCGACAAAGGATGCATCGATGAGCTCAACGCTGATTATCGAGTTGCCCGATGCGTACAGACAAAGGTCGTCGATCGGCATATCGCCGTTCTTGACTTCTTTTGCATTTTTGATGTAGAAAAGCAGACTTGCGGCACCCGAATTAAACTCTGCGTCAAGCAGTCTCTTCCATGCGTATACATAGTCGTCGGCATCGACCTTGGTGCCGTCCGACCAGCAGGTCTCCTTCAAGGTGAACTCGATAACGTTGTCCTTGACGGTGTAGCTCTTGCACATCGATTTCTTGAGCTCGCCCTTCTCGTTAATGGTAAAGAGTCCCTGATAGATCATCGTCAAAAACTGCGCGGACGCCTGATCGGCGTACGCGATCGCAGGATCGAGAGTTGTCGGACGTTTCATGATGACATTGAGCGTTGCGCCCGGATCTTCTTTCGCGACACATCCGGAAAATGTGACTGCCACCATTATCATGCAAAGCACGATCGCAATAATTCTTTTCAAGTTATTTTCCCCCTTAATACTTTCTCAAGGTATCGGTTATAATTTCTCCCATACATTATAACACCTTTTCGGTGATAATTCAATGGTTTCGGGTGCAAATTTTCAAAAAATTTGAATTTCGTAAATATGCACAAATTCACCCCGCTGTTTTTGTGCATTATCGACAACTGCATTTGTGCTCAAGTATGTAATATTCCCTGCTAATGTGGCATATACTGCAACGAGCAACAGTTAGCAAGTGCTTGTTCTCTTAATATATTAAGAAATGAGGTGTGCATTTTTGAAGAAGACCTCCAATGATATGTACAAAAGGTCGGTTGCCGCAGCGGCACTTTTGACCTGCCTGACATCTGTCGCCGTCCTTCTTTGCAAGGTCGGCGGATTCACCCTGCTTCAAGACCTTCTTCGCGGCGGATTTTTTATTCCGACGCTCAGCTGATCGGGCTTTTGAACGTGAGCATCTTCTTAAAGGTCTCAACCGCCGTCTCGAACTCCTTGACCGCTGTTTTTGATTTGTGTGCGCCCGTCATGTAGGCAAGCTGTCTTACGCAGACGAGCGTATCGTCAGGAAGAGCGGACATGCCGCCGAAATAGCTTGCAAAATCGGTGTCGCGCAGTCTTATTGAAAACTCATCGTGTGCCTCATCGGGTGTTTCGCCGAGCATCTCGGAGAGCGGAACAAACATGCCGTCTTTGTCGCAGAACATATTATACACATATTCGTCCATAAAGCAGATCGAGACCTCACCCGTGGCAAGCAAGGTGGATATCTCATTGATCGTACTCGCCCGAAGCGTCGGATCGTAGAAGACCGCATCATCCTCCGCTTTTGCCGCATCTTGAAGCTTTTTGAGCTGTTCGTCCGAGAGCACCGAATATGCGTTCAGGAGAACTGTCTTCTTGCCGTCTCCGTTGATATCCTCGGCGGTAAAATCCGAAAGCACAGACTTTACACCCTCCGCACGCTCCTCCGAGATCAAAACCGACGGTCCGGCGTAGAGGACTCTCAGATCGTACTCGGTTCTCGTTGCCATCTGGAATATGCCGATAATTATAAAAACAACGAAAAACAGAGCGATTATCAACACCCACTTATGATGATACCAAAAATTATCAAGCCATTTAAGCATCGCACACCCTCCATCGTGTCTCTTTTGCGTTATTATATCACATAACTGAAAAAATTGCAAGACGCGTCTGACCCTTCGCAAAAAAGTTACATTACATTAAAGATATCAAGTATCATTTTATATCCCTCGCCGCATTTGACGAGGGATATAAAACAGAATCAGCGGTTAGCTTACACTCTCCCATCCGAGCGTGCCGTCGCTGTTAAACTTGATCTTTCGTCTTGTACCGTCAGTACCGACAATGATCAGATCACCGTGCAGTACAGTCTCGACAAGCGTATCCGCACCGATCACTGCCTGATTTGATTTTGTCACCTTCGAGTTCCAGCCGATGGCGATCGAGTTCGAACACCCGACATCGGCAGTCGATGATCCCGCACCGATGAGCGTCAGTCCGTCCCCCTGCGTTTTTGTTTTGTCTGCCGATAGTTGTTTTCCTGCGTTACTGCCGATCATGACATTGTTATTCGTCCCCGTGCGGCAGAGACCCGCATTGCGCCCGATCATGACATTCGCAAGTCCCGTCACATCTTGGCCTGCATGATTACCGATGGCAATATTTGTCCCCTGATCGCTGTCGGAGAGCGTATACGCCTTAAGTGCCTCATTGCCGATGGCAACATTGTTTCCTTTTGCGATATCTTCGGTTCTGAGCAGTACCGTCGAGCCGCTGTGCGCAACATTCGAGGCATCTGTATAATTGTATTCGAGCTTGACGGTCGGCATCTTTTTGATCGCATTGCCCTTGATGACGATATCGCCATTCAACACCGTTTCAGTTATAATATCATCACTGCCAATCACCGCTTGCTCGGATTTTGTCACCTTTGAGCTATATCCAATGGCAATTGATTTCGAATAATTGCCAGTTTGATACGCATTTGAACCGATCGCCACATTTGCCCATCCGTCAGTGATATATGAACCCGAATGGCTTCCAATACATATATTCATTGCACTCGATGACACTCTGTATCCTGCGCTTGTGCCGACAAAAACATTACTTTTGCCATAGCAGTAGTATCCTGAGTTATTTCCGATACCGATATTGCCTTGTGATGCATCCGAGGTTCTGGCATCTCCCGAACCGTAGAGCGCGCCTGCACCTATTGCGATATCGCTATCCCTTTTGACCCCCTGCGACAGTGCCGCCTTGCCGATCGATACACAATCGTTTGCTTTCTCAAGATAAAGTCCCGAGTCTGCACCAATGAAGATGTTTCGATCACCACTCGTTGCGTGTGCAAGAGCATATGTACCGAGTGCGACATTTCTGTTTCCGCTCTCAAGGTCTTCAAGCGAACTTATACCGAGAGCGATATTTCGTGAACCGTTTATGTTGGAATCGAGTGCTCCCGAGCCAAGTGCGACATTCCAATAGCCCGATTTGTTTGACGAGAGCGCGCCACTGTTCAAAATATTGAACGCATCAAATGTGACCTTTTTTTCGCCCGATTCGACGACCCTTCGCAGTTCGATATTCGATATCGTACAAGCGGCCGATGCCGCCACCTTGATCTTCAGCATATCGTTTGTGCCATCGGTACATTTAAGCACGATGCACACATCTGCTTTGCCGTTGTAGGTGTCGAGATACTCGCCGTCGCAAAGGGTCACGGCAATATCGCCCTCGCGTTGGCTGTCGCTTGAAATATTGTGCGTCAACGACAGATAATAGCACGCTCCCGTCTCAAGGGTCGGTGCAAAGGTGAGCGGCATATCGGAGATTGCCGCATGCGTATATGTGTTGCCGCTTTTCGTCCATCCCTGCGGCAGGTTGGCTGTGACACCGACAAGCAGATCCTCGGACAACTCAAGCGTTTTCGTCGCATCGTACGAGACCGCTTTGATATCCGGATCTCCGCCTGCCGCAATAAGTATCTTTTGCATCTCGGCGATCTTTTCGTCTGCGACATCATTTAGCCTCTCGCAGACACTTCTCACGTCGTCGGTGCTCGCGATATCCTTCTCTGTCGCACCTGCGGCATGAACGTCGATATAGAACGGTGCACAAGATATTGTCGTTTTGCCCTGACTCATGACGACATCAGCGCGTGCTCTGCCGACACACGAGAGCATCTGATCGGTAAGCTCGGCGATCGCCTTGCCGCTCTCGACGGTGCAAACCGAAGTCGCAACCTTGCCGTCCGACTTTTTAACGCGAAGTGTCACCGATATCCCCTGCGGAAGTTCGAACGACTCTTCTCCATGCATAAATGTCAGCACAAGATATCTCGACAGTCGATCCCCCTGCTTTGCCTTGACGATCACGTTAGGCTCTGTCAGCGACATTTGGAGCGTCAAGTCGGTTGTAATGTGTAAATTTGACGGATAATTCATTTTCTTTTGTTTCCTTTCATATTGGATAGATTTTGTTGAATTTTCGTTGAATCGGCAGACAGACCCGCACAATCTGCTTTTTCGAGTAAACTATACCACAAAAAGGATAATACAACAGTAGCAAAATGTACGATTTCCGAAAAATAAAATTTTCCCCTTAAAGAGGCACGAAATTCCTGTCTCTTTAAGGGGATGTGTCGGTTATCTGTTTTTATGAAATTTTATGATCGATCATGGATTTTCATAATTTTATCAGATCGCCGATTTTGTATATCTGCATCTTGCTTAATTCCTTGAATGCTCTGCCATGAAGCTCTCTATTTCGTCGGGGGTACGGATGATGTCCTCGGACAGCACGATTGCCCCGTCCTCTGTGATAAGAAGATCGTCCTCTATGCGAATGCCGATTCCCTCTTCATCAATATAAAGCCCCGGCTCGTCGGATATTACCGCACCGACAGTCAGTTCTCTGCCTTCCATGACATCGGCATCATGAACATCTATGCCGAGATGGTGGCTGACACCGTGCATATAATACTTAGATATTTCGGATCTGTCTGATATCTTGCCCATCTCGATCAGCCCGTCAGCCAGCACCTCTTTGCAAATATCGTTGAGATCGCGCGTTGTAAGACCCGGACGGGCACGCTTTGCGACCTCTCTGTTTGCACGGAGCACGATATCGTAATACTGTCTCTGACGCTCGCTGAATTTGCCGTTTATCGGGTATGTGCGAGTGATGTCGGCACAATATCCGTCAAGTTTTGCGCCGAGATCGAGCAGAAGAAGATCGCCCTCCTCGCAAAGCTCGCGATTTGTCTCGTAATGGAGCATGCAGCCGTTCGGACCTGCGCCCGCAATGGTTGGGAAGGACGGTCCCTCGGCACCGCGTCTGAATATCTCATATTCAAATTCGGCCTGTGCCTCGTACTCATGCATGCCCGAGCGGAGCGTTGACATTACACGCTCAAGTCCGTATCTTGTAAGTTCTATCGCTGCCTTTATACGCTCGACCTCTTGTGCATCCTTTGATCTGCGGAGCTTTGCGGTCGGGGTGTGGAGATTCAAAAGTCTGACGTACGGATATTTTTTCAAAAATTCCTCAGCCTTTACGAGGTTATAGTCGGGAAGATCGGAGGTCGAGTGCCGCTGACAGTCGAAATAGACCGTATCGGTCACATCATATGCCATATACGCCGAAATATCGTCCTCGATGCGATCGGTATAGCGAATGTCATCGATGCCGCTTATCTCTTTTGCCTCGTCGATCGTGACCATTTTGCCCGTCCAGCGGATATTATGCGGATCCGGCTCTTCGATATAGAGCGTTGTCTGCACCTTGCCGCCTCTCTTTGTCATAAAAAGGAGCATTCCCTCGCGACAAAGACCTGTCAGCCAGAAAAAGTTGCGATTTGCACGAAGCGGATAGTACTCATCCTGACTTACATGAGTCGGTATGCCCGAATACAGAAGGAGCATGCTGTCGTCAACAAGAAGCTCCGAAAGACGCTCGCGGTGTTCATTAAACATTGTTCATCATTCCTTTGTGAAAAAATCATTCATTTGTTTTATTATACAACAAAAGACGAAAAAAATCAAGTGGAGCAGACGGAAAACTCTTGCAATCGGCAAAAAAATGTGATATACTTTAGGAAAAACAATTGAAAGGCTTTCGTTATATGAAATATCTTATAGCATCAGACATACACGGCTCGGCAAAATATGCCGCCATGGTCAAAGAAGCATTTGAAAATGAGGGTGCGGACAAGCTGTTACTGCTCGGCGATCTGCTCTATCACGGCCCTCGCAACGACCTGCCCGAGGAATACGCTCCCAAGAAGGTCATCGAGATCTTAAACTTGCTCTCGGACAAAATAATCGCCGTGCGCGGCAACTGCGACGCAGAGGTTGACCAAATGGTTCTCTGCTTTCCCATCATGGCAGACTATGCGATCATCTCCTGCGGCGATCACACGATATTTGCGACCCACGGACACAAGATCACGCCAGATAACAGACAGAGCATCGGCTCATGCGACATTTTTCTTTACGGGCACACTCATATTCCCGAGTGCCGCCTCGAAGACGGTCTTTATCGCTTAAACCCCGGCTCGGCATCCATCCCGAAGGAAGGCTCGGCGCACGGATACATGACCTTTGACGGAAAGCGTTTTGTAAGACATGATCTCACAGACGGCTCGGTGATCGAGGAGATCGCTCTCTGATCTGTTTATCCTGTCTGATCGTAAGCGTGCGGAGATATTCTTTTCGCTCATCGCTCACGCGATAGCTCTCTACCGCTTTCCTTATCGTTTTGTTGTGTATCCAAACGGACAGACGCCGCTCTTTCAGATACACGACCGCATCGTCATATCTTTTGGCAAGGGCGGTCGCAAAAAGCCAGGCGATCATCATATTGACATAGTATTCATCAGAGCAGGCACTTGCGGCAAGCTCGAGTATCTCGGGCGTGAAGCCCTCATCGAGAAAATATTTCATAAGGATGCCAAGTCCGTATCTCACCGTAAATGTCCTGCCCGAGGCGATATAGCCTTTTGCGACATCGAGCAGATCGCTCTTTGACATTTTCGAAAAGATCTTTGGCGAGAGCTGATCGCAGGTTGCCCAATTGTCAACAAAGGGCAGAAATGCATCAAGCTCACGCATCACGCAGGCAGGATCTCGCATCTCGGAGATGATAAAGGCGTGAAGATTGTTCTCTTCAAAATACATATGCGGCAGATCGGCAAGAAAAATGCCGATCTGCTTGTTTTTTGCGTAATTCTTTGCCATTTTGCGAAGAGTTGGGGTACGCACACCTATCACGCGGCAAGGATCGACGCTCGGCATGAGCCTTGCCTGAAAGAGTGCAAAATCGCTCTCTGTGTGTGAAAACAGCTCCTCGCGGATGATCCTTGTAATGCTCTTTTCCATAGTTTATTTGTCCGAATACTCGGGCGTGATATCCTTTCCGAGATCTTTGGTATAATGCCACTCTATGACATCTCCGTCTTTGGGAAAATATTCTCTGCATCCGACAGAGGGCATCCTGCCGTTTACGAAATAGACCCAGCCCGACAGATCGCCGTAGCTCTGCTCGCTGATATTTGCTATCGATGAGACATATCCGCCCTTTTCGACGATGGTAACATGAGATATCCGTGCCGCTTTGTCAAGCAGATCAAAGACGCTCTCCCCTTTGCCAAAGGACAGACTCATCATCTCTATCACGACCCCGTCGCTCGGTATGCCGTCGATATCCTTTATCGCATCACATCTGACCGAAAAGGTGATGCTTCCCTGCACGGTCGTTGGTTCTGCGGTCGTTATCGGCGAAAAATGCCCATCGACCGACTCAATCTTTATTAGATTGACGGCGGCACATGCGGCGGCGGCAACGATCAAAACGATCAAAATGTCGCGCCGACGGCGTCCGCTTTTTAAGATAAGTATGATCGAGACTAAGATCGCCGCCGCGATGATAACGACCGTTGCGATGATCTTAAGATCAAGATCCAAAGACCTCTGCCCTTCGTCGCCCGAGTTGTCGGTCGTATTGGCGGTCATGACTGTCGTCGTTATAGGAGACTGAGTTGTTTCCCCCTGTGTGGTCGAAGGGGGAGCGGACGCAAGTTTTTTGTCAAACTCGTAAAATCCGCCGACATTTGAGCGAAACAGCTTTATCGAGACGAGCGCGCAAAGAGTCTGCGAAGTCGCACTTACCGAGACAGTACCGCCCTTTGTATGCGAAAAGCCGCCGTCCGATACTCTGTACGAGAGAAGCTCATCAAGCATTGGGGCAAAAGAGTCCGCAAAGTCGGGATCAAGTCCGAGCGAGCAAAGAGCGATGATCACCTGTGCAACGCTTTCGGCATTTTCGGTACCATATGACGAAAATCCACCGCTTTGGCACTGTTTTTCACTCATTTTCGCAAGCGCACGATCGATCGCATCACGAATTTCGGGCAGCTTTCTATGCCTTGCGAGTGCTTGCAGGGTCATTGCGGTCGTGTCAATGTCGGCATACTGACCGATGATCGCCCATCCGCCGCCGTCAAGCTCGGACGAGACGATCTGCCCGATGATCTCGGATGACGCGAGAGACGAGTTGTCGGCTATGTGCAGACCGAAAACGAGGCTCATCAGCCCGAGCTTTCCGACCGTTTCATCGAGCAAATTTGCATAGTCATACGATCTCCCGAGCGCACAAAGGATAAGCGCACATCTTTGCCGTTCCACTGTCCCCGAGATCTCGTCGGATGCAAGCTTTTTTTCAAGTGCATCGGCGTATTCGCAAAGATCGATCGGATAGCCAAGTCTTGCGAGTGCAAAGGCGTACCAATCGCCCCCGGCTCCCGCACCCTCGGCAAGTGATGCGGCAAGCTCGGCATCGGTATTTGCTCCGAGCGAGTTTTTGATATATTCAATCGTTTTTGATATCTCGCGGTCAAGATCGTCCTCATTACAGGCGACGGCGGTGCTCCTCGCCATGGGCACCGCCGCGATCAAGACCGCAAGGCATACCGCTATGACGGGCGATATGATCCTTGTGGCTTTTTTCATATTATTCCTCGTTGTTATTGCGACGGCGGATACCGACAGATACCGAAACAGCCACCAATGCGAGAGTGCTTACCGCAAGAGCGATCAGAGTTGAGTCACCTGTTTTCGGCGCGACATCGGTAACGGTCACCTCGCAAACGGGGGGAATTAGCAGTAGGCTCTCCGATTTTGCCGATATGATATGACGGCCGCCCTCGGACAGCGAGATGGTCGCCTTGCCGTTCTCGTCGGTCTTATAAGATGTCTTCACGCCGTCAACATAGATATCCGCACCCGAGACGGGAGCAACGACTGTCTGCCAATTTTCGTCATAACCAAGTCCCGAGAGGGTCAGAGTGAACTCCTCACCCGATTTTTTCGAGAGTCGGACACTGTCAAAATAGCTGTATTTGTCCGAGAAAGCCGGGTCGGTGTAGATATAAGCGGCAACATAATCGCCGTTTTTCACCTCATCGGTAAGCGACATTGCGGGCGAGTTGTTGACCGTGTAACCGACGCTCGAGGTCTCAACGCCCCAAAGCTTTGTAATAAAAAGTCCGAACTCTCCGCTCTTTGCCTCAAATCCGCCTTCCTTCTTCTCTGCGTGGATGATGGTCAGAACATCGTTCACGGTAAGCTTTCCGTCAGAGTCAACATCGGTGACGGTTATTTCCTCTGCCGTGACCACCTCGCCGTTTGCGATGGTAACAAAGACCGATACATCGTCGGCGGATACGGCAATGGTACCGATGGCGCAGATCATCACGAGTGCTGTGACAATTGCAATAAAACTCTTCATTTCAAATCTTTCCTTTCGATTTCGCATTCAGTTGATCTTTTCTCGAAACAGAGCTTTTTTTCGGAGGATGCGGCTATCTTTGCCGCAGTCTTTCGTCCGGCGGCGCGTATCCGTTTTTCACGGTTTTTAAGTATGCGATCGTCCGAGCGTGCCTCTTTTATCCCTGCCGTCTCAAGCGCGCGAGGCCACGGGCCGAGATACGCCTTTATGGCAACTACCTCATCCTGCCCGAAATCCGAACGTCTTGGATAGCGATCCTCACAAAGGTCGGTCAGCTCGATCTGCTTTTTTACAAGGAGAGCGATGCATTCGTCGCGTGTGAATTTTTTCTTTTCGCTCTGCATATGCCCTCCGAAATAAAAATTGCGCTCCGTCGGCAGAAAAACCAACAAAAGCGCAAGCGATCTTATGGAGCGGCAAGAGGCAAAAATCCCCCTTGTCTGCGGGAGGATCTTCAAACAGACAAAGCTCCCCACCCCAAAAATCGGTTGCACTTTTCTCTGCCCAAAAATGTCTGTTACCGAGGCGATGGGCGGCAAGTATTCCGACTTAGGGGCAAATGCCCGATTACGGTAATGGCGGTTGCGTCGGATTTACACCGAACTTCCCTCTGATCCGTGCCGACAGACACGGAACCGCACATCGCAATTATTCGACTTCCATCATTTTATCACAAAGAACGGAAAAAGTCAATACACAAATGAAATTTTTTCGGAAAATCGGAAAAGGAGATGTTTATCATGGAAATACTCAAGGTGGAAGATCTGACAAAAACATACGGCGGCGAGGAGCTTGTTCGCGCGATAGACGGGATATCGTTCTCGGTCGAAAAGGGCGAATTTGTTGCCATAATCGGTCCGTCCGGGTCGGGCGAATCGACACTGCTTCACATCATGGGCGGTGTTGATCGACCGAGTAGCGGCAAGGTATATGTCAACGGACAGGATGTTTACGCCCGGAATGTTACCGAAAACATGACCCTCCCCGTGCTCATGGACGGTCGCAGAATAAACAAAGAGCGGATAGTGAGCTGACCGACGTGCTCGGTCTTTGCGGTCGTGTTCGCATCCATGCTCTGCACGATGAGCCTTGTCAAAAAAGACAACCCGATCGACGCGCTCAAAAATGAAAATCAATAAGACCGGAGAGAGAGTTTCCAAACAAGCATACAAACCGATATGGGAGGGGCACCGCGAACTTTTATCGCGGTGTTTCTCCCTGCGTTTTCCTTATTTGTGAGCATTTTGTGTTCGTTTTCCGAATTATTGATCAAATCGGTGTGGGAAAGCTTGGATTTTTGTTTCATTTAAGCAAGGCGAGTTATAATATGCCGTAAAATCAGAAAGGGGACTCCGACATGAACAGAAAAAGATCAACATTTCTCACTCTCTGTCTTGCGGCAACGCTCTGCCTTGCGAGCTGTCGATCGGATGGGGGCAACATAACGCTCACAACATCGGGCGGCGATCAATCGACAACCGTTCCGACCACCCTGCCCGAAGTGCCGAGCGGTGCAACAGACAAAGGCGAGCTTGACATAAAATTCACCAAATTCGACCTTGACACAAGCGTACCGACCGATGCTGTTCGAATAGAGCTATCTGAGGACGGAACAAACTGCACATCGGATGCTGTCAAAGTCGACGGCTCTTGCGTGACGATCAAGGCAGGCGGCAATTATTTGATAAACGGCAGTTTGACAGACGGTCAATTGATCGTAAATGTCGGGCAGGACGAAAAGGTAAAGCTCTGCCTTGATGGTGTGTCGATCGGCTGTGCCGATGCCTCCCCCATTGAGATAGTATCGGCTGACAAGGTCATGATAGTCCTCTGCGACGGCAGTACAAACACCATCAACGACAGCGGCGTCGGATATGTTGACAACGACGAGGACAGCGACAACACAAGGCGATCGGCGGCGATATATTCTAAATCCGCGCTCACGATCGGCGGAGGCGGCTCGCTCAATGTCACCGCATCCTACCACGACGGAATAAGATCAAAAAAAGTACTGAAAATAATCGACGGCGTCATCGGTGTGACCTCAAGCGGCAGTGCGATAAAAGGCTCGAACGGCGTTGCGATCGCGGACGGTAAATTGACTGCGACCGCCGACGAAAACTGCATCCGTGTGTCCGAGGAGACCGACACGACCAAGGGATATATCTATATAAAGGAAGGCGTGCTTGATCTGACCGCCAAAAAGCACGGCATCAGCGCAGCCCAATATGTCATAATCGAGGGCGGAAGCATCGCTATCGTAACATACGGAACAGAGGTCGATGCAAAGAGCGACACGAGCGGCTCATCAGGCGACAGATGGGGCAGACCGGGCGGCATGGACGGCGACTCGGGGCTTGCCAAGATCAAGTCAAACGGAATCAAAGCAGACAAATCGGTATCGATAAGCGGCGGCTCGATAAATATAAACTCGACGGGTCACGCGATATCCTCGGGAGGTGCGGTCAGCATAAGCGGAGATGCGACCGACATAGTCCTCCGCGCCGAATGCACATCGCCGAGAGCAAACTCCAAGGGCATAAAAGCCGACGGCGACCTCACTGTCACGGGCGGCAGTGTCAATGTCACCTACTCGTATGAGGGACTCGAGAGCAAGGGCGGACAGATCAACATATCGGGCGGACATGTCAAGGTATTCTCTACCGATGACGGTCTCAATGTTGCAAGCAAGAGCGGCTCGATCGTGATCGGCGGCGGTGAGTTATTTGTGAACGCATCGGGCGACGGATTTGACTCAAACGGCAACATTTATTTCACGGGCGGCAAAACACTGATCGCAGGGCCGACCTCGTCGGCTGACGGTGCGCTCGACTGCGGTGACAATCGAAACTATATATCGATAAGCGGCGGTCTGCTCGTCGCTTACGGTGCGGCAGGAATGGCTGAAGCGCCAAGCTCCGAGTATTCGTCACAATGCTCGATATCGTCAAATGTCAGCGTTACAAAGGGCGATCTCTGTTCATTGACAAATTCGAACGGCGAGGTAATATGTGCATTCGTTGCCGCCGAGAATGCTCAAAATGTTGTGATAAGCTCGCCCGATATAAAGATCGGGGAGAAATACACGCTCTCGCTCGGCGGAACTCTCACGGGTGCCGATAACGACGAGAAGATCTTTGTCGGCGGCAAAGTTGATGGGACAAAAAACACTCTCGAAATAACAATAAGTTCTATCACCACCGGCGGATCGGGCGGATTCGGCGGTATGGGCGGTGGCGGCGGTCACGGCGGTCACGGCGGAAAGGGCGATCGACCCGACGAAGTGGGCGGTGATCCTCCCGACAAACCAAGCGGCGAC
>CAZORL010000016.1:30140-34471 GCA_964582375.1 uncultured Lachnospiraceae bacterium
ACCAAAAAAGCTGTCAAAATACTCGCAAATGAGTATTTTGGCAGCTTTTTGTTTTGAATTAATCAACGGTCCAGATCTTGCCCATGAGTACAAAGCAAATCAGATCTGCGAGCCACACGATCGGAACAAACGCCAGGATCACCGAAACGACGATTCCGACTGCGTTTTTTGCAATGATCGAGCGAAAGACCCTGTAAAGTGCCCAGACCAAGTGGAGAGCAGGGATGCAGAGAATGATCTTGATGATCGGCTCAAGTCCGTCGAGAGTATCGCACATTTTTTTAAGCGACGCGGTTATATTATCCATTTTCGATCCACCTTTCATTTATGGTATTTATGCACCGATATTTTAGCACATTTTTTCATCTTTTTCAAGGTCTTCGCATGATATATCAAAAAAATTTTCAAATATACTTGAAAAAAAGTGACAGGCGTGATATAATCTGTGTGAATAAGTTCCAAACGAAAGGGGAATATTTAATATGAACACGATCAGAAAATACGGAATACAGATGTACAGTCTGCGTGACATCACGGCAGATGACCTTGAGGGTGCACTCGAAAAGGTGGCAAATATCGGCTTCAAATATGTCGAGTTTGCGGGATTTTTCGGACATTCGGCAAAGGATGTTGCGGCAATGCTTGACAAATACGGACTGACCTGCAGCGGCACGCACTCGGGCATTTGGGATCTGCTCTCCGATTTCGACGGCACGGTAGCCTACCACAAAGAGATCGGCAACAAAAATTACATCATCCCTGGCGAGGATCTCTCGACAAACGAAAAGCTCGACAGATTTATCGAGAATGTCAACATTCTCCGCCCAAGACTTGCCGCAGAGGGGATAACTCTTGCCTACCACAATCACTCCCACGAGTTTATCGAGACTCCTTACGGCAAGTTCATCCATCACGAGCTTGAAACTCGCACCGAGATCGACTTCGAGATCGACACCTATTGGGCGTACAACGCAGGTCTTGACCCGATCGAGACACTCGAGCGACTGAAGGATCGCGTGCACATCATCCACATTAAGGACGGAACGAATAAAGGCGAGGGCAGAGTACTCGGTCAAGGAAGTGCACCTGTCGCCGCTGTTCACAAAAAGGCGATCGAGTGCGGTATGGTCGAGGTCGTCGAGTCCGAAACGCTGACTCCGAACGGCGAAACAGAGGCAAGACTTTGCTTTGAAGAGCTGGTTCGCCTTGACAACCTTTCATGAAAAACACGACACTTTGCTATATCGAAAAAGACGGCGCATACCTAATGCTCCACCGAAACAAGAAGAAAAACGACGAAAATGAGGGCAAATGGATAGGCGTCGGCGGTAAATTTCTCGAGGGTGAATCCCCCGATGACTGTCTGCTCCGCGAGGTCCGTGAAGAAACAGGACTTGTGCTCACATCCTTCACGCCGCGCGGGATCGTGACATTCGTGTCCGATGTTTTCGAGACCGAATACATGTTTCTCTATACAGCGAACGAATTTGTCGGAGAGTTGTGCGAGTGCGACGAGGGCGAGCTTTTATGGGTAAAAAAGGATGATGTCACTTCCCTTCCGCTCTGGCAGGGCGACAGGATCTTCCTTTCCCTGCTCCGTGACGACCATCCTTTCTTTTCTCTTAAACTTTCCTACAAAAAGGACGATCTTACGGATGCACTGCTCAACGGCGAACATGTTGATATTAACCAATAAGACTCATATCATCCCATTGCACTTTGTGCAATGGGATGATTCGTTTAGTGATATCGCACAAAATTTGCATACAATTTTTGTGCACTCTGCTGAATAAATCTCGCGATTTTCGGATACAATCAAGCAAATGGCAGAACTTGAAAATTCTTGACAAAAAGCCTTGACAAGGGCGGACTTTTCTGCTATAATACAATCGCAAACGTGAGATACCGTTTGACGAAAATTAAAGGAGATCGTAAAAATTATGGTTTGTAACGGCAGATATCTTTATAGGATCAATCTTGTCACAGGCAGTGATGTTCTTGAGTTCGTCAAGATCGCTTCACATATCGACGGTAAGGTATGGCTTGTAAGCGGCAATAAGAGACTTTCGGCAAAGAGCGTCCTCGGCGTACACCTCGCGCGTATGGCGTGGAACGAGATCTATGTTGAATCGGAAACCGATTGTTTCTTCGAGCTCCGTAAGTTCATCGAGGATTAATTTCCTCATCGAGCCTCGACAAAATCAGCTCTTTTGAGCGATCACTATACACAGAACATCCCCAACCACGCTTGTGGTTGGGGATGTTCTGCTGTATTTATTATAATCAGAATTTACCGCTTCGACCGCCGTAAGAGCCGCCGCTTGAGGAGCGACGGTATCCGCCGCCCGAGCTGCTTTGCGTCTGTCTCGGGGTCTTTACGACATTTCTGTACAGGAAGATATCTCCACTGCTCGTTATCGCAAGGCTGTCCTTTTTGACATAGGAATTTGCGTTATTGTTTGCCCTGACGCTCTTAAGCTGACCCTTCATCACAAGGACGCTCACGAGAGCGATGACAAATCCGACAAAAAGGGACACGCAGATGATCTCGCCCAAGGGGAAGGTCTTGTTTGTATGAGAATCGAGCGTATTATCGACATGTTCCGCATATGCGTGCGCCGCGTCGGCATACCGCCCGTCGGTGAGACAGGGGATAACATCTTCCTCGAAATCATCAAGCTCAGACCATCCGTATGCATCGCGACAAATACCGCTTGTGTTGATATCCCAATCGCGCGTGTCCATAACGATGGTAAAGAGCACGCCGTCGGTCTCTCTGCCGTAGAGCGACTCATAAAGATCGGCATTAAACTCGGCGATGTCACGATAATTGTCACCGCGAGTGTCCAAAAAGACGATTCCGACCGAAATTCCGTACTTATCGCCGACTTCTTTAAGCTTTTTCTCAATATTTGCCTCTTCTTCATCGCTAAGCAGATTCGCATCATCAAAGACAAAATGAAGATCGACGCCGTCATCCGGCACGGTCACATCCTCGACCGGTTCGAATGTTACCACGCTCGGCGAACCACCACCGTCAACGATCTCAAGAGCAAACATCGGTGTGAAAGTGCAAAGCGACAATATGATGACCGCTGTCGCGAGGGCAAGTGATCTTTTCAAAAATGTGTTCATCGATCGCACCCCCTCACATATTGCCGATAAGCCACATCAGCGATCCGATCAGCGCGCAAGCGGTAGCGGCAATACCGGTCAGTCCAAACAGCCATTTTGCAAATGCGCCCTTGTCAAGCGGCAGATTGCCGACGATCTTACCTGTCTGTCCATTCACGAAGAAGGGATATTTTTCGTTGTTCCATGTCGTGTTGAGCATCCAAACAGGGCAAAGCAGATATCGTACATTGCTGTTTGACACCTTGACAGTCGAGCTTTCCGTCCTGACCGAGCTGTAACCCTTGACCGTGTCGGCAAAGGCTTTTTCGGTCGAGACCTTCATCCTCGATTTGACGCGGTCGAGGCAATCATCAGACGAAACATCGTAACGCTCGGCGTAATATCCCGAAAGATACGAGGTCGCAAAATCGACCGCCTGCCCGAAATCAAATGGCTCGATCGACTCGGAGACGGTATCGTCAAATTTCGACGAGCCGTCAGAGGGGACGTTGTCGAACGACAAATTGCCCTTCCTCGTCACGAGAAAGTGTGATGTCTCGACATAATTATATCTGCTGTTGCTCCATGCGCGAGTTCTGGTCGCCTTGTAGCGTATCGATGCGTCAACATCGCCGTCAAAGAACCAATAGGGTATGTAGACGCCCTTGATCTCGTCAAGATGATTTTCGTCCTTAAATATCTTCGGAAGGAGCCTTTTGCCTGAAAAATGTTTCGAAAGTGCCGCTTTTGCCGCTTTTTTGTCAACCTTGAAGGGTATGACCATATCGGGGAAAAGATCGCCCGACAGTCTGCCCGACAGGACGACGGGATTGTCGCAGAAGGGGCAGATCGTCGCCGCCGTCGTTTCATCGGCGACGATCTCACCGCCACAGCTCTTGCAGGTGTAGATCGACATGTTGTCGTCATCGCTCCACTGCCTGTCAGTGACATTTGCCCGATCAAAGCTGTCCTCTTCGGCAGATCTCAATTCCTCGTCGTATATGCGCAGTGTTTCTGCCTCAAATTCGGTGTCGCAATAAGGACATTTCAGCTTTTGCAAACTGCTGTCAAACTCTATCGCGCCTCCGCAACAGGGGCATTTATATGTGATCTGATTTTCAGTAGCCATAATTTTCAGTACTTGTTTTCAATACTCAGCGAATGTCGCCCTCATTGAAGATATCTCCGCATTCGGGGCAGAATTTCGGAGGGTTCTT
>CAZORL010000017.1:0-31002 GCA_964582375.1 uncultured Lachnospiraceae bacterium
GCATACCTATGGCGATGAATGGCTCTTCAGTTCCGCAAACCACTGGCGCAAATGCACAAAGTGCGGCTCTGCTGTCGATGAAGCTGCACACACTTACAGCAGTGACACAGACGAGATCTGCGATGTTTGCGAGAAGGAAACACGCCATGTAAATCATGTGCCGTCGAGTGGGTGGTCGTGGAACAAAGACAATCACTGGCAGAACTGTACAAAGTGTGACAACAAGTTTGATTTTGGCGAACATACATACGACAGTGACGGCGTGTGCACTGTCTGCGGAGTAAAGACCGCAAATGACAGCGAGATCAAAACCATCTATGCCTATGGTGCGACAGATGGTAATGCATCTTGGGAAGCCGGAGATATAGCCACGGTTACCAAAAAATATTTCGCAGTATCGTTTACGATGAACGCGGCGAAATATGGGGGAATTATCGCCGAAACCGGCTGTTGCGGACTTATGTTCGGCGACAACGACGACACTTGTATCTTCATCCCCTATGATGGCGGCAATACCGATACACAGCGAATAATAGGCATTTTTGGCTCTGCGCAAGTTGTTTTCGGAAAATGGTGGGGAACTTCCGACTTCGGTTCGTCATATTTTGTTGACATATCCGAATATGTTAACAAAGATGTCACCATCCTCGTCCTCGGTGAGAAGAACGATGACGGTACAACGACCCTTACCGCTTACATAAACGGCAAACAGGTCAATGTTTGGGGAAACCAAGAAGCAGCGACCGCTGCATTCAACGGCAGACTTCAATGGGCACTTCGACTCAACGGCTCGTCCGCTGTTTGCAAATTCACCGAGTCGGACGATATCATCCTTGCGACCGTATTTGACAAAAAGTGCGAGCATACCTATGGCGATGAATGGCTCTTCAGTTCCGCAAACCACTGGCGCAAATGCACAAAGTGCGGCTCTGCTGTCGATGAAGCTGCACACACTTACAGCAGTGACACAGACGAGATCTGCGATGTTTGCGAGAAGGAAACACGCCATGTAAATCATGTGCCGTCGAGTGGGTGGTCGTGGAACAAAGACAATCACTGGCAGAACTGTACAAAGTGTGACAACAAGTTTGATTTTGGCGAACATACATACGACAGTGACGGCGTGTGCACTGTCTGCGGAGTAAAGACCGCAAATGACAGCGAGATCAAAACCATCTATGCCTATGGTGCGACAGATGGTAATGCATCTTGGGAAGCCGGAGATATAGCCACGGTTACCAAAAAATATTTCGCAGTATCGTTTACGATGAACGCGGCGAAATATGGGGGAATTATCGCCGAAACCGGCTGTTGCGGACTTATGTTCGGCGACAACGACGACACTTGTATCTTCATCCCCTATGATGGCGGCAATACCGATACACAGCGAATAATAGGCATTTTTGGCTCTGCGCAAGTTGTTTTCGGAAAATGGTGGGGAACTTCCGACTTCGGTTCGTCATATTTTGTTGACATATCCGAATATGTTAACAAAGATGTCACCATCCTCGTCCTCGGTGAGAAGAACGATGACGGTACAACGACCCTTACCGCTTACATAAACGGCAAACAGGTCAATGTTTGGGGAAACCAAGAAGCAGCGACCGCTGCATTCAACGGCAGACTTCAATGGGCACTTCGACTCAACGGCTCGTCCGCTGTTTGCAAATTCACCGAGTCGGACGATATCATCCTTGCGACCGTATTTGACAAAAAGTGCGAGCATACCTATGGCGACTGGAATGCCAATGCCGACGGTCACTTCAGGACATGCACAAAGTGCAAAGACTCCGATTCGGGCGCGCATGTATATGACGGCGAGCTGTTCTATGACAGCGGCACACACTATCGTATTTGCACCGTCTGCAGCATGTACATGTTCGGAAACGAACACGACCTCAAAATGAGGATCGATCAGATCGCGCATCAGTCCTACTGCACTGAATGCCCATATGTGTCCGAGCTTACCGAACACACATGGGGTGATGACGGCTGCTGCTCGTTCTGCGGCAGCAAGAAACCGGCAAATCCGATGGGCTTCTGCGGTGCGGACGGTTCGAACCTGACATGGGAGCTTGATCTCGAAATTGGTCTGCTGACCATCAACGGAAGAGGCGAGATGGGCGACACATTGCCGTGGCGGGACTACGCTGACAGCATAAAGACAGTCGAGATCGGCGAGGGCGTGACCTCGATAGCAGACGGCGCGTTTATGTGGCAGTTTACCGCACTCGAGACTGTGATCCTTCCGAAGTCGCTCGAAAAGATCGGAGAGAATGCATTTAACGGCTGTGTCAATCTGACATTCGCAGGCAGTGTACAAAAGACAGTATTCGCTCTATTCTCGCGTGCGAGAGTGATCGAGCCGGATACGAGCCTCAAGGTGATCGGAAAGGGCGCGTTCAGCGGATGTGTTAAGCTGCAGAACTTCGATATCCCGACCGAGCTTGAGATCCTCGGCGATATGGCGTTCCAAAATTGTAAATCGATTGAATCGGTCGTAGTCCCGAAAACCACTGTGTATGGCGGCGACAGCATATTCTCGGGCTGTACGAGCCTTAAAAATGTCGAATTTGCTGAGGAGACAGGTATTAGCATTAATATGTTCAGCGATTGCACCTCTCTTGAGACGATCGAACTGCCGAGCGACATAAAATCGATACCCACAGGCGCGTTTAACAGATGCACCTCGCTCCGAGAGATAGACCTCCCCGACACGGTCGAGCAGATCTCGAAGGATGCCTTCAACGGATGTGCGTCACTTGAGTCGATAGAGCTTCCCGAAACGCTCAAAAAAGTCGAGGACGGCGCATTCAGCGAGTGCACATCGCTTGAAAAGATAGTAGTAAACGGAAAAGACACCGAATTTGAGAACACGTCGGCAACCATCCCCGAAAACAGCGTGATCTATTGTGCGCCCGACGCAAAGGTTCTCGAATACGCTACCGAGAATGTCCGCGAGGTCGTTATAGACGAGCACGAGCATTCGAACGGCACATATGAGCACAACAGCGATAAGCACTGGTACACCTGCACCGATTGCGGCAATCCGTACAATGTTGCGGCACATGTTTACGACGACGCTTGCGACGATGATTGCAACATCTGCGGCAGAGTGCGCGAGCCTTTGCACGATTGGTCGAATGTATGGTCGAGCGATGCTGACTCGCACTGGCACGAATGTGCACTCTGCGGTCAAAAGAAGGATGTCGCAAAGCATGTCTTCGGCGACGATGGCGAGTGCGAGTGCGGACAGCTCCCGTTTATCTACGGTGACGCAAACGGCGACGGCAAAGTCTCATCAGCCGATATAATCGTGATCAAGAAATATATCGCAAATTACGACAAAGCGACCGACACATCGACAATCGATGTCTTCACCGGTGCGGACGCAAACGGCGACGGCAAGATCAACAGCAGTGACGTCATTCTGCTCAAGAAATATATCGCAAATCTTGACAGAGACGGCAATTCGAGCATAGTGCTCGGAAAAGGATGATTAATTGACAAAAACAAGGGGGGTTGTGTAAATGGAAATATGAAATTTGCCAAAACCCCTTGACAAGTCAAGCGTCAAATTGCATAATAATCTCAACAAAATATAATACAAACGGATGGTGAAAGCATAAAAAACTCTTTCATTGTTGCTTGATCGGTGTGGCGTTCTACGGTGCAGTGCCCGGTGAGGCGGACTATTCTGTCTCGATCTATGAGGACAACACTGCAATCCTCAACAAAAAAGCACTCTCGGTCAATGAATAAGGAGAAGCATGGTATGAAAAACGAAAAAATAATGTCAAAAGATCTGCCCGCAACCTCCCAAAGCATGAAAGAGATCTATGTCACCCTTGCGGCGGAGATCAACCTGATCAATGATGAGGATGTTATGATCATCATCGCAAGCGAAAGAGGAAAGTATCACGACGTTTGGGTCTTCTGATCGAAGCTAAATGATAACATAAAACCTAAAAACAGCAGCTTTGCCAAAAGCTGCTGTTTTTTGTCATTTCGTCACATCGAGTAAATATTCGTATCCCGCACGGATGAACGCCGCCTTCGCATGCAGGATCGCAAGCGGACAGCGGTAAGTCTCGCCACCGATCTCGTAATTGAACAAGCCGTGATAATCCACCTCTCGCAGTGTATGCATGATCTCGACAAAATCGATCCGCCCCCTGCCGAAGGGTGCGAGGTGCTGATCGCCACTGCCGTCATTGTCCGCAATGTGCAGAGCCTTGAGTCGCTCACCCGCTTTGAGGATAAAATCGCGGTGAGATGAGGTTTTGGTGAGATTTAAGTGCCCTGTGTCAAGACAAATACCGAGTTTGGGAGAGCCGACACGATCGATGATGTCGAGCAGTTCGTCAATGCCGCGATTGATACCGCAAAGATTTTCGAGACAGATCGTGATGTCGACATGCTCGATCATCGACATAAGCCTTGCGATGGCATCGATGTTTCGCTCGTGCCGCTCCTTGTCGGTCAGATCAAGTTCCCTCATGTAATCGCCGTGCAGAACCGCACACTTGACGCCGATCGCCTCATACATTTCGATCTGCCTCACAAGATAATCATATATCTCCGGGTCGGTCGCAAACGGTATCGGAAATCGCAGATGCCCCTGCGGCGAGTGAACGCCGTGTGAGTGCATAAATTCGGCGAATTTGCGTCCTGTGTCGATGTGGTCATTAGATCGCCGAAGAAGCATGTCACCATGCTCGTATGCAAGCTCGGTGTATAAGATCCCGCTCTTTTCAAACTCAAGTATCGCTTCTTCCGGATCGTCAACTCTGAAAAAATAAGACCATAAACTAAAAGGTGCATCCATATTCTACCCATCCTTTGCGATTTTTATTAAGTATAGCACAATTTCGGCCACTTGTCAATCGGTCTTTACATTTTTCTGCTATAATGGCTCAAAAAAAGGAGCAAAAAAACATGAGAACGATAGAAAACGAGGTCATTACAAACTTTGGCGAACAGCTTTTGCAAAGCGAGCGAGCGAGGGCAACGGCAGAGAAATATGTGCGCGATGTGAGGGCGTTTGCCGATTGGCTCGGTGATCAAGATCTTTGTAGGGAGACGGTGGTCGAATATAAGATGATCCTTTGAATGTTACCGATTTGTCAATAGCTCTTTGCGAAAAAAAACATAATTTTTCGAAAAGTTTCAAAAATTTGCATGGCGATAAGACCAATGAAAAAGAAAATTTTTTCATTGGTCTTGTTTGCACGCAAAAATCCGAGAAAACGCCTCATCCGCCTCACAAGCTCGGCACCTTCCCCCACCGGGGAGAGGTGGACAGCTAATAAATTCGCCCCGGATGAGGCGTCAAAACTCTGCTTTCCTCGAAATTAAAAATCGGCGTACCACATAATGTCGATTATGTAGTATTTAGGAAAGAAAAGGAGGCTTTCGCTCGGTCGAAAGCTAAGGTAAAGATATGAACAAACGTTTTAATTTAATGATTTTGGTTATGTGCATTGTCGAAGTAATTTGCTGTTTTACGCCATATTGCTTTAATGAAGAATATTGGGAATATGAGCCGTTAATGTCATTGACTTAGTTGGATTAATCAAAAGCGCGCTGAACATCTCCGATTAAATCTTGCAGATAAAGACTCAAATCTCAACCCTTTTTCAAATATGAACGAGGGTTGAGATTTTTCTTACGAGCGTATAATTGTGTTTTACTATGTCAACATGTCAACCTTGTATCTTGCCAAATGTAAGTCGTTTTTGTCAATTTTCGACATTTTTTATTGACAAATCTTGATTTATGTGTTATAATAATATATAAACTATCGGAATTTTACACGAAGGGGTAATTTTAGATGAGTCGAAGATTTTGGAGGCAGGTTGTTTCGGGGATGCTCATGTTTTTGACTGTATTTGTCGGTGGGATTCCTTGTTTTGCGGCGGGGGATGTGCCCGCAGGGTATGATCGCGGGTATGCGGAAGGTTATGCCGGCGAGGGCAAGGTCGTTGCCAAGGGGCTTGATCTGTCCGAGCATCAGGGAAGCGGTTTTGACTTCCAAAAGGTTAAGGATGCGGGCTACACCTATGTCATTCTGCGTTGCGGATTTTACAAGCGCAAGGATTACTGCTTTGAGGAGTACTACAAAGCGGCAAGAAAAGTCGGGCTTGACATCGGAACATATTTTTATTCATACGCGACGAACGCAACTGCGGCAAAGAAAGAGGCGGAGCTTTGTCTTGAATACATAAAAGGCAAAAAGTTTGAATATCCCGTCTATTTTGACTTTGAAGACCCGAGTGCGAACAGCAAAAGAGCTGTTGTTGCCAAGAAGATCTGTTTGACGTTTATGGATCGTGTCGCACAGGAAGGCTATCTTGTCGGCATGTACAGCATGGCAAGCTGGATCGACGATGTCGATTACGGCGGATGGGTTCCGCTCGAGGAGATCTGCGGCGACAAATACGAGGTCTGGATCGCAAATTACTATCCGTCAAAGCTTGAGGAATTTACCAACAAATATTCATCCCGATACGGCATGTATCAATACACCTCGTCCAACTACATAGATGAGGTCGGACCGCTTGACACGAACCGTTGCTTCAAGGATTATCCGTCTATCGTCAAGAAATACGGATTCAACGGCTACTCGCCCAAGACCAATGTCACATGCGAGATCGTTAGTGCAAGGCTTGACGGCTCGACCCTGACAGTGGTCGGCAAAGCTTACGACAAAGAATTTCCGAGCGGCGAGCTCGAGGTCTCGGTGATCGTCAATTCGATCACTGTCGGCACGCTGACCACCGTCGATCAATGTTTCGAGGGTACATTTGATCTTCCCGAGAGATTTGACACGGCGAAGCTCGAGATCGTACCGAATGTTCCGACCGTTGACGTGGAGAAGAGGTTTGCCATCGATCTGACAAACGAAGTGCCGATCGAGGTCGATGAGCCGAGTGCTGATAATGACGACAAAACACAGAAAAAAGACGACAAAAAGGTCGATCTTCCTTTGATAATCAGTGCATCGGTACTCGGTGCGGCTGTCGTTGCCCTTGTCGTGGTTCTTTTGAGCGGAAAAGGCAAGAAGAAAAACGAGAGCGTCCCTCAGAACGAGGAGACCGAGATCAAGAAATAAGAACTGAATAGATACAAAAAGCTCCAAGATCGCGTAGACTTGGAGCTTTTTTGAAAAAATCGGCAAAAACTCTTGACAAATTGGCAAAGATATGCTAAAGTAGACAGAGAAAACCTTACAGAGAAAGGATATAAACGATATGAAGACAATAAAATTCGACTCTGCGATATCACTCGGAAAATTCAAGGTGCTCAACGCGGTCGGCGGCGGTCCGTGGTACAAGCGACATGCGCTGAACGATCAGCAAAAGACCAACTTTGCCGATTACAAGGCGGCGCGCATCCCCTATTCACGCAACCACGATCTGAACGGATGCAATATATACGGCGGTCCGTATGCGCACGACATAACCGCGATATTTCCGAATTTTGATGCCGATCCGACCGATCCCGCATCCTACGATTTTGCCTGCACCGATGAGGACATACTTGCCACTCTCGAGGCGGGTACAGAGACATTTTACAGACTCGGTCAGACGATCGAGCATCAGATCAAGAAACACGGCACATTGCCGCCTCGCGATTTTCACAAATGGGCTGTCATTTGCGAGCATCTGATCAGACATCTCTGCGGAGATTTTGCTGACGGGTTAGGGCTTGACATGCACTATTTTGAGATATGGAACGAGCCTGATATGTGTCCCGATGATCATCCCGACAAGCGCACATGGGGCGGAACAAAGGCGGAATTTTTCGATTTTTACGAGATCGCCGCAAAACATCTGAAAAAGTGCTTCCCAAACCTCAAAATAGGCGGACCTGCCGTTGTCGGCGGCAATTATGGCTGGATAAACGATTTTCTGTCCGAGATGCACCGTCGCGATGTGCCTATCGATTTCTTTTCGTGGCACATCTACTGTCGCACGCCTGCCCAAATGATGAGACGCGCGCGCGATATGCGGGAAATGCTCGACCGTAACGGATACAAGGACACCGAGAGCATTCTCAATGAATGGAATTACATCAAAAACTGGTCGGACGGATATGTTGAGTCGCTTAAGACGATACACTCCATGAAGGGCGCGGCGTTTATGATGGCTTGCATATCAGAGGCACAATCCTCATCGATCGACATGCTCATGTACTATGACGCAAGACCGTCCTGCTTCAACGGCATGTTTGATTACTATACTGCCGAGAGACTTAAAGGCTATTATCCGATCCGCTGGTACGGCGATTTTTACGACTGCACCGCACAGATCGCCTGTGTTGACTGCCCCGAGGATATCTACACCCTCTGCGGCATTCGCCCCGACGGCAAGCTGACCGCCGCTGTCACATATTATACCGACGATCCGACCGCCGAGCCGATGGATATCGCTGTCGATCTCGGAGGGGCGCACAATTGCGAGATATATCTCCTTGATGCTCAGCATGACGGGCAGCGTGTGGATATGCCGACAAGACTTGAGCCGAACAGCGTACTGTTTATTAAAGAGATCTGAAAGATAGGGAAGGATCAATGAGACTGCTTCTTTGCGAGGATGAAAAGTCACTTTCGAGTGCACTCGTCGCCATTTTGAGGCACAACAATTACTCGGTCGATGCCGTTTACAACGGAAAGGATGCGATCGAATATATCGAGAGCGGAATATATGATGGCGTTGTGCTCGATCTTATGTTGCCGCAGATCGATGGAATAAGTGTGCTTCGCCACATCAGGGCAAAGGGGATCGATACCCCCGTACTCATTTTGACTGCCAAAAGCGAGCTTGACGACAAGATCAACGGGCTTGACAGCGGTGCGGATGACTACCTGACCAAGCCGTTTGCCACAGGTGAGCTGCTTGCGCGTATCAGAGCCATGACACGTCGGCAATCGACCGTTTGCGACAATCTGCTGACTCTTGGCGATATCAGCCTCGACCGACTTTCGTTTGAGCTGATCGGCGCAAGGGGCAGGGTCTCGCTGACCGCAAAGGAATATCAGATCCTCGAAATGCTCCTTCGCAACAGGGGGCAGATCATTTCAGCCGAGCAGATAATGGACAGCATATGGGGATATGAAAGCGACATCGATGTAAACGTCGTTTGGACTTACATATCCTATCTTCGCAAAAAGCTCAAGGCACTCGGCTCTTTTGTGACGATCAGAGCTGTCCGCGGTCTTGGGTATCTGATCGAGTCAAAATGAGGAGGATATATGCTGAAAAAACTTCGCGCCAAGTTCATTTTGGTTTCGATGCTCGCAATCGCGCTTGTTTTGGTCTGCGTTCTCGGTGCGGTCAATCTGAAAAGCTATAACGCCATAAAAGACGATGCGGACGAGCTGCTTGACATTCTTTTTGAAAATAACGGTCGATTTCCGACCATGCCGAATGAACCATTGAAAAAGGATGACCGTCCGCCTCCCGAAAACGACAAACGCCCGATCGCTGAACTCTCGCCCGAAACTCCGTTTAACACAAGATATTTTGCCGTACTGCTCGACCCACTCGGGCGTGTGGGTGCGATGAATATCGACAGCATTGCAGCGGTCGATGACGAAATGGCGGCAGAACTTGCCCAAAAGGTAGCAAAAGGTGGGATGGAGCGCGGATTTGTCGGCAGTTATCGATATTTGTCAAGGCAAACGCCCGACGGCGGCTCGGTCTGTCTGTTTCTCGATACGACCGAAGATCTTGACAATTTCAAGGATTTTCTATTGGCGAGCGTGTCGCTCAGCATCCTCGGACTTTTTGTTGTCGCCCTGCTTGTGGTGATCTTCTCGGGGATCGTCATGGCACCCTTTGCCGAGCTGTACAAAAAGCAAAAAAGATTTATCACCGACGCAAGCCACGAGCTGAAAACTCCGCTGACCGTGATATCAGCTGATTGCGACATTCTTGAATACAATTTCGGCAAAAACGAGTGGACCGATGCGATCGGCGCACAGGTGGCGCGTCTTGCCGGGTTGACCGATAAGCTTGTTTTGCTCTCGCGAATGGACGAAGGCGGCGGTCGCATTCTGATGACCGAATTTTCGCTTTCCGAGGTCGTCGAAGATGTGGCATCGACCTACCAAAGCGTTTGCGAGGCGGCAGGGAAGAGGCTCTTGGTGTCATGCTCCCCGTCACTCTCGGCAGTCGGCGATCAGTCACTTATCAAAAATGTGCTCACCCTTCTGCTCGATAATGCTGTCAAATATTCGTCAGAGGGCAGTGAGATCTCACTTTCCCTGCGATCGGTCGGCAGATCGAAGCGGATAACAGTAGCAAACAAGGTCGACAAACTTCCCGAGGGCGATCTTTCTCTCCTTTTTGAGCGATTTTACCGTCCTAACAGCTCCCGAAGCAGTGAGAGCGGCGGACACGGCATAGGGCTTTCGGTTGCCGAGTCAATCGTCCGCCTTCACGGTGGCAAGATATCCGTTGCCGCACCCGATAAGAACACCGTCGTTTTTACGGTAGTTCTCTGAAATCGAAAGAATAAAAAAACAAGGCTGTCTCGAATATTCGAGACAGCCTTGCGTGTTTAATGTGTGTTTGTGACTTAGTCCTTCTTGTCGGCGCGCGAGCAGAGGAGATTTGTGAGGATTCCGAGGATGAGCGCGCATGCGACGGTGGTGAGGGTGACTTTGCCGAATGTGAGGGTAAGTCCGCCGACACCGGTGATGAGGATGACCGATACGACGAAGAGATTTCTGTTCTCACCGAGATCGACCGTCTGGATCATCTTAAGACCCGATACTGCAATAAAGCCGTAGAGAGCGATGCAAACGCCGCCCATTACGCAGGAGGGAATGGTTGAAAGGAATGTAATAAAGGGAGCAACGAATGCTGCCGCAATTGCCATGATGGCTGTTGCAAGGATGGAAACGACCGATGCGTTGCCCGAGATGGCAACACAGCCGACCGACTCACCGTATGTGGTGTTGGGGCATCCGCCGAAGAATGCGCCTGCGATCGAGCCGACACCGTCACCGAGAAGGGTGCACGAGAGTCCGGGATCTTCGAGAAGATCCTGCTCGATGATGGAAGAAAGGTTCTTGTGGTCAGCGATATGCTCGGCAAAAACAACGAATGCAACCGGAACGTACGCAACCGCTACCGATGCAATATAGGAGGGAGTGATGTCGCCGATGCCCTTGATAGCCTCAACAAATGTGAAGTCGGGGTACCACTGCATGTTTTGGAACTTGGAGAAGTCGATGACCTGAAGTGCCTGAATGTTTGCTGCATTGCCGATTGCCGTGAAGATGGCGGCGAGAACATAGCCTGCAAGGATGCCGATGATAAACGGGATCATCTTGGTCATTTTCTTGCCGTAGACCGAGCAAAGAACAACTACCGCAAGGGTCACAAGACCGCAGAGAAGACATACAAATACCGATGCATTCTGAGCATTTGTTTCGGGATTTGTAACATTGCCCTTGAGAAGGTCGCCGACTGCGTTGCCGGCAAGCGAGAGACCGATGATCGCGACTGTCGGACCGATAACGACTGCAGGCATGAGCTTGTTGATCCAAGCGACTCCCGCGATCTTAACGATCAGCGCGATGACGACATATACGAGTCCCGCAAAGATGGCACCGATGATAAGTCCGACATAGCCGACTTGTACGGACAGTGCACCTGCAAACGCGGTTAACATTGAACCGATGAATGCAAAGGACGAGCCGAGGAATACGGGGCTCTTGAACTTGGTGAAAAGAAGGTACACGAGCGTTCCGACGCCTGCACCGAAAAGTGCTGCCGATGCCGACATTCCGTTGCCGACGATAGCAGGTACGGCAATCGTTGCCGCAAGGATCGCGAGGAGTTGCTGGAGTGCGAACAGGATGATCTGTCCGAACCCGGGTCTGTCTTTGACTCCGTAGGTGAGTTTCATAAAAACCTCCGATGTTTTATCCGACATCCATGTTGAATGTCATGAATTTTCTGTTAAATCATACCACATTTCGAACAATTTGTAAATACCTGCGGCAAAAATTGATAATAGAAATATTTGCCGATATTTGCTATACATTTGGCTAAAATGACGAAAATCGGCAGAAACTGCCGATTTTTGTCTTAATATGAGATGTTTGCGATGTATTTCTTCAATGCTATTATGTCTTTTGAGTCAATTTTGCCGTCTGCGTTGAAGTCCGCACCCTCAAAGACCGTGACCGTTGACTCGTTCGTTGTCGGGTCAAGATTTGCAAGATACTTTTTCAGCGTGATGATATCCTTTGAATTAACCTTGCTGTCGCCGTTTGCGTCACCGAGAACGTACACATATGCCTTGCAGACAGTGCAGACACCGCTCTCGTCAGCATTATGAAGCTCTTTACCGACAGATACACTGCAACGCAAACAGATCTTTTGATGATACTCTGCGTCATAGGTATAATCATCGGGCAGATCGTGAAGCAGTGCCGGGATCTCTTCGGTGACCTCCTCCCGACATATTTGGCAGTATCCCTTGCGCTCTCCGCTCTCTGTGCAGGTAGGCTCACGCATGACGGTCCAGTTGTCGCAGCTATGTCCGAGCGGTATCAGCGTGCCCCACGAGAAGGCGTGGATCTGAATGGCAAGCGGCAACAGAGTGACAACAATCGCTGCCATTATTGCCGCGAGTCGTGTGAGCGTCTTTTTGTTTTTGCTCATCATGGTTGAACATCCTTCCTTTTTTGTTTTGTGTCCTTGCTTTGTCTACTTTGAGCGAATTATGTCGCCTGCGTGCATTGGAAGATCGGTCTTTATCGAAAAGATCTGATAAGGGTGCGGAGCAGACTCGATCGGTTCGCCCATCTCATTTTGCAGATCATGTGCGACGAATCCGATCCCGACCGAGCCGGGGGTGAGCAGTTCGCACGCATCTCCATCGCAGAGCTTGTTTTTTTGCATAAGTGTCGCTCTGCCGCTTGCCGCATCGTAAGAGACGACGGTCGCAAGATATGATTTTTCGCAAAGATATCCGCCTTTTGTGACGAGCTGTCCGTTTCGGGGCGGATCGTCAAAGTAATAGCCCGAGCAGTACTCGCGATGCGTGACCGATTCAAGCTCACGCATGAAAGAGGGGTCAAAAGAGTAGCCCGGCGGATCGGCAAGATAGCGATCGATCGCCATTCTGTAGGTGTTGGCAGTCACCGCACAGTAATATGCCGATTTCATTCTGCCCTCGATCTTAAAGGACGAGATGCCGCTCTCGCAAAGCTCGGGGATGTGCTCGATCGTGCACATATCCTTGCTCGACATTATAAAGCTGCCCCGATCGGTCTCCTCGATCGGCATACGCATTTCGGGTCGCTTGACCTCGGACAGCTCATAAAGATTGTATTCCCAGCGACATGGCTGCGCACACGCGCCTCTGTTGCCGTCTCTGCCGATAAAATGCTCGGAAAGCAGGCAACGTCCGCTGAAGGATACGCACATTGAGCCGTGGACAAATGTCTCAAGCTCGAGCGTTTCGGGGATCAGATGCCTGATCTCTTGTATCTCGCGAAGGGTCAGCTCGCGCGCAAGTACCACGCGAGATGCGCCCATCTCGTGCCAGAACATGCAGTCCCTGTCGGATACCGCTCCCGCTTGGGTCGATACATGTCGCTCAACGCTCGGAAGGAGCTTTCCTGCAAGCATGAACACCCCGGGGTCGGCGATGATCAGAGCATCCGGCTTTTCTGACAGTTCGGACAACTCGGAGAAATACTTTTCGAGATCGGCGTATTCGTCAACATGAGGGGTGATGTTGACTGTCAGATAGACCCTTTTCGATAGCCCGTGAGCGTATTTCAGCGCATTTTCAAGTTCGGAAAGGTCAAAATTGTCAGCGGCAGCACGCATTCCGAAGCGTTTGCCTGCAAGATATACGGCATCTGCGCCAAATCGGAGTGCCGCCTTCATTTTTTCAAAATTTCCCGCCGGGAGCAAAAGCTCGGGCGATTTTCGTGATCTTACCATTTATGTTCTTTTCTTTCCGATTTATCGTATAACGATCTTGCAGATATCCGCAGGGGTCTTTGCCGTGAAGTCGGCAATCGACAGTTCATTGACAGATCCGTAGCCCCAAAGCGCACCTGCCGCAGAAACGCCCATGGTGTGTGCGCCGATCACGTCAAACGAGCGATCGCCGACCATGAGGACTCTGTCCTTTGGTGTGTCGGCAAGCTCAAGGGCAAATTCGACGACCTCCGCCTTGTTCGTGCGTCTGCCGTCAAGCTCCGAGCCGACCGCATGGCTGAAATAGCCTGACAGCCCAAAATGTTCAAGGATCTGCACCGCAAAAACTGTCGGCTTTGAGGTGGCAAGCAGGATCTTTACGCCGCCGTTCGAGAGGGTCTTCAGCATATCTTCGATTCCGTCGTAGATGTTACATTCAAAAATGCCGCGCGCTCTGTAATACTCGCGGTAGTGCGTGATCGCCTCGTCTGCTTTTTCCTTCGAAAAGCCGTAGAAATCCATAAAAGAGCGATCGAGCGGCGGTCCGATGACCTTGGACAGGTCGCTCGGTTCTTCGTTGATACCATATTTCGAAAGGGCGTAGGAAAACGATCTTGTGACCCCGAGTGCCGACTCGGCGATGGTTCCGTCGAGATCAAAAAGTACCGCATCAAAAGCTCTGCCCTCAAAACTGTTTTGCATAAGTTCCTCCGTGTGATTGTTGTTCTGCTTTATTTTAACACTTTTGTGCCGTTATGTCAACCTCAATCGGCGGTCATTTGCGTATTTTTTGAAAATTTTTTCAAAACAGCCGACTTTTTTTCTCAAAATTATTGACATTTCTTTATTTTTGTGATAAACTATGCCATGTAAATGCAATGAAACGGTCGGCAACGCCGCAAACGTCACCTACAGAGAGTTCACGCCAAGGGCTGAAAGCGTGATCGGGGACGGGCTCAGCCTTTCGCCGTCGAGCAGACAAGGTCAAAGCGACACAGCGTGTGTCGCCTGTAGCCCTGTACGGGTCGCTTCCGTTAAAGGCGTCGAGGCTCCACAGAGTGGGGCGGATCAGGTGGTACCGTGAAGCTTTGCTCTCACCCTGTTTTGTCGGGGTGATTTTTTTGTTTTAAGGCAAGATCGGCAAACATCTTATAGCAGTAATAACAATTGAAAGGATATTTTGAAAATGAGAGAAAAACTTCTTCAGATCAAGGCGGATGCAGAGGAAAAACTCGCTTTGATAAAGTCAGATGACGAGCTTGAGGCGTTTCGCGTTCAGTTTCTCGGCAAAAAGGGTGCACTGACCGCCGTGCTTCGTTCGATGGGCTCACTTTCGCCCGATGAGCGTCCGAAGATCGGACAGCTTGCAAACGAGGTTCGTGAGGCGATAGAGCAGGATATTTCGAGTCGCCGTGCACAGATCGATGCGGCAAAGCTGGCGGCGCGTCTTGAGCATGAGGCAATAGACGTGACAGTCCCCGGCAAAAAGGTCGAGATAGGCAAGCGTCATCCGCTCGATCAGGTCGAGGGCGAGCTTTGCGACATATTCAGATCGATGGGTTTTGAGATCGCCGAGGGTCCCGAGGTCGAATATGATGTTTACAACTTCCAAAAGCTCAACATCCCCGAAAATCATCCTGCACGCGACACTCAGGACACGTTTTATATCAACGACAAGGTTCTCCTGCGCTCGCAGACCTCGCCCGTCCAGGTGCGCGTAATGGAAAAACAGCGTCCTCCGATCAGAATAGTATCTCCCGGACGAGTTTACCGTGCCGACGAGGTCGATGCAACTCACTCGCCGATGTTCCACCAATTCGAGGGACTTGTTGTAGATAAAGGCATTACGATGTCCGATCTTAAGGGAATGCTCGAAACATTTGCAAAGCAGATGTTCGGCGAAAAGACGCGCATACGTTTCCGTCCGCACCATTTCCCGTTCACCGAGCCGTCAGCCGAGGTCGATGTCTCCTGCTTTGTATGCGGAGGCAAGGGATGCCGCGTTTGCAAAAACGAGGGCTGGATCGAGATCCTTGGTGCAGGCATGGTTCATCCGAACGTTCTGCGCGGATGCGATATCGACCCCGAGATCTATTCGGGATTTGCCTTCGGTATGGGTATCGAGAGGATCACGATGATAAAGTACGGCATTGACGACATGCGCAACCTTTACGAAAACGATCTGCGCTTCCTCGATCAGTTCTGATCGCCAAATGCTTGCAAAGGAGATAAGTTATAATGAATCTTTCAATTAATTGGCTTCGTGACTATGTGGACACGAGCGACATAAAAATCAAGGATTACTGCGACAAAATGACCGATACCGGCTCAAAGGTCGAAGGTTTCGAGGAAAAGGGCGCGGACATCCAAAACGTTCTCGTCGGCAGACTTGACAAGATAATCCCTCATCCCGATTCGGATCACATGGTCATTTGTACGGTCAATATCGGAAAGGACGAGCCCGTGCAGATAGTGACGGGCGCAGGCAACGTCTTCGAGGGTGCACTCGTTCCTGCGGCAATTGCTCCCGCAAAGCTTCCGGGCGGCGTGACCATCAAGGCGGGCAAGCTCCGCGGTATTGATTCGAACGGTATGCTCTGCTCGATCGGCGAGCTTGGACTGACTCTTCACGAGGTTCCTTATGCGATCGAGGACGGAATACTCATCCTAAATGAGGATTGCAAGCCGGGTGACGATATCCGCGATGTTCTTATGCTTCGCGATGATGTTGTCGAGTTTGAGATCACCTCTAACCGCCCAGATTGCCTGTCGGTCATCGGACTTGCGCGTGAGAGCGCGGCATCGTTTGACCTCGAGATGAAACCTCACACACCGACCGTCAAAGAGTCGGACGGCAATATATCAGAATATCTGTCGGTTGACAATCAAGCCCCCGATCTTTGCCCGAGATATTCGGCGCGCGTTGTGAAAAACGTAAAGATCGCTCCGTCGCCGCTTTGGATGCGTATGCGCCTGTCGGCATCGGGCGTTCGTCCGATCAACAATATCGTTGACATTACAAACTATGTAATGCTCGAATACGGTCAGCCCATGCACGCATTTGATTACGCGATGCTTGACGGCTCACACATTATCGTTCGCCGTGCCGCCGACGGCGAAGTGTTCCGCTCGCTCGACAGCCGCGACCACACTCTCACAAATGCAAATCTCGTGATCGCCGATGAAAAAAAGGCTGTCGCACTCGCAGGCGTAATGGGCGGCGAAAACTCGGAGATCAAAGAGGGTACGACCACCGTTGTGTTCGAGTCAGCCTGCTTTGACGGCGCATCGGTAAGACTTACCGCAAAATCGCAGGGCATGCGTACCGAATCATCGGCACGCTTTGAAAAGGGACTTGACAGTGACAACTGCATGGATGCTCTTGACCGTGCCTGCGAGCTTGTTGCAATGCTCGGTGCGGGCGAGGTCGTCGGCGGATGCATCGATGTTTATCCGACAAAGAAGACACCCGTAAAGCTCCCACTCGAGGTCGAGCGTATCAACAAGTTCCTCGGTGTCGAGCTTACAAAGGAATATATGGTCTCGGTACTTGAAAAGCTTGATTTCAAGGTGGAAAACGACACGATCACGGCACCGCATCACCGCTCGGATATCGGTGAGATGGCTGACATCGCCGAGGAGATCATCCGTATCTACGGCTATAACAAGATCGCCTCCACTCCCTTTGTCGGAACGGTCAAGGCGGGCAGCCTCACCCCGAGACAGGCGTATAAGGAAAGAGTTCACAGCATTCTTTGCGCGATGGGACTTTATCAGTCGGTGACATTCTCATTCGTGTCGCCCAAAAACTGCGACAAGATCGCACTCTCCGATGACGCTCCCGAGCGCAGATATGTAAAGATCAAAAATCCGCTCGGCGAGGACACGAGCGTAATGCGCACAACACTCATTCCGTCACTGCTCGATTCGCTCTCGCACAATTTCGCTCATCATCTGCCCAAGGCGGCACTTTACGAGCTTGGGCATGTATATCTGCCCCATGACAGCGAGGACGAGCTTCCCGATGAGCCGCTTATGATAGCATTCGGCTTTTACGGCGACGGCGATTTCTATACGCTCAAGGGCATGGTCGAGGCACTTTTTGCCGATGCGGGCGTGTCTAAGCTTCGCTTTGAGGCAAAGAAGGACGATCCGACCTTCCATCCGGGCAGATGTGCGTCCGTGATCGCAAGAGGCAATATGAAGGTCGGTTCATTCGGTCAGCTCCATCCGACAGTCGCGGCAAATTACGGCTTTGATAAGCCTGTTTACGCTGCGTACATCCCGTTCGAGACTCTTTACTCTATTGCAAACTTCAAAAAGCAGTTCAAAGCAATGCCGAAGCATCCGTCCACGTCGCGTGACCTTGCATTCGTTTGCGACAGATCGCTCGAGGTCGGCAAGATCGAGGAGGTCATCCGCAAGGGTGCGGGCAAGACGCTTGAGTCGGTCGAGCTGTTTGACGTTTACACGGGCGAGCGTATCGACGCCGGCAAGAAGAGTGTTGCGTTCAGACTGACATTCAGAGCACCCGATCACACGCTGACAGGTGACGAGATCGCGGCATCGGTCGATAAACTGCTTGCAGCACTCGACAAAAATCTCGGTATCAAGATCAGACAGTGATAATATCAAAAAATCTGCTCCCGTCGTCGGAGCAGATTTTTTTCGTATTGACCGCAATTCATTATATCTCTTCAAAAAGCAGCGGCTCTCTCGTTTGTCGAGAGAGCCGTAATAATTTATCTTTTCTTGAGCCTCGGATTGACTATCTCACGCCAATCGAGATCGCCGCGGTCAAGCGCACGAACAAGAACCTCGCCTGTTGCGATGTTGGTCGCCATCGGGATGTTGTACATGTCGCAAAGACGAAGAAGCTCTATATCGTTGCGATCAGGCTCACTCGTGTCTCTGAAGAAGAGAAGCAGATCGACTTCGTTGTAGGCAATGCGCTGAGCGATCTGTTCTGCACCGCCTTGCTTGCCCGACATGACGCGCTCGATCTTCATGCCTGTCGCCTCGGAGATATATTTTGCCGTAACCGCAGTCGCACATAGCGAGTGCTTGCTGAGTATTCCGCAATAGGCGATACAGAACTCAGCCATAAGTTCCTTTTTTGTGTCGTCTGCCATCATAGCAATCTGCATATTCGAATTACCTCCGATTTTTCTTAGTCACCGCTCGCGGTGGATTTTTGTATATTATACCATAACATTTTTCGTTTGTCAATCGTTATATGACAAAAAAATGCTAAAAGTGCGTAATATTTTGGATCAGCCGAGAAGATCTTCAAGTCGGCGCATCGCCTCGGCAGTCTTTTCGTGGTTGCCAAATCCCGAGAGTCTGAAATAACCCTCGCCCGCCGCACCGAATCCCTCACCGGGTATGCCGACGACGTTTGCCTTCTCGAGCAGGAGATCGAAAAACTCCCACGATCCCATGCCGCGAGGACAGGTGAGCCAAATGTAGGGCGAGTTTTTGCCGCCGATGTACTTGATACCCAGCTTGTCGAAGGTCTTCATCATCATGGCGGTGTTCTCTTTGTAGTATGCGATGTTTGCCTTGATCTCGGCAAGCCCTTCATTCGTAAATACTGCCGCCGCGCCTCTCTGCGTGATGTGCCCGACGCCGTTGAACTTGGTCGACTGACGACGTTTCCACATCGAAAGCAGGGATGTGCCGTCGCTTGCCGTCAGCGTGCTCGGGATGACTGTGTATCCGCAACGAACTCCGGTAAATCCTGCGGTCTTGGACAGTGAGCAGATCTCGATGGCACAGTCGCGCGCACCGTCTATCTCAAATATCGAGCGCGGACAATTTTTGTCCTCGACAAATATCTCGTATGCGGCGTCGTACAGGATGATCGCCCCATGGCACTTTGCAAAATCGACCCAAACTTTGAGTTGGTCGCGACTGTAGCAGCTGCCCGTCGGATTGTTCGGGGAGCAGATGTAGAAAATGTCGCCGTCAAGATCGTCGCTCGGCATCGGCAGAAAATTGTTTTCGGCATTTGCCGTGATAAAAGTCACCTTCCTGCCGTCCATGACATTCGAGTCAAGATAGACCGGATATACGGGATCGGGGATCACGACAGTGTTGCTTACCGAGAAAATGTCAAGAATGTTCGATACGTCCTCTTTTGCACCGCAGGTGACATTTATCTCGTCGGTCGAAAGTTCGACACCCATCTCGCTCTTGTAATAGCCCCGGATCGCCGACAGCAGGTAAGGCTCACCGTAGTAGTCGGGATAGCCCTTGAACATTGCGGCATCCCCCATCTCACGCGCCGCTCTTGCCATCTCGTCGGATGCCGCTCTGCATATCGGCAGAGTAACGTCGCCGATGCCCATGTTTATTATGTCAGCATCGGGATGAGCCGCCGCGTATGCGGACTTTTTCATCGCGACCGTCTTGAAAAGATATGAAGCTTTAAGATTTTTGTAATTGTCGTTGATCTTGAACATTTTGACAAATTCCTTCCATATTTATATCATTATATATCGATCTCGATCTGCCCCTCAAATACCGTAACGGCAGGGCCATCCATTGTGACCGTTTTTCCGTCATATACGATCGTCAGATCGCCGCCGCGCAGATGAATGACTATCGGCTCGCCTATCTTCGCCTTGCCGCAAAGACATGCTGCGACTGCGACAGCACATGCTCCCGTTCCGCAGGCAAGCGTTTCACCCGAGCCACGCTCCCATACACGCATGCACAGCTCGCCCTCGGAGATGATCTTGACAAATTCGGTGTTGACTCTGTCGGGGAAGGCGGGATGACACTCGAATTTTCTTCCGATCGACTCAATATCAAAATCCCAAAGCGAAAAATCATCGTCTGCAAAGGTCACGCAGTGCGGATTGCCCATCGAAAGTGAGCAGACTTTGTAAAGGGTACCATCGACCGATAAGTCCTCGTCGATCACTCTCTCGCCCGAAAAGCGTGCGGGGATGTCGGATGGCGCAAATATCGGCGCACCCATGTTAACGCTTGCCCGCTCGACCTCTCCGTTTTTGTCAAGCGAGAGCTTTATTTCTTTTATCCCCGAGAGCGTCTCTATATGAAGAGGGTCGTTTTGCGATATTCCCTTGTCGTGGACGAATTTTGCCACGCAGCGAATGCCGTTGCCGCACATTTTGCCCTCTGAGCCGTCAGCGTTGAACATACGCATCTTCGCATCGGCAACATCCGAGTGACAGATAAATATCACCCCGTCGCCACCGATTCCGAAATGCCTGTCGGACAGTCTTGCCGCGATCGAGGACAGATCGCCGACCTCGCCTTGTGTGAAGTCAATGTAAATATAATCGTTGCCGCAACCCTGCATCTTTGTAAATTCAAGCCTCATGCGAAAGATCTCTTTTCTGATCGAACTTTCCTATATTATAGTACATTTTTCTCGCTCTGTCAATCGGAAAAGTCAAAAATTCTCGTAAAAACGCGGAAAATATTTTTGCGGACATAATATTTGATAAAAAACTCTTGACCTTTTTTGTCTCTTGTGATATAATAAGGTGAATGAAAAAATCGCCGAGGCAAAGATTGCGATCGGCTGTTTGAAAGGCTGGAAATAATTATGATTCTTGTAACAGGCGGAACGGGCTTTATCGGCTCACATACAGTTGTTGAACTGCAAAAGATCGGCTATGAAGTTGTCATCGTCGATAATCTTGTCAACTCGAAGATCGAGACACTCGACAACATCGCAAAAATCACGGGCATCCGTCCCAAATTCTACGAAAATGATGTTTGCGACAAGGAAGCACTCAGAAAGATCTTCTCCGAAAATGATATCGACGCGGTCATTCATTTTGCGGGACTCAAGGCGGTCGGCGAGAGCGTCGCAAAGCCGCTTGAGTATTATTCGAACAATATCATCGGCACTCTCGGTCTCGTTGAGGTAATGCGCGAGTTCGGATGCCACAGGATCGTCTTCTCGTCCTCTGCAACCGTTTACGGTATGAACAATATCGCACCCTATACCGAGGATATGCCTACATCGGCAACGAATCCCTACGGTCAGACTAAATTTATGCAGGAGATCATGCTCTCGGATATCGCTCATGCCGACCCCGAGTTTTCGGTCGCACTTCTCCGTTACTTCAATCCGATCGGTGCGCATGAGTCGGGTCTGCTCGGTGAAGATCCCAACGGCATCCCGAATAATCTTATGCCTTACATTTGCAAAGTTGCCTCCGGCAAGCTCCCCTGCCTCTCGGTATTTGGCAATGATTACGATACTCCCGACGGAACGGGCGTGCGTGACTATATCCATGTCGTCGATCTCGCCGGCGGTCACCTCTCGGCTCTGCGTTACCTTGAGTCACATAAGGGTGTGCTGACCGTCAACCTCGGCACGGGCAAGGGAACGTCTGTGCTTGAGCTTGTTGCCGCTTTCGAAAAGGCAAGCGGCGTCAAGGTCAACTATAAGATCACCGATCGTCGTCCCGGCGATATTGCGACCTGCTACGCATCGACCACTAAGGCAAAAGAACTTCTCGGCTGGGAGGCAACACATAATGTAGATGATATGTGCGCCGACAGCTGGCACTTTATCGAAACAAAATCAAAGGGCTGATAAGGGCTGATGGAAAAGGGAATGCCTCTCCCCGATTATCGGGTGGTGCGTTCGAGACGCAAGACCGTCTCTGCTGAGGTTCGTTCGGACGGAACTGTTATCATAAGAGCACCGCTTGGTATGTCGGATGCCGAGATCGTCGATTTTGTCGCAAAAAATATCAAGAGGATCGAGCGAGGCATCGCAAAAGTACAGCATATAGCCGAGTCCTTCGTCGGCGTCAAAAAGCTTGACAATAACGAGCTTGCCGAGCTGAAAAGAGAGGCTCTGCGCGTGATTCCCGAGCGTGTCGCACATTTTGCGAGACTGATCGATGTCGGCTATACCAAGATCACCATTCGACCGATGAAAAGTCGGTGGGGCAGCTGTTCCAATGAGGGCGCACTTGCGTTTAACCTGCTTTTGATGCTTGCACCGCCGAAGGTGCTTGATAGTGTGATCGTGCATGAACTTTGCCATCGGATCGAGATGAACCATTCAAAAAGATTTTACGCTATCGTCCGTGCACATTGCCCCGATTATGATGACTGTTACGCCTGGCTAAAGCAAAACGGTCCGTCACTCATCGCAAGACTTTGATATAAAAACCATCGAGGTTTTCTTGCTCATCCGAGAAAACCTCGATTTTTAATAAGCAAAAACCCCGATCTGCAAAAAGATCGGGGTTGAATGTTGGCTAATGACCTGAATTACTGATACATGCCTGTATTGTCGTTGTTCTGGTCTTGCGGCACTGCGGAATTTGCGTATTCTTGACCACCGGGATACGCATTGTAAGTATTCATCATGGAGCGAGACTGTTCCTTCAATAGTTCGCTTCTAATAAGGAAGGTCAAAACTATTGCGGCGATCTCAAGAAGCAAGCGAAGAACAGCGGTGGTGGATAGTGAAATTGTGTAGGAAAATTTTACACCCAAAATGCTTTGTGAACCGATCGTTGAGTTGAAGACCATATAGATCAGCTGAGTCAAAAGCAAAGATCCGGCATTGTAGAAAAGGAATATGCGGAGGAACAACAGATATCCGCGCTTCCAAATATGATTTGTATTGAAAAACGGAATGCAAGCAACGAGAGTCGCGGCGAGCATCGGAAGGAAGTTGAAGATTATATCGACGACCTTGGCGGCACCGAAAAGAAGACCGAGCTCGCCCTCGAGGTATTCCTTTGCTTCTCTCTCGGCCTCCGCTTTCCATTCGCGAATCTCACTTCTGTCCATATAGTCAAGAAGGGAACTGTCAACACGCAAATGCGTTGCATACGACTTTGTTATCATGAAGATAAGAACAAACAGCATAACGCCGAGCAGTATGATCATGTACAACATCTTTTTGTTGCCGAGACCTACGCCAAACTGCTTCGACAAGAATGTATCGGTTGCACCATAAGCTTTTTTGCCGTAGGTTTTTGCGCTATCAACAAAACCGCCTTGATTTCGAGCAGGCTGATACATCTGACCTTGTTGGTGATACTGTTGTTGCGGTTGCTGTTGGTTGTTTTGCTGATTTTGTTGCGGGGTACCGACGGGTGTGCCGCACTTTCCGCAGAATCTCTCGCCGTCGCCGAGCTGATTTCCGCAATTGTTACAGAAACTCATTGTGAACTGTCCCTCTCTTTGTTGTTTGTTTATTGTGATATGCCACACTTGACGTGGAATATGCGGTGTGAAGCATTAAATGTGATTTCATTATACAACAATAGATCAAATTTGTCAATAGTTTTTTCGAAAAAATTGATTTTTTAGTAATTATTTGTCAGAAACAGATCTGTCCAATAACAAAACCCCGATCTTTTTGCAGATCGGGGTTGAATGCATGGTAGATCTCGATAAATTTAACGCTTCGAGAACTGAGGAGCGCGACGAGCGGCTTTGAGACCGTACTTCTTTCTTTCCTTCATACGAGGATCACGAGTCATGAAGCCTGCCTTCTTAAGCGGAGGACGAAGCTCCTCGTTGGATGCAACGAGTGCTCTTGCGAGACCGTGGCGGATAGCACCTGCCTGGCCTGAGAAACCGCCGCCCGTAACTGTAGCGACGATGTCGAACTTGCCCTGAGTGCCTGTAACGGCGAAGGGCTGATTGACGATCAGCTTAAGAGTTTCGAGACCGAAATAATCGTCGATGTCACGACCGTTGATCGTGATAACACCTGTGCCGGGATAGAGACGAACTCTTGCAACAGAGCTCTTTCTTCTGCCTGTGCCGTAAAAATAAGGTTTTGCGCTTGCGTACATCTTCTAAAACTCCTTTCTGATCAAAGCTCTACAGCAGTGGGCTGCTGTGCGGCGTGGGGATGCTCACCGTTTGCGTAAACGTGCAGACGAGTGATGCTCTTATCACCGATCGAATTGTGGGGAAGCATTCCCTTGACGGCAAGCTCAAGTGCCTTTTCGGGCTTGGTTGCCATAAGAGTTTTGTAGGAAACAGACTTGAGTCCGCCGATGTAACCCGAGTGATGGTAGTAGTGCTTCTGCTCGAGCTTCTTGCCGGTGAGGACGGTCTTGGATGCATTTACGATAACAACAAATTCACCGCAGTCAACATGGGGTGTGTACTCGGGACGATGCTTGCCGTTAAGAATGGTCGCTGCCTTTGCCGCAACCTTTCCGAGAGGCTTGCCTGCAGCGTCGATGACGTACCAACCGCGCTCTACGGTTTCTTTTTTAGCCATATAGGTAGCCATTTAATTTTCTCCTTGTATACGTGTTTCATTTTTGGTTCGCATAATTATACCACTCTTTGTCCGCTTTGTCAAGAGCTTTTTTGAGATTTTTTTGAAAAAATCAAGAATTTGCCGTAAAAGCTCTTAAAATCTCGCAAATGCTCCAAAATGCTCGTTCAAGCTTTTGCACGCAACTTTGATTGTTTACAATTTGTTTTTATTTCAAGCCCCGACTTTTGACAAAATCGGCGGATATGATATGAGATAATCCTGTCGGACATAAAATCCGACTTACCTGAATAATATGTAAGCGGGAAGGCGTAATGCCGTAAAAATTGAAAGGATAGCGATCTTATGTGTGAAAACAGATATTTGCCCGAGGGAATGGCGTTCGGGAGCGTCGAAAACAGCGAGTACATTTCATCGGTGCAGGGACTTGAGCGCGCGATGGCGCAGGGAAAGATCATCGAATCGACCGCTGTTTTGTGCGACAGCGAAATGACGCTCACCGTCGATCTCGGCAAGGTGAAGGGAATTATGAAAAGAGAGGAAGCACTTTACTCGCCGAGCGGGGAGAGTGCGAAGGATATTGCGATAATATCGAGGGTCGGAAAGCCGATATGTTTTAAGGTCATGGCGATAGAGTACGGCGAGGGCGGAAAGGCGTGTGCGATACTCTCGCGAAGACAGGCGCAGATCGAGTGTTTGCGAAACTATCTCTCCTGCCTTGAGTGCGGCGACATCATCCCTGCACGCATCACGCATCTTGAACATTTCGGTGCGTTTGTCGATATCGGTTGCGGAATGGCATCTCTTTTGTCGATCGACTGCATCTCTGTCTCGAGAATATCCCATCCGAAGGACAGATTTTATATCGGAATGCCGATCAAGGCGGTCGTCAAGTCGATCGATCGCGAGGGTGGGCGTATATATGTCAGCCATAAAGAACTTCTCGGGACGTGGGAAGAGAATGCCGCACGCTTTAATGTCGGACAGACGGTCGTCGGGACCGTTCGCTCTGTCGAGCAGTACGGTATCTTCATCGAGCTTGCTCCGAATCTTGCCGGGCTTGCCGAGTATCGCGACGGCATATCGGTCGGTCAGTCGGTCGCAGTCTACATAAAAAATATCATCCCCGAGCGGATGAAGATAAAGCTCGTGATCATCGATTCGTGCAAAGGTGAGCGTGCGTCCTCCGCTCTCGAGTATTATGTTTCAAATGATCGCATGCACATGGATTATTGGAGATATTCGCCGATCGGTACGGCAAAGATAATTGAAAGTAAATTTACGGGTTGATCTTTTGCCCTCCCTGACGAGATGATCGCTTTGGGAGGGCGGCTTTTTCGAATTGATGATAATTTTTTGCAGCGTCCCCCCAAATTGCCGCTTTTTGAGGGGGACAAATCGAAAAAAATCAGTATAATGTAGGAAAGTTTAATAGTCTGAGGAGAAGACTTGAATGAAAAGAAGACTTACCCAAAAAATAGTAAGTATCTCGCTCTGCATTATCATGCTGATCGGAATGCTGCCCGCACAGCATTCGCACGCTTGGGATGATGTGGTTGAATGTGATTACTGCGGCAGTATTTGCGGCGACGAATACATCTGCGGTGGCGGCGATCACTGCAGCGAGGAAAGCGGACGAGATTGTTACTATGAAAACCACTGTCCCGATTGCGGTGCGTGTCACGAGAACACGAACTTTTGCGCTGACTGTGGCTATTGCGAAGACTGTGTCACTCTGTGCCCTATCTGCAACAAGTGTGAGTACTGCGTTGCATATATGTGTCCTTACTGCAACATATGCATTGACTGCACCACGGATATGTGCAATATCTGCAGTGCGTGTGTCGATTGTGTGTACAATATATGCCCACTGTGCTATAAATGCGACGAATGCGTCGAGGATTATTGTCCGGACTGCGGTATCTGCAACGAATGCACCGAACTTTGCGTAAACTGCGGTATGTGCATTGATTGCGCCGGCGGTATTTGCTATGAGTGTGGCACCTGCGCCGATTGTGCGACCATATGCCCCAACGGCGACGGCTGTGATTCATGCTCGGTTCTTTGCAAAGACTGCGGTCAGTGCTATAATTGCCAAGAGAGCGATTACGGTTGGTGCGAAAACTGCGATCGTTGCGGTGCATGCACCGTGCTTTGCTATAATGGCGACAGATGCTATGAGTGTGCGAACTTCTGTACAAAGTGCGAAGAGCTTTGCGATAACTGTACCTACCTTTGCGAAGAGTGCGGAATCTGCTCAAACTGTGCGGACGACGATGGTTGGTGCAGTAACTGCCATGTCTGCGGCAACTGCGTTGCAGTCTGCTATAACGGTGACGGCTGTGAAAAGTGCACCAAGGTATGTACCGAATGCGGCGAGGCGTGCGCCAACTGCTCTTATATCTGTAAGGATTGCGGAGTTTGCTTCGATTGCAGATATGATACATACGGTTGGTGCGATAACTGCGGTCTTTGCGGCAGTTGCACCGTGCTTTGCTATAACGGCGACGGCTGTTATGAGTGCTCCGCGTTCTGCCCCAAGTGTCACGAGCTTTGCGAAAATTGCACAGACTTCTGTGAGAGTTGCGGCATATGCTCCGATTGCTCAAAGGATTCAGGCTGGTGCAACGACTGCCACATCTGCGGTAACTGCGCAGTAGTCTGCTATAACGGTGACGGCTGCGAAAAATGTACCAAGGTATGTGTCGAATGCGGTGAGGCATGCGGCAACTGCTCTTATGTCTGTAAGGATTGCGGAGTTTGCTTCGATTGCAGATATGAGACATACGGTTGGTGCGATAACTGCGGTCTTTGCGGCAGTTGCACCGTGCTTTGCTATAACGGCGACGGCTGTTATGAGTGCTCCGCGTTCTGCCCCAAGTGTCACGAGCTTTGCGAAAATTGCACAGACTTCTGTGAGAGTTGCGGCATATGCTCCGATTGCTCAAAGGATTCAGGCTGGTGCAGTAACTGCAACGTCTGCGGCAACTGTGCGGCAGTTTGCTATAACGGTGACGGCTGTGAAAAGTGCACCAAGGTATGTACCGAATGCGGCGAGGCGTGCGCCAACTGCTCTTATATCTGTAAGGATTGCGGAGTTTGCTTCGATTGCAGATATGATACATACGGTTGGTGCGATAACTGCGGTCTTTGCGGCAGTTGCACCGTGCTTTGCTATAACGGCGACGGCTGTTATGAGTGCTCCGCGTTCTGCCCCAAGTGTCACGAGCTTTGCGAAAATTGCACATACTTCTGTGAGAATTGCGGCATATGCTCCGATTGCTCAAAGGCTGTTGGTTGGTGCAGTGACTGTCACGTCTGCGGCAACTGCGTGCGAGTCTGCATCAACAATGACGGTTGCGAAAAATGCAACGATGTCTGCGAGGTTTGCGGCGAGGTGTGCGGAAGTTGCGGAGTGATCTGTGAGGACTGCCAAAAGATCTGCGAAAAATGCGCAAGAGACAGCGTCCGCTGGTGCGAAGATTGTCACGTCTGCGGCAACTGTGCTTTCGTCTGTGATAACAACGACGGTTGCGAAAGATGTACCAAGGTATGTCTCGGCTGCAGTGAAAACTGCGGCAAATGCTCCGACATATGCCCTGATTGCGGCAAATGCTATTTCTGCGTCGGTTCACAAGGCTGGTGCGGTGAATGCAACCGCTGCGGCAACTGTGCTACAATCTGCTTCGAGGGCGACGGATGTTCAAAATGCGTGGGCGTCTGCGAGGAATGCGGCGAGGTGTGCGGCAATTGCGGACTGGTCTGTGAGGACTGCGAAAAGATCTGCGAAAAATGCGCAAGGGAATCTGTCCGCTGGTGCGACAATTGTGCCGTCTGCGGCAACTGTGCAACAGTCTGCGACAAAAATGATGGCTGTGAAAGATGCACGAAGGTCTGCGAGGATTGCGGCGAGCATTGCGGAAACTGTGCAATAATCTGCGAGATCTGCGGAAAGATCTGCGAGGAATGCGGCGAAAAACCGGGCTGGTGCGACAATTGCGGAGTCTGCGGCAACTGTGCCTTTATATGCTATAACGGCGACGGTTGCGAAAAATGTACAACAGTATGCGAGGACTGCGGTGAGCACTGTGGTCATTGCTCAAAAATATGTTCCGACTGCAAAAACTGCTATGAATGCAGGGGAAGCAGCGGTTGGTGTGAAAACTGCGACACCTGCGGCAAATGTGCCGTGCTGTGCTATAACCAAGACGGATGCGAAAAATGCGCCACATTCTGTCCCGAGTGCGAGGAGATGTGCAGTAACTGTACGCCCATGTGTGAGGATTGCGGAATATGCTATGATTGCCTTGAGGATGACGGTTGGTGTGAGAATTGCAATGTCTGCGGCAACTGCGCTGTAGTATGCTTTAACGGTGACGGCTGTGAAAGATGCGCCGACGTCTGTGTCGAGTGCGGCGAAGCATGCGATGTTTGCTCTGTCATCTGCTATGATTGCGGAAGGTGCTATGATTGCGCTCTTCCCGACGGCTGGTGCGAGAATTGCAACACCTGCGGCAAATGTGCCAATGTTTGCTCGAACGGTGACGGATGTGATAACTGTGCCAAGCTGTGCAAGACCTGCACCGACGCTTGCTCCAATTGTGCAACACTCTGTGTATCATGCGGCTCGTGCAACTATTGCGCCTCCGGCGACGGATGGTGCGAGAATTGCGACACCTGCGGCATATGCGCCAACGTCTGCCCGAACGGCGACGGCTGTTCTGAGTGTGCCGATATCTGCAGTGATTGCGGCAACACCTGCAGTAACTGCGAGGATATATGCCTCATTTGCGGACGTTGCTATATCTGTGCCTCCGCGAGCGGCTGGTGCAACAGCTGTAATATCTGCGGTGACTGCGTCCCTGTCTGCAAAAACGGTGATGCATGCGATCAGTGTGCAACTGTTTGCGCCGACTGCGGCAACATCTGCGACAACTGTATTGAACTTTGCAGCTACTGCTATAAATGCTATGACTGCGTTAATGGTGACGGCTGGTGCGAGAATTGCGGCATTTGCGGCGCTTGCGTAAAGGTCTGCCCCACCGGCGACGGATGTGAGAAATGCACGATAGTCTGCGACGACTGCGGTACATGTAAAGATTGCGCGGATCTCTGTCTCGACTGCACTCGTTGCGAGGACTGCACCGATCTGTGCGACAAGTGCCATAGCTACTGCCGCGATTGCGTGCTCATGTGTGACAACTGCGATGTCTGCGAGTACTGCGCTGCCGTCTGCCCCGAGTGCTTTGCGGCATGCTCCGAATGCTCGGAGATCTGCGATGATTGCGGACTTTGCAAGGATTGTTGTGCCGATAACAGCGCGCTTGCAGGATGCGGTCACGGTATTTGCCTGAGAAGCGGTAAGTGGGGCTCTCACTGGGAGGAAGAACACGGCGATGGCGAGCATACTCATGTCTATGTCGAGTATGTTTTCGACGCCGACGGACATAAACAGATCTGTATGGTTGGCTCGTGCGGCAATGTGATAAACGAGGGCGCGCACACATTCGGTAAGTGGTTGACCACAAAAATGCCCACATGTACAGAAGTCGGCATAAAGAAACGTGCATGCACGGTCTGCTCTTATAAAGAAACAGCGGAAATACCCACATTGGCGCACAAGCCAACTCTTGTTCCCGCCAATGACGCGACCGCAACAGAGGACGGAAACATCGCTCACTATGTTTGCGGATGCGGCAAACTTTTCGCTGACCCCGATGCAAAGAACGAGATCACCGACCCCGACAGCGTCATTATCCCCGCGACCGGAACAAAGCCTGTCGATCCCGACAAGCC
>CAZORL010000018.1:0-9432 GCA_964582375.1 uncultured Lachnospiraceae bacterium
ATTGATCAAGTTACAACATATTACGCATTCTTTTGTAAACTTCGACCTTTGTGATGCTATTATAATACTAAATTAAGCTTTTGTCAATAGTTTTTTGTTATTTCTTCGCTTTCCTTTCATAAAAAAGACTGCGAACTCATTGAGAACACAGTCTTTTTTGATAGTATTGATTTTTTCGATCACTCGGCGAAGATCTTATCGAGTGCGTGGGCGAGGTAGCTCTGTTGTTTTTCGGAAAGCTCCTCGAGGCAACCCTTATCGCAAAGGGCGGCGAGTTCGGGGTCGATCGGGATACGCGCGAGGACGGGGAGGTCATATTCGGCGGCGACCTCATCGAGTTTACTTTCGCCGTAGATATTGTGACGCTTTCCGCAGTCGGGACATTCGAAATAGCTATAGTTTTCGACGATGCCGAGGACAGGGATATTCATCATCTTTGCCATATTGACCGCTTTTGCGACGATCATCGATACGAGATCCTGCGGTGAGGTGACGATGACGATACCGTTTATGGGAAGTGACTGGAAGACGGTCAGCGGAACATCGCCTGTTCCGGGAGGCATATCGATATAAAGGCAATCGGTCTTGCCCCACGCGACATCTGTCCAAAACTGCTTGACTGCGCCCGAGATGAGCGAGCCGCGCCACACGATAGGTGTAGTCTCGTCCTCAAGCATGAAGTTGATCGACATGAGCTTGATACCGCCCTTGCTCTCGACCGGGAGCATACCGTTATCGTCGCCGTAGATCTGTGAATTTGCGCCGAAGATCTTTGGGATGGACGGACCGGTGATATCGGCATCAAGCACGCCTGCCTGTCTGCCGCTCTTTTGAGTGAGGCAGGCGAGCATGGACGTGACGAGCGATTTGCCGACGCCGCCCTTACCGCTTACAACGGCAACGAGCTTTTTGACATCCGAGCCTTTATTTGCCGCCTCAAGCAGGCTTTCTTTATTTTTCGAGGGGCAATTTGCGCCGCATGTTGAGCAGTCGTGGGTGCAACCCTCGGGGGTTTGATTGTAATTTTCTGCCATTACAACAGTTTCCTTTCGATCTTTGGGGAAAATGGATATTTCTTGGGATTTTGATTATTTTACGATCTCGCCGTAGCAAGTGCCGAATGCGGCAGCCGCATTGGACTCATCGGTATCGATATGCATTGCGAGCGCGTAAGTAGGCGAAACGCGGACGATGACATCGCCGTAGATCGTTGTACGGCAATCGTTTGCGATCTTGACCGAAACGACATCCTTATCCTTGACGCCGAACGCCTCTGCGTCTGCGGGAGTCATATGTATATGACGCTTTGCGATGATAACGCCCTCGGTGATCTCGACCTCGCCGCACGGTCCGACAAGCTTAATGCCGGGAGTGCCTGCTACATCGCCGCTCTCGCGGACGGGAACGCTCTTAAGTCCGAGTGTACGCGCATCGGTAAAGGACAGCTCGACCTGGGTCGCGCCTCTTGCCGGACCGAGAACGGACACCTTAAGGTTGCCCTTAGGTCCGACGAGTTCGACCTTTTCCTCGCAGGCAAACTGACCGGGCTGAGAAAGATCCTTCTTATTGTGGAGCTGTGCGCCCTCACCGAAAAGCTTTTCGATATCCGCGCTTGTGAGATGGATATGGCGCGCAGATGTTTCAACGATAAAATTCATAACTTGAATACCTCCGATTTATGTGGAAATAATATTTGCAAAATGCTTTGTCTTATTATAGCACATATTTTCAAAAAAGTAAACAGCAAAGGGCGGATATTATGGAAAAAATTTTAGATTTTGAGGAAAATGTTGTCAAAGAGGATAAAAAGAGCGAGATCTCGGACGATTGCGGCGGCACTTTGACCGAGAGCGGCGGGTCGCGGATCAGAACGTTGACCGTGATCGGGCAGATCGAGGGGCATTATCTTTGCTCTGAAAATCAAAAAACGACGAAATACGAGCACGTCCTTCCGTTGATCGTTTCGGTCGAGGAGGACGACGAGATCGACGGATTGCTTCTGATGCTCAACACAGTCGGCGGCGATGTCGAGGCAGGGCTTGCTATAGCCGAGCTTATTGCATCAATGAAAAAGCCGACCGTTTCGCTCGTTTTGGGCGGAGGACACTCGATCGGCGTGCCGCTCGCCGTATCGGCAAAAAGATCGTTTATCGTACCGTCCGCCACCATGACGGTACACCCCGTCCGAATCAGCGGCACGGTGATCGGTGCGCCGCAGACATTTCGCTATTTTGAGAAGATGCAGGAGAGGATCAACGATTTTGTGGTCGGGCATTCGTCGATATCAAAAGAAAAATTTTGCGAGCTTCTCATGAACACGGGCGACATTGCGACCGATGTGGGGACGATACTCGAGGGACGAGATGCCGTTGAGGTCAGGCTGATAGACTCACTCGGAGGGCTTTCGGAGGCGATCGATGCGCTGAAATCGATGATCGGTGGCGGGGGCTTGACAAGCGGGCGATAATGTGGTATAATGTAATCGGTATAGGATTTTTATAAGGAGATCTTGGCATGAAAAAGAGATTTCTTGCGATACTGCTGATATTTTGCATAATAATTCCAATGGTCGGATGCGACCGATTTTTCACCGATTATTCGCCCGGAGGTGTGGCAACGACCGCTCCCGTGACAAAGGGCGAGGGTCCGAGCGAGTTTACGGTCAACCGCAAGAAGAATATAATAACCATTCTCTCGGTATTCGAGGGAAAAACCGCAAGCGAGATCGTATCGGCGGTCGTATTCAGACTGAACACCGACGAGGATTCGGTTGCCGTGCTCCAGCTTCCGACCGATCTGTATTTTGAAGACGAAGGCTCACTTTCCCTTTGGTACAAGAACAGATATGCGGCGGCGATCGCGGCAGGTGCAGAAGATCCGACAAGTGCGGCAATGAGTGATCTCAAAGACCTGGTCATCTCAACGCTCTCGATCCCGATCGATCACACGACGCACATGACCTACGACAAGCTGATCGGAGCCGTCGATGCGATCGGCGGCATGAAGATGAACATCCCTTACGCAATAGGTCTTGACGACGGAACGATAATCCCTGCCGGAGACATCAAGCTCGACGGCAAAGCGGCGGCTGGACTGATGGTCTACAGCGGATACCGCTCGGAATTTGTCGGCTCGCTCCACATTCACAAGCTGCTCATCAATGCGTTCATATCTGCGCTTCGCAACGATGTTGATGAAAAGGTGCTCTCGATCTGCGCAGTCGAGATCAGGCAACACATGACCACAACGATAAACGGCAAAGGCTCGGCGGATGTATTTTTGCTCCGCTCGCTTGCCGCCGCAGACCCCGAAAATGTCAAATTTGCAAGGCTTGCCATCGAGCCGGTATCGCTTTCGGCAGGCAAGTTCTCGGTCGTTTGCAAGAGTGCGGCGGTCGATCAGATAAACGATTTTCTGTCGATATTCACAGAGCCTCTCACCGCAGATGAATTTGATGTGGACGGAAAGCTCACAAGCGCATCGGTACAGATAGTAGCCTCGATCTATCAAAGCACCATCTCTCCGCCGAGCGTCTACACGGCAGCACAGATAAACGGCGGTGCGATAAAAATACAGTGAAATTAGAAATTGGCGAGATCTTGGGGTAATATCGCCGAGATGATATAATAAATCGGTTGCCCGAACGCAAATTCCCCGCCCCCGGCAGGGAAAATAATACCAACTCATATCTCGCATCTTGAAAAAACCTGTCTCAAATGCTTAAGACTTGCATTTGAGACAGGTTTTTTATATTATTTAGTCCAGCCGGAGATGCTCTCGCGGAAGGCGTTCATTGTTTCGGTCGCACACTTTTCGCATTTGCCGTTGACAAGCAGGTAGATCTTGACCTTAGGCTCTGTGCCGGAGGGACGGATGACTACGACATTGCCGCCCGTGGTCTCGAAATAGAGAACATTCGATTTGGGAAGTCCGGTAGAGGTCTTCTCGCCCGTTTCGAGATTTGTGATCGTCTCGGTGAGATAATCGCGCATCGAAATGACCGGTCTGCCGCCAAGCTCCTTCGGAGGATTGTTTCTGATCCCCTCCATCAGCGCCGCCATCTTTTCAAGTCCGTCAAGACCCTTCATAACGACGTTGACCGTTGCCTCTTTATAGTAGCCGTAACGCTCGTAAAGTGCGTTCACCGCATCGTAAAGCGTCATGCCTTTAGCCTTGTAATAGGCTGCCATCTCGGTGATGAGCATAACGGCAACAACGCTGTCCTTATCTCTTGCGTATGTTCCCTTGAGGTAGCCGTAGGACTCCTCAAAGCCGAAGAGATAGTGTCCGACACCGACATCATCATGCTTTTTGATGACTTCGCCGATGAATTTGAACCCGGTCAGCACATTGAAGATCTCGACACCGTGCTCGGCGCAGATCTTTGTTGCCATCTCGGTCGTAACGATCGTCTTTACGGCATAAGGACCGTCGGGCATCGTGCCGGTATTTTCATATGCGGTAAGGATATAATCAAGCAGAAGTGCGCCGACTTGGTTGCCGGTCATCGTAACGAACGATCCGTCATGGCTCTTGACCATGATTCCGACGCGGTCGGCATCGGGGTCGGTCGCTATAACAAGATCCGAACCGACCTTTTTTGCAAGGTCACGTCCGAGTGTCAGTGCCTCGGGATATTCGGGATTCGGCTGAGCGACGGTCGGGAAATCGCCGTCGAGCACCATCTGCTGCCATACGGTATAGAGATGCTTCACTCCGCAAAGACGCAGAGTCTCGGGTACAAGTCTGTACCCGCAGCCGTGGAGAGGCGTATAAACGATCTTAAGCTCATTTGCAACATTCGGGACTGCATTTTTGTCGATACGCTGTGCGATGACATTTTCGATGTATGCGTCATCGATCTCGGCACCGACGATCTCGATGATGCCGTCAGCGAGTGCGCGATCGAAATCGACAGACTTTACGCCGTCGAAAATATCGGTCTTTGCGATATAATCGGACACTATGTCCGCCTGCTCCAAAGAGAGCTGTGCGCCGTCCTCCCAATATGCCTTGTATCCGTTGTATTCCTTCGGATTGTGCGAGGCGGTGATATTTACGCCCGCGATGCATCCGAGATAGCGGATCGAGAACGAAAGCACGGGGGTGGGGCGAAGAGCATCATGGAAATAGACCTTGATTCCGTTTGCGGCAAGCACCTGTGCAGTGACTCTTGCGAAAAGCTCGCTGTTGTTTCGGCTGTCTCTGCCGACGACCACTCCGCGATCTGCCTTGCCCTCCTGCAAAATGAGGTTTGCAAAGCCCTGTGTTGCGTGTGCAACGGTGTAAACGTTCATTGCGTTCGTTCCCGCCATCATCGTGCCGCGAAGTCCTGCCGTACCGAATTCGAGGTACTTAAAGAAACGAAGCTCGATCTCTTTTTCGTTGCCCTCGATGGAGGCAAGCTCCTTCTTTGTCGTCTCATCGACCTTATCGCTTTCCATAAAGCGGCGATAATTTGACATATAGTCCATCATGTTAATTACAAACCTTCCTTCAAAACTTCATGCATTTGGCTCAGTCAGCCGCGCCCTCTTTTATCATACGCAGTGCACGCGCGAGCTGATCGGGACATGATGTCGGCTTGCCGCCGCATCTGATCCCCTCAAGTCTCGATATAGCCTCGTCGATCTTCATGCCCTTGACGAGTGCGGCAACACCCTGAGTGTTTCCGCTGCAACCGCCGATGTAGCGTACCGATGCGACAACATCGCCCTCAACTGCGATCTCGATCTGTCTTGAGCAAACGCCGGACGGTGTATAAGTGAATGTTTTCATATAAATTACCTCTTTGTTCTTTCGTGATCTTGTGTTTTTTGTCTTTTATGTCTGTTTTGATCTGTTTTTTGTGTTTTGCACCACATCGGGGACTTTTTTGTACAACCCTCCGACAAAGACCGACGGCACGAGCAGTTTTGAAAACACTATCAGTGCGGCGGCGTCGGCATCCTTTACACAGAGGCTGACGAAATAATTTTCCTCCTCGAACATCGCACGCGGCAGAGCGGTAACGACCTCACAGACAGCCCCGAGTTGATCGTATCCCGAAAGCAGATCGCAAAGTCTGCCGTCCCGCACCGAGACGAACAGGTCAAGATACTCTGCCCCATCGGTCGGCGGCATTTCCCTTCCGAAAAGCCCGACAAGAGTCTGTCTGCCCTCTCCGACAGAGACTGTGCAAACATGATGTGCGTGCAGTTCGAATTGTCTGGCAAGCCGCAAAAACGAGGTCATGACCCCATCTTCACTGCTCATTATCGGCATGATGCAGGCATCGGCGAATCGGTTGTACACATCCTCGCAAGCCGATCGGAAATCATCAACGTACGAGATCTCGGCGTCCTTAAGCAGGGTGGCAAATTTGTCAAAAGCAGGCTTTGACACTGCCGTGGCGAAGCAGACGATCCTTTTGCACTCGCCCTCATCGGCTTTGGTACCACCGACATCATAGGTCAATTGAGCATCCTGCGAAATATCATCCCACATCGGTATGTCATCGTCCTGCGAGAGATCAAGCTCGGTCTCATCGGGGACCATCGCATCCTTTACGCCCGTCGGGATGTGCGCGCAAAGCTCGGCTATGTCGCGTGCGCAAAGCCCCGAGAGTATGCGCTTTATGCTCTGCCTGCCGACATCCGATATCTCGCTGTCGCAGACCTCTGCGCAGAGTGCCGACAGTGCATGTCTTGCCGCAAGAAGTTGCTCACTGTCCGACTCCTTTGAGGATTGAAGGGCGGCAAGCTCGGACAAATGAGAAAGTCTGACCTCCGACAGTCTGCCGAGCATGGCGGTACTGCCGCGGATATTTGACAGAACGATTCGAATAAGATCGTATTCGTCCATTGCGGCACCTCCGCCGTACAAGCATTCCCCTTTATTGTATAACAAAATGCAAGCTTTGTCAAGTGGTGTGTCGATATAACTGCTGATTTTTAATAAAAAATTTGCAAAATCTGTTCCCTTGCCGCCCTTTGTCAAGAGACACCCATCCTGCTTATACTGATAAAAACGGATCAAAAGTTTTTTCGGGATGTTTAATATGGACTCATATCGGGAAAACTCATATCGAAAAGACAAAGCGAAAGGAAATGACAAGCGCATGACAGTCAAACGAGGAGATATATATTACGCCGACCTGTCGCCCGTCGTCGGGTCGGAGCAGGGCGGGCTTCGACCCGTACTTATCATTCAAAACGACATAGGCAACAGATACAGCCCCACGGTTATTGCGGCGGCGATCACGAGCAGGCTCTCAAAGACCAAGCTTCCGACACACATCGATGTTTGCAGAAACGATACTGCGGACGCCGAAACATTCGGGCTGGCAAAGGACAGCGTGATACTGCTCGAACAGGTCAGAACGCTCGACAAACACCGACTCAAAGAAAAAATGGGACATCTTGACGAGATGACAATGCGTCGGGTCAACGGCGCGATATCGGTCTCGTTCGGTCTTTCGGGCGATGGCACGGACACCACATCCACATTCGGATGATATTTGCAAAAAAGATCAAATTATTTACCAAAAAGCTATTGACATTGATCGGGTTTTGCGGTAAAATAGATGTACAAAGCCACGGAAAGCGGAAGGGTCGGCAGGATGCAGAACATAACGATAATATCGGATGACGCGCTTTTTGCGCGGATGCTTCAAATAACGCTCGAGGGCGCAGGATACGGCAATGTGAATATATGCGCAGAACGCCTTTCCTGTTGCGATCTTGCGGTAATTGACCTCGATTTTGTGCCGTTTATCAAATACGGCGAGCATTCGCTGACCTTCTCCCACTCGGCATACCGCTTCCCCGATCTTGTCCGCCCTTTTAGGATCGAGAGTTTTCTCGAGCTTTTTGCCGAGCGTACCGCCATTCCAACCACCTCTGCCGATTCGGCAAAGACATGGCATCAGCCATCCGAGGACGATCTGTCAAAGCTTGCCATCGAGACGCTTGACAAGCGGCGTGTGTCGATCGGCGGCAGGGTGATCGCTCTTTCGGACAAGGAGTACAAGCTCTTTTCCCTGCTTCTTTCAAGGCGTCCCGAGCCTGTCGGCAAGGATGAGATCAGAGAGGCGATATTTCAGGGCGCGGCGGGTAACAGCACCGAGGTGTGTATCAACTCGCTCCGCAAAAAGCTCTGCGACAACGGAATCGTCGGTCTTATAAAGACGGCACACAAAAGGGGGTACATGCTGCTTTGAGCGAGAGACCCTTACTTATAAGAAACGGGCGCATACCCGATCGGAAGAGCGGCAAGTGGACGGCAGCCGATCTGCTGATCTCGGGCGGCAGGATCATCGACATCGGCGACATCCCTTCCAAAAAGAGCTACACCGTCTATGACGCGCGCGGCAATGTCATCTTCCCCTCCTTCACCGACCTGCGCACAAATATCTATCCCCCACCATACATAAGAACAGAAAAGATCGCGACGACGCTTTCAGCCGCGATTTACGGCGGATTTTCGAGGCTGTGCACCGCACCGATGCAGACAGTCGATGCCGCACTGATCGAAACGCTCAGACAAGAGGGCGATCGGCTCGGATGCGAGATACTTGCCGTCGGGTCGCCGATCGCATCAAACGGAGAGCCTTGCGACATTGATCGACTCTTTGAGCTTGGCACATTTGCTATCGGACACGACCGGCGAGCGGACAATGAGATCTTCTACCGTGCCGCCTGCCGCGTTGCCGCAAACGATCGACTGATGATCGTCCACGCGGGAGATCACCGTCTTGCGGAAAGGCTCGATCAAAGCTTCAATGCTTACAAAAACGGCGGCGAATTTGCCGCACTCCCCGAGAATATAGCAACAGCCGATGCGATCACCATCGCCGCCGCAAGCGGATGCAGGATGCACATAACCGGTGTTTCGACCGCCTATGCTGCGAAACTGATCAGAGAGGCAAAAAAGAGCGGTCTGCCCATCACCGCTGACACCTGTCCGCAATATTTTTCGATGACCTCGGACGATCTGATCTTTTACGGCAGCAACGTCAAGCTCTCGCCTCCGCTCAGATCGGAACACGATCGGCAGGCGATAGTAGAGGCGATAGCCGACGGCACGATCGATGCGATATCCACCGACCACAAGGCACTCACGACAAGCGAAAAATCGACAGCCTTTGAAAAAGTTCCCTGCGGCATGCTCGGACTTCAGACGACCTTCTCGGTCTCGCTTTCCTCCCTCGTCCTCACGGGTGTCATCGACCTGTACAGACTCTGCGAGCTGTTCTCATTTCGCCCTGCCGAGATCGTCGGTGCGGCTGTTGGCATCGAGATAGGTGCGCCCGCAAAGCTTGCCGTGTGCGATGTCGATGCCGAGTATCTCTTTGACGATGCTCAGCTCAAAACAGGCAGATTTGTCAAAAACTCCCCCTACCTCGGTCAAATACTGACAGGCAAGGTCGTAAAGGTTTTTTGAATAAAAAAA
>CAZORL010000018.1:9532-30819 GCA_964582375.1 uncultured Lachnospiraceae bacterium
ACTGCGACATTAGCTACTACATTATTACGTTAAACTGATTTGGAGGAACACATGAACATGAAAAAGAAAAATCACCCCATAACGAGCTGTCTTTTGATCACGTCATTGTTGACGGCATCTCTTTGTTTTTCTGCTTGTACTTCGAACTCGGGCAACCAAGGAACTGCAACGACAGTCAACAGTACGACCGCTCCGACAGTAACCACTACTTCTCCTACAACGACCGACAACAATAACATTACTCCGCCGACAACGACAGGTGCGATAGAGACGAGCGGAGATGAAGAAAAGAACGAACACATGGGAATATTTGGAGGGATAAACTGTGGGAGGGTCATTATAGATGACAACGATTACTTTTGCAAGGTCAAGGTCAAGCTTCCCGAAGATTTCGGCAGAGAAGGCGAAGATCGATCGGTCATGATCTACGACAGTGATGTCCACGACTACAAGGAAGTTCCGTATGATGAGCTTTCACCGCAAATGATCCGTGCCTTCAGTTGGAATTTGTACGACAATATCCCCGTTGAACGCTATCAATCTTTGTCAGAAGGGAAAAGTGAGCCGACCGCGGCCGATCTGGTCAACGGGCTTGACAGAGTATTTGAGGGGAAGGTCACAAACATTTCGTTTGCTTTCAGCTATGATGTGGAACTCTACGGCAGTGGCGAAATGCATGCCTATTGCTCATATGTCTTTTATACGATATACGAGATCACACCGACCGCGACATACAAGGGCGACTTGTCCGAAACCGTCACAATATACGCGATAGGCGGACACCCGACCTATAAGGTCGAAGAGCAAAAAGCACTTGCGACCGAGATGGGCTACTACGGAGAGATCCCGATCTACGAAGAAAGCGTAGCTCTGCTTGGCGAGGATTACCTGTTCGTATCGACCGACAACACGGTAAACCGTGCAAACTCTCACACATATCAGTTCGCATTTCAGCCGACCGATAAGTCGTCGGATGATGGTATGCCGAGTTACGAAAACGTCTGGAATTATCTGAAAGAATACCTGAAAAAATAAGATAAATAAGATAAAATAAACACGACAAAGAAGAGGTTATCCGCATGGGTAACCTCTTCTTTGTCGGAGCTTTGTGGGAATGCCGAGAGCAAGCGATCTCGGCTTTTAATTTTGTGTTCCCGTGTTGATCTTGATCACGGTATTGCCGTATTTTGTCGTTTCGATCTTATAATCGGACAGATCGAAGGTCGAGACTATCGCGTCAAGTGTGCCGTTTGTTTTGATATCGACATAGATATAATCGGGGAATTTCTCGGGGCAAAGTTCGAAGTAGTCACGAAGCCGATCGATAGCTGCCTTGATCTGATGCTCTTCTTTATCGCCGATCGATATCCAAGACGAAAATGCCGAGGATCTTTTATCATCCGAGAGATACATGGCAGTCTCGGTCGAAAAATAGAGCACATTGCCATCCTCGATCGCACGAAGGGGTGCAGTATCCTCGAGAAGTCGCTCCCATCTTATCTTATTATACTCGGATGTGATCACGCCGCGATTTACTCCGTTCTCTATCACATAGTCAAGCTCGCCGGTCTTGCCGTCCCAAAAGTTTTGGGTCGTGCGAAGCTCGAGTGCCATTACCGACACGACAAGGCAGGAGATCGTTGCCGCGACGGCAGATAATATACTGTGCGGCTCGGGTCTTTCAAATTCTCCGACAAACATGAAGACAAAGAGTGCGCTCATCAGCGTGCCGACCGAGAAGGCGGACGAGATGACGAGAAATCCCTGATTCGAGGTTGCCGATATCGCCCACGCAAAGAAGACGGTCGGGAGCCAAACCCCGAAAAAGAGGGAATATGGGCGTTTTTTCAGCAAAAAGAAGCTGACCGCGCCGACAAGATTCAGCGGCATCATCACACAGTTGATAAACGACCAATCCCAAATTCCGACGGCATAAACGACGCTTATTGCGGCGGCAAGAATGAAGCAGAGCGTCTTTCGACCCTTCGAGCGGCGATCAAATGCGGCGGCAATCGTCAATATGCCGATCGACAGATAGCAGAGCGGTGCCATGGGGCTGCTCGTTTTAATGCACCAAACAAATGACTCGACGGTCGACCAAAGTGTCCTTGCGGGATGCTCGGGATCGGAAAGGATCAGCGGTATCGCCTTCATTAGCGTATGAATGTCGGTGCGTGAAAACAAGAGCCATGCAAATGCAAGCACCGAGAGTGCCACGCCAATCGTTATACCGAGAAGTCGCGGCAAAGAGAGAGATGGTATCTTTGACTTTTTTAACGCTACCGTCCATACGACGACGCAGATCGCATATACAAAATAGAGTGCGGCAAGGTAAGGCTGGCAAAGGACTGCCGCCGAAAAGAGTACACCGACGATCGCATCATACAAAAGTCCGCGATATTTGCCGCATCCTGCCTCTCGTGTGGCAAAAATGGTGGTCGAGAGTGCGAAAAAAGAGACACCCATCGAGTTATACGAAAGTGCGGATATTCCGAACGGTGCGTAGATCATAAAGATCAGAGTGCCCATCAGAGCGCCGACAGTCGAGTACCTTTTCAGGCGAGAGTAGAGAACAAGCGAGACTACCGCTTGAAATGCGACATAAATAAGTCTGAAATGGAGCATCATCCCGACGGCGGTCGGATTGATAAGGAGATAGATCGCCATGATCGGGACGAGCAAAATTCCCGAGAGCTGTGAAACATGCCATTCCTCGACGAGTATGGCGTCCCCCTGCAAAATGCGCTTTGGTATCGTAAGATAAAAACTCTCATCCCTGTCCGCAAAGCCGTAGTGTGCCTTCCACACAAGAAAGGCTATCGCACCAAGCCAAAACAGCAAAAACACCGCATCGGCGATGATCTTTTTCTTTTTATCGGTCATATTATCCCTCATTTGATTTTTGATCTTTTGATAATATACCACATTTTCGCCCAAATGTCAATAGGACAGTCTCAAGCGAGGCTGTCCTATCTTTTTGTATTTGCTTTTTTACTTTTTAGTCTCGCATCCCATGACCGAGATCTCGGAGATCGCGGCAACACTGCCCGCCGCCTCAAAATCGGTGATGGTTATGCTCTCGGTACTCTTGCCGCCGATCTCGATGTGCTGTGCCTCATCGCTGTCCGACAGATCGATCTTCATGCTCGTTCCGTCCGAGAAGGTGATCGTGATGCGGTTGAAATAAGAATCTCCCGATGCGCATCTTGCGACGACGATCAGCTCATCGACCGTGACCTCTCTGCCGAAATCTATCTTAAGCTCGGTCGTCTTGTCGATGGTCTGCGGTTGCCATGACTGATCGGGGTAATTTCCCGCGCCCTTATTCGACGAAAAACCGTCGATAATATTGCGTGCGGCGTAGACATCTCTGCCGTCCTTCACGGCAGACGAGCTGACATGCGGATAGACATCGGTCAGCGAGCTTGTATCATAAGAATTTCGCGCAAGATTATGATTTTTTGCAAGCTCCTTTTCCGAAACAAGTCGAACGGTGATCGAGTTATTTCTGTAGGTTACTCCAAGTCCCGGTTTGACCGTGTTGGGGAAACAGGAATCGAGTGCGCGAAGCGACAGGTTGATCTCACTGCCCTTGGTATAGAGGATCGACTCTCCGACACGCGAGCTGAGGCAGACTGCCACATAATGCTCACCCTCGGGGAGAGTTATCTTGACGCTGTCGCCGTTTTTATAAGAGGTCGAGGTGTAAAGGGTGACTATTCCCTTTCCGCTTGCCGATACCTCCTTGCCGGTCGTTGGCTTATATGTGACGCTTATCTCTTTATCGGGAAGTGTTCCCGCGAGAGTGAGCTTTGCCCACTCATCAAGGGTGTTGTAATAATTTCTCTTATTAAGCTCCTCGTCGTACTCGCGTCTGTCATTCGAGCTCCACTCTGCCCCCGCGTCGTAACTGCCGAAGCAAGGGACACCGAGGTCGATCCAGCATGCGATGGCGCGTATCTCGGCATCGGTCAGTCCGCCGTGACCGCTCCTGAGCATTTCTATCAGTGCCGAATTGTGTGCACCGTACTCATACGGGTTCAGCATCTCGCATTTGCTCATCGAGGACACCCAATTTGTGTAGCGATTTACCGAATTACCGACGAATTGGTAGACACTGCCGTTCTTTTCAGCCTGCGATGCGGTAAGCACGAGGTAGGAGAGCGGAAAATTCTTCTTCATACGGTCGGCAAGCACGGGAATGTTCTCAAGCGAGACATTCGAGCCGGGGGCAACCTCGACGATCTCGGCAGACATATCAAATTCGTAGCCGCCGTCATGCTGATGAAGGCTGACTGCTATGACATTTTCGCCCCTCTTGACCGTTCCCGACGGAAGTTTGACCTCAAGTGTGACATAATCGTCAGTCCAGCGGTCATCGGCATGCAGGCGCACGCCGTTTAAGTAGATATAGCAGGTATCGTCATAAAAAGCACTGAGTTTTATCGACAACGACTCGCCGAGCTTTGAGGGATCGTCAACATTAAATGTCTTTCTCGCCCAGAGATAATTCTTGCCGTCCTGTGTCCAATCGGTCTTTTGATCGGCGATGCGGTTTCCGAGAGGAGCGTTTACACTCTTCCATTTGCCATCGTCAAATCCGACCTTCGCCCAATCGCCCGACGTATCGGTCGAATAGTTCTCGCTTTCAGATGTGAAATATTTCCACTGTGCGCCCTTATCGAAAAGATTTGTTACGATAAGCTCGCCGTTCTTGCCACTGCCCATCTGTGCGCTTGTGATCGAGAGATCGAAATAGGAATAACTGCCGTTTGCAACGAGCTTTACGGTCATCTCGTTTTTACCGACAACAAATGCACTCTTTGCCTTATCGGTGAGCTTTATCTCTTCATAATCCGACTTTGCGCCCGATCCGTCAAATATCAGCTTGCCGTTTGCATAGATCTCGACCTTGCCGGTATATACCGAGTTAAGCTTCAATGTACAGCAGTTGAGGTCATACTCGGTCAGCGTGACGATCTTTCTCAGATAGACCTCGGATGCATCAACGATCGTGTTGATCGATCCGGGTGCGCTGCCCGATCTGCCAAAGGGTGCCGCCGCGCGCTTCCATTTTCCGTCAAGCGGCGCACTCGCAAAATCCTTGCCGAGTGCCGACTCGGTATAATACCAATCGTCAGCGCGTGCGGGGAGAGTTTTCGATGCGATCGATTTGTCGTTACAGGTGAGTATGTCGGCGTTGATCTGCGAATAAGCGACAGACGCATCGCCGTGGCAGGTCACACAACTCTTATCAAGTATGGGCTGAACGACCGAGAGATAATCGAACCCGACATACGAGCCGGAGTAGGGGTCGAGGTCGTTGTATTCTTCATAGCCGTCCATCCAAAGATCCTTTTGAAGGGTCTGCACACCCTCTCGCATTGCATCGGTAACGCCCGAGGAGGCGATCGGTGCATAGTTTTTGTCAAGATGGCATCCGACGCAGGAGAAATATTCGCCCGGTTGGAGTGTTGACCAGCTTCTCATCGTCTGAACGACATCGCCCTTTTCATCAAGCAGTTGGAAATAGACCGGAACCTCGGACGGAACCGTAAAGAGTACCGAACCGTCCTCGTGAACGGGCACTATTCCGAGCACTCTCTTGACATCCCACGCACCGTTGCCCGTGGATATCGGCGAATAGGGGTCGGATGTTCCCGTGCCTCTGCCGACAGTCGCACCGATCGCCGACGAGCGGAACTCAAGTCCGACAACACGCAGATATTTTATACTGCCTGCCTTGATGCCTTTCTGTCCTTCGTAAACGTTTGCAACATAGTATGTTCCGACATCGCTCGAATAATCGACAGACGATCCGCGTGCAAAGCGAGAGGTCGCCTTGACGGGAACGATCTGGCTTGCAGGATAGTTCTCACTGCCCTCTGCTATTGTGACCGACTCGCCGTCGGTGTTCATAAGAACGATATCAAAAACGGTATCGCCCCCGTTATAGTTTTGCGCGGTCGAAACGAGCAGTTCGTCCTCGCTTATCGCATAAGGATATTTGTACACCCTGCCCTCCTGGAAGAAGGCTGTGTCGTTGCTCTCCGACTGGTCGAGCTGTTTGGTCGCGCTGTCGGGCCAAATATAGGTAAGCGATTTTTTGTCATTTCTGCCGTTTGCAGTATCGACAAGGGCAAGCTTGCCGCACTGATAAATGTGGTGACCGCAAACTATCGAGAAATATTTTCCCGGAGAGTTCGGGATCTCTCTTGTGTGAAGAAGCGTCGTCGGGTTGTTGGCATTGTTGCCGAACAGCTCGGTCTGACCCGTGCCGTCCTCGAACATCTGAAATACCGCCTGAACGTACATCTGATTTCGGTCGTTATAATCCCAACGTGTGTAAATAACTCTGCCGTCGGATGCGGTCGTCGGATAGGTCGTATGTACCTGATCGTATCCGAGTCTGACAATATTCTTGCCGTCGGCGTCGCACTTATAAAGATTTGATACGGGCGTGATCCAGCAATCGACTGTCTGTATATCTCGTGTCGAGCTGAAAATTATGCTCCCGTCAGCGGTGAAAACAGGCTCGATATCCGCCTGACCGTTGCCGAAGGTCAGCTGTGTTTGCTTTTCGGTCGTCAGATCGTAGATATAAAGATGATAATCGTCGTTATCATTCGTTTTCATCGAAAAAACGATCTTTGTGCCGTCGGACGAGACATCGGGGTCGCGAATAACGCCCTTTTTCGAGTTGACGAGCGTTTTTTCGTTCTTTACGATCTTCCCGTCCTTTTCGGAGAGGGTGATAAGCGTCATCTTCGAGCCGGGGCGGAAGGTTGCCTCATTGCCGTCAGCCGAAACATTTCCGTCGCAAAGCTCTTCTGCAAGCCCCTCGGTATAGGCGTAATGCGATCCGCCGAGCTGTTTGTGATATACGACCACAAAGCTCGTTGCCTGATCCATCAGGTCATCGACAAGTCGGGACTTTTCGATCGTACTGCTTGCCGATATCGGGAAGCCGATGCAAAGCGCACCGATAAGCGTGACAAGTGCCGCCATGATGACAGTCGCCCTTATGATCGCGCCCTTTTTTGTGAAAGTTGATCTTTTCATCAGTTTTGCCTCCCTTTCTTTATTTCGCCAAAGTCAGCATCGTGGCAGTGCCGTCAATGCTTACCGAAACGGTCTGTGTATTATCGGTTATCTCGATCGGGCTGTCAAGTATGAGTACTTTCCGCTCACCGAGCGTCAGTGCCCCGATCGACATCTCGCATTTTGCGATCTCGCCGCCGTTTTTGTCACGAAGCACTATCTTCACGGTTGCGTTTGCCCCGGGCACATCCGACTGACCGACAAGGCTCACGGATGTTATCTTGCGACCCGAGATGACCTTGTTATAAGTTCCGTCGTCAAGGATCACCTGCTCGACACCGACACCCTCACCCTCTGCGCCTATCGAGAGTACGAACTCTGCAAGATCGGCGGCATCGGCATCGGATAACGTCTTTTTGGCAAAGTTTTCGGCAAAATACTTAACGATCTCCTTCATATCGGTAAACTGACCGATATACGACCACGGATAGCTTCGCCAGACCTCAACGAGCGTCGGGGTATCCATCTGCCTGTATTCCCACGAATCGTCAAACTCAAGTGTCGGACTGTCGTGAAGTTTAAGATCGGTATAAAGCGGTGCGGGATGGCACGCCGCACAGCCGTAGCTCTCAAAAAGCTCCTTGCCGTGCGATGCCGCCGCCGTAAGCGTTCCGTCATCGTTAAGATAAGGCGAGCTTACCGGTGCGAGCGAGCGCAGATATGCGATCATCGCATTTGATATCTTCTCGGCATCCTCGCTCTTATTCCAAAGCGGTGTGCCCGATACCGAGCCAGCGACTCCGTGCTCGCCGTTTGACTCAAGTCCGGTCGCAAGGCAGGGAGGAGTGCGCATGACATAGACCATGCTCTTGGTCTGTTTCATCGTTCCGACGCCGTCGCCAAGCTCATCCCAGTTAAATCCGCCCGAGCGTGCCTCGGGATGGCAGGATGCGCAGGACTGCCAATTCTGGTAGCAGATCGTTGCGTCGTTCCAATATATCTCGCCCATTCGCACATCGTCAGCTGCGGACTGAGATGCAACCGTCAAACTTCCCGAAACGGCAAAGTTGTCCTCGTCAACCACAGTGACCTCGCCCGAGAAATAGTGCGCGACATAAAGCTTGCCGCCCGAGCGTGCGAGTGCGCGTGCGCCCTTGCCGCCAAGATCGATCCTTGTCTTTGCGTCCTTTGCAAAGGGTATGTAGTTCACGATCTCTTCTTTGGACGAGATCGGAAGCTTATTTGTCGATTTACCGAGCCTTGATACAAGCGTGTCAAGCTTTGACAGCTCGACCTTTACAAGCTCGTCCGTGCCCGAAAGCACACAATAGAGCACCTTGCCGTCATCCGATATCTCAATTCCCCACGGATTTGCCGCACCATGCTCGATATCGTCAAGCAGGAATGTGTAATCGACCGCATCGGTCGAGGCATCGACGATCGTCACCGCATTGGTGTTGACCCATCCCGCATCAAGCTGGGTGGTCGGATACTGATAGCGGCTGACGATATGCGAAACATACAGCTTTTTGCCATCGGGTGCGGCAACGATGTCCTTAACATTTCCCGAACCGTTCACAAGCTCGATATTCTTGACAAATGTATTCGTTTTCGTGTCGATCACCGAGATCGATGCCGAGACCTTGTCGGCATTTGCGGCGTCATCGGGCAGATGGCAGGCAACATATATCTTGCCGCCCGCAGCCGCGAGTGCCATAGGCTCACGCGAGACAGATATCTCGGAGATGACCTTGCCTGCCGAGAGATCGACCACCGACACACTGCAGGAAAATCTGTTTGCGACATAAGCGTATCCGCCCTCGATCAAAACGGCACTCGGTGTATGACCGACCTTTATCTCGCGCTCGACTTCAAGATCCTCGGAGAGCACGACAAGCCGTCCGCCAAGTGAGCCGACTGCGGCATAGATCTTGCCTGCTGCGGCACTGACCGCATTTACGGATGCCGATGCCTCATAGGAGCGAGAGAGTCCTCCGTCGGCGGCAAATTTGTAAAGTGCGTTTCCCGTTGCGTCTGATGCATAGACTGCACCGCCCGAGAGCGTGACATCCGACAGAGAGATGTATCCGTCAACCGACATTTGCGGCGGTGGCGTCTGCGACGGTGCTGTCGTCGTTCCCGTGTCGCTCGGCTTCCTCTTACAGGAGACGAGCACGAGAGTCATCACACAAAGGCACGCGACAAGCAGAAGAGCTATCAAAAGTCTTGCCTTTATCTGTCCTTTCGTTATTTTCTTTTCATTCATTGATTGATCCTCCGATCTTTTTATTGTCTCGATGCGTTCACGCCGAATAGGAATGAACACCCGACGAAATCATGTTTACAAAGAAAAATGTAATCACTATCCCGACAAAGCCGAGGAGTGCGGGTATCTGCTCGTATTTTTTAAGGCGAGCATCTCTGTGAAAGTGAAGATACACGGTATATGTCAGCCATGTGATCAACGACCACACCTCTTTGATGTCCCACGACCAAAAATGTCCCCAGACCTCATTTGCCCAGATCGCCCCGAAGAACATGCCCATCGTCATAAACGGGAAGACCACACAGACCGAATCATACACGCCCTGCGAAAGCTTTGCGGCAGACGGGCGTCCCCTCATGATCACCGAGCCGAGTGCGAAGACAAACGACACCGCGCCCATCGTGTAGGCTATCATGTAAACGAGCACATGCGGCACGAACCAAGGCGATTGAAGTGCAGGCGGAAATGTCCACTTCGAATTTGCGTCCATGAACAAAAGTCCTACCATTATAACGGTAGGAACGGCGAGGAAAGCGGATGCCATCCACCTGCCGCCGCGAAAGATACGCATATACGCATATATCGGCAAAAAGCAGATCCCGAGGAAGGTCAGCACCTGATACATGCTGACAAACGGAACGTATCCGTTCACGAGATAATTGTTAAGAACGAGCGAAAAATTGGCGGCGTAGCCAAGTCCCCAAATAATCGCAAATATCCTGCCGCTCGGCCGTTTTTTTATCGAAAGAACAAACGCCGACGCATAGAGGATCGCCGCAAGGGCGGCAATAAGCTTCAAAACAAGCGTGCTCATGCCTCATCACCCTCCTTTTTCACGGGTCGAACAAGACACATCATAACAGCACCGGAAAGCACCGCGCACATACCGACAATTACCGCATATTCGCCCGGATCTTTCTTAAATGCAAGCGACACGGTCAGCCTGTTTACATAAACATACGCCTTTCCTTCATTTATAAGTACTCGTGCGTAGGTCGGACCGTCAAGTTCTCTTGAAAGCAGTGAGTCGCTGATACCCTCGCTGACATAGCCGCCCGCCGAGCGTGAGTAGTAAAAGATCCTCTCGATCGGGCAGTCCAGCCCCTCAAGCTGTGCCGAAACGGCGTCCCAATCATCGCCCGAGAACACTCGGTCAAATTTGTAATGCCCGAAGGTGCTCACAAATTCGACACTGCCGTCGCTGTAATCCATAAGATATATCTTGTATCCGCCGCGACGGAGCGTTTTGTTTACCTCAAGCGTGTCACTGCCGCCGTCCGAGAAAACAAGATCGGCGCGATAATACTTGTCACTGCCGTCCTCGTATTTTTCCACCGTAAAATCATCGACCGAGATGCCGAAGCCGAAACTCTCGTAATCTCCGTCTTCCTTATAGAAACCGTCGTACCCCTCCCCTACCGAGAAGGAAAGATTATAATACTCGCCCGCGATAACATACGAGAGAAATCCGACGAGCATCACGAGAATGCCGAGATGGAGAAGGTAAAAGCCTATCTTATACGGTGTCAGCCCGAAATCGTACAGTGCAAGGCAGAGTATCTGCAAGAGCGCGTATATCGAAAAGATCACGAGCGTCGGGATCGAATGCATCAGCGTCCCGTCATCCTTTGCCGAGGCAACGATACCCATAACAAGCAGTACCGTCGCCAAAGAGGCAAGTATTATGTATGATATTCTCCGAAAGCGTATCATCGGGAATGCTCCTTTGTTGATTATCTCGTTGTTGTCCGTACATACTTTGTCCGGTATATTATATCATACACCGAGTAAAATGTAAATCGGCAGAATGACCAAAAAACACACCCTGTTTTTGTGCAAAACGACGAATGTCGGTGCAAGCGAATCAACCTCAAATATTTCCGTATTTTATCATGCGATATGCCGACGGCGTACACTTCATGTATTTCTTGAACATCCTGTTGTAATAAGTCACGGTGGCAAATCCGACATCGTTTGATATTTCGGTTATCGATTTTGAGCTTTTTCTGAGCATTCTCTCGGATTTCTGTACTCTGACGGCGTTCAGGTATTCGGTGAAGGTAACACCGGTTGCCGACTTGAATATCCTGCAAAAATATGAGGGATTGAGCTTCATCAGTGCGCTTACATCCTCAAGTTTCAGGGGATGCTGATAGTTTTTGTTTATATAATCAAGTGCGGGGGACAGTCTTTCAATGGCTGATGTATCATTTTCACTCTTTCCGCTTATTATATAACCGTCGCGTATCATCAGACCGACCACTCTGCATACCGATGCACGCACCATGTACTCATAGCCCTCTTCTCTGTTTATATGTTCATCGGCAAGCGTCCTTATCTCCCGTGCGATCAGTTCGTCGTCGATCACCGCCGCCGAGACAACACCGTCGGTGGCACGACCTATAAGCATCGCCGCAGGCTCGTCCGAGGCGATGACGGCAAGTCTTGCTTGCAATAGGACATAATTCAGCCCATCGGTGAGTGCAACCGTGTAATGCGGCACGCGCGGTCCTGCGTAAAGCACCTGCCCTGCCGATGCCGTATATTCCTCGCCATCGACAACAAGCGACATTCTGCCCGAGCGGACGAGCAAAAGCTCCGCTTCGTCATGATAGTGGAGAGTACAGATCGTGCCCGTGTTTGTCACGGCGTCGGGATCCCAGCCGATCCGTATTCCGCTTTCGGGCATGTTATGTCCGACTATTTCGTTAACTAATGTGTAAGAGTATTCGTTTGACATAAAAAAACTCCGCAAAAGTCAATATTGTGCAAGGTATGGTAAAAATCAGTGTAGACTATCTCGTGCATCTATTGTATAATTCATTATACACCATAACTTTGAAAAAGTCAACTGTTATTAAGAATAAACAAAAATAAAAAATAAACAAGGAGAACAAATCATGGCAGACAATCAGAAGAACATCCTTGATGCGTTCAAGGAAAATCAGGAAGAGGTCAAAATCGACGCAAACCGCAAGCTCAAGATCGGTATCATCGGAACGGGTTGGATAGCTGATGCACACATCGTCAACTACAAAAAGATGCCCGATGTCGAGATCGTTGCGGCAGCCGACCTTGTCCCCGGCAAGGCAAGAGCGTTTATGGACCGTTGGGACGTCCCGGACTGCAGATGCTACCTGTCGGGTCACGAGATGCTCGAGGCGGAGCCGGATCTTGATGCAGTCTCGATCTGCACCTACAACCGTCAGCACGCTCCCTGTGCTATCGATGCACTCGAGCACGGCGTACACGTCCTTCTCGAAAAGCCCTTCACCGTCACTCTTGACGAGGCTATCGAGGTAATGCGTGCCGAGAAGAAGTCGGGCAAGATCCTCTCGATAGGCTTCCAGCCCCGTTTCAACCCCAACATGCAGATGCTCAAGAAATTCGTAGAGTCGGGCGAGCTCGGCAAGGTCTACTACATCCAGACAGGCGGCGGACGCCGTCGCGGCATTCCGACCCCCTTCGGCACATCCTTTATCGAGGACGGCACTGCGGGCATCGGCGCAATGGCAGACATCGGATGCTACTCGCTTGACATGTGCCTTAACGCGATCGGCTATCCGAAGCCCCTGACCGTTACCGGCTTTACCTCCAACTATTTCGGCAAAGATCCCGCATACTTCACCGCTGACGGCAAGCCCGCAGAATATGCAGAGCTTTTCGACGTTGACGATTTCGCAGGCGGATTTATCCGTCTTGAGGGCGGTATTTTCCTCGACTTCCGTATTTCGTGGGCAATGAACATGGATACCGCCGGCGACACGCTCATCCTCGGCACAAAGGGCGGTCTGCGCATTCCCTCGACCGAGTGCTGGAACGGCTCGATCGGCGGCCCGATGAAGGTCTATCGCACTCTCCCCAACTCGAACACCGAAGTTTGCTGGGAGATCCCGATGCTGAACAACACAAACGAGGGCGAGTTCTATTACAAGATCCGCTCCTTCCTCGATGCGATCAAGAACGGCGGCACATCGCCCGTTCCGTCTTCGCAGATCGTTTACAACCAGGCGATCATCGACGGCATCGTTCGCTCCAACAAGAGCGGTCACGAGATCGAGATCGAGATCCCCGAGATCTGATTTTGAAGATCTGAAAGCAAAGATCAAAACCCGATAAAAAATCGGGGGCTTCCCCCGAAGCCCCCGTTTTTTTGTATTTTTAGTTTATTTTAAGGAGATAATATAAAATGAAAAAATTTAATGTCGGACTTCAGCTCTACTCGGTAAGAGGCGAGATGGAAAAGAATTTCTTCGGTACGCTCAAAAAGGTCAAAGAGATGGGCTATGATTATGTCGAATTTGCCGGCTACTACGGTCACACCGCCGAGGAGGTTCGCTCCATGCTCGACGAGCTGGGACTCACCTGCATCTCGGTTCATCAGCACCCCGATCTCTTCCTCGAAAAGGGACAGGAGGCTGTCGATTATCTCAAGACGATCGGCGCAAAATACAGTGCTGTTCCGTGGTACTCTGCGGCCGAATACAAGAACGATTTCGACGGAACTATCGAGAAATTCAAAAAAGTTTCGGCTCTGCTTGCCGAAAACGGCATTCGCCTGACCTATCACAACCACGATTTCGAATTTGAGAAACTCGACGGACAATACATCCTCGAGAAAATCTATGCCGAGATGGGCGACGCGATCGAGGGCGAGGTAGATACATGCTGGGTACATTACGCAGGTGTCAATCCCTCCGAATTTCTTCTCAAATACGTCGGCAAGATGAAGACACTCCACCTTAAGGATTTCGTCTGCTCAAAGCTTGCCGCAGGTCCGGTATATGCGCTCATCGACGAGTCGGGCAAGGCAAACGAAGGCTCAAAGGAAGACAAGGGCTTCCGCTTCACCCCCGTCGGACAGGGTTGCCAGAACTTCCCCGAGATCCTTGCCGCAGCCGAGAAGGTCGGCATTGACTACATCATCGTCGAGCAGGACGACTCTTACGACACACCCTGCCTCGAGGCGGCAAGAATGTCGAGAGAATATCTGAAGACTCTCGGTCAGTGATGACGCATCAAAACACAACGACATAACGAAAGGAAATATTCAAAATGAAGCTTGGAGTTATGAATCCCGTTCTTGCGGGCATGAAATTTGAGGATGCGCTCGCTTATCTCGAAAAGCTTGGCGTTCAGACCATCGAGATCGGTGCGGGCGGATATCCCGGAAACGCACACCTGAAACCCGAAGAACTGCTCGCATCCCCCGAGAATGTCGAGCATTACAAGGCTCTCCTCAAAGCACACAACATAGAAATATCGGCAATTTCCTGCCACGGCAACCCTCTGCATCCCCAAAAAGCGATCGCCGAGGATTTCGACCGCCAGTTTAAGAATGCCATCCTCGCCGCCGAGGCACTCGGTGTCGATACTGTCATCGGCTTTGCGGGCTGTCCGGGTGACTGCGAAAATTCGCTCTACCCCAACTGGGTCGTCTGCCCTTGGCCGGATGACAACCTAAAGATCCTTGATTGGCAGTGGAACGAAAAGGTCATTCCTTATTGGAAGAAGACCGCCGCATTTGCCGCAGAGCACCACATCAAGAAGATAGCATTCGAGATGCACCCCTCGTTCGTCGTATACAATCCCGAAACACTGCTTCGCCTGCGCGATGCGGTCGGCGACATAATCGGCGCAAACTTTGACCCCTCGCACCTCTATTGGCAGGGCATCGACCCGTCAGCCGCAATCAAAGCTCTCTCGGGCGCGATCTACCACTTCCACGCAAAGGATACGCTTATCGACAAACGCAACACCGAGGTCAACGGCGTGCTCGATACAAAGTCATACGGCGATGTCGCAAATCGCGCATGGGTATTCCGCACGGTAGGCTACGGTCACGACAAGCTCGAATGGAACAAGATGATATCTGCCTTGAAGCTTGCCGGCTACGACGGTGCGATATCGATCGAGCACGAGGACAGTCTCATGTCCACGAAAGAGGGTCTTGAAAAGGCAGTCGCCTTCCTCAAGGACGTACTGATCTACGAGCAAGCGGGAGAGGCGTATTGGTTTTGATAAAAGCGCTTAATTAGAAAAGGAAACTCAAAAATGTCAAGCAAAATATACAACCTCGGAATTATAGGTTTCGGCGGAATGGCAGGACACCACAGCACACAGCTCTCGAAGGGCAACGTGCGTGTCAAGATCAAGGGTGTTTTTGATATCGACCCCGCACGAATGGATGCGGCAGTCGAAAAGGGATATCACCCCTACGCCTCCCGTGAGGAACTGCTTTCCGATCCCGAGATAGATATCGTACTCGTTGCGACCACAAATGACACTCATGCGGAAATTTCCAAGGATGCGCTCCGTCACGGCAAGCATGTCCTCTGCGAAAAGCCGGCCACGATGTCCTCGGAGGAGCTTATCGACGTCATGGCAGTCGCAAAAGAGTGCGGCAGGGTGTTTACCGTCGATCAAAACAGACGCGTCAACCGCGATTTCGTCCTCATGCGCAGACAGATCGAGGCAGGACTTATCGGCAAGCCCTATGTTATCGAGTCAAGAGTCGAAGGCTCGCGCGGCATGCCCGAGGGCTGGAGAACGATCAAAGAGCTCGGCGGCGGCATGATGCTCGACTGGGGCGTGCACCTGATCGATCAGATACTCTACATGAGCACCGCACGCGTGACGAATGTCTTCTGCAAGATGTACTCGGTGAACTATCCCGAGGTCGAGGACAATCTGCGCCTGACCATGACCATGTCGGACGGTTTGACCGCGCACATCGAGGTTTCGACCAACAACTTCATTTTGCATCCGAGATGGTACGTCCTCGGCACGGGCGGCACACTGCAGATCGATGATTGGTCGTGTAACGGCAGGATCGTCCGTCCTACCAAGAGTCAAAGCGAGTGGACGACCGAGATCGCACCCGACAGAAGCGGTCCGTCGAAAACAATGGCAAAGCGTGACCCGTCTACCATTGAGACGATCGAGTTGACCGCTCCGACAGACGTCACCGACAATCTCGACCCGACCTACATTCAGCTTGTCGATGCCATTGAGGGCGCAGAGCTTAAGATCAAGCCCGAAGAGGCACTCCGTGTAATGCGCGTCATGGAGGCGGCGTTCGAATCCGCTCGCACCGACAGTGCGATCCACACCGATATCTGATTTATACAAAATATCATGCCCGAGAGCAATTCGTCCGCTCTCGGGCATTTTTGTGTATTTGGCGGTAAGGGGTGGACAATTGTTCATTTCGGCAACCTTCCGAACTTCTTACCTCTTCACCGTTACATATTACCTCCAAATCCCACCAATTTCTAACTCTTAAATCCTAATTCTTAGTTCCCCGTCTCGCTCTTTATGCCGAGGTCGAATATCGACATGAACTCTTCCTGCGAAATATAGGTCGAGGGGAGAACGCCGTTCCAGCCTTTGATGTAGTAATACTTGAGCAGCTCGGGCGTCATCGATCCGGCGATTGCCTCGTTGATGGCGGCATCCTTCTGACCTGCGTACTCGGCGGCGTCGGCTTGGATCTTTGTGATCTCAAGATCCGCCTGTGCGGCGATCTTTTCGACCTCCGCCTGTGCGTTTGCGGCAATGACCGAACGCTCGGCAGCCGATTTTTCTTCCATTATTGCCTGATTTTGCTCGATTTCGGCTTTAAGCTTGTTCTGCGCGGCAACCTGCTTTGCCTCGACCGCATCTGTAAAGGCGTCCGAGAAATCGATATTCTCAAAGGATGTGCTGATTATCTCAATGTTGTATGTGGCAAGATCGCTCTTCAATATCTCGTACACCTCATCAGAAAGCTCGTTTCGGCTCTCGATAAGCGTCTCGGCGGTGTATTTCGCCACACAGCTCTTGACAGCCTCCTCGATTCGGGGCGACATGACGGTATCATAATAGTTGACGCCGATCGAGCGGTATATGTTCTGCGCATTCGACTTGTCGATCTGATAGTTTACGCTGTAGTGGAGCGTTACCTCCTGAATGTCCTTCGAAAAGGCAACAAGGTCGAGTGTGCCTTTCTGGTTTCGGTTGTCCATCTTGACGACCTTCTGCCAAGGAAGCTTTGCGTGAAGTCCGGCATCGAGAATGTAGTCCTCGACCCTACCAAAGGTGGTGACGATGCCGGTGTATCCCGTCGGGACCGATGTGAAACAGTTCAGAGCAAGGATTATCAGTGCGATCAGTACCACGCCGAGAGCGATAAACTTGCCGTAGCCCTTTTTGACGAGCTTTTTGTTGACGAATGAATATGTTGTATTTTCTTTTGACATTTGTGTTAATGCCCTCCTTTATGTTGTGATATGATTATATCACATAATCTCGTGATTGTCAATAGGTTTTTCGAAAATTTTTTTATTTTTTCGGCGCAAACCAAGAGATCTCAATTCTTGTAGCAGGCACAGTTATAACTTCCAAGAAAAGAGCATATTATTAATCAAAAAACCTCACCTTTTTGTCTCTGTATTCTTAGCGGAGAAATGACGGCGGAAGTTCCGAGCATTGATTTGCCTCGGTATTTCTGTTTCTGTGGAGTTATGATGCAATGGCATCGGATGTTCTCACGGTATGCTGTTCTCTAAAGCCTGCGGTAAAGATGATGTCGATATCGTTGCCTCGGTGCGTGACCACTTTCCCTTCTTTTCGTAGACGTTTATCTTGGATACGAATGCGTGTACGATCTCGGGAGTCAGCTCCCGGATATCAATAAATCTGTTTGCATTGGCAATGAAATCGTCTATCGAACGGAAAGCTGTTCCGTGCGTGAGCAGTTGCTTCAAAGACGGCAGCAGGCGTAGCAAAAGCAAACACCGAAGAAACACAGAGACAGCCAAGAACGGTAAATATTTTAGCGAGAGTGCATATTTACGATATGCTCCCGCTTTTTTATTTTGGTTTTTGCTAATTAACAAAACACAAACATTTCTCAAAAAGTTCAACAACAATCGTCGGCTATAATATAGCCAACATAAATCGAAAGAGGTTAAAACCATGAATATCAAGAACTTTTTTAAGAACGCATTTCAGGACATGAAAGAGTCAGCAAAGGCACAGCACGAAGTGGACAAGGCACAGTTAGAGGCTGTAAAAGCAGAAAGCAGAGCCAACTTCGCAGAAGCAAAAGCTATGGGCAATCCCGGCCGCCGCAAGGCACAGATGCAGGCTGAGCATGATGCACAGATTGCAGAAGCCAAGGCAAGAACCGAAGCGGCCAACGCTCGCTGTGAAGTTGCCAAAAAGTAAAAACGCCAAGGCGAGGTACCGCAGGGCATCTTGCCTTTACCATGTTATGGGTGAGATCATGTGAAAACAGAAAAAGCATTTTAACAAAACTCAAGCATTTTGCAAAAGCTTCAAGAACATCAGTGATGTAACCTATGTAGGAAAATCGAGATAAAGGTGTTAATATGAATACATTAAAGAATGCGATTTCATTTTGACTCCGCATGATCCTATTATCAAAAGAAAGAAAAGGAGAACTTATGAACGCAATAGAAATACGGAGTCTTTCCAAAAGTTTTCGTGGAATGTATGCTGTGGATCATTTGAATATGAGCGTGCCGGTGGGTGCAATCTATGGTTTCATTGGCGAAAACGGCAGCGGCAAGTCCACTACCATGAAACTGCTGTGCGGTCATCTGGTAGCCGATGACGGCAAAATTGAACTCTTTGGTCGTTCTCACACCGACCCCGGTGTGCGTGTCCGTGTGGGAGCCTTGATTGAAAACGCAGGCTGTTTCCCCGGCTCGTCGGTTTATCAAAACCTGATGATGCAGGCTATCAATTTGAATCTGCCTAACCCTGATGCAGAGATTCGCCGTGTGCTTGAAATCGTCCGCATGGAGGATAACGCTCAGCTCAAATTTAAGAAATGCTCTTTGGGGATGAAACAGCGGATCGGCATTGCTATGGCACTGCTTGGCGATCCTGCTTTGCTGATTTTGGACGAGCCAATCAATGGTTTGGATACCGATGGTATGCGACTCATGCGTGAAATTCTCGTGGATATTACGAAGAAATGTGGCTGTACTGTTCTGATTTCCTCTCATATTCTCGGTGAGTTGGAGAAAATCGCCACCCATTACGGTATTATCCGTCAGGGCAAGATTATCATGGAGCTTTCAGCAAAAGAACTGGAAAATCGTGCAAAAGTATTTGTTTCTCTAAAAACGAAGGATATGGTCGGAGCAATGAATGTTTTGAAAGCCAAATTTTCCGATGTTCGCATGGAAGAAGAATATCTGCGTGTCTACGATGTGGACGACTCTGAAAGTATTGTTGCATGGTTGATTGAAAATGGCCATGTGGTCAGCGAGATCAAAAAGAACAAGATCGGTCTGGAAGAATATTATATCGAACTGATGAAACGGAAGGAGGAAGTGCAAGATGAAAAAATGCCTAAAATTTGAAAATCCAACCTTTTTGCAGAGAATACGGGGAATGCTCGGTGTTGACTTTTACCGCCTGTTCCACACCCCTCTGTTTTACATTTTTCTCGGCATTGCCGCCATTATTCCGGCTATGATCGTTGGTACAGGCGGTATGAAAAATCCCCAAACCGGTGAGATCAGCGCACAGCTTTACACCAATGTTTGGAACATTATCGCTGCAGATAAGCCTTTGTATGTCGTCAGCGATATCGGAGAATATGCCAACATGAACATGGTGTTCATCTTCGGCGGCATTATGGTGTCTATCTTCATTGGTCACGATTATAGCTCCGGCTATGTGAAACAGCTTTTTACCACCCACGCAAAAAAGCAGGACTACATGATTTCCAAGACCCTGAGCTGTGCATTTGCTATGGCTTGTATGTGCATTACCTATATGATTGGTGGCGTAGCGGCAGGACTTTTGACCGGGCTCTCCTTTGAGGTCAATATCGACTCTCTGATTTTTGCAATTCTCGGGAAAATCGCTATGAGTCTCGGATGGGCAAGCCTTTACACCTTCCTTAATGTCGTTTTCAGGAAGTACTTCGGAATTTCTATTGCGTCCTCGTTCTTCTTCGGCACGGGTATTCTTATTATCGGTGCGGCTGCTGTTTTCGGCAGCAGTTCTGTTTTGAACATTTTCCTCTATGGTTCTTCCGTGTATGCGTGTTTGTCGGCAACTCCGGTCACACCGATCGTGTGCTTGATTTGCTCGGTAGTCTGGACAATTATCTACAATGCGGCCGGAACATTGGTTTTGTCTAAGAGTGATGTATATTGAGGAGGTGCGTTTATGAATGCCATTGAAATCAAAAATCTAAGCAAAAACTTTATGACAAAGCAAGCAGTCTGTGGACTGAATATGACCGTGCCAAAGGGTGCGATTTACGGTTTTATCGGAGAAAACGGCAGTGGCAAATCTACCACAGAAAAAATGATCTGCGGTCTGATGATGCCAAGCTGTGGTTCAGTCAAGCTTTTCGGCAAGCCTTTGACCGACGATTCTGTTCGTTCCAAGATCGGCGTGCTGATTGAATCACCCGGTTGCTTTCCCAATTTGACCGTCTGGGAGAATATGAAATTGCAGGCGGCAAACATTTGTCTGAAAAATGCGGATGCGGAAATCGTCAAAATTCTAAAGACCGTCCGTATGGAGGGTGCTGCTTCCAATAAGTATAAAAATTGTTCCCTCGGCATGAAACAGCGTATCGGCATTGCAATGGCGTTGCTGGGAAATCCCGAACTGCTGGTGCTGGACGAGCCGATCAACGGTTTGGATGCCGATGGTATGCGGATCATGCGTGAAGTGCTGTGCGAGTTGGCGGCGAATGGCGTGACCATTCTGATTTCTTCCCATATTCTCGGAGAGCTTGAAAAGATCGCTACCCACTACGGAATTATCCGTGGCGGAAAAATGCTGAAGGAGATGACCGCAGAGGAATTGGAGTCCGGTTGCCGCACCTATACCGCATTGCAGACGAAAGACGCAAACCGTACAAAGGCGTTGCTTTCCTGCAAATACTCTCGTGTAGAGGAAGATGAAGCGGCGTATATCCGTGTGTATGACAGCGTTTCCCCGG